>CAZWGA010000033.1:0-59734 GCA_964633285.1 uncultured Solibacteraceae bacterium | reverse complement strand
CATGGGTGGTTCGCGCCGCAACGCCGATACCGATGACGATCACCATTGCGTACATCCTGCTCGCGCTCATCGTTTCAGGCGGAGTGGGAATCATTGCTGGAATTTATCCCGCGTTTCGGGCATCGCGACTCGATCCCATCGTGGCCCTGACAAAAACAAGCTGAGGAATGCGAATGGACATCGGCCGGGTACCGCGCAACGAAATTGTTTCAATGGCTCTCGACAGCATCCGTTCTCACAAATTCCGGAGCGCGTTGACCGTTCTCGGCATCGTCATCGGCGTGTCGACGGTTATTGCCATCGCATCGATTCTCACCGGCCTTCGGAACAACCTTGTAAAGCTGATTGAAGAATACGGAACGGATAATATTTATGCCTTTCACCTCTCGTCCGGATTCGGCCCGAATCAGAATCGCCAGGAATGGAGCCGGAAGCCGCTGAGCGAAGAAGACGCAACGGCCATTCTGGGACACACCACAAGCGTTCAGGACGTCGCACTCGTCGAGTTTCCGGACTGGAGTTTCAGTTCGGGGATTACTTATCAGGGCCGGAGTTACAAGCGAACCGATCTGCAGGGCGTATCCGCCAATCATGCTCAGACGACGAACGTAGCCGTCAGCGACGGCCGATTCATCAGCGAGTACGACGATCAGCATCGCCGCAACACCATGGTCATCGGCGTCAGCATCGCCGACGCATTGTTCCTCAGTCACGCCAGCGCCATCGGTTCCGAGGTCAAAATGGGGGGCCACACCTTCGAAGTCGTGGGCGTATTGCAGAAGCGAAAGAACAGCTTTCTCGGAGAGAACGATGAAGACAACGCCGTGTTTATCCCGTTTCGAACGATGCGGCAGATCTCGCCCGGCCGTCACTGGATGATGTTGATCATTCAATCCAAATCCGGCCAGATTCACGAAGCGCTGGATCAGGTTGAAGGCGTGCTGCGCCGGCAGCGCGGCGTCAAATTCAACGAACCGGATAACTTCGATCTCACAACCGCGGACCGCTTCATTTCAGAATTCGACAGCATTACGAGACTTGCCGGAATCATTGCGATTGCCATGTCGAGCGTCGGCCTGCTTGTCGGCGGCATCGGCGTCATGAACATCATGCTCGTCTCCGTCACCGAGCGAACGCCGGAAATCGGCGTCCGCAAAGCGATGGGGGCGCGCGCGCGCGACATTACGACACAATTCCTGTGCGAAGCGATGACGCTGACGTTCCTTGGTGGATTCGTCGGTGTTCTGCTGGCCATCGGAGCCAGCCAGGTCATCATGTTCTTCGTTCCATCCCTGCCCGCCACCATTCCAATCTGGGCTGTTGCCGCGGGTCTTACGGTTTCCGTCATGGTGGGTCTTCTTTTTGGAGTCTGGCCTGCGAAAAAAGCGTCCCGGCTGGATCCCGTCGAGTGCCTGCGATACGAGTAACCGGTATCCGCGCAGTTCAGGGCGCGGCCCACGTTTACTATTCATAAGTAGTAAGTGCCGTATACCATCTATAAATAGTATATTTACATTACTATTCTAAAGTAGTAACGTGTATTTATGAATTATCCGGTAAATACATCAATCCAGTTGCGTGCCGTTCTGCGCGCGCTTCGGCAATTACGAAAACTCAACCAGGCGGAAGCCGGGCGGCTGCTTGGTGTAAATCAGAAGCGCGTGGCCCGCATCGAAAACGCTCCCGGACTAACGAGCTTTGATCAAATCGCCAGATTAGTTAATGCCCTGGGGAGCCGCGTAGTCATCGAGGTGCCCGACGCTGGACCCGCCACGGCCGGTACGACAGAAAAACGGCGTCAGCGCAAAGCAACATCGACACAAAACAACTGGTAGGAGAGCGCTCATGCCGCAATCGTCTTTGGTCATCTGGATGAACGGCGTGCAAGCCGGTGTATGGACACAGACCCGTGGAACACATCTCCTTCAATACGATCCCGCCTGGATGAATTCGCCGGTTGGACGAGCACTCTCGCTCTCACTTCCTTTTACTCCAGCGAACGTGCCGCATCGCGGCGCCATTGTCGCCAACTTTTTCGACAATCTTCTCCCGGATAGCGACGCTATACGATCACGAATCCGCTCGAAGTTCGCAACCCGCTCCACAGAAGCATTCGACCTGCTCGCGGCCATAGGCCGGGATTGCGTTGGCGCAATACAGCTCCTCCCGGAGGGCCGAGAGCCAGTCGGATTCAATCGTATTGAAGGCGAGCCAATGACCGACACACAGGTTGAGCGAGCAATCGCCGCGAGTCTTTCCGGTGGTCGAGCGCTAGGATGGGAAGAAACAGAAGACTTCCGCATCTCACTGGCCGGCGCTCAGGAAAAGACAGCGTTTTTGTATCATCGCGGCAAATGGTGCCGTCCCCTGGGCGCTACTCCGACGACGCACATTTTCAAGCTGCCCCTGGGTCTCATTGGCCACCTCCAAATGGATATGGGAGACTCCGTGGAAAACGAGTGGCTTTGCTCCCATCTGATGCAAGCTTTCGGCTTGGACACCGCGTCTTGCAAGGTCATCAAATTCGGAAATCGCAAGGTGCTCGCCGTCGAACGCTTCGATCGCGCGCATCAGGCCGGCGGATGGATAGCAAGATTGCCGCAGGAAGACTTTTGTCAGGCCCTGGGGCTGGCCGGCACGAAAAAATATGAATCTGAGGGTGGACCCGGAATGCGCGAAATTCTCCGCGTGCTCGACGGCAGTTCAAGAGCAGCCGGGGATAAAGAAGCATTCGTGAAAGCTCAGATGGTTTTTTGGATGCTCGCGGCTGTCGATGGTCACGCCAGGAATTATTCCATTCGTCATGAGCGAGGCGGCAGTTATCGGCTCACACCCTTTTACGATGTCTTATCAGCATGGCCGATCATCGGACGTGGCGCGAACAAACTCGATGTGCACAAGGCCAGACTTGCAATGGCCGTCCGGACCAAAAATGCACATTGGAAGCTCAATGAGATTAAGGCCCGCCACTGGGACGTGGTTGCTCGGGCCGCAGGCCTTGGCAGTGCAACGTCGCTGCTCCGTGAGATCGTCACACAAACACCGCGAGTCCTCGAAACAGTAGCCCGAAAGATTCCAGCACATTTTCCAACGATAGTCCGGGACAAAATATTTGGTGGATTGCAGAAAACAGTCAAGGAAGTCGCGGCTGATCTATGACACTTGCTCTGGGGGGCAGACCGCAAGGGCCCTGATGATCGCGGCGCGTTAACGCGACGTTCTCTTTGAGAACAGGAATAAATAGCGTTCTAATATACGGTTCATCATGCCCATCGGTACCGCATTCCACGAAAGAACGTTGGCGCTTTGCGAAAGCTTGAATTATCGCGAGTGGTCCGGTTATTACACCGTCAGCGTTTATGAAACACATCACGAGCATGAATACAACGCCATACGAAATGCCGCGGCGCTGATCGACATTTCGCCTCTTTTCAAATACCGGATCTCGGGGCGTGATGCCGCGCGCTTGATCGATCGAATCGTGACACGCGATGTACGAAAACTTTTGCCCGGCCAGGTCATCTACACGCCGTGGTGTGATGAAAGAGGCAAGGTCATCGATGACGGGACTGTGGCACGGCTCGATGAAAACACTTTTCGCTGGACCGCCGCCGATCCCAATCTGAGATGGTTGCATCAAAACGCAAGTGGAATGGACGTACGGATCGAAGACGTTTCCGAACAGATTGCCGCTCTCGCGTTACAGGGACCAACATCCGGAAAGCTGCTTCGAAACCTTGTCGATGATGCCGCTATCGAACGCCTCCGGTATTTTCATGTGACGTCCGGCACTATCGCGAAAGTTCCAGTCGACATCTCACGCACCGGCTATACCGGCGATCTGGGATTTGAAATCTGGATGCCCTGGCACCAGGGCACGAAAGTCTGGGATGCGCTGATGGAAGCCGGACGCGCTTTCGACATTCACCCTGCCGGAATGCTGGCACTTGATGTGGCGCGCATCGAAGCAGGATTACTTCTGATTGAAGTGGATTTCAACAGCAGCAGGAAAGCCATGATCGAATCCCAGAAGTATTCGCCTTTCGAACTCGGCTTCGGAAGGCTCGTCCAGCTTGAAAAAGAAAAATTTGTCGGGCGTGATGCCCTTATTGCGGAACATCACGCAGGACCTTCGAGAGAAATCACCGGACTCGAAGTCGATTGGCCGAGCATCGAACGCATTTACAGCGAACTCGATCTCGCTCCGGCAATGCCGGCCACCGCTTCGCGCGTTGCGGTGCCGGTGTACAAGAATGGAAATCAGATCGGCAAAGCAACCTCGACGACATGGTCACCCACTTTGAAGAAACTCATCGCGCTGGCAACGCTCAAGCGGGATTTCACGAAACCGGGATCGATGGTCGAGATGGAGCTGACGGTCGAAGCGGTACGGCATCGAGTGCCGGCAACCGTTGTCAAGACTCCCTTTTTTAATCCAAAACGAAAGACGGCGACACCTATATCGTGAGTCTTAAAAAAATCATCGAAAGCTACGATCCGGATGTATCCCTTGGCCTGGCCTCGACGATTCCCGCCCCATGGTATCTCGATCCCGATGTGGCGGCCCTCGAATTCACGGCGGTGTTCTCAAAAACGTGGCAGATCGCGGGGAGGGCCGAGCAGGTTCGGGAAAACGGTCACTACATCAGTTGCGATATCGCAGGGCATCCGATTGTTGTTGTCCGCGGCGATGACGGCGTGCTTCGGGGATTCTTCAACGTCTGCCGGCATCATGCCGCCGAGATCATGACGGAATGCGCGGGACAGGCCAATCAATTGCGATGTCCCTATCACGGATGGACGTATTCACTGCAAGGGGAACTCAAGGCCGCGCCCGATCTTGGGGCGGTCCGGAATTTCGATCCTTCGGGGATGGGACTTGTGCCCGTCGATGTGGATGTCTGGCAGAAATGGGTACTGGTCAAACTCGACCCAGGCGGCCCATCCCTCGCATCGTTTGCCGGCGAAGGCCTGACGAGTCAGTTCGAGTCGCTTTCGCTGGACACATTTTTTTGGATGGAGCGGCGGAGCTATTTCCTCGAATGCAACTGGAAGGTGTTTGTCGACAACTATCTGGATGGTGGCTACCACGTTCCCCATCTGCACAAAGGTCTGAACAGCGTCCTCAACTACGCTGAATACAGAATTGAGACCACCGACCGCTTTTGCCTCCAATCCAGTCCGATGGATTCCGGAAGCCGCGCGCTCTACTACTGGATCTATCCGAATTTCATGATCAATCGCTACGACAACGCGATGGATACCAATCTTGTCATACCGCTTGGAACCGAACGGACCGAAGTCATTTTTGATTTCTATTTCACAGATGTATCGAATGAAGCGCGCGCGCGGAATCTTGCGAACATTGCGATCAGCGAAGGCATCCAGGATGAGGACACGGCCATCTGCAAATCCGTTCAGCGCGGTCTAGCTTCGCGCTCCTACACTGCCGGCCGTTTATCGGCGCGCCGCGAAGCGGGCGAGCATTTGTTTCACAGGCTTCTGGCAGGCGCGCTGCGAGCGGAATTCGAGGAACGCCGCCCCCACCAGTAAATCGCAGCGCCAATTCCAACCATCAGCGCGCTGGATCCGATCAGTTTGATCACAGCAAGAACCTTGTGTGGTTCTTCGTCTGGTGGAATGCAGGCAAGGAGACTCGATACGATGGTCGTCAGCAATCCCAGTATCGACAGAACGATTGCAACCGGCTTGCCGCCGGGAACTCGCATGATACCGGGACCGGCGGGTTCACGCTGCAGGCGGATCACGGCGGTAAACATGTAAAAGAACGGCAGGAAATAAGAGACCACGCCCATTCCCACGAGAAAGTCGTATGCGCCGCGAACTGATGTTCCTGCCTGTCCCAGAAAAACGAAGATGGCGGCGAGGACGACTTGCACGGCCATTGCGACGTACGGCGTCTCCCATTTGGGATGAACTCGCCCGAAAGCGGCCGGCAGAAATTTATCCACACCGGCAACGAACGGTAACCTTGATGAAGCGGCGAACCAGGCGCTCACGCCGCCCACGCTCGCAACAGTGACAAGCAGCGCCACAAACGGCGCAAGCGAACCGATCCCGATGCGCCCGCCGACTTTGCTGATGGCCTGCATGAAACCCTGGAGCCCGCTGACTTCTTGGGCGGGTAACGCAACGAGCACCGCGGCCGTCGCGGCCACGTAAATGAAGGTGATGATGATGCCCGCCGTCAACAACGCGCGCGGGATATTGCGCCGGGCATTTTGAATTTCCGAGCCCATCGTCGATGCGCCTTCCACGCCCCCAAACGCAAATGCGACAGTGGAGAGAAAGAAAACATTTTTCAAATTCATCGACGGAAGAATTGCCGTCGCGCTAATGCTGGTCGCCGATCCAAACCGAAACCACGCCGCGATGCCCATGACGATCAGCATCACCGCCGGCAACCAGGTACCGATTGCTCCAAGATTGTGAAGCCACTTCCCGATGTTGAGTCCAATGAGATTCAGAGTGAATCCGATCGCCAGGCCGATGATGGAAAAAATGATGAAATAGGAACTGCTGTTCGCCAGATGCTGCCATCGATCGCCTCCGATGAACAGCGCGTTACCGGCCGCAAAATAGAGGAGCCCCGGATAGTAAGGAAGATTCGCTGTCCAGTACATCCAGCCGGTCATGAATCCCGCAAATTCTCCAAAAGCCTTCTTGCTCCAGAGATAGATGCCGCCCTCTTCCGGATATCGCGACGAGAGTTCAAGAACGCAAAACGTGAGGGGAACAAAATAAGCGATACAGCCGATGATCCAGATGATGATCGAACTCGGCCCCGCCGCCGCTGCCGTCGCGATCCAGCGCAGACTCAGCGCTGTGACGAGATAAAACATCACGAGGTCGCCGAATCCCATTGCCTTTCGAAGATGAACCGTACTCATGCGGCGGTATTCTATAGCCGATATGGACAAGTTCATGAGCATTGCTGTCGAGGAAGCCAGGCGCGGGCTCGCCGAGGGAGGTATTCCGATTGGTTCGGTCCTCGTACATCGAGGCGCGATCATCGGCCGGGGCCACAACCGGCGCGTGCAATCCGGCAGCGTTGTGCTGCACGGTGAAATGGACGCGCTCGAAAACGCCGGAAGGCAGCCGGCGTCGGTTTATAGAGAATGCACGATCTATACGACACTCTCTCCGTGCGCCATGTGTTCCGGAGCGATTCTCTTATACGGCATTCCGAAAGTCGTCGTGGGAGAAAATCAGACGTTCATGGGCGAGGAGGAATTGCTGCGGTCGCGTGGAGTTTCAGTGGAGGTCAGGGGCGATGAGGAATGCATTCGACTGATGCGGAAATTCATAAGGGCGAATCCCGGATTGTGGAAAGAAGACACCGGTGTTTAGTACCGAATTTCCTCCAGAAACAGTCCTGCTGCCGGAGCCGTCCATGCCGCGACATCGAGACGGGCATCACAACGGCCGTCGAGGAGTTCGCGAAAATCTTCAATGGTCAACTCATGCTTTCCGATTTTCACGAGCGCGCCGACGATCCTTCTTACCATTCGCCACAGAAAATGCGAGCCCTCGATGCGAAACTGAATGATGTCTTCTTCAGTTTCGATTTCGGCATTCTCGACAACAACGATCGTGGATTCGTCAGGCCGCGACTTGTCCGAGGCCCGGAAACATACAAAATCATGCCGGCCCTTCAGCATGGTTGCTGCGCGAGACATCAATTCGACATCGAGATCGTCCTTAACCCACCAGACGTACTTCTTCGTGAAAGCCTGCTTCCGCTTCGAGATCTGGTAGACATAGATACGAGAGACGGCGTCGTGGCGCGCATGAAAATTTCGTGCCGCGTGCTCGATCTTAAGAATGGCGATATCGGCCGGAAGCAAATCGTTGAAGCGGCGCTTGATGAAATCGGGATCGAGGCGCCCCCGGGTTGCGACTTTGATGTGCATGACCTGACAAAGCGCGTGAACGCCTGAATCGGTTCGGCCGGCTCCCTGGATTTCGGCGCCCGCTCCCAATACTTCACGCGCCGCCTTGTTCACTTCCCCCAAAACGGTTCGCGCGTTTTTCTGTTCCTGCCAGCCGCTGTAGCGTGTGCCGTCGTACTCAATTAAGACTTTGAAAGTTGTCATGTGCTATAAAGCTCCGTCGTGCAGCGGACCCATAATATTGTCATCCTGCTCGCGCCAACCATTTTCTTAAGCGCCTTCCTTCTTTTTTGCTGCGAGCCGATGGTTGGGAAAATGATGCTCCCGTTGCTCGGCGGCGCGGCCTCGGTTTGGATTACGTGCCTGCTTTTTTTTCAACTGATGCTGCTGGCCGGCTACGGTTATGCGCACCTGCTCGAACGATATGCCGCCGCCCGCGCTCAGCTGTTCGTTCATTCCGTTCTTTTGCTGGCCGCGGGAGCATTTCTGCCGATTCATTTCGCTGCGCGCCCGGATGCGATTGTGTCGAGTCATCCTGTGCTGTGGCTTTTATGGGAACTGTTGAAATCGGTCGGTCTCCCTTTCGGCATCGTCTCAACGACGGCTCCTCTTCTTCAAAACTGGCTGGCGAAGACGCGCGCCATTTCCGGGAAGGATCCGTACTTTCTTTATGCCGTGAGTAATGCGGGCAGCCTGCTGGCGTTGATCGCGTATCCGGTCCTCCTTGAACCACGGCTGGGCGTGAGCCGCCAGAGTCTGCTCTGGACCGGTGGATACGCAGGATTGGTGCTTCTTGTGATCGCTGCGGCGGCCATTCTCTGGCGAGGATTGCAGACAACAGAAAGCAATGCGGCAGAGGCGAGTCCGGTCATCAACGATACCGAGTCGATCCCCTGGCGCCTGCGGATCTACTGGCTCCTGGCTGCGCTTGTGCCGTCCGCTTTGATGCTGGCTGTGACGAACCACATGTTGCTGGATCTCGCATCGGTGCCCTTCCTGTGGGTCATCCCGCTCGCTCTATATCTCCTGACATTCATGATTGCTTTCGGGAGAAGGTTCCGTCCGTCGCACTTGGTGCTCTCATGGATTGTTCCAGTCATTCTGCTCGTTCTGTTCCCCTTCGTCGCCGCAAACAGGGCCGTTTCAGTAAGCGTGCTGTGGTACGTCCTTGGAACCCACATGCTGGTGATGTTCGCGGGCGCCCTTCTCTGTCACACGGCTCTGGCATCACGGCGCCCGGGCACGCGCCACCTTACGGAGTTTTATTTCTGGGTCGCGCTGGGCGGAGCGCTGGGCGGGATTTTCACCGCCGTTATTGCGCCGGGAATTTTCGCGACTGTCGTGGAGTATCCGCTGATTGTCGCGACAATCGCGTTTTTCAGAGAGACGCGGGAAACCGGACAGAAACTGAATTGGAGCGACTTTGTTTTTCCGGCTGCGCTCGGCGCCCTGGTCGTCGGCGCTTCCCATTTGCTGAAGTGGGCGAGCGTCGACATCACCGAGAATCTGAAAGCGTCCCTTGCCGTGGACGCCGCCCTCGTTTTGATTGCCTGCCTTTTCCTGAGGCGGCGCGTCCGGTTTGCCCTGGCGTTGGCGGCTTTGATTTTTGGCTATCACTACGAACTTCCGAAATTCTTTGATGATGCTCAAGTCCTCACCATTCGCCGCAATTTCTTCGGCATCAAAAAAGTTGTGGACGACATGGATGCGAATCAGAGGAAGCTGCTGCACGGCGATACGCTTCACGGAGTCGAGAGCCAGGACCCCGCTCACAGCGGAGAACCGCTCTCGTATTATCACGCCACGGGTCCGGCCGGCGATGTCATGAAGATGATCGAGAACCGTCCGAACCAGCATGTGGGAGTCGTCGGATTGGGAACGGGAAGCATGGCCGGTTATGCCAACCCGGCCCGGCGCATTACATTCTTCGATATCGATCCGCAGGTCTACGGCATTTCCCACGATTTCTTCACGTTCCTGCGGCGATGCGACCGGCGCTGCGATGTCGTTATCGGCGATGGACGGCTCTCCATCGAGCATCAACACGATGGAGAATTCGATGTGCTCATGCTCGACGCATTCAATTCCGACTCGATTCCCGCACACCTTGTTTCACGCGAAGCAGTGCAGATCTATCTGAAGAAACTCAAGCCTGACGGCGTCATCCTGTTTCATGTTTCAAACCGTTATATGAATGTGGAAGGCCTTGTTTCCGCCGTTCTCATCGACGCCTCGCTCACCGGGCTCGTCCGATATGACGATGATGATGACGCCGTGGGCAAAGCCGCTTCGGATTACGTCATTGCCGCAAGGCGGCCGGAGGATTTTGGATCGCTTCAGAAGGATGAAAACTGGTCCCACGTCGAAAAGCCCGCCGGCATTCAACCCTGGACCGACGATTACTCGAACATGATGCAGATCGTACGCTGGCACTAGCGAAGCGCGCTGACAATAATTCTATGGTCCGCATCGATCAGCGTCTGTTGCGCGCGGATTCTTCCGGACAGCCATTCCGGTTTTGTGCGTTGCAGGCGATCATAGGCTGTTGTCTCGATCCAGGCGTCGTTGGGAATGCTTTCAGGCGATGTCAGGTCTTTAAGCGGTATCCAGTTCGTTTTCGGATTGAAATAAAGCAGCGTCCAGTCATCCGGTGTCAGCGTGTCGTAATAAATGGCGGTTCCCGGTTTCCAGCTTTGGTTCAGGCTCAGCGCAAATTGAAGCGGTGGATTTGCTTCGACACTCATTCCCGGAATAATCACGAATGCAAGATTCGCCAGCGCCATCGCACATGCGGTGAGAAGCAGGCGGTAAGAACCGCCCGCGCCGCCGTTCCCTGAAAACAGCGCTCCGCAAATCACAATCAACGGCGGGAGATAGAAAAGCCGGTAGAAGGTGTTCTGGGGAAGCCAGAAGAACAGGAACGCGGCATAAGGCAACATCCAGAGCAGCCCCAACTCTACATCCCATGAAGATGTCCGGCGCAATCGCGGCCAACCATACCTGGTCACCTGGAACGCGAGTAACGCTGCCGCGGTTGCCGAAAAAACCATCGGAACAAGGAATGTGGCGTGATGGATGCCGTGAACGGCGGCCGACAATCGTCCACCGAAGAAAAGCTTCACGGTTCCCGTGATGGACCATTCGAGATTGCGCGCAACATCGAAAGTGAAATGCGCATCGGGAGACGCGTACGTCATCCAATTCCAGAGTCCAGCCAGAGACGCGCCCGGAAAAACAACGCCAAAAGCCAATATGTACGCCATCGCGGAAATCGCGGCTGAAATTCCGGCAGGAATCAAAGCCCGCGTTCCGGACTTCCTCGCGGCTCCAAGCAGCAGGACGGGCAGCGCAAATATCGAGAGCTGATGAAGCAGCATGGCGAGTGCCTGAAAGACCCCGGCGGAAATCAGCCGTGATTTCCGCGCGCTGATAAAAGCCGCAATGACAAAACAGATTGCCGGAACATAGCTGTCGGCATCGGTCGCAAAGCGCCACCATGTCGCGGAAAACGCAAACACGCCGGCAAGCGAGAATGCGGCGTAGGATGATCCTCCGATATCCCACAACAGCCATGCCATCAGGCCGGCTGCCAAAGCTCCGAATATGCTGTTAACAATCTGAAGAATGGTGAGCGCCCGCGTCTGGAACCCAAGGGCGTGAGTCAATGTATAGAGCGCGCGTCCGAGAACATCGTAGACGAGATGATTGGGATGAAAGAGCTGCGCATCGAATGCGCTCCGGGCGTTCTCGATGTTTATCGCAAAACTAATGCCGTCCCAGTAGTAAAGCTTCGTTTGCGTCGCCAGGTAGACGGCGAGGACAAACGCGGCGAAAACAACAATTCCGCGCAGTCGTGATTCAAGGGTCACACGAACATCGGAAACGGCTCGAAGTTGCCGTTCAGCACGGCGGCCGAATCCTTGAATCCCAGCCAGCCGGAAATCATCGTGGCATAGACGCGGCGAAAATCCGTCGTATAGACAAGATTGTCGCCTTCGTCAAGCGAAGTCAGGCTTGGAATCTGGCCGTAATGACCGCCCTTCACACCCTTCCCCACGGCAAACATGAGATTCGCGGCTCCATGATCTGTGCCGAGGTTGGCATTCTCGGGAACGCGGCGGCCGAATTCCGAAAAGATCATCATCGCGACATCATCGGCCCGGCCGATTCTTTCAATATCCCTCATAAACGCCGAGACAGCATCCGATGTGTAGGTCAGCAGGCGCTGGTGCAGATCGCCCTGAAACACATGCGTATCGAAAGCATTGTTCCGGTAGGCCACATAGTAAAGCCTTGCCGGCATTTTCGCGTCAATGAGAGCGGCAACCTTCGGAAGGTCGAGCCCCGCGATTCCATAGTCCACCGGCGATTTGTATTTCGCCCACGCCTCCTTGACGAAGGCCGACGCATTGCTCGCGCTCCTTGCGACGTCGAGCATAAATCTTCGGGAAGGATTCTCCACATTGCCGGCATCACCCGCCTGAGAGAAGACGTCTTTTTCCTGATAGAAACCTTCGCGGGCGAACTTGTTCGGATCATCAAAAACAATGGGAGTATGCAGGCGGCTTTTCACGGCGAGCGATTGGCGCGCATCGATATTCACCAGAAAATTTGCGGGCGCCTGAGGCGCGATCGAATCGGCAACGCGGCCGACCCACCCATATTCATCGCCCTTGTTGGGCGCTCCCGTTTGCCAGTAGGCCATCGATGTGAAATGCGAGAACGAAGGATTCGCGTAACCGCAACCATGAACGACTGCAAGCCTGCCGTCCTTGAACAAGCGCTCGAAACCGGTCATACCGGCGCTGAACCCGAAGTGGTTGTCGATCTTTCGAACATTCGTGGCGCGAATTCCAAGCTTGGGCCGGTGCCGGTAGTACGCATCATCGCCATACGGGACGAGCGTATTGAGGCCGTCATTGCCTCCGGAGAGTTCCAGCACCACAAGGATGCGGCTGTTGCTCGCCGCCGAATTCGCGAGAGCCTGAGCGGCGCGCGCGAACAATGGAGGAACCGGAGCTGCGCCTGCCGCCCCGATACCGATCCCGTATAACCCAGCTCGTAACAGATCTCGTCGATTCATGGGTGTCTCCTTCAAGCTAACTCAGTTGATACTCCGGCTCACTCATCATCAGATGAATCAGAAGGCGGAGAGAGTCTTCCATATAAGTGTTCGCAGCGGAAATGTCCTGTGTACCCAGCTCACGATTCAGAAAAGAAATCATGGCCTGCCGCTTGTCTTGTGCCGGCGGCACGCGCATGAACCGGCGAATGAAGTAGTCCACAACCTCACTCGTATTCTTCAAACCTTCATGCATAACCATGCGCGATAGACTAACGTCGGCGGTCGGTCGCGGAATGGGCTTCACCCGTTCGAGCGCCATCTGCCAGCCGCGAAAACTGCCGTAACGGGTGTTGAAGTCCTCATCGCGGTCGGCGAGCATGTTCGATTCGGCCAATGTTTCCGGCGTGCCCGAGCCTCTTTCGGGCATCGTGGCCGTTGAGATGTCGAGGCCTGCGCGAATCTTATTCGCAACGACCCTCACATCCGGCGAAGGATTGGCGCGGTCGGGCGGAACGAAATTGATATCCGGGAAAAGGACATCGCGAACGAAGTTTCCCCGTTCGAGAAGAAGACCCGGCGTCATCCAGCTTCGCCCGCCGGACCAACCGGCGACAGTCGGCGGCGCGAACAAACGCTGTCCCAAAGTCCCTGTCGCGATATTGAAATCGGGAACCCCCGGAACTTCTTTTAAGCCGAGTTTTCGGAATGTCGAGATCGCGAGTTGGACCGGGCTCTTGATTTGTGTTCCGACCGATGCCGGGCTGTAGAAATCGCGCGACAGGAAAATCGTTTCCAACAGCGGCGCAAGCTGATAACCGTTGTTGCGCAGCACAGCTCCCAGTGTTTCCTGCAATTCCGGCGTGATTTCTTCGCGCACAAAATATTTGTAGATCTTGCCGGCGATGAATCGGGAAGTGACAGGCTGCCGGAGAATGGTTTCGATGATGTCGACGCCGTCGAAATTCCCCGTCGATCCAAGAAACGTTTTCGATCCGGCATCGTGCTGTTCCTTGTTCACGACAAACTGAAGATCGACATAATTCCATCCAGTGAACGCGCGCGCTGCCTCCCGGATGTCTTTTTCGGAGTAATTGCCGACGCCCATCGTGAACAGTTCCATGATTTCCCGCGCGAAGTTTTCATTGGGAGCGCCTTTCACATTCACGCCCGCATCCAGGAAAGAAAGCATGGCCGGATCTTTCGCGACGGCGATCAACAGATCGTGAAAACTTCCGGTCCCGTATTTGTGGAACAATTCAAGCTGCCCCAGAGTCTTTCGATAATCGCGGACCTTGGCTTCGTTCACTGCGAAGTGACCGTGCCAGAACAGAGCCATTTTTTCTTCCAGCGGATGTTGCGTTGCGACCATCCGGTTCGCCCACCAGTAAGCGACACGCTGCGTTTCCAGCACGCTCGCTCGAAGCCAGTAAAAGAATTCATTCACGATGGGTTGAAGGGGCCGGTCTCCTCCGGGTTTGACCTTGATCCCGAGCGCTTCGCCTTTTTCTTTGGCAAGCTTCGTTACCGCAGGGCGGCTTTCGGGAAACGGCTCGAGGCCGGGATCGTGAATCCCCGAAGGATCGAATGGAGGAAGATTGTTTTCGATGCCTTGAAAACGGACGAGCCTCCGGACGGCTTCCGCCGGCGCCATTCGGGCCAGAGCCTGAATTTCTTCGGGCGTCCCGCCGAATCCCGCTCTTTCCAGAAGATGAGCCGCGAAATCATAGTTCCAGTCGGATGCCGGAATCGGTGTAAGGTCGTTCTTCCATGCAGACGGACCGGTCTTCTGCGCGAGACCACAATCCGGATACAGGGCTGAGATGACAATAACAGTGGCCCAGGCAATCAGACCTTTTAGCCGTCGAAACATGGCGTCCCTCCCAGGTTGCGGATTTGCAATGCAGGGATTTTCCATCGGGGCGTACAGTCTTGTCCAATGAAAGGTAGTGGGCAAACACAAATGGGGAACAAAGCCAACGTTTTCGCAGTATCACGGTCTTTAGTCTGGAACGAGGAGGAATTTGATGAGAAATCGCCGCTGCACATTTGTATTGGCGCTGATATTCGCCGCATGGTGTGTCACGCCGGGTATCGCTGCAGAGAGTACCGTTGACGGATCATTTCAACGGACACTTTCGGTGAACGGGCCGGTCGATCTCGATGTATCGACCGGGGCCGGGCGCATCGATGTAAAAGCGGGAGGAACTACGACCGTTGAAATTCATGCCGTCATTCGCGTGAGTCTGAGAGGACGGACGCGAAGCGAAGCCGAGTCGATCGTGCGCATGCTTGAATCAAAACCCCCGGTCGATCAAACAGGAAACACCATTCGAATCGGCAAGGTTGAGGATCGGGATGCGCGCAGGAATGTTTCGATCAGTTATGAGATCACCACTCCCGCAACAACGCGGCTGCATGCCAGTACCGGCGCGGGAAGTCAGGCCGTGACGGGAATCGCCGGTCCGGTCGATGCGACAACCGGGTCCGGCAGCATCGACATACTCGATATTCGCGACGAGGTCCGTGCTCAGACGGGATCGGGATCGATACGCCTCAATAACATCAAAGGCAGTGTTTCAACCACCACCGGCAGCGGTGGAATCGACGCCATGAACGTGGGCGGCGCATTTAAAGGTTCCACAGGAAGCGGTTCAGTCCACATGAGCCAGTCCGCGCCAGGCTCTGTAGATGTTTCGACCGGATCCGGCGGCATCGAAGTCAGTAGCGTTCGCGGCTCGCTGCGCGCTCACACCGGCAGCGGCTCCATTAAAGCCGATGGAGAACCTACCGGCCCATGGGATATCGAGACAAGTTCCGGTTCCGTTGTGGTGCGCGTCCCGCAGCAGGCCGCATTCGATCTGAATGCGAGAACGAGTTCAGGCGGCATCACCGTCGATCATCCTCTGACGACAAAGGGAACTTTCAAACGGAATGAAGTGACTGGAAGTGTCCGGGGTGGCGGGATTGTACTGAATGTTCGAACGGCTTCGGGAAATATCCGGATTCAATAGAAACAAACGGAACGGCGGCAGATTTCAAACCAGACTGCCGTTCCCACCGTCTCCTTTTCGGATTTCACGGATGATGCGATCCACCGTATCGATCAAGGCGTTGAGCTTTTCGTCGGTGGCTTTCTGAGCGTCTCGTAGTTCTCGAAACCCGCGCTCATGCACCTCTGCAGCCTTGGCAAGAGCCAGCGCCAGGACTTTGTGCAGGGCGCGCAGCTCGCCAATTTCCTCGTCGTGACGAACCTGGTGTTCAAGCATAGTGTTCAGCAGGTTTTCCATCTTCTGGAATCGCTCTTCCGGTGTCATCGGCGTCATCGGCCTCCTCTTATAGCACGTGCCTGCCCGCCCCTATAAGTTGAAAATGAACGACCCAAAAGACGATTATTCCGCCGTTTTGCCGACTCTTCGACGCGAGTTCGCCGATTTCCCGGATTTCCGCCTTTGTATTTTTCTTATGCCCATTTCTTGACCCATTTCCTTACTCTGATATAGATTTCAACAACTTTTGAATGATTCAAGAGCTTTTGTGGGAGGGTGGGAAATGAGAATAAGAATTGTCTCTGCACTAGGTCTGCTTCTGTGTCTATTGCTTTCCGTCAATGGGTTTTCTCAAACAGCCACGGTCGGTGGCACCGTCTCTGACGCAAGCGGCGCGGTTATTCCCGGCGTCACGGTTACTGCTACGAATGTGGGAACCGGCATCGCGAATACGCTGGTCACCAACGAATCCGGCACGTATCAGTTCGCAGCTCTGCAGCCTGGGAAATACAAACTCAGCGCGGAACTGCCCGGATTTCAAATTCAGACATACACCGATGTGGACCTGGGTGGAGCCCAGCAGGTTCGCCTGAACTTCACGCTGCAGGTGGCGGCGGCAACTGGTCAAAAGGTCGAGGTCACTGCGGATGTGGACACGGCGCTCGCAACGTCCTCGAGCGGTATCACAACGGTTCTGCCCGAATATCGAATCAAGGATCTGCCGACGTTAACCAACAACGTCATGCTCCTCGTTAAGAACATGCCCGGCGTGCAAACGGATTCCACAGGCTTCTTCGGTTATATGGCCGGCGGACGTCTGGGCGACGTCAATGCCACGCGCGATGGCGTGAACGTTAATGACGGCCGGTATGAAAACGGCGCATGGTCCGTTGTTTATTCCAGCCCTGACATTGTGGAAGAAGTCAAAGTTGTCGTTGCCCCGGTGGACGCGGAAACTTCCCGCGGCTCGGGACAGGTGGCCATGGTCACCCGGTCTGGGACCAATCAGTTTAAGGGCAGCGTTTACTGGAACAATCACAACTCGAAGCTCGACGCGAACGACTGGTTCAGCAACCTGAACGGCGGCGGCAAAAGCTATGACAATCGAAATCAGTATGGCGCTCGCCTCGGCGGTCCCATCGGCAGACAAGGCGGGAAGAACAAAACCTTCTTCTTCGCATTATTCGAAGGGCAGCGTGACGTCAAAAAAAGCGTTGCTTACGGTCTCACCTTCACGGACATGGCGAAAGCCGGCATCTTCCGGTATTTCCCGGGAGCCGACAATGCCAATTTGAGCAGCACGAATCCAACGGTGGATGTGAATGGCAATCCCGTCAGGCCATCGAACGCTACAGGGCCGCTTGCGGCAATTGGCCTCTTCGGAAACTGCAATTACAACGGCGCGCCTGTTGCGAATTGCAGCGTGTTCAATGATCCCAACCGGAAATCGATTTCGACCGCGGCCTTCATGCAGGAAGAACTCAAACGAATGCCGTCGCCGAATTTGTTCCGGTCCGGCGGAAACATCACGGGGGATGGCCTCAATACCGCCCCAATTCAGTTCATCCGGCGTCAGGACGGTCTCGACGCAACCAATGGAAACGGAGACGAAGTCAATCGCGACCAATACAACGCTCGTATCGATCACAACTTCAATTCGAAGCACAAGATCAGCCTTATCGCCACGAAAGAACATACGTGGGGTACGGCCAGTCAAGCCGGGCTGCGCGCCTGGCCAACCGGTTATGACGGTCTTGCGGTGAAACGTCCATACCTTTACACGATCCAGTTCACTTCGACGATTTCTTCGAGCATGTTAAATCAGGTTCGGCTTTCGAAAAGAGCGTCGAACAACTGGCAATGGGGATCCGCAGACCGCGGCGATGCCACGGGCGCGGAGGCGAGAAAGCTGCATCCGCTATCGAATGGCATTCCCTACCAGGTCACGTTTGCCACCGGCATTGCGTCATTCAGCAATATCGGAGGCTTCGGACGATGGCGCGAAGGCATCAACCCGATGAAGAGCGCCGGCGACGACTTCAGTTGGAACGTGCGCAAGCATGCTTTCAAGATGGGCGTCGAGTGGCGGAGACAGGAGTCTAACGGATTCAACGATCCGAACTACGATCCGATCGCCACATTGGGCGCCGGCAGCAACAGCCAGGTGAACGGCCTGGATGCCACCGGTTTCACAGGTCTCAGCACCACGAATGCAACGCTGGCGAGAAACATCCTTTATGACCTCAGCGGTTCAGTGAATGACATCCGGCAGGCGTTTGGTGTCGTCAGCTCACAAAAAACAGATTTGGTGGGAACGCCGACTATTCGCAACAACCGGCACTGGAATTATCAAAGTGAGATGAGCGCATACTTCAAGGATGATTGGAAATTCCGGAAGAACCTCACTTTGAACCTTGGAATTCACTGGGAGTATTACGGCCAGCCCTACGAACATGATGGATTGGCGGCACGCGTTATCGGCGACGAGAATGCATTCCGGAATATCGCCTGCACATCCAACATCGGAGCGCTGAATTCGTTCTACAGTACGTGCAGCAATCTGGCTCAGGTTCAGTTCGTCGGAAAGAATTCGACGCATCCCGACGTGCTGACCAACCTCAAGGGAAACGACCTCAATAATTTTGCGCCGTCCGTCGGAATCGCATGGAATCTGCCGTGGTGGGGCAAAGAAAAAACCGTGCTTCGCGCCGGCTACGGTATCGCATACGAAGGCGCTCTTCGCAACTTCATCACGGTCGACAGCACAACCGGAACGGTCCCGGGGATCAACCTGGTCGGATCCGCCAGCAACGGCTTGCAATACGTCGAGCCGGCGTATACGACCATCAGCACGGTTTCGCTGCCGATCCCATTTCCTACAGGAACGCCAACGACGGCGCCTTTTCTGGTTCCAACAACCGACCGGTCGTTGGGAATGACCGTTTATGATCACGTGTCGCCTTACACGCAGAACTGGAATCTGGAGATCCAGCACCAACTGCAGAAAGGCACGACAATTGAATTGCGTTACATCGGTACCAAAGGATCGAAGATCTGGGGCGGCATTAATCTGAACTCCATTGATGCTCTCGCTCATAACAGAGCGCTCTTCGATGCCTTGGTGATCGCCCGCAACGGCGGTGAATCACCATTGCTCGATACCATGTTGATGGGTATCAACTTTGGTGGTAACGGCGCCGTCAACGGAACAACCATCACGGGCGCGGGCGCCCTGCGCACCGCGACGGCGACACGCGCTAATCTGGCGAACGGCGCTCTCGGTTCCGTCGTCAACACTCTGAATACTTCAAACACCGGTGTCACTTTGCCTGCAGGCGCGGTTGGCCAGGGTTACGTATTGCGAAGAAACGGATTCCCGGATAACTACATCGTGACCAATCCGCAATATTCGAGCGTTACTCTCGACGGCAACAATGCCAACTCCACATACAACGCGTTTCAGCTTCAGATGACGAAGCGTCTTTCGAACGGTTTCACGGCGAGCGGTTCCTATAGCTGGAGTAAAGCGCTCGGACTCGGTTCAAGCGGTCCAAACACTGCGATTGATCCGAGCAATTTCCAGACAAAGGCGCTCCAGAGCACGGACCACAAACATCAAGTGACGACCAATGCCGTGTACGAACTGCCGTTTGGAACGGGCCACTTCCTGCTCGGCGCCGCTCCAGGTTGGATGCAGCGAGTGGTCGGTAAATGGCAATTGGGCGGCGTCATGAACTTCCTCACGGGAGGGCCGCTCACTCTCACGACCGGCAATGGAACCATTGGAACCAATACCGCACTGCCTGTTGTCGTCGGAAAGCTTTCATCCGATATGGGCAAGGTCACCAGAGTGGACAACGGGGTGAACTATTTTGCGGGCTATACGCAGATCGCGGATCCGACTTTTGCGCAGATTTCACCGGTCTGCGCAACTTCGACGGCAACAACGGTCTGCAATGGTCTCTTTGCCGGCTACAACAACAAAGCGATCGTGGATCCGAACGGAAACATGATCCTGGTAAATCCACAGCCCGGACAAGTCGGCACCCTGGGCTACACAACACTTCGAGGACCGAAAACTTTCAATCTCGATATGAACATCAAGAAGCGGTTCAAGATCACCGAAACGAAGGAATTCGAGTTCGGCCTCAACGCGGTAAATGTTTTGAACCATCCCAACTTCGGCACTCCCAGCACGAGCATCGACGGCAACAATACGTTTGGCCGCATCACCGGTACAGCCAGCGGTTTGAACACCGGCGGTAACGGTGGCAGCCGAAGCTTCATTCTCAACACGCGTATCAACTTCTAACGAAGCTCCGCCTCAGACCGACAAGACAAAGTAGGGGCTCGTCGGTCTGAGGCGAATTCGATGAGTCGGCCGGAAGGGTGCCTTCAAATCACAACAAGACGTAAGGATTTCTGACACCAACAGCGACGTTGGCTTAAGTCGTTCACGTAATCTGGGTTCAGTGACCTGACCGGACGTCATCTGACCGGACCTGTGTAAATATCCTTTACAGTTCGTGAGTCTGTTCGCTGGCGAACCGAGCGTCGTGCGTAGGACTAAAGTGTGCCTCGTCAGTGGGTTTCGGAACTCCTCAATAGATTCAGTGTTGGAACCAATCCTGCAAAAAAAGCCACCGAGGTTCGTCTTTTTTGAAAGCCAGATCTTCATCTCGGCGAGATCGAACCTTGGAGGTAAAAGTTTTATGTTACGGTCAGAGAAATTGATTTGGAACCACGTGCTGAACTGCCTGTCTGCAGTGGTCAGCAGTCTCTTTTTGCTTGGCGCGATGGCCTCGCCCGCTTGGGCGGCGACCAGCTCGATAACCAGCATTCTTTTCACAGGTCAACCCTTTATTCATGCGACAGGTACGTACGTCAATAATAGCGGCACCCTCAGGGCGAAAGTGGAGACGACACCCAGCCCCTCGGTGACGGTAGATAGTCTCGCGCTCGGCGACGGCATCCATAACTACGCTGTTTACGCCGACTTCCAATATTCGGTTTCCGTCAATGGCCCCGCGAATGTGACGGTACCGCTCGATATAGCCTTCAGCGCCAGCATCGACAGCTATGGCCAGGCTTTTCTGGGTTGGGATAACGGTACTCTTTGGAATTCATTTCCGTTTTACTCTCCGGGCAACAGCTTTTCCTACAGCGGTACAGCTCACGTGGATGTGACCACTGGAGATGAATACACGGTCGATTTGAACGCGCGGACAAGTGTGCTGCAGCACGACCTGAGCAAAGCGATGATCGACCCGATCTTCACGATCGACCCACAATTCTTCCTGGACAATCCAAATTTCGACCCGAGCGATTTTTCGTTTACGTTCAGCGAGGGGGTCGGGAATTCTTCCGTGGCGGCTGGCGAACCGGCATCGCTGGCGTTGCTGGTCACCGGTGTCGTCAGCGTGCTCCCGTTTGCCCGTCGCCGGCGTTCAGGCAGGTAACGCTTACCAAGCCACATCGACAAAACTTTGTCGACGTGATTTCCTCGGGCCTGACGCGGCCGGCAGAAACCGGAACGAAGATCCCCTGCGAGCACATCGCAGGGGATTTTTTTACATCCCGGTAAAGCCGCCCTGTGTTAAAGCAGTGGCTATGCGTCGTGTATGCCTGATCCTACTCATGCTCGCGTCCTCTTTCCTCTATGCCCAGCGCGAACGGCAACTGCCCTCGCCGCCCGAAGAAGCGCAATACAGCAGGAAATTCTTTACTCAACTTCGGAGTATCTTCGGCAGATTCCGCGACTCCGATCTTCAGCGCGTTTTCGACGCGGCTCAACCGATTCAATGTTCCGAACTCATCAATGATCCGGGCGAATGGCGGCCTGTCGCTTTTTTCAATGAGAAGCGCGAACTCGGCGACTGGTATCACGCCAATTTCGAAGAAGTGAGACACGATCTGGCAGTGTTCATCTTCAAAGGTGTCTGCCGGGGAGAACGCGGGCCGGTGCAACTGACATCGAAGTTTCCGGTAGCCGACCGGATTGAGGCTTACGCCCAGGGACTCATTGGTCTCGATGAAGTCGACGTCAATGTGAATGCGGCCGTGAGGGCTTCCTTCAGCTCACAGACAGAGGCTTATGAATTCGACCTTCCTTACCTTTTCCTCGTCAAGCAGGGAGACGGCGAGTTTCTCTATAGCCTCGAAGCGCCTCATCTCACGGACCGCTATGCCACCGATGTCAGCGATCACTGGGGATGCAAGTCCGTATCCGCGGAAGCCGTGACTTACCAGTTTCTGATTTGCAGGTCGACTACTGTTCCACGCGGCCGCGCCGCCGCTATCCAGCAGCGCGCCGCATTCGGAGCCTCGGCGTATTACATTCTTTCGGACGGCAAGGAAGCTTCATCGAGCGTGAAATTGAGTTTCGGAGATTCGGACGATGCGAAGCATCCGATTGAAGATGTCAGCACGCCCAATACTGAGGATTCGCCCGCCCCGAAGGCATGGGAAACTCCGGATGCCGATGAGAAGCTGGTCGATGTCCTCCGCGATGAGTTTCGTATGAAGTTTGCCGCTGCGTGGAGTGGAAAGATAAGCGGACCTCAGGTTCTCTACGACCAGAGAATCGTGGCTCTCGATGCTGCAAAGCCTCCCTCAGGTTCGAACTATTGCGTCTGGTTTCCCGGAAGGATCAGTTCATCGCTGTTGTCCAAGGATGCGGACGCATACTCGATCACGGTCCATGACGCCGACGGACAATCGTCCACTTCGATCTTCGTCGACATGAAGACAACCTCAGACGGGCATCTGGGCACTCTTCAATGTTTTTTTCCGCGAACACCCTCCGCCACCAGTGTCGATTTCAGCCGATGGAAATCCATCGCGGGAGCGAACCTGGTCCTGGAAGTCCGTCCGTAATTACGGTTCTGTTTCCAGGGGGCGCACCAGAAGAGTCAATACGAATCCCACAGCCAGCATGGCTGCGAGAACTTCAAGAGGCGTGTCGTATACATGAATGCGGTTCGCGCCCGGCGCCAGCCCTGCAATTGCGCGACTGGATAATTCCGTAATGATTACGGGACCCACGACGGCGGCGGCGCTCCACGCGGTGAGCAGAGCGCCGTGAATGGCTCCCACATTGTCGGGGCCGAAGATATCCGCCAGAAAAGCGGGAATCGTCGCAAAGCCGCCGCCATACATCGTGTAGACGATCGCCAGCGTGACGAGAAAAAGGGGCCAGTTTCCACTTCCGGCCAGGCGCGGAATCAACAGGAAAAGAAAAAACTGAACGACAAAAAAAATCGTGTACGTATTTCGGCGGCCAATGTAATCCGAACCGGACGCCCAGAGAAAACGCCCACCGGCATTGAAGAAGCTGATGACCGAGACGATGAATCCGGCCTGCAACGGCGTCCGCAGAAACATGTCCTGAATCATCGGGGATGCCTGAGCAAGAATGCCGATACCGGCAGTTACATTGATGAAAAGGATTCCCCACAACAGATAGAACTGCGTTGTCCGGATCGCCTGATTCCGATTCACGCTGCGGTCGGTAATCATTCGATGAGTTGTGGTTGACGGAGTCCATCCTGCCGGCTTCCAGTCCGCGGGCGGACGGCGGAGAATACGCGCTCCGGTCATCATCACGGCAAAATAAATTACGCCGAGGAACAGCATTGTGTTTGCGACACCCAGATGATCCATCAGTCGAACGTTCAACGGAGCGGCCACGAGCGCGCCTCCTCCGAATCCCATGATGGCCATTCCCGTTGCCATTCCACGCCGGTCGGGAAACCATTTCACGAGTGTGCTGACCGGTGAAATGTATCCGAGCCCGCACCCGATCCCGCCGATCACACCCATCCCGAGAAAGACGAGGACGGATTGCTTCAAGGCAAGACCGATACCCGCAATGATCAAGCCGGTTCCGAAGAAAGATGCGGCGGCGGTCGCAGCGGCCCGTGGACCTCGCTTTTCCACCCAGGGTCCGCCGAAAGCCGCGCTCAGGCCGAGCAAGACGAGCGCGGTTGTGAACGTGGTGTAAGGCGGACTGAACCACCAAGGCTCATGCGGAAACAGGGCCTGAACAGGGCGGTTGAATACGCTCCACGCATACACGGAACCAATGCAGATGTGCACGGCAACGGCGCCTATCGGAATAAACCAGCGATTGAAGGAGTTTGACATCAGGATTTGCCCGAAGCCCGGGCCCTCACCCGGCGCGCTTTTGCGCCCCGCCCTCTCCCGGAGGGAGAGGGATTATATAATCCGCCTCATGAAAATCCATACATCGCGGCGTGATTTCGTGAAATCGGGGCTGGCGGCTGTGGCAGCCACTGCATTTCCGCAAACGAACAACAATCGAACGCTCCTGAAAGGCGGGCGCGTACTGACCATCGATGCGGCGATCGGCGACTTCGAGAAAGCCGACGTCCTGATCGAAGGAACAAAGATTGCGGCCGTTCAGCCGAATCTCAAGGCCTCCGGCAGAATCATCGATGCATCGAACATGATCGTCATGCCGGGATTCGTCGACACACACCGGCATGCATGGCAGGCTGCGTTGCGGAATATCATTCCGAACGGACTGCTCAGCGATTACATACGCGACATCCTCGGCAGGGCGCGCGCGGTGTATCGTCCCGAGGATGCTTATATCGGCGATCTCGTGACCGCGCTTGGCGCGATCAACGCCGGCGTCACTACGATGCTCGACTGGTCCCATATCGGTAACAGCCCCGAACACACAGATGCGGCGATTCGTGGTTTGCGGGAGTCCGGCATCCGGGGCGTATATGCCTTCGGGGCAGGAGCAGCAGGACCTCAGAATCAGTTTCCTCAGGACATTCACCGCCTTCGCAAGCAGTACTTCTCTTCCGAGGATCAATTGCTGACGCTCGCAATGGCCACAGGCGTCAATGCCTCCGATTGGGCCGTGGCACGGGATGTGGGCGCTCCCATCAGCATCCATGTGAACGGCGCAGGCGAACTGCTTCCGGTCGCGAATGCGATGCGATCCGACATCACGTACATTCACGCCAACAACCTGACGGAAGCCGAATGGCAGCTCGTTGCGAAAACCGGCGGGAACATTTCAATAGCGTCTCCAATCGAAATGGAAATGGGACACGGCGTGCCCGCAATCCAGCAATCACTCGATCACGGCATACGTCCGAGTCTCAGTGTCGATGTCGAAACTGAGATGGCGGGCGACTTCTTCTCGCAGATGCGATCGGTATTCACGCTTCAGCGCATGCAGCGCCTCGCACGCGAACGCGCCGGTGAAAAGAATCTGCCGCCGCTGCTGACGGCGCGGGATGTTGTCGAATTCGCAACCATCGAAGGCGCGCGCGACAATCGAGCCGACAAGAAAACCGGCACACTCACGCCGGGCAAGGAAGCCGACATCATCATGCTGCGTACCGATCAAATTAATGTCATGCCGGTCAACAACGCATATGGCGCCATTGTCGTGAGCATGGACACCAGTAATGTGGACACGGTGTTTATCGCCGGAAAACTGATGAAGTTCCAGGGAAAGCTGGCGGGCGTGGACATGAATCGCATCGCGCGATTGCTGAATCAGTCGCGGGAATACATCATCTCGAAGGCGAAGATTTAGAACGCAGCCGCTTCATCATGCGCCGATCCAGCGGAGCGGCTTTCTTCGGCGGTATGTAGATGGTCGAGAATGTCGTGATTCGGGCATTCGACAGATCCTTCAACGCCACCTCCTGAATCATCGGATCGCACACCGGATACGGGCTTGCTTCATAAACGACAGCTTTATGCCGCGGCGAGTACGCTTTCATCAGAACTTCCTGGAGCAACTCGATGCCGCGTGGATTCCACGCCTGAGTCTCTTTGAAATAAGTGTGAATACCGATCATGCCCGGCTGCCACAAAATGAGAGCAGACGATGTATCCGGAACGCGTTTGCGGATCAGGAAATCCGTAGCTTCATAACTCCGGCATCCATCGGATGGATCAATATTGAGATCCGCCAGCAGTGCGTCTTCGGCTGAAATCCCCGGCAGGATTCGCGCTCGATATCCTTCCTCGCGGGCGCGCCGAACACTTTCCCGAGTGGCATCCGCGCATACTGTCGGATGCCCATAGAACGCGACACACACAGACAATCCACTGCGTACGGGAGCAAGAATTCTTTCGACCATTTCTTCGTAGGTCTCGGATCGATCCTTTCCTTCCGAATAACAGTCCATGAGCGATTCTTCAGTTGGATTGATTTGCCGAATCCAGGCTTGTGTGACGGGGTGACAGACGTGAAAAACTTTTTGCGCCTGGCGGATACAGGCCATCGCCTCGATTGTGATTTGTCCTGCGAGGCGGTGACCCGTTCCGACCACGATCAGGAAACCAGGCTTCATTTACTTCTTTTTCTTGGCCGGCTTCTTTTTCTTTTTCTTTGCGGGCTTCTTGCCTTTGTCGCCGTTGGGCGATCCCATCACGTTCAGTACGCGATCGAGACCGGCTGAGTCTCTGTTGACGAGCAGAGCAGCTTCACCCGCATCGACATCGAAGGCTTTCAGAAAACCGGAAGGGTCATCCTTGAATTTTTCGGCGAGAAATGGATCCTGGGAGAGCTTGATCAAGAGATCGTTCATCTGCGTGGACATTGGCTCCTCCAAACACAAACATTATCTTGCGCGCGGCATGGTGTTACAAAACATCCGGGCCGTCAAGCTTTCTCAGCCGAGGGTAGTGACTCAGTTGAGATTCATGAGCCACACGTCGGCCTGGTAGACGAGGAGACTGAAGTAGAGCGAACGGTTATCCCGGGGCAACTGGCCGAGCGTAAAAACATTGTTCGGCTTCAGCGAAAGGATTTCTGAAACGCGTTTCGTGGTTCGATCCATCACGTAGATCCGGCCTTCGTTCATGAAGATGACCCTTCGGTTATCGTTCAACCACGCGGGATCTTCACCGGCGGCGCTGAGTTCCTGATACTCGCGGGTCGCGACATTGTATAAGGCGAATCCTCGATGTTCACCCGTCGGATAAGCAACCCTGTTTCCGGCGATCCACTTTGAATCCGGCGACCACGTCCACACGGAGAATCGGTAATTCGGATCGGGATAAGGCGGCAGCGCGGTTTGAGCCGGCGGCTCCTTGTTCATGTCGAGAACAAAAGATCCCCGGCCGTCATAGTCACCGGCAAGCAGATTACCGAAGGGCGCCCACACGGCTCGCCATACGTCCGCGGGACTATTGCGCGTGATCGGATGCAGGCCGCTGCCGTCGCTGTTGATCGACCAGAGTTCATAGGAGCCGGTTCGATTGGAATAGAACACAATCGTTTTGCCGTCGGGAGACCATCGGGGGACGCGATCATTGAATTCGTCGTTGGTGAGCTGACGTTCCTCGCTTCCGTCCGTGCGCGAAACAATAATCTCTTCCTTTCCGAAGGTGTAAAACACGATCCACTGTCCGTCCGGCGAAACATCGGGACTGTTTGGCCTGCGGGACCCCTGGGTGACGGGATTTGCCGGACCTGTTACTTTGGCGAGGGCCGTATCGAACGGAGCTTTATAGATGTTTTCGGAAAGCAATTCTTCGATGTACACCATCCGCTTACCGTCCGCGGATATCGACATGTGCTGGCGCTGAGCGTTGCCTCCGCCTGTCGTTACCGGTTCCGGCGCGCCCAGAGCTTTGCCGGAGTTCTCATCGACACCGATTCTCCAGACATTGCTGCTTCCCCCGCGGTCGCTGGAGAAATACAAATAACGGCCGTCGGGCGACCAGACCGGATTCCAGTTGACTCCTATTTCATCCGTGACGATTCGCGCATCGCTGCCATCGGCGCGAACCGTCCAGATATCGCGGTGTCCGCCTTTGGACGCCCAGAATGCAATGCGCCCTCCGTGAGGCGACCATCGCGGCTGCATACCGTCAACATCGCCGAGCGCCCGCTTCATTCCGGTCATCGTATTGACGACCCAGATACTGCTTTTGCCGAATCGATATTTGGGATTATCGAGAAACGAAGCCTCGGCAACGGCGAGTTCTTTTCCATCGGGCGACCAGTCCGGGTTGTATCCGAAATTCGTCACGCGACGGACCGACTCGCCGGTCGCGCCCATGACGAAAATGCCGCCACCGTTGCGCTCGGAGCGGAAGGCAATCAGTTCGCCGTCGCGAGAAAACGCGGGCTGCGTATTATCGGCCTTTGAATCCTTCGTCAGGTTGATTGGATTCTGGCCGGCAACGCGCTGCAGAAAAATGTCGGAGTTGCCTCCCAGCGAGACAACGTAGACGAACGTCTTTCCATCCGGAGACAGGCTCGGAAACATTTCCAATCCCGATTGCGTTGTCAGTTGCGTAAAGCTCCCAAGTGGTAATGTTCCCGATTTGGCGCCCGGTCTTCCATTGCGCACGAGAGTCCAGATACCGGCGGTAACGATCGCCGCAACCAGAGCGATCATCGCGTAAACCGCGAGCCGCCGCCGTTGCTTCACGCGGCCGATGGTCACTGCGGTTTTGTGTAAAGTCTCTTCTTTGACCTGAAGCAGCTCGGCCCTGACGGCCGCGGCGTCCTGAATTCGATGATTGCGATTTTTTGCGAGAAGCTTCTGCAACAACCTCTCCAGTGCAGCCGGGGCATCAGGCCGGACTTCGCTCAGCGGCGTGTGAGGCCGATTGAGAATAGCGTCGAATGTGACGGCGGACGTGGGCCCCAGGAATGCGGCGTTACCGGTAATCATCTGGTAAAAAACAACGCCAAACGAAAAGAGATCGCTTCGATGATCGACCCGTTCCGCGCGCGCCTGCTCGGGTGACATGTAGGCGGGTGTTCCGATGAGCTGGCCCGAGATCGAAAGGTTGGCCATCATGGTGCTCTGGTCGGACGCGCCGCTGCTGTCATCCGAGAACTTCGCCAGCCCGAAATCCAGAATCTTGGCGTGGCCGCGGGTTGTAATGAAAATATTCGCCGGTTTGATGTCGCGATGAATGATGCCTTTCGTGTGAGCAGCGTCCAGCGCATCGACGATCTGAACACCGATGTCCACCGCATCGGCAATTTTCATCGCGCCCTGCGCAATCGTCTTCGTGAGGCTCTGTCCCTCGAGCAGCTCCATGACAATGAAAGGACGGCCATCCAGCTCCCCGATGTCGTAAACCGTGCAGATGTTCGGATGGTTCAAGGCCGAAGCGGCTCGCGCTTCCCTGCGAATGCGTTCCAGCGCTCCGCGATCCTGGGCAAGATCGACCGAAATGAATTTCACGGCAACCTGGCGAAGCAGCCGGGTGTCTTCAGCGCGATACACAACTCCCATTCCGCCGCTGCCGAGTTCTTCGATGATCTTGTAGTGGAGAACGCTCGTCCCCACCGGGTTTGGATTGGCCATGCTGTGCCCTGCTTGCAAAGAGTAAACTCACTCAGAATCTATGGAAAATGAAAATTCCAAAAGCTCCGATCTGAAGTACGGCAGCCGTTGGAGCATCACCGGACCCATTATCGTCTTCGCACTCTTCACGCTCATCAACTACTTCCCCATTCTTCAAGGCAGGATCCCGTTTCCGCGCGATCTCGTATTGAGACACGCTGCGTGGGATGGAATTCGTCCCGATCCGGGCAAACCG
Organism: uncultured Solibacteraceae bacterium; assembly: GCA_964633285.1. Lineage (GTDB taxonomy): Bacteria > Acidobacteriota > Terriglobia > 20CM-2-55-15 > 20CM-2-55-15 > 20CM-2-55-15. The sequence goes on along the minus strand of CAZWGA010000033.1, from coordinate 29,927 downwards.
GTTGCGGAGAACAGCGACGTCATCTCGACGTTCTATCCATTTCATGCATTGGCTTCTCACAGTTCGCGTGAAGACGGATTCCCGCTATGGAACCCCTATCTGCTTTCGGGATCGCCATTCGAAGCAAACTCGCAATCCGCTTTGTTCTATCCACTGAATATTTTTTATTTTTTGATTCCGTTGCCGGCAGCGTGGACCGCGGCGCTCCTGCTTCGGATGTTTCTGGCTGCCTGCTTCATGGCGCTGTTGGTGCGTGCGCTTGGAGGATCCACAAGCGGATGCATCGTTTCAGGAATGATGTTCGCGTCCTGCGGTTTCATCACCGCGTGGCAAGGAAGCGCGCTCGGCGATGCCGCCATCTGGTTGCCGATGATTCTTTACAGCGTGATCGGGCTGCGACGCCGGATGGATCCTCGTTCGATAGCGATTGCGGCGCTCTCGTTCGCGATGCCGGCGCTCGCCGGACATCCGGAAACATCGGCGCACCTTGCGGCGACGGGGTCCATTCTCGCGATCGTGCTCTGCATCTTCAACGTTGAAGCCGGGGCCCGGTCCCTCGATCGGCGGTTTATCGGATCGTTCATGCTGGCCGGCGTTCTGGCCCTCGGCCTCGCATCGGTTCAGATCATTCCGACTCTGGAATGGATGCGGCAACTCGTTCCGCAAGTCGGCGTCGAACAGGCGGCGTTGACGCGTCACGACGGGCAGGGATTTTTCTCTCGAGACATCTCAAGCGGTCCGAATTCGGCGTTGATACCGATACCGGAAGGCGCGTCATACGCCGGTATGCTCGGATTGCTTGCAGCGCCCTTCGCGTTCTTCCATTCCTCGAAGCGTTATGCGTGGGTGTTCGCAGCGATGGCGATTGCCGCAATTGCGATTGCCTTCAGCGTGAGTCCCGTCCACGGGTTCATTGCGCATATTCCGATCGTGAAGGCAATGAAGAATGGGCGTCTGATTCTTGTTGCCAGCGTGAGCCTGGCCGCTATGGCCGGCATGGGAATCTCAACCCTCTCGCGGACACGTCTCCCAAAAGGACAGGTATTGCTGATCGCCGTATCGATCATCGTGGCGCTCGGAATCGTCGAAGTTTACCGGGCAACGCAGACACCACCACCGCCGTTCGCGGGCCCCGCGTCGTCGCTCGTTTTCCTTATCGCCGCCTTCGCCTTGCTGACGATCCGGCTGAATACACGCCTTGGAAACAGCGCCTTTGGATGGCTGGCGTGTGGCCTCACAGCGGTCGAACTGCTGAGTTTCAGTTTTGGCTTTCTGGGATTTGCCAAACCCGAAGAGATTTATCCTGCTGCTCCCATTTTTGATTTTCTGAAGAAGCAGGGCGATCCATTCGCATTTCGGATTATCAAAACAGGCTACCCGGTGCCTGCCAATTCCGGAATCATGTATGGAATCCAAATGGCCGAAGGATATGACCTCAGCACGGAGCGCGCCCGCCTTTTCACCGAGGGTCTCGCGGAAACACGCGATGATGCCGTGTTCTTTCTTGCCGAGAATATTCAGCGTTCGCCGGATCGACGCCTGGACCTGCTGAACGTGAAATATGCCGTGGCCATCTTTCCAGGTCCTGACTTTGATCGCTTCGCACAGCAACCGAGCCGGTTCTCCCTGGTGTACAAGGAACGTTCGATTGCCGTATTCGAAAACAAGTCCGCCATGCCACGCGTTTTCGCTGTGCCCATGGATGGCATCGAAGTCATTCCGGATCCGCAGACTCAGTTGAAGCGTATTAAGGATCCTGCCTTCGATGCTGCACACCGAGTGATCCTGCCTCACGCAGCCGCGGAGAATTCGGGCGCAGCGCTTACGAGCAAACTTCAACCCCTGAACGCAGGCAATAACAGTTTCTCTTTACGAACCGAGACCTCCGCATCATCCATCCTTGTCTTGAGTCAGATCTACTATCCCGGCTGGCACGCGACAATCGACGGCATTGAAACACCAGTGCTGACGCCGGACTTTGCGCTGTGCGGAATCGCCCTGCCTGCGGGCGCGCACGAAGTGAAGTTTTTCTTCCGGCCTGAAAGCTTCATCGCAGGCGCCGCGATTTCTGTGCTGTCGCTCGCCGTGATTTGTTACAGCGTCCTTCGGAAAAGAAGTGTCGCCGCAGTCATGGTGACGGCAGCGAACGCGAGCAGATAAGCAAGATCGAAGCTGATCGCGGTGAATGTCGTGTTTTTGAGCATGAGGCTTTTCAGCGCGTGAACGATGTAGGTAAATGGATCGACTTTGGCGATAACCTGCATCCAGCCCGGGAACGCCTGCTGCGGATAAACGGCGCCACTCGGAAAAAAGAGGAAGGTGTTCAGGACACCGAACATCGCTCGCGGCATCAGCGGATCCGTGACGCGCACCATCAACAGAAACATCATGCTCACGAGCGCCAGCGATGCAGCCACAATCACCACGAGAGCGCGCAGCATTCGAAGCGGCATGAAGGGATTCGGTATTCCTGCGATCAGCGAACCAAGCGTCAAACATACGGTGCCCGCCATGATGGCCTTAACCGTACCCGAGAGATTGAAACCTGTAATGAGTTCCAGTTTGGTAATCGGAGTGACAAGATAGCCTTCGTGAAGGCCGCGCGCTTTGTCGTCGATGAAGATTATTCCGCCGCCGATCATCACCATCATGAAGATCGACATGCCCGTCGAGCCTGGCCGAAGTAGCTTGCCGTAAGGAACGCAGCGGTAGACCGTAACCACATCGAGCACCGGCACTGCCCCCAAACGCGCCCGCAATGCCGGCTGGTTGTAGGCCGACATCAGACTGGTGACGGATCCAATCATCGCGGCTGAAACAAATCCATCCGTGTTGTCTTCAATCAAAGCGACATTCGGTTCGTTCCTGTCGAGCAGGCGCTGGGAAAATCCTGCGGGAATGGTGAGGACGCCATTGATCCGGCCATTGCGCAGATCCGTGACGGCCTGCCCGCTGTCGGTGTAGTCGAACGTTTCAAAGGTCTTCGCGTTTGCGGTGACGGCAACGGTCAGTTCGCGCAGTTTGACCGCAGGAAGCCGGTGATCCTGATCGACGATACCAAGCTTCAAGTGTTTCACCTGACCGCCGAAGGCGTAACCCAGCACGATTAATTGAATGATGGGAAAAACCAGCGACATCACGATCAACATCGGGCTGCGGCGGAATCGCCGAAGTTCCCTTTCCAGAATGGCCAACATTCGGTGCATGGCGTTATCCCCTCCGGATCATGAACGAACTTTCACGCGGCGAAGCCTCCTGCAATGCGTCGCGCAACTGCCGTCCCGTGTAATGCACAAAGACGTCGTCGAGCGTTGTGGTTTGAACGCCGAGCGAATGTACCGGCAAATCGATCCTGGCGGCGGCTTCGAGCAATGCCATCGTCGTTGCGGGACCGTTTCGGGTTCCGATTCTGAAAATGTTGTCTTTTCCGGAAACATTTTCGACTTCCGGAAGTTTTCGAAGCCGATCCTCCCAACCCGGAGGCGTGTATGAAAAACTGACTTCCAGAATGTTCGTTCCGGAAATCGAAGATTTCAGTTTCTGCGGCGAATCCAGCACCACCAGCTTGCCGTGATCGACGATCGCGATGCGGTCGCAGAGCTTGTCCGCTTCGTCCATGTAGTGGGTCGTAAGGAATACGGTCAAATCCCTGGTCATCTTCAGCAGCCGCAGCATGTCCCAGATCGCAACGCGCGAAACAGGATCGAGTCCCGTTGTCGGTTCATCCAGGAAAAAAACACGGGGTTCATGAATCAGGCCGCGCGCGATTTCCACGCGGCGCCGCATTCCGCCGGAAAGGTTTTTCACCGGCTTGTCTTTCCATTTGGTGAGTTCCACAGATTCGAGCAGTTCGTTCATCAGGCGCCGCCTGCGCTCGCGCGGAACGCCATAAAGCTTGGCGTAAATGAGCAGATTCTCTTGAACACTGAGCTCGAGGTCGCTCGTCATTGCCTGAGGAATGACTCCGATAACGTGTCGCACCGCATCGGCATCTTTCACGACGTCGTGACCGCAAATCCTTCCGCTGCCCGAAGTCGGAGGAATCAACGTCGTGAGCATTCGAATGAGTGTCGACTTGCCCGCTCCGTTCGGCCCGAGCAGAGCGAAGATCTCTCCATGCTCGACGTTGAAGGAAACGTTGTCGACCGCTGTAAAGTCGCCGAATTTCTTGCTGATTTGCTGAACTTCGATGTCGCTCACGGCATTGGAAGCTCGACGTAAGTTGTCATTCCAACCGCCAGCCTGCGGTCTTTGTTATCCAGCCGGAGCCGGACTTCAAACGTTTTGATATCGCGCTTTGTCCGGCTGACATCACGCTGTGTCGCGAATGATGCGTCCACGGCTTTATAAAACACCGTCCCGATACGTTCTTCATCCCACGGCAGCCGAACCTTGAACTGATCGCCCAGACGAATGCGATCGGTGTACGTTTCCTCGATGTCGGCTCGCACCCACAGATCATCCGGATTGATCAGCGTGATGATCGGCTGTCCCGCGTTGATGACTTCGCCCTGCCGCGCCACGCGAACATCCACAATTCCATCGGTGGGGGATCGCACTTCCGAATAGGAGAGACGCACATCCGCGCGCTTGCGCTGCGCATCCGCGGCTTCGCGCTGCTTTTCGGCAGTGCGAACCCGATTCTGCTGAACCTTCACGTGCTCTGCGTTTGCATTCGCCACCGCCACCGCCGCCTGCTGCACTTCGATTTGTTTTTCGACGGCGGCAAGCCTGGCTTTCGCTGCATCGTATGCCGTCCGGGCCTGATCGAACTGCTGCGCGGGCGCGACGCCCTGGGAAGCCAGCTTCTGCGTCCGTTCAAACACAATCCGCGCATCCTCCAGTACCGCCTGAGCCTCTCCTCTCTGCGCCTTTGCCTGATCGAGTGCCGCCCGCGCCTGCTGTATCTGATCTTCCGTCTGCCGCTGCTCGTAACGTACCGCCGCTTCGTTTTCCCCAACCTGCGACTGGATGCTTTCCACCGTGCGCGCATAGTAGGAACGATCCGCCTGAAGTTCGTCTGTCGTCATGACCGCGACGAGCTGATTACGCTCGAGCTTGTCTCCCTCTTTCACCAGCAACTGCCCGATCTGCCCGCCAACCTGGGGACTCACGATCAGGTCTTCCGTCGTCACGATGCCCGTCAGCACCAGAGGCCCCGGCGGCAAATGCATCGAATAGTAAACAGCGGCGGCAGCCACACCCACCACAACAAGGAATATAAGGATGCGCTTCACGAACCCTCCATGCGTAAGTAAGTACTTACTTACAGGAGAATCATGTTTGTTTGCAAGGGAAAACAAAAAAAGGCCCTCGCATTTCGCGAGGGCCTGAAAAGAAGCGAAGGATCGACGACAGACTAATCCGTCCAGGCAGAACCGCTCCAGAACCACTTCTTCATGCGGCCTGCGGGTGAAACTGAAAGTGCGGCCCAACCCATATGGGAACCGGGACGCGAATCGTGAAAGTAGTAAACGAATCCGGACGTGGTGCAAACACCGGATGCATACGCGCAAGGCAATCCGGTCGTGTTGAACGAAGGATCGGCGGTCTGTGGAATGAATCCGAGCGTTGCGTTATCCAGCGCCGCGGGGGCGCCGGTGCCGGAAGGCGTCGTTACCTGCACGACGGGTTCTTCGAGTTGCACCTGTGCATCCTGACCATTGATGCTGGTGGTGTCTGTGGCGCGTTTGACGTAGGCCATGACGCCGGATGCCGTTCCGTAGTTTCGTACCTGAAAATGAGTTGTCATCGTACGGTTCTGCTTGATCGCCAGAGCGCGGCAATCCTGCAAAACGCCCGCGAGGCTCGTCATGCTGGATCTCATACGCATGTTCGCAATGGCATTCACCATGTTTGGCAGCGCCGTCATCGTGACCGCCATACCGATGGCTGTAACGATCGAGACTTCAATCAAGGAAAATCCACGTCTGCTTCGAACTGATTCTTGTTCATTTCGTGTCATCGTCTTTCCCTCCAGGTGTCCTGTCATGGGGAGACCTATGCAGGGGATGTTCCAAGGCGTACACAACGCCTGTAAATGACTGACGTGGCTTGACCGATAAGGGAGTGGAGATTTCTTGAAACTCCAGCAGGCCGGTGTCCGATGTTTCGTTTCTTCCCCAATATGGAAAGAAAGGTAAGAACACGGCCACCATCGTTTTCGATCTCCTGGCGTCTATTGCCTGTGGAGTACGACTATGAAAACAATCTCAGGTTTGGTTCTTTCAATGTTGATCGCGTTGGCGCCGTCTGCGAGCGCCGCGCCGCAATTTGGACAAGGCCGCGAACGTATCGGAAGCAGTCGCGACCGGGTTTGTCTGTACAAGGACGCCCAGTATCAGGGCTGGGAACAGTGTTACAACATCGGAGACGAAATCTCGAGTCTGAATGACCGTAAAGACTCGGTCTCGTCGATCCGGATCTTCGGGCGCGCCCGGCTGATCGCTTTCAGTAATACGAACTTCGGGGGCGGCTCGACCGAATTCGACCGGAATGTACCCGATCTTGCTCAACGAAGTTTTCCGGGCGGACACACCTGGAACGACCGTATTGAATCGCTGCGGGTCACGGATTATTCCAACAGCGGCGTATACGGCGGAGGGCCGGTATACGGTGGCGGACCGGTGTATGGCGGCGGGTCCGTCTATAATCCCGGAAATCGATATCCTCAGGACAATCGATATCCTCAGGACATGAGCGAAGGCATTTGCGTTTACACCGAGCGCGATTATCAGGGACGTTCGCAATGCTGGAACAGCGGCGAGCAAATTCGGGATTTACGCAGAAGCGGAAACTGGAGCGACAAGATCTCATCGATTCGCCTGTTCGGCCGCACCACGGCCATTCTCTATCGCGATGTGGATTTCCTCGGCGAAAGCATCGCGATCAATTCGGATATTCCCGATCTGTCTCGAGTGCAGGGTCGCGGATTCCGAAACTGGGAACGGCAGATCTCTTCACTCGAGATCGCATCGGATCGCGGAAACGGACGCTTCGGGCGCGGGCGCGCTCGTGGCCGGAACTGGCGCTAATATCGCTTAAGGCGTTTGCAGGCCGCTGCTATACTGGCACGCATCGCATCACTCAAATTGAGGAGGCTATTGCATGCCACGACGCAGTGTGATCGTATCGACTCTGTCCCTGGTGATTCTCCTGACCCTAGCCTGCAGCGCCTTTGCGCAGCAGCGGGCAGGGGGCGGCGCCGCCCCGGAAGGTAACCGCGGACAGCGTGCCGGAGGTGGTCAGCGAGCGACTCGTCCACCGCTGTTCTTTAAGGAAGAATGGAGATCCAACGGTCCTGAAGCTCCGGTCGTTATCGAGAAAGCCACGCTTAATCCCAATCTCGAACTCAAACTCTACGGACCTACCGGCAAGGAAATTCTGCTGACCGGAAATACCGGCGACGAAAACAATCCGGTTCATCTCTGGACGGGAATGTGTACTTCGCCGTGCGCATTCACATTGCGCGAAAAAGGAAATTTCGCGGATCTGACGGGCCTCGCGCGAATCCGAGTCATCACGAAGACGTCCGGCTTCCATAAGGTCAATCTGATTGTCAAACTGGCCGACGGCACTCTTCTTATCGGAGACCACTTCGAAGGCACACCCGTGGACTGGATCGAAAACGAATTCGCCGTATCGGAACTCCGATGGCGCAAGCTGGATGGCGATCGTGTCGTGACCACCGGCGACTGGGTGAATGCTCCCAACTTGAGCCGCGTGGATGAAATCGGATTTGCGGATCTGATGCCGGGTAGCGGCCATGGTCAGGGCGGCTGGTCGGATGTAGCGAAGATCGAAGTCTACGCGAAGCCGGTTAAGCGCGAAGGATCCACAAACCAGTAGGAAAACGCGGGTATGAAACCCGCGGCTACAGAATTTGGTTCAGTATGTAGTCGCGGGTTTTACACCCGCGTTCCTCAGAAACTCGATCAATGCCGGATGCACGTCGTCCGGTTTTTCCCACTGCGGCAGGTGCCCTGAACCTTCAACGGCAACGAGCTTGCCGTGAGTCAGGGTCTTCATCATCCATTCACTTTCTTCAAACGGAACTGTATTGTCCTGTTTGCCCCAGATGACGAGCACCGGGCGTGGATGCTGTGCGACACGCTTGAATTGATCGGACTGGTCGACATCCGTGTTGCTCACCATCTCGGAAAAACGCGCCCTGCGAAATCCTTTGAACTGCATCTGCTCCCGGTATCGTTTGGGCCAATCCGGAAAGTGTTCGGGGCGGAGAAAGTCTCCCATCTGGCTGTCGGCCCAGGTACGTTCGTCGAGGGTAGCGGTGAGGTAATTCCACAACGGAGGCACACTTTCGATCAGTGAAAGGGTATACGGCCTTCGAATGGACGGATCGAAATAGATCAGAGTCCGAACGCGGCCGGGATATTTGTCGGCAAAGTTTGTAATCAACGAACCGCCGAATGAAATCCCCACGAGATCGACAGGTTGCGTGATTTGCGTGGCCTTCAGGAGTTCATCGAGTTGCCGCACATAAAGATCATCTTTGAATGGAACCGCGGGCCGGTCGGAAAATCCACGGCCGTAGTAGTCGTATCGAAGAACTCGAAAGCCCGCGTCCACCAGGGCTTTGAACGTAGGATCCCAGATGTAATAGGGAACGCTGAAGCCGGCGGCCAGCACCACAACGCGGCCGCCGCCGGGGCCGCCGATTTCGAAGTGAGTGTATCCATCGCTGAGTTGGACGAATTGCCCGGGCGCCGACGAACGAACGGAAGAATCCAGGTCCTTTCGCTCGGGATCGGCGACCACGAAAATTCCCCACAACAACGCCGTTAAGATGACCGCTGCTGCGGTCAAGCGGATTGGCCAGCTTTTGGACTTCATGTAGAATTGCTCCACATCTTCCCAGCAAAGGAGATTTCATACAATGCCAGGCTCGAAAAAAGGTTCGGTTAACCGCCGCGGGTTTTTGAAAGGCGCCGCAGCCGGCGCTGCTGCATTGGTTGCAAAACCTTCGCCACCGGAATCTCAGGGTGCCGCACAGGCTCCAGTCCGGGCCGCAACGCCGCTTCCAGGCGCGGCTCTGGCCGCCGCGGAAACGGGACCGCCGCCGCGAGCCGATGTGTATACCACGGATCGGCCGGGATCGGACTTCATGCTCGACGTCATCAAGACGCTCGGTATCGAGTACGTCGCCGCAAATCCCGGATCGACGTTCCGCGCATTGCATGAATCGATCATCAACTACGGCGGCAATAAGACACCCGAGCTGCTGACCTGCTGCCACGAAGAATCTTCCGTCGCCATGGCGCACGGTTACGCCAAGATCGAAGGCAAGCCGATGATGGTGATGGCCCATGGAACGGTTGGATTGCAGCATGCATCGATGGCGATTTACAACGCGTATGCCGATCGCGTTCCCGTTTACCTTGTGATCGGAAATGTTGCAGACGGCCCCTGGCGTCGCAGCGACGTGGAGTGGACGCATGCGGTGCAGGATGCGGCTTTGATGGTCCGCGACTACACAAAGTGGGACGATTCGCCGATTTCACTCACGCAATTCGCGTCATCGGCTATACGCGCATACAAAGTGGCAATGACTCCCCCGATGGGACCCACTGTTATTGTCGCGGACGCGGTCCTGCAGGAAGAACCGGTTTCCGAAGAAGACCGGCGGCGCCTGCGTGTTCCGAAACTTTCAATCACGACGCCGCCGGCCGGTGATTCATCCGCTGTCGCCGACATTGCGAAGCTGCTGGTCGCCGCTGAGAACCCTTTGATCGTTACGGGCCGCTCGGCGCGCACGCCGAAAGGTCTGGAGCTTCTCGTGGAACTCGCCGAGCTCTTGCAGGCGCCGGTGACGGATCGGCGTCAACGCATGAACTTCCCGACACGCCATCCGCTGTATGGTTCCGGAAGTATTGCCAATGCCGACGTCGTTCTGGGACTCGAAGTGCCGGACTTCTGGAATGTGACGCACGCGCAGACTCCGTTGAATCGCATGGGAATGGAAGTACGATCGCTGACAAAGGCAGGCGCAAAGCTCATCACCATTTCATCGATGGACCTGCTGATGAAAAGCAACTATCAGGATTTCGGCCAATACAACGAAGCCGATATTGCTGTTGCGGCGGACGCTGAAGCCACGCTGCCCTCGCTGATCGAAGCATGCAGGAAACTGATCACTCCCGAACGTAAACGCGTTTTCGAACAACGCGGAAAACAATACGCGGAAAACGCGAAGAGAATCCGGGAACAGGATCTGCAACAGGCGGCATGGGGATGGGACTCCAGCCCCGTCTCGACCGCCCGCATGTCGGCGGAGTTGTGGAATCAAATCAAAAATGAAGACTGGTCGCTCGTTTCCGATGTTGTCTTTCAAAGCTGGTGGCCAACGCGGATGTGGGACTTTACGAAGCATTATCAATTCATCGGAGGCCACGGGGCCTATGGCATCGGTTACGGCGCACCCGCGGCGGTCGGCGCCGCGCTCGCGAACAAGAAACATGGCCGGGTCACCATCAACATTCAATCCGACGGTGATTTGAATTACGCGCCGGGCGTGCTATGGACCGCAGCGCATCATCACATTCCACTGCTTTCGATCATGCACAACAACCGTGCCTATCACCAGGAACGGATGTTCGTGGCCGACATGGCAGCGCGAGCGCAGCGCGACGTGAGCCGTGTCGACATCGGAAATGCGATCAACGATCCAAACATCGACTACGCAACGATGGCGAAGGCATACGGGATGTACAGTATCGGGCCGATCGAAAATCCCGCGGAACTGGGACCCGCGATCAAAAAAGCGCTCGATGTGGTCAAGCGCGGCGAGCCCGCATTGATCGATGTCGTCTCCCAGCCGAGGTAACAAAGATGAAGAAGATCTTCCTGACTGCGTTGATTGCGGCGGTATTCATTCTTCCCATCCATGCTCAGACAAACGGAAATGCTGAAAACGGGAAGCGCCTCTTCATGAAACACAACTGCTACTACTGTCACGGCACAACCGGCCAGGGCGGACGTGATGGCGCCCGCATTGCGCAAACCGCCCTGAATCTTCAAGGCCTCACACGATACGTGCGCAAGCCGACGGGCGGAATGCCGGCATTTACCGAAAAGATTTTGTCCGATCAGGAACTGGGCGACATCTACGCCTATTTGAAATCCCTGCCTGCGGCGAAAGCACCGAAGGATATTCCACTGCTGGAACAAATCCGGTAAATCGCTTGAGTTTTCCATATCGCGCAGACCACGTCGGCAGTTTGTTACGCCCGCGATCCTTGCTCGAAGCTCGCGCAAATCCGGACACGGCTCCGGAAGAACTTCGAGAAATTGAAAATCAACACATCCTTCGCGTGCTTCAGCGCCAGCGGGAACTCGGCTTCCGAATCTTCAGTGATGGCGAGTTCCGCCGGCGCGGATTCATGAGCGGTTTTCATGACTCTGTTTCCGGACTCGACATGGATGGATCGATTGCCCGGGGATGGAAGGGACAGAGCGGCGCGAAAAGCCAGGATTCCCTTCGAGGCGTCGTCGTCGAAAAAATCCGGCAGACGAAGCGTCTCGCAAAACACGAAATCGATTTCCTGAAAAAGCACAGTCCGGGCGATATCAAAATCACATTGCCCACGGCGAATCAGTTTCCCGCCATCGCCTACAGGAAAGGCCTCAGCGATAGTGCTTACCGTACGAGTTCGGAGTTTTTGTGGGACATCGTACCGATCATCCAATCGGAAATGCGGGCGCTCGCCGCGGAAGGAGCGAAATACATTCAGCTCGACGCGCCGCGTTACAGCTACTACGTGGATCCGAAATGGCGGCAATACATCAAGGATGAGATGGGGCTCGAGCCGGATCAGGCGCTCGACGAAGCCATTCGCGTCGATAACGAATGCCTCAAGAGCATCGAAGAACAGGACGTCGTCACCGCGATTCACCTTTGCCGCGGAAACAATCGCAGCCAGTGGTATGCCGAAGGCGGTTACGATCCGATCGCCGAGAAGCTTTTCACTCAGTTGAATGTTGATGCATTTTTACTCGAGTATGAGTCGGAGCGCGCAGGCACCTTCGAACCCCTGCGATTCGTACCGCGCGGCAAAACGGTGGTGCTGGGGCTGGTCAGCAGCAAGCTGCCGGAACTGGAATCCCGCGACGCGCTCGCTCGCCGGATAGACGAAGCCGGCCGCTACATCCCAATGGAAAGCCTGGCCCTGAGTCCACAATGCGGCTTCGCTTCAACGATGGAAGGAAATCTACTGACGGAAGACGATCAGTGGCGAAAGCTGGAGTTGGTGGTGGAGACGGCTCGGCGAGTCTGGGGATCCTGAAAAGGGCGTACAGGGGACGCATTTGAGAGTGGAGAACCCAATATTTGAGATTAAAGATCCTGGGATCTCCACTCTCAAATTCCCCCCGGATTTGAGATCTCAAATATTGGGATCTCCAATCTCAAATAGTCCGTCCCTACCTGGACCAGCTGGAGGAAACTTTTTTAATACGCGCGATGGCTTCGAGAATATTCTCCGTCGAACTTGCATAACTGAATCGGAGATAGCCATCGCCGTATTCGCCGAATGCATTGCCCCAGAGACAGGCAACACCGGCTTCGTTCAGAAGGAAATCCGCCATGGCTCTTGAAGACATGCCGGTTCCGGTGATGTTCGGAAACGCATAGAAAGCGCCGGCGGGAACGGAACAGCGGAAACCCGGAATTTCATTCAATCCCTTCACGATGACATCGCGGCGGCGATGAAACTCCTTCACCATCGCCGTGACACAATCCTGCGGACCTTCAAGCGCAGCCAGTCCCGCTCGCTGTGTGAAACTCGCCGTGCAGGAATTCGAATTGACGGTCAGCAGGTTCACAGCATTTGCAAGCCACGTGGGCATGACGCCGTAGCCGAGCCTCCAACCTGTCATCGAATAGGTCTTGGAGAATCCGTCGAGGATGATGGTCTTCTCGATCATTCCTTCAAAAGTTGTAATCGAGACCGGCTCGCCCTCATACGAGATGCGGGAATAAATCTCATCGCTCAGGATGATCAAATCACGATCCCGGAGCATTGCGGCGATTCGCGCAACATCCTCGCGCGGCATGACTCCACCTGTCGGATTCGCCGGCGAATTGAGAATCACCATTTTCGTTTTCTTCGAAAGCTTGTCCGCGAGCATGTTCAGGTCGAAGGAGAACCCGCGGCTCTCGACGAGCGAGATGGCCACCGGAGTGGCTCCGAGGAATCGAATCATGGATTCATAGATGGGGAAACTCGGATTCGGATAAATGACTTCATCGCCGGGCTCGAGCAACGCCATCATGGAAAAAAACATGATCGGCTTTCCGCCGGGAACCACGCAAACGTTGTCGGCGCCGACTTTGATTCCTCGAGTGCGGGATATATATGAAGCGATGGCTTCGCGAAATTCAGGAAATCCCGGCGTGGGGCCGTACTTCGTCCAACCTTCGTCCAATGCCCGCTTTCCAGCTTCGACAACGTGCGGAGGAGTCGGGAAATCGGGGGCTCCGATTTCGAGATGAATAACAGACTTTCCCTGCTTTTCGAGAGCCTGAGCTCGAGCAAGGACTTCAAACGCGGATTCTGTCCCGATCCGGGACATTTTTTCGGCCAGTTGCATAGATCGTGTTTATTACCGGATCAATGGAGTTTATGCAACGGCATTTCTGCGTTAATCCGAAATCCGCAGACTGAAATCCGAAACTGCCGCATGGGCAGGCAAAGGAAGTTCGTGTATCGCAGAAGCAGCAGGTTTCTCATTGCCGGTGTATGTGAAATCGACTGTGGCCACGCTCCCGGCTTTCACGGTAACCATCTTGGTGAGGAATCCATATTTCTCCTGCCACACCTGAATCGTGTACGTCCCCGGCGGCACCTTGTCGATTTGAAAACTGCCCATCGTGTTGGTGACCGCGAAATACGGATTCGTTACGACGCCCACCCATGCATTCATCCATTTGTGAATGTCGCATTTCAGGTGCAGCATGACTTCTTCATTCTTCAACTTGATGGGGCTGACCTGGCCTGCCACGGGCTGGCCGAAATTGAAACTGTTGTTCTTGCCGGAAAGGCCTTCGGTGTTATGCAGGAATGAGTCGCTGTTCCTGATCTGCAAAGTCTGCCCGACACGCACGCCGAGCACTCGCGGCGCATACATGCAGCCTTTTTGATCGACAGTCACAGGTTCGGCGGCCACGGGAATCTGGGGGAAATTACCCTGGAGGCGAACGAACACATTCGCAAGACTGCCGTCAATTGCCGCAGCCACTGTCTCCTGGATCACTCGCTTTCCCGCGTTGACCTTCGCGCACATCGGATCGACGCCCATGCGAATAATGGAATTGCCCGGGAGTTTTCCGGTGAGACCGACGTGACCTTTGATTGTGCCGGTTGTGGTTTGCGCTGCGGCTTCGCCCGCAACCATCAGTCCAGAAAGGAACGCAATAAGAACCTTACGTTTCATAAACAGCTCGACGTGCTCTTACTTCTTCTCGTCGGTCTTTCGCGGGCTGGCGGCGCCGGAAGCGGCGGCTTCATTGGCCTTGGCTTCATTCGGATACCAGTACTTCAGATGGCACTTCTCGCAAGCCTGGTCGATTCCATCACCGGAATTCAGCAGTGCTTCGGTATCTTTGGCTTCGATTGCTTTGAAGGCTTCCATCGTGGCGTCGTGAAGTCCGTGAGCAAACTTGATCCAGCTCGCTCGATCCTGATTGATGATTGCTTCGATTTGATCGGGCGCCAGTTCGACCTTGGGATCATCCGCCTTCTCGCCCGCCTTGGCGACGTGACGGCCCGGCATCTGCAGCAGATTCGTGGCTTCGAGCAACATCATGGCGTGATTACGCACGTTCTTCCATTCTTCATCGGTGTGCGGAGCTTTCTCTTCGACGCCCTTGGCGCTGACGATGGTTTCAACCGAGTCCCAGATCACATCCGATCCCGGGTCTACCATGGAATCCATGATGTCTTTCACCGTCGCAGTGATGCGATATTCCGGCTGCGGTTGTGCCGGCGCTTCCGTTTTCTGCTGCTGAGCGCATCCTGAACCCAGAACCATCGCGATGCCGACGGCAAATAAAGAATATTTTCGCATTGCAACCCTTTCTGCAAAAAAGATTGACGACCCTTCAGAAGGCGAATTGTAGCTCCAAACAGCGGGTGTGCTATCTGAAGAATTCCTGAATTGTCTGTCATGAAGTACGATGTGGCACTGATGCCCTCTCAGATCCTTGTGGTTTTTTATTCCCGCGGAGGCTCAACGGAAACACTTGCCCTGGCTGCCGCAGTCGGAGCAGTGCAGAAGCGGGCCAACATCCGCTTGCGGCGATTGCCGGATGCCGAAGCCGGAGCCACGCCGGGCGCGTCTTCCGCCGAAGCGGGCGAAGACCTTCACCGCATGCGCAAGGAATACGTAGCGCCCAAAGAGGCGGATATCTTGTGGGCGCACGAAATCATTTCAGTCCTGCCGCCGTGGCTTGGCGAATCATCGCCGGAATGCGCGGAGTATTTCGCGCTGTTGAGGAACCTCGGCAAATATTCGGCCCCAGTGAGATTCACGGATGCCGCAGCCGCGACTGAGCACGGCCGGAACCTCGCCACCCCATAGATTTTCCTCGTGACACAACCGTGAAACTCGGCGTATTTTCGTGCCGAAGATTCTGACCGAGAAACCGGAAACTTTTTTGTAGAGGGGGGATGTTTATGCGCCGTTTGTTTGTGTGTCTCTGCTTCCTGCTTGCGGCATCGCCTGCCTTTGCGCAGAGCGATCGCGGCACCATTACCGGAACAGTCTCGGACGCTTCAAAAGCCGTCATTCCGGGCGCAAGCGTCATCGTCACAAATTCCGAAACCGGTGCGCACTACGACACGATAACCACCGAAACCGGAAACTACGCGATCGGACAGATTCCGCCGGGCGTTTATCAATTGAGTGTCGAACTGCCGGGGTTCAAGAAATATATCCGCCAGGGCGTCACGGTTCTGGTGGCTCAGACATTGCGTATCGACGCAACACTTGAAGTGGGCGCCGCTACGGACGAAATCACGATCAGCGCTGACGCGCCGCTGCTGCGTACGGAAAGCAGCGACGTCAGTCACAACGTCGCTTCAAGCCGGCTGGACGAACTACCGCTCCTCGGAATCGGCGGCACGCTGTCGGGAAGCGCAGGCATCCGGAATCCATATGCGATGGTGCAATTGATTCCCGGAAGCACGTGGACACCGAACAGTCTCGTGCGGCTTAACGGAACTCCCGCGAACACCCAGTCCTTCCGCATCGAAGGTCAGGACGCTTCAAATACAGGAACACCGGGCGTTCCCGCTCAATCCCAGCCCGGCGTGGATGCCATTCAGGAAGTCGCGATTCAAACCAGCAATTACGCGGCCGAGTACGGCCAGGTCGGCGGCGGTGTTTTCAACGTCACGATGAAGTCGGGGACGAATCAATTTCATGGAACCGTATACGACAACTTCGTCAACGAAGCATTCAACGCGGGAAATCCTTTCACGATCCAGGCGGGAGCAAATGGAAGGAACATTCCTTATAACCCGCGGCCTCGCGCTCGCAGAAACGATTGGGGCTTCACGGTCGGCGGGCCGATTCGAAAGGACAAAACATTTTTCTTCTTCAATTACGAACAGTTCCGTGAAGTGCAATATGTGAACAACCAATACCAGACCGTTCCGACGCTGGCCTATCGAAACGGGGACTTCAGTTCGGCAATACCCAAAGGAATTCCAGGTCAGCCGGGCGGCCCCAAGATCATCGGAACCGATCCACTGGGACGTCAGATGATCGAAGGAATGATTTACGATCCGGGCTCGACGTTCACAGCGCCTAATGGCGCCCTGGTTCGAAATCCATTTTCCGGCAACATCATTCCCAAAGATCGTTTCGATCCCGTCGCTCTGAAGATTCAAGCGCTGTTCCCGCAACCCACCGGACCATTCGTCAACGACCTCACCGGTAACTATGTTTCAACGTATCCGACAACGAGGCACACCGAAGTTCCATCGGTCAAAATCGATCAGGTCCTGGGCAAGGGTCGATTGAGTTTCTTCTGGCAGCGAACAAAAACCAGCAACCCGGACGGCAATACGATATTCGGCCGATCCGACGGCCTCCCGGATCCGATTTCCGAAGTTCTGGGAACTTTCCAGAATGCGCCGTTATACCGCCTGAACTATGACTACACCGTCAATCCGCGAGTGCTGCTCCATTTGGGCGCCGGGTATCGAAGCAATTATTTTCTGGTGCCGTCGGTCACTCGAACGGGTCAGATCGTCAATTACAACGCTGAGAAGGAGCTCGGCCTCAAGGGTGGAATCGAAAACAAATTCTTTCCGACCATGTCCGGTTTCCTCTCGACGTTGACGGGAGGCATGAAAGGCATCGGCTCCGAGGCCGGAACCAATCAGATCACGCAGAGCCCGAGCTTCAATGCGTACATGAGCTGGGTGAGAAACAATCACGCTTACAAATTCGGCTCCGAGTTCCGCACGGAAGGTTATCCACCGGTTGTCGACGGAAACACGGATGGCGTATACACGTTCTCCGCGGCCGAAACGGGACAGCCGTTCCAAAACGTCGCGGTGCAGGGCGCAAATGTCGGGTTCGGTTATGCCAGCTTCCTGCTGGGGCAAGTCGATTCCATAAGTATGTCGAACCCAACCAGGCCGCGAACCGGGAAAAAGCAGTTGGGGATTTATGCGCAGGATACGTGGAAGGTCACGCATCGATTCACGCTCGATTACGGGCTTCGATACGATTATTCCACTTACCTTCGTGAACAGTACGGCCGCGCTCCGGAGTTTTCGCCCACAACGATCAATCCCAAGGTCGGCATCCCGGGCGCTGCAATTTATGACGGAAGCGGACCGGGCCGCTGCGGATGCGACATCGCGAAGAATTATCCATGGGCATTCGGACCGCGTCTGGGAGCGGCTTTCCAGATAACGCCCAAGACCGTGTTTCGATCCGGCTTCGGCATCGTCTACAGCGGCACGGCGACAAACAATAATTCAGGCTCGGGTCTCGCCGCCTCAAGCGCGTCAACCCCGGCATCGAGTTTTGGAATTCCGGTGACTTCGTTGGCCCAGGGCATTCCGGTTTCTTTCAGACCGGCGCCGTGGCCGAGCTACGACCCCGGATACTTTCCGACAGTGCCGAGAGGCAATGCGTTCATCACTCCGGGAGCCGGTCCCGTGTGGATGGATCCCAATGCCGGACGTCCGGCGCGACAGTATCAGTGGAGTATCGGATTCCAGCGTGAGCTTAATCCGAACCTGGTAGTGGATCTCACCTACGTCGGAAACGTCGGAGTCTGGTGGCAGGCGCCCGGGCTTCTCAACCTCAATGCGAATACACCCGAGCGTCTCAAAGCATTTGGAATCGATGTGACCAGTGCGGCCGACCGCCAGTTGCTCTCCTCGGCGATGAATACCACTCTTGTGACCGGCCGCGGGTTCAAACTTCCATACACCGGATTCCCACCGACTCAAACGCTCGCACAGGCGCTTCGCCCATTCCCGCAATTCACCACGATTCCGGTTTACTGGAATCCGATGGGCAAGACCTGGTACGACGCTCTGCAGTTTAAGGTCACGCAGCGGCTGTCTCACGGCCTGACGCTCAACAGCAATTTCTCCTGGTCGAAGGCGCTGACCATCGGGACGGAAATCGGCGAACCGAATCCGGGCACGAGCGGGAATGCCGTCGTCAACAACGTGTTCGACCGGAATCAGAACAAGTACATCTCGCGGTACGATCAGCCGTTCTTCTTCAACACGGCTTTGAACTACACGACGCCGAAATTCGGGAAAGATATCGTCCCGAAGCTTTTCGGTAACTGGATGATCAGCGCGTTCGTGCAATATGCGAGCGGCTTCCCGCTGCAGGCGCCGAACGCTCAGACATCGCTCAACAACTACCTCTTTCAGGGCACCAGCTTTGCGACACGCGTTCCCGGAAAGGATCTGTTCAACGTCGACTTGAATTGCCACTGCTACGATCCCGCCCGCACGTTCGTCCTGAACAAAGATGCGTGGGTGGATCCGCCTGCCGGACAATTCGGAACCGGCGCCGCTTATTACAGCGACTATCGTGGAATGCGGCGTCCGATGGAAAACATGAACATCGGACGGAACTTCCGCATCGGTGGCGAAGGCTCAAGGAAAATCCTGAACGTGAGGATGGAGTTCACGAACATCTTCAACCGCGCATACTGGAATGATCCGACCGGAACCGCTCTGACAAATCCCTCTTTGCAGCAAACGTACCAGAGCAACGGTTTGACCAGCGCAGGATTCGGACAAGTGGTCACCACCGGCGTCACCGCGTTCGGAACCACATCGAATCTGTTACCGCGGCAGGGCGCACTCGTCGCTCGATTTACGTTCTAGACATTTGAGAGTGGAGATCCCAGAATCTGAGATCTCAAATATTGGGTTCTCCACTCTCAAATAATCTGTCCCTGAAATTCCTCTGTAATTCACCCTGCCAAAAAACTCACTCGCAGGTTGCGGCGACATTCGCAATCGACGTCACGCTGATCCGTTCAAATTCCGGTTGCCGGATCAAATAGCCTTTCACCTGAATTCGATGCCCTTCCAGGAATTCCGGATCAAACGTGTTGCCGAGATACCCGAAATCGGCGAGCCGGAACATACGTAGTCCCAAAAGTTTTGTTTTTGCATCCTGAATTTCATCGGGTGTCGGCAGATCCGGATTGGTCGCTCGAACAGGAAACGTTGCGTAATCGAGCATCCATAAACCGCGCGCGCTGTAACGCAGGCAGCCCACCGACAACACCAACGCATAGTTCGGAGGCGGCGCGGCGCCGTTCTTTCCAAGAATCTGAACGTCGTTGAGTTTGTCGAGAGCCAGTTCGCGGGTACCGGGGGGAAATCCATTCGACTTCAACAGGTAGGCCATGATGTCGACATACATTTCATCGGCCAGGGGTTTCGTTTCCGGCGTGCGGAATCGCAGCGGGGGCATCTCGGTCTTAATAAGACTGAACAAGGGCCGCAGGCTGTAATCGCGCCAGCGCTCCATGAATCCATCTCCTTTGAGCGCGGGAACCTCACCGCGGCCGCCGAGGCTGGTCTGGTGGCAGCCGCTGCAGTTTTTGGTGTACGCCGCCTGTCCGCGATCGGCTTGTTCAGGCGTATAGACGCCATCCCAAACACTTGGGGGCTTGTTCGCTTGACTGAGGAGAAGGAGAAGCAGAACTGTCTTCACAAAACCACCTCTTCATTTGACATCGCGTATCTGACAACCCAAGATCTGAGATTGCAATCTCAAATCTCGAATATACGATGTCCAGGATCAAATACTACGCTGCGTACGTTCTGCTCTGCCTGATCTGGGGCTCCACATGGCTTTTTATCAAAGTAGGTTATGCCGGCCTGGGACCTTTCAATGTGGCCGCGATCCGTTTTTTTGTGGCGGGATTTCTGTTTGTTCCGCTGGTCCCGGCTTTCGGAGCACAATGGCCGCGCCAACGCTCCGAGTGGTTGCTTGTGCTGTTTCTGGGAGTTGTTCTTTTCGCCGGCGACTACGGCTTTGTGTATTGGACCGAACAATATCTCGATAGCGGGCTAACGGCGGTATTGTTCGCCGTCTATCCGCTCATCATGGCGGTGCTGGCGCATGGGTACATCGCCGGAGATCGTCTGAGCGCGCAAAAACTCGGCGGGATGTTTCTGGCGTTGGCGGGAGTTGCCGGGCTGTTCGCGACGAATCTTCACATCGATGCATCGAAGATCGGCCCGATGGTGGCCGTCGTCCTTGCCGCCCTTTGTGGCGCCGCGGGAACCGTTGCGGCAAAGAAGCACGGGCACGATCTCCATCCCGCCGCTCTCAATGCTCCGGCAATGCTCATTGGGGCGGTTTTGCTGACATTGGCTTCGATTCTTGCCGGTGATGGATTCCATTTCCCCATGGCGTTGAGGGCATGGGGACCCATCTTCTATCTGTCCATTGCGGGCAGCATCGTGACCTTTCTGATTTACTTCTGGCTCCTGAAGGTCTGGCAACCGACGACTCTTTCCTTTATTTCCGTTTTTACTCCAATCACGGCGTTGGTGCTCGGCTATCTGGTGTTGGGAGAACGGCCGTCCACGACTTCGGCGATCGGTGCTGTTCTTGTACTGGCGGGCGTTGCCATAGCCCTGGTCTAGCTCGAAAAAGGCTGAAAACCCACACTTTTGTGGCTGATTTTCTGCCGGTAGATACCTTACAATCAGACCGCTTTTAACACCGAGGGGTAAGGTTTATGAAGAAGTTTCTGCTTTCCGACCGTTTTTTTGGCATCCTGCTCACGCTTTTCGTTGCAGGTTCCTATTTGATAGGAAGCGCAGCCCTCGAATCCGTCGAGCTCAAGTTTTACGACCTTCGCGCGAAATTTCGCGAAGATGTCAGCCAGCAGCCGAATGAAGTTGCCATCATTGGAATTGACGACAACAGTCTGGCGCAGTTAGGCCGCTGGCCATGGCCGCGATCCCGAATTGCAGCCATGATCGATAAGCTGAACTCGTACGGCCCCAAGGTCATTGGACTCAATATTCTTTTCTCCGAAGCGGACCGGAATCCCGGCATCACCGCACTCGATCAAATTGCGGGCAAGTACAAAGAACTCGTCGGTTCGAAAGCCGTCGTCGAAACCGACGCCGAAAGCAAGAAGCCGATTGGCGCGGATGGCGCCAACTCCGCGATTCTCAGCGCGATTGCAAAGGCGAAGGAAGGGCTGGATGAAGACGCGAAACTCGCGGCTTCGCTGAAGGGGAAAAAAGTCGTACTTCCGATGTTCTTTGAACTGGGTTCGAATCTCGGCGGAAAGCCCGAGACCCTTCCTCCGGAAGTTGCCCGCTCTGCGATGAGCGTGCTTCCCTCCGGCGGCATCGACTATGTGATTTCCGAAAAGGCCAGCTACCCGCTTCCTCAGTTCACTGCAAACGCGGCGGGAGTCGGCCATATCAATGTCGTGTCGGACTCCGACGGAAGCGTGCGGCGTGTACCGATGGCGATCGCATACGGCGACCAGATGTTTCCGAGCTATCCTCTCGAGCTGTTGCGCGTTTACCTGGGACTTGATTCAAAAGACCTGCAGCTTGCGAAGAATGAACGGGTCATCCTTGGAAAGATTGAAGCACCGCTCGATCAAACGGGTTTGATGAACGTTACGTATCGCGGTCCCGAGAAAACGTTCTTCTTTTATTCGTTCTTTGATGTTTTGAACGACAAAGTGAACGGCGACCGGTTCAAGGATCGCATCGTTCTGCTCGGTCCTACCGCCCAGGGTCTGGACACGCGATGGGTGACGCCCGCGGGCCGCAACTTCAACAGCGCGGAACTCACCGCGAACGTCATCGAGAATCTCCTCAACAAAAAATTCCTCACGCGTCCGACATGGGCGCGCGGAGCCGAATTTCTGTTGATCGTTCTTGTCGGCATTTTCGTCAGCTTCATGCTGCCTCAACTGAAAGCGGGAATGGGCGCGATTGTTTCGGCGGCGGTTCTGGTGGTGCTGCTGATCACCGGCATGTATCTGTTCGTATCGCAGAGCCAGTGGCTGAAGGTCACGTATCCCTCGGTTTTGCTTGCCGCAGGATACACGATCATTGTGACGAAGCGATTCCTTACGACTGAAAAACGCAAGGAACTTGTGGAAGCGTCGCAGATCGAAACCAGCAAGATGCTCGGCCTTTCATTCCAGGGCCAGGGCATGCTCGATCTTGCTTTCGATAAATTCCGCGCGTGCCCTCTGGATGAAACCGTTGCGGATTTGCTCTATAACCTCGGTCTCGATTTCGAACGCAAGCGGCAATACAACAAATCGGTCGCGGTCTACGAATACATCGGAACGAAATTCAAGGCCTACAAAGACATCGATACCAAACTCGAAAGCCTGAAGAAAGCCGCGGAAGGCGCGGTCTTTGGAGGCGCGGTCGGACGCGGCAAAGATTCAACGATCATGACCGACGGCGCGGGCATGAAACCCACTCTGGGCCGCTATGAAATCGAGAAGGAACTCGGACGCGGCGCCATGGGTATCGTGTATCTGGGTAAGGATCCCAAGATCAACCGTCAGGTCGCGATCAAGACCATGATGCTGGAGCTCGAAGGAACTCCCGAACAGATCAAGGAAATGAAGATGCGGTTTTTCCGGGAGGCTGAATCCGCGGGAAATCTGAATCATCCGAACATCGTAAGAATCTTCGATGCCGGAGAAGAAAACGAAATCGCGTACATCGCCATGGAACTGCTCGAAGGGCACGACCTGAAGCGATATTGCGATCCGGGTTCGATCCTTCCGCTGGAAACGGTGCTCGACTATTGCGCGAAAACGGCGGACGGCCTCGACTACGCGCATGCCGCCGGCGTCATTCACCGCGATATCAAACCGGCCAACATCATGCTGTTGAAAGACGGCACGCTCCGCATCACCGACTTCGGCATTGCGCGGCTTCAGGCTTCATCGAAAACGGCCACGGGCACCGTGATGGGTACTCCTTCTTACATGAGTCCCGAACAGGTTGCCGGAAAGAAGGTCGATGGACGCGCGGACCTCTGGTCGCTGGGAGTCATGCTGTACGAGATGTGCACGGCTCAAAAACCGTTCCAGGCGGAAGCCATCGGAACACTCCTGTTCCAGATTGCCAGCGATACGCCTCCGGCGCCGACAGACTACAAACCGGATTTGCCGGCGGACGTCA
Source organism: uncultured Solibacteraceae bacterium (assembly GCA_964633285.1). Classification (GTDB taxonomy): domain Bacteria; phylum Acidobacteriota; class Terriglobia; order 20CM-2-55-15; family 20CM-2-55-15; genus 20CM-2-55-15. The sequence continues at coordinate 6,219 of CAZWGA010000033.1, read as the reverse complement.
CCGCCATCATCGATAAGTGTCTGAAGAAAAATCCGGACGAGCGTTATCAGCGCGGATCGGAGCTCGCGGCCGACTTGCGCGCCGTGCTGGCGCGTTTCAAATCGGGCGGCGCTCCGCCGCCGGCAGCGCCGAGGCTGGAGCCCGTGGCGAAGGCGGCGGCTGCTCCGAGTGCGACTTTCGAAAGAACCGTTATGGAGACGGCTCCGAAAGCCGCAACAACGGAAGGCACGATGCGTCTCGAACCCGAAGCACCCAAAACCACCGATGGAACTGTGCGGCTCGCGCCTGAACCGCCAAGGACCGTCGAAAAAACATTGCGCGTCGATCCGGAACCCCCCAATCTGGATGGAACACTGCGCATCGAACCCGGATCGGATCCCGACGGCAGGTAGCTCGCTAATGACAATGCTCTCGATCAAGATGGATGGCTTCACAGACCAGGGACGGAAACGCGGCAACAACGAAGACGCAATCTGGGTCGATCCGGAAGTCAGTTTATTAATCGTAGCCGACGGAATGGGCGGCCATCAGTCCGGCGAAAAAGCCAGTGCGCTCGCGGTCACAACCATTCCCTCAAATTTCAAGCAGCTCGCAAAGGCACACAACGCCGGGGAGATCGCCGACAATCATTTCTCCGAAGAAACCAATAGGCTCGGTTTCTGCGTGAAGATGGCCAATCAGGTGATTTTTGAGGCCGCCAAGCATTATCCGAAGGATCATGGCATGGGAACCACGTGCACAGCCGCATTCATCAAGGGTGACCGGTTGAGCCTGGCGCACGTCGGCGACAGCCGGTGTTACCTGATTCGTCACGGCGAGCTCGAACAATTGACGCAGGATCATTCACTTGTCATGGAGCAGGTGCGCAAGGGACTCCTCACCAAAGAGCAGGCTGAGAAGTCGAGCCAGAATAATATTCTGATTCGGTCGCTGGGAACGGAAGCCGATGTCAAAGTCGATATCGATGAACATCCACTCTTTCCCGGCGACGTCCTCGTGCTTTGCTCGGATGGCTTGCAAAAAGAATTAAGCGACGATCAGGTCCTGCAAACCGCCACGGAGACACCCGAGCCGAAAGCACTGGCCAAACGGCTGATCGACATGGCCAATGAATCGGGCGGGCAGGATAACATCACGGTAGCTGTGGCCAGGGTTGATAAAGCCGGGTTTCTCGAACAGATCAAACGGTTTTTTTTGAGAGGATGAGTCCATGGCAGGTGTACCTAAGTTGACCCAGCGGAGCCTGACCCTAGAGGGGCTAGAGAAGGAGGTTCTCACGAATGCCTAAGTTCCTGCTCCAGTTTCAGGGTGCAGTGATCAAAGAGATCCCCATCACGAAACCGGAGATGACGGTAGGCCGCACTCCCGATAACGACATCGTCATCGACAATCCAGCAGTCAGCAGCCATCACTGCAAGATTTCCCAAATCAACGATACTTACTTCGTCGAGGACCTCAACTCCACAAACGGCGTGTTCGTCAACGCCAGCAAGACCATGAAGGCCGGGCTTAAAGACAACGACGTTATCGGTATCGTAAAACATGCCCTCAAATTCGTGGACGACCGGCCCAAAGAAGCAACGCTTCCGCCTCAGGCGCCCGCGGCTCCGCGCGCCGATGCCACAATGATGATCTCGCCGCAGAAACAACAGGACCTTGTAACCGCGTCCACAAAGGCTGCCCAGAAAAAACCTGCGGTCGTTCGTGTGGTGAAGGGCGTGGTCGATCAGGTGGAATTCGAGTTGAAAGCTTCATCCACCTACATCGGCAAGTCCGATAAAGTGCAGATCAAAATCAAGGGCACAGGATTGTTTGGATCCGCTCCTGAAAATGCCGCTATGATCGCCAATCGCCAGGAAGGTTATTTCATCGTTCCGGTTAAGGAAGGTTATACGAAGCTGAATGGCGTAACTGTGCATCAGAAGGAACTGCTGAAAGACGGCGATGTTATAGAAGTCGGCGGAACCACGCTGCAGTTCGAAGATCCGCAGCCGCCCGCGACTCCTGCAAGCTGAGGGAATTTCAGGGACGAAGCATTTGAGAGTGCAGAACCCAATATTTGAGATCTCAGATCCTGGGATCTCCACTCTCAAATGCGTTCGTCCCCTGTAATTCCCTACGGAATAATGGGACTCGTCCGATCCATCGACTCCTGCGAACCCAGCATCAGATCCGGCGCGTGATTGTTATCCTGGCAAACGTATTCGAATAATTCCGTCCCGGCCTCCCAACGCAGCAGGAATCCCGCGGTCCATGCCGCGGCATAAGCGCCGGGATCATCCACCATGACTTCGTACTTCATCGAGTTCATATCCGTGCGCGTGAACTTCTCGATCATGTGAAGGCTGCTGGTATGCGGCAGGCCTCTCGACATCCAGAATCCTTCGTTGAATCCGACAGTATCCACGACCAGCGTGTCGCCTTCCCAGTGTCCGACCGAATGTCCGTAGTAGTCGGAGACAAAATCCTTCGGATGAGCACGCCCATCCATGTAGACCACACGGAACGTGTGCGGCCCTCCGATATCCATGATGAAGACGCGCTGAAGTTCCGGCAGATCGACAAACTCCACTCCATATGGCGTCAGAAACTGGCGCGGGCCGCCCGAAGGTTTGCACCGCGTGTGCGGTTCAAACTGATTCTGACGGCGATACGCAAGCAACTCTTCCGCCCACGGCTGAAACGGAACCTTCATGGTCCGGGGAGGCCAGGGCTCTCCCGGTTGTCCGCCCGCGCCCGGCAGCCATACACCGGCTTCTCCAGCCGCAGGTCCCAGCATGATCTTTCCATCGGGCTTCCGCGGCGCAGGACGCGCCGGCGGTTGCGGACGCTGCTGCCGCACCGTCCCCTGAAACTGATTTCCAAGATCCGGATCTCCGCCCTGATTCTGGCCACGAGCCTGACCGAAGACCGGCACTGTGATGCAAATTAAAAGAATGGCCAACCCCACACGATGAAGTTTCACCGGGATCCCTCCTGCAAATGTCTACAAGTAAGTTGATCAGTGCTAACTGTAGCGGGTGTCGGAGGCCTAAATCACTCAAATTCGAGAAGGATCGAAGTGGAATTTGGGTGATGGAAACGATCTTGCAGCGTCACCTGAGGGGTTCTCATGAAATCCAACAGCCTCAGAAAGGACGAAGAACGGAAAACGGCTCAGCACGAGTCGGTTAAGCACGCTATAGACCGCCGCACGCGGATCGTACTTATAGTAGACTGCGCCGTACGATGCACCGAAAACTCACGTCAATGCTGGTGGCAGCGCTGCTGTGCACGCCGGCGCTCTTCGCCGCCGACAAAACAGTCGCGAAGGAATTCATAACGGAACCGCCCACGCTGATCTCGCTGGGGTTCGAATGGAAGATCGATGGCGATGATAACCGCAACGCCGCCGTTGCGGTTTCGTATCGGAAGAAAGGCGAGCCGGCGTGGAAAGAAGGATTGCCGCTGTTGCGGATCGGCAATGAGCGCATCAACGAGAACGCGCTGCAATACATCACGCCGAATGGATTTGCCGGAAGTATTTTCGATCTTGAGCCGGCGACGGAATACGAATGCCGATTTGTGATGTCCGATCCGGACGGCATCGAAGGCAAGACCGAAAACATCGTGACTGTTCGAACGCGAATTGAGCCGAAGCCGGCATCGGGCGGCAAGATCTATCATGTGTATCCGCCGGGATACAACGGCGAGAAGCAGCAGCCGGCGTTCACCGGATTAATGGGGGCGTATTACGCCGGCTCCAATGGGGCCGACAATTTCAATACCTACCCCGCGCGCGTTCAGCCGGGTGACACGATCCTGGTTCACGCCGGCTTATATAAGGATGACCGGTATCGATACGGCGGGCCGCTCGGTACGGTATCCAGCGGAACCTATTTCCTGACACAAAGCGGGACGGCCGAAAAACCCATCGTGATCAAGGCTGCCGGGGACGGCCCTCCGATCTTCGATGGCGACGGCGCTTACAATCTCTTCAATGTCCTCGCAGCCAATTACAACTATTTCGAAGGCCTGACGATCCGCAACACGGATCTCGCATTCGAGGCCGGCCTGAAGAACATCACAGGATCCAGCGGACTCACGATCAAAAAATGCCGATTCGAAAATGTAGGGCGCGCGATTTACACGGACTGGTCGGGATCGAAGGATTACTACATCGCGGACAACATCATGATCGGGCGATTCAATCCGAATTACCTGATGGGATTCACCGGACGTACATGGCAGAACCTTCCCGAATTCAATCCCAAACTCGTTTCAGAATACGCCGTGAAAGTCTACGGCTCCGGCCATGTCGTTGCGTATAACTACATCGCGAACTTTCACGACGGCATCGATGTCGCAACCTACGGCAATCCGGATGGAAGTCCGAATCCCATTCGCGATCGCATGCCCGTGTCCATCGACTTCTATGGCAACGATATTTTCAACATGGAAGACAATTGCCTCGAGTCCGACGGAGGCGCTCACAATATCCGGATCTTCCGCAACCGCTGCTTCAATCACGGCCATCGCGCGCTGAGTGTTCAGCCGATGTTCGGCGGGCCGGTGTATTTCATCCGGAATATTGTTTACCACGCGCCGGAAGGTGGCGCCGTCAAGTTCACAGCGTCGTCATCGGGCATTGTGGTCTATCACAACACGTTTCTTGCGCCGGTCAAACCCATGCTGCTCGCCGCCTCGAATGTTCATTACCGGAACAATCTCGTCTTCGGAAAGAGCGAGACGCTCGAAACGTTCGCTGTCGAAACGAATACGAATTACTCGAGTTCCGACTACAACGGATTTCGCCCCAACGAAGGAGCTGAATTCTCTTTCGAATGGAGCACGCCGCCAATGAACATGCGCGCGAACTTTCCGGGTGAAGCCGGAAAGCTTTCGACGCAGGCTCAGTCGCAGCTTGAAGCGAAGGCGAGAGAAGTGCGGCGATTTAAAACGCTGAAAGAATACAGTGACGCCACAGGCCAGGACAAACACAGCGTCCTTCTCGACTACGACGTTTTTGTGAAGGTCACGCCGCCTGGCCCTGATCCGAGGACACTCTACCGGCCCACGGACTTCGACTTTCAGCTTCGCCCCGGTTCAGCCGCGGTCGACAAGGGTCTTCGTCTTCCCGGCATCAACGATGACTTCACCGGACGAGCACCGGATCTCGGCGCACTGGAAGTAGGCCGGCCGGTTCCGCATTACGGGCCGCGGGAACAGTAGAACACATTACTAAGTAGATGGACTCGAGGACCTATCTTTGGGTGAGGCACTTCTCCGGTTTACCGACTAACCGTCCGCTGACCTCCGATTTGTAAACACGGCGGCGTTTGAACCGTTAGGAATCGGATCGAGGAAGTCACGGAAAAACCGGAAACATTGTCCGACTTTTCCGCGACTTTTTTCTGAGTTTGGGCGATAAGTTGAAGATATCTCGCCCTGCCTCACTTAAAACTCCTACTCCTATCCGTTTCACGCTATCCTGTGCCGCGCAGATCGTGGTCATTTTTCAGGTATCGGAGGCTCATGTCATGAGGAAGAAGAATCGCTCGTTCCTTCTGATGGCGTTGATTTCGGCATCGTTGCTCGTCAGCGTGTTCACTATCGTGCAGGCCCAGAATTCTGGAGCGACGGCAACGAAGGCGACGAAGTGGTCTGATCCGGCGACCTGGCCCAACCGCAAGGTGCCCGTGGCAGGGGACAAGGTCACCATCGACGCCAGCAAAGAAGTAGTGCTCGACGTCAACACTCCGCCGCTGAACGGTCTGACGATCAACGGCAAGCTGAGCTTCGCGAACAATAAAGACGTTGAACTCACCACCGAGTGGATCATGTTGCACGGCGAGTTGGAGATCGGCACGGAAAAAGCCCCGCACACCCGCAAGGCGACCATCACCTTCACCAACAACGTCAAAGACGAAGACATCAGTGGAGTGGGTGGAACGACAGACAAGGTCGATCGCGGGATCATGCTCATGGGCGGAACCCTGAACCTCCACGGTGACCGCACCAACACATGGACCAAGCTGTCCAGGACGGCCAACGCAGGCGCTACGTCGATTCAGGTCCTCAACGCCGCCGGCTGGCGCATTGGTGACGAGATTGTCCTCGCATCCACGGATTACGATCCGCGGCAGGCCGAGCGGCGAACCATTTCCGCCATCACCGGAAACAACATCACGCTCGACAAGAAGCTCGACTACATGCACTTCGGCAAGATCACCTTCGACG
>CAZWGA010000032.1:0-64262 GCA_964633285.1 uncultured Solibacteraceae bacterium | reverse complement strand
TCCGTTTCCCGTGCCTTAAAGTAACCCTCCTTCTCCAGGGATTCGCGATCGGGCCATGGCAGGCTGTCCAGGTGGGTGATGGCGGGCCTCGGAGGAGTGCGATGCGCCCTGCCGTTTCGGTTGAAGATCACGCCCGGCAGGTTCTCAATACCGGACATGCCTTTCTGATCGAGCCACGGGATTAATTCTTCCAGTGTGCGCTCACCTTCATTCGTACCGATGATGTCGACGCCGTTGGCGAAATACAGCTCGGGCCATTCGGGAGCATCAGGACCGCCGCACAGAACAAACCGGACGCCGTTATCCTTTGCGATTTTCGCCAGCCCAAACACGTTCTCCCGCGTAATGATGTTGGCGTAGATCCCCACAATCTTTGGGCGAATCCGCCGCACCGTTTCTTCAAAATCCCTGGGATCCCGAAAAGTCGAATCGAAGATTTCGACCGAGAAGCCGGCGCGCTTCAAGTATGCCGACAGATAAAGGATTCCCAGCGGCGGATACGGCTTCATCACACGACGTTCGATGACGTCGTATTTCAGGAAGTACGCGTGAGCGAGAAGAATGTCTGCCATAAGCTTTACAACTTTGAATTCACTTCAAAACCCTTCGATTTCCGGTTGACGATACTTGAACAATCGATTCGCGACAAACCGGATCTCATAAGGTGCCTTGTAAAACTGCGTCAGATACCGCCAGCTCCCCAGCGCCTTCAAAGTCGCAACCTGCCAGGACTTCAGCTTGATGTCGGAGATCGTGGGATACCGCGCGTTCAGCACGCGCTCGAAATCCATGATCCGGCGGATGTGCTCTTTCCTGAGCCACGGTGTGCGTGGCTTCTTACGCAAATCGAAATCGGTCCATTCCGGCTTCAGCCAGTCCGTCAGCTCGGTGGGAAAGCGAAAGCCACGCTCACGGGACTTTTCAAACAGAGCTGCGTCGTCGAATGATACCGGTGAATAGACGTAAATGATGATTTCACTTGCCGGATAGATTTCCTTGATCGTGCGAATGTACCGTATGTCATTTTCAATATCCCGCATGACATCGTCGCTGGGCGCGCCCAGCACAAACGAAAACTCCGGAATGATACCGAAGCGTTTCATCCGCCGCGCAAGATCCAGAACCATGTCCGGAGTCTGAGTGCCGCCTTTGTCCATCAAATCGAGTACGCGCTGCGAGCTGGATTCGACGCCGAAAAACATCATGCGGCAGCCGCTTTCCGCCATCTTTGCCCACGTGGCATCGCTGTAGTGCATCACGGTGTCGGGCCGCGCTTCGCCCCACCAACTGATGTTTTCTCCAACCAGACCCTCCGCGATTTCATATGTTCGTTTCTCGGCAACAAAGAAATTGTTGTCGATAAACTCAATCGCATTGACGCGATGACGATCGCGCAGCCAAAGGACATCACGAACAACCGATGCCGAGTCGCGGCCCATCCATCGGCCCTTATAAACGCTGGCGACGGCACAGAAGCCGCAGAGGAACGGGCAACCGTAACTGGAGTGATAAACAGCCGTTCTCGAACCAAGCACCGTTCTTGTCAGGTATCGTTCGACGTCGACCCGATGATACGGCAAAGGCGGTAGTCCGTTAGGATCCGTCGTTCCTCGTCCCGCGTTGTGAACAATCTTGCCGTTATGGCTATATGAAACGCTGCAAATGGCGTCGACCGAGCCTCCTCCCTCAAGCACATCGATCAATTCGGCAAACGCATACTCCCCTTCACCCCGGATGACGTAGTCCACAAGCCCGGAACGCAGCACGACATCAGTGTGCAGAGTCGGAAAGTATCCGCCCCAGATTACGGTCAGTCCGGGTTCCGCACGCTTGATCTCCTGTGTGAGCGAAATGGCTTCAGCAAGCTGCGGACCCGGCATCACGGTCACGCCGAGATATCGGACACCCCGGCTTCGAACAGATTTCAGCAGAGTGAAACGAACATCACGATCGATGTTGCCGTCGATCAACTCGTACTCATACCGGCCTTCGAGACACGCGCCAAGGCTCAAAATCGACAAAGGAATACGATGCTTTGCGCGCGAGCTCTTTGGATTAAGCAGCGCAATCATGAACGCACCACGTGTGTCCGCACCGAGAGCCCGAAAGCGCCCTTCAGGCGGCCCAATGACTTCAGGAACCACAATTCCATCGGCATCGAGTAGTGGCCCTGCCTCAAACGCAAGCGGGCCGCGGGAGCCAGCAGCTTGACGACCGCTTCACGCGCTCGATTGCGGCGGCCGATGGGAGATGCGCCGAACCCGATCCGAATGTATTCGCGGATACGCTGAATCCGTCGATGCGTTTTTTCATCAAGCCAGGGCAGCCGTTGAAACTTCGGGTAAAACTCCGCCCACTCTTCCAGCGTTTGCGGCTCGCGCAGACCCATGGCAACGGCCTGCCGGAAATTCGGAGCGCCGGGGTAAGGCGTGTAGATGTTCGAATGAAACTCCGTGGTCGGAAAAGCGCCTTTGATCTCCCGCACCATTTGAAGCGTTTCCCGCCGATCCTCTTCCGTTTCGTCAGGCAGGCCGAAAATCAACGAGAACGTGCAGGTGATTCCGGCGCGGTACAGTTTTTCAGCCACATCGTGAAGGACACGAGTGCCTTGAAAACGAACTTTGTTCACAGACCGGAGAACATCCTCGGATCCGGATTCAGCTCCGATGAATACTCGAGAAAGCCCGCTTCGCCGCATGAGATCGATGTCGTTGTCGGACGTGCGCAAAAGAAAATTCGCGGTTGTCTGGATGCACCACTCGAAGTGTTCACCCGACTCGACGATCGCCCTCGCGATCTCAACGCCTCTTGGCCTGTCGACGAGGAAGTTGTCATCGATGATGTCGACAAGATCCAGGCGAAACCGCTTTACCAGTTCGATGATTTCGCTCGCAACACGCGCCGCAGGCAAAGCGTTCCAGGCCCGCCCGTACAGACTGGCGTTGGAACAGAAGCTGCAGTCATACGGGCATCCATGACTCGAGGTGTATGTGATCCAGCGCTTGCCGCTCAACTTCGCGTAAGCCTCGAAATCGATCAGGTGATACGACTTCGCCGGAAGACTGTCGATGTTCGCCGTCGGGCGATTTGCATTGTGAACGATCTCACCATTCGCCCGCTTGAAAGAGCAGCCCTCAATTCCATCGAGGTCCTCTCCTGCGTCCAACCGCCCGACGATTTCCGCAAGAGTCAGTTCACCCTGGCCCCGGACCACGACATCGACAAAAGGCGCGGCCAGAGACTGAGCCGCAAGCGTCGATGGATGCCATCCGCCGAGGACGATTGGAAACTCAGGCTTCTTCGCTTTGACCGCCCGGGACACTTGAATGGCTTCTTCGATCATCGGCCCCGTGACGATCGAAATCCCAAGGCAGATGGATTCATCGAGAAGATTGAGAATGCGATCCAGGAAATGCGGCTCGATCGTCGAATCAATGATCTCGACCGCGTACCCACGGCGTTCCAGCATCGGCGCCAGCGCAAGCAGTGCGAGCGGCGGCGCAGCTTCAATGCTTCGGTAGGATGGGAAGAACAGCAATACCTTCTTCATCGGTCGACACAAGCCTTCGGGGGTGAGCCTGGAGCGCTGTCAGTCTACTACGAAACTCAGGGCTTAAGGGAAATCGAGAAGATTGCTGTAAATCGATAACCGCGGCGCCGGTCGCTGGCAAAATACAATCGGCTGCCATCGGGTGCGTAGACCGGCATGTAGTCATTTGCAGCGCTTCTGGTAATCCAGGAATAGCGGCCGGTTTCGAGCGAGTATTCGGCGACGTCCCAATTGCCCGGCTCGTTTGATGCAAATGCCAGTTTCCCTCCGCCGGGTGCATACGACGGATATCGAAAATCACCGCGGCCTTCGAGCAGAACGCGAATCGTTCCTGTTGTTCGGTTCCATTCCGAGATTCGATATCGCTGATGGGCCCATTCCGAAAATGCAATCGAAGTCCCGTCAGGCGAAATAGCCGGGTCATGCAGGATCGTCTCTCGACGAAAGAGTTCACGCCAATCGGCATCCGCAGGCGATCGCTCGAGGATCCTGCGGCCATCTTCGGCTACGGCGACAACAGATGCACCGGAAAGCGCCGGCTCCAGTGCCCCCGGCCAATGGATCTCCGTGCCGTTCGGCAAATGACCCGCGACGCCTCCATGCCACTCGTAAACGAGACCCGATCCGAAAGCGGCGGGATGATGCAGCGTGTAGCCTTCAGGACGTAGCGCGGAGAAAACGAGTCCCATCGCTCCTGCGCTGGGCTGCGCCTCCAGAAGGCCGTGCTCTTCCGGACGCGCCATGACCGCATGATCGGCATCGTCCGCTTTCCATCGCTGCCATTCAAGACCTGCGGAGGCCAAAGCGAACGCGGGTATAAAACCCGCGACTACATACATGAACGTTCGGGATGGGATGTAGTCGCGGGTTTCATACCCGCGTTCTTCCCCGGCCATGAAAATGATCCACAGCAGGAGCACGAGATACACACGTGGAAAAGCCAGAAGCATGACAAGACCGGAATCCCAGCGCGCCGTCGCGCCCATGTAGTTCGAGCAGAGCAGCGCGAAGAGCAGTGAAACAGCCATCTGGATTTCCCGATTTCGCGCGCGACAAACCAGGCCCGCCACTGCCGGAAAAAACAAAATCTGATGATAGCTGGCCTGGCTCGGCGTGATGAGCGAGACTGCCGCGATCACCGCGCCATACTCCACGAAACCGAACTTTCTGCCCTGCAACTTCCACACTGTGAGAACAACGATGCTGAGAGCCGTCAACGGGCGCAGGAGGAAAAAAGCGAAAGGCAGATCGGCGACCGGTTGCGGATTCAAGCCGGGCTCGGCAACAAAAGCCCTGCGCAACAAAGCCTGCAACGTATTCCATCGAACGTTGTATGGATCCTGAATCTCTCCCCTGACAATTCGCGGCAGGACCTCTTCCATAAACACGCGATGCGGAACCCATCCAACGACGGCGATTGCTCCCAGGGTTATCAGAACAACACCCACAACCGTCAAGACGATCGCTCGCCACTTTCGAAGCGAGGCGAATTGAAGAATGAATACAGCCGGAAACAGTTTTATTGCGGCAGCACACGACAAACTCGCTCCGGCGAACAGGGGGCGCTTTTCCAGAGCGAGAATCGCAAGCACAAGAAGTAGTGTGAGTACGATGTAAAACTGGCCGAACGTAAAGTTGTTCCCAAGCGCATCGCCGCCCAGAAGCGCGATCAGCAGGATCAGCGTAGGGGAACTTTGCAGCGATCTCGCCGTCAGGAGAACGGTCAGCAGAAGCGCCACGAGATTGACGAAGGTCCAAACCCGCTGCGCATCCAATGGCGGAAGGTTCGCAACCGGCCACATGACCAGCGCCGAAATCGGCGTGTAGTAGTTGAACAACGCCGTCTGTTCCGTGATACCGGCGCGCTCGCTCTCATGCTGAAACCACGCCATGTCGTAAAGATCGACTGTCGAGTCGTGATGCCGCAGAGTCCGTGCGGCGACGTAGTAGTTCTGGAAGTCCGTCGTGATTCCGCTCCAGGCAGGTATGAGGTACATCCAGAGGAGCCGGAGGGCCAGAACGACGATCGCTGCCTGAAGCAGTCGGTGCTTCATCGAATCTCAACAACGATCATGGTTTCGCCGAGCCCCCATTTCTCGCTGGCAACACGGCGAACACGGAAACCTTCCCTGATGAACATCGCTTCGACTACGGCGACATCGATATCCAGCGAAAGTACAAGAATGATCCGGCCGGCGGGGTTGAGATGTTCCCGGCACTGCTTCGCAAAACGCTCGATGACGGCGTGCTTCGGCCCCGCGAAGAGCGCCGCTTCCGCGGCGGATCCGATTGGTTTTGGAAAGAACGGCGGGTTCCAGGCAACTATGTCGAACGTTCTGTTCGCCAGCGCGGAAAAAAGGTCGCTTTCGAGAACCTCCACCGGCAGCCCCGCGGCCACGGCGTTTTCCGCGCAGCAGCGTACCGCCTGAGCATTGATATCGACTGCGGTTACCTTCGCGCCGTTTCGCGCAGCGGCCATGCCGGCGATTCCCGAACCCGTTCCCATATCGAGGAACGTCTTTCCCCCGAGCTCGAGTGAGCCGATATAGTCCGCCAGAACCGAACTGCTGCCGAAGTATTTCGGATGAAAAACAGAAGGCAATATTCGAAGAGTAAAACCACAGACCTGGGTCGTGACCGTCAAGTCCGTCCCTCGCTTCAGCCAGTACCTGAGAAGGATCGGATGTGTGAGCCTTCGCAGATGCCCCGTGGAGAAGATCACGTCGTTGCAGCCTTTCGCAGCGCTTCGGCAACGTAGCGTTCAACCGGGAACCCATACCAGTCGCGTTCGCATCGAAATCTCGACACTCCCTGCAGCAGCCGCCGCGCGCTCGAAGAACTTTTAACGGAGTATCCATGGCGAAGGTAGAAATTCAAATTTCGAACGCGCCGGATAAAGCCCGGCCTGCTTCGCGGCAGCCATGCTCCTTCGATATTGAATCCTTCCCAGTCCTCGAGCCTTTCGGGAAGTTTCAGTCCCCGGCTCTGGAGCTCCTGCACAAGCTCCGTGCCGGGATAGGGTGAGTAAAAATAAATCGAGGTTTCAAGCTCGGCGCTCCGTTGCCGGATCGCCTTGAGAACATCGAGAGTCGCCTGAAAATCTTCTGCAGTCTCGCCGGGAAATCCCGTAATAAAGCTGTAAGCGATTCCGATTCCGGCGCGCGCCGCGCGGTCAGCAGCCGTCAGAATCTCGTCGACTCGATATTCCTTTTTGATGCGATCCAGGATCTTTTGAGATCCCGATTCGGCCCCGACGTTGATTCTCAAACAACCTGCCAGCCGCAATCGCTCAAAAAAAGATTCCGGCAATCGGCATAACTCGTCTGCCCGCGCCGTACCTTTCCACGTGATTGGAAGCTTCGCTTCGATGAAAGCTTCGGAGAGCGCTTGAATTCGTTTCAGGCTCGCGAACAGATCATCGTCCAAAAAGAAAATTTCATCGACGCGATATTGCTGGTGGAGTTTACGAATCTCCGCAACGACCCGGGTTTCAGGCATTCCCGTCCACTTGCTGCGATAGACCATCGGATCGGCGCAGAAAGTACATTTATAAGGACAACCTCGCGACGAACTGTAGTCGAGCTGCCGCCGGCCCTTTCTCTGGAAATACGCTTCGACATCGAGCAACTCGTATCGAACTGCCGGAAACGTATCCATTTTCGACAGCGCCCGCGGAGCGGTTCGCAATGGCCATCCTTCCTGCTGAATGCAGAGTCCCGGGATCTGCCGCCACTGTGAAGGATCGTCGATGACGTTCAGCAACTCGGCGAAGGCGCCCTCGCCCTGTCCGATGACAACGGCATCCACAACGCCGCTCGATACACATTGCTCAGGCAGGATCGAAGGATGCCATCCACCCCAGACAATCGGAAGATGCGGAAACCGCCTTTTGAGCTCACGCGACAGCCGCAATGCAGAACCGATCGGAGGTCCTGAAAAAACCGACATGCCCACGCACACCGCGGTACCTGCCTCTGCAAGCAGCTTCGAGGACGATTTGACGTCGAGACGTTCATCGAAGATGTGGACGTCGAACTTCTGGGAATCCAAAGCGGATCCGACGGCAAGGAGCCCGAGAGGCATCGCGTAAAATTCGGATTGCGGATTAAAGAGCAGAACTTTATGACGGGTCATACCGCCACACTGAAACAAAATGATCCGCCAGAGTCGCCGTTAGCCGATGCGAGCAAAGCCATCGGTCGGCTCTTTTCAAATATCGGAGCGCCGTGAATCGTTCGAGGTGTGAAAAATTGGGCGACGGAAGAAGCGAACGAAGACCTTTCACTTCGATCAATTCAAATTTCGCGCCTAACGCTATCTGAACCGCTCGAAGACTGTGATGATGAACGTTGAAAGCAACCCCCTCCACCTGAACTCGCGGCGACCGCACAAAACGCCGGAATGCCGGCTGCAGTTGTCCTTTCATGAGGAACGCGATCGTTTCCAAAGGATAAAAGCGGCCAATCAACGTAAGAACAAGATAGGAACCCGGCGCAAGACGAAACCGGTTGAGCCAATCGAGATCCGGAGCGCAATTCAGCGCGCCAAAGCTCGATATGATTCCGTCGAACGGTTCCGCCGGCCAGTCGAGAGTCCGCATGTCGCCAACGATGCAGCGCACCGCGTCGTTTGTCTTCACCTTGAGTTGCGCAATCATCGCAGGCGCGATATCCACGGCAGTGACGTCGACGCCTCTCCGGAAGAGGTGTACCGCATCATCACCTGTGCCGCATCCAAGATCGAGAATCCGCATCCCGGAAGTAAATAGCTTGTCTGCAATTTCCCAGATTTCGGATCGAATCGCGGAACACGGAAACACACGATCATAGTTCGCCGCGTGACGATCGAATGCCTGTCGAACAGAAATCACGTCAATTCACAGTCAGGCTGAATGCCGAACCATCCTGCTTCAGGAATCGCAGATTCCCGCTCGAAGTCTGGCCGGCAGCGCCGCTGAAAAGAACGAACTGAGTCGTGTAACCGCCGCCGTTGACCAGATGCGGAAAAGAGAGTTCCGCGCTGGATGCGGCAATGGCTTCGTTACTCGGCGGAGTCGTCGTTATCAGGAAATCGCCGCGTTCATTGTATCGGCCTCGCAGGCCAACCACCGAAAGCCCCGACGAGGTTCCCCCGCTGATGCGCAATATTCCTTTAAATGGAAAAGTGAGATTGAAAAGCTCGTGAACGAATTTTGCCACTTGTCCGTTGCCGGCAATGGTTACCTGTGCAGACTGGCCTGTAGACGTTCCGTCAAGCTTCGTCAACTCGAGATTTACTGTAGCCGAAGCCGCACCGGCATTCGTGATTGCAAGACCGGTCTGAATCGTACCGACGGAAGATCCCGAATCCGTCTCCTCCACATACATCCGGAATGCCGATCCCTGGATGCCGGGAACTCCTGCTTCGGAAACGGTCGTGCCGCCAGGCTTGTAAGAAAACACGACCAGCGAAGAAGGCGCCGGACCTGTGGCTGCGTTGACTCGCACGGAACCCGCAGCCGTTGCGGATCCGAGGCCGGCCGTTACAAGCTTGAACGAACTCTGTCTCGGTATGGTGTAGTTGAAACTGGTTGCCGCTTGTCCATTGGCCGTCAACGATACGGGTCCGGCTGCGGCGGTGCTGCTTCCCTGTCCAAAGAATTGGATCGTTCCAGTCGAGGGTGTATCACTCGGATTGACGAGGACGATCTGCGTTATCCATCCGCCGCCGTCGGCAAAATGCGGCAGATAGACGGTGCCCGAAGCCGCAGCCGCGGAAAGATCCGTGATCGGCAGGGTGGTGATCAGGAATTCACCCCTTTCATTCGTAAGACCGCGCAATGCAATGACGGAAACCGGAACATTCGATGTGAAACTGAAGGTTCCTTGCAGAGTCGCCCGGCCGGCCAGTCCATTAAACGGCGCCTGATCGAGAAATTTTGCGGTCTGCTGGTTTGCGGGAATGGACGTCGAACCTGCGCCGAAATCGATGCCTGCGGCATCAGTGAAATGGAAGTTGATCGTGGCCGCCTGGCTGTTGGGATTGGCTATCGCCAAGCCTGTATTCACGGGCCCATTGACTTCGGCATATGTGCGCGCCGACGTGAGAAGCGGCGAAGCAGGCACGCCGGCTTCAGTGACCAGCGTGTTGTTCTGACGAAATCCGAATATCGCAACGCCTGTTGGTGTGGTGCTGCCGCTGCTGGGTTGAATGCGCGCGTAACCAACGCTGAGATCACCACTCCCGTCTGTGATCACCGATGATCCGCCCCGATCCACAAGCGTAAACGGCCGGACCGAGTTGTCTACTGTAGCGGCGGGACCGACCTTGATCACGGTTGTGTAGATGTAATCACCGTCTTGCATCCCATTTCCGTTAGCCGCGTTTCCCGCAACGTTAAAACGCACCATTCCAACGGACGCATCCGATGGCGCAGTCCAATTCACTGCGAACGTTCCCGTCGTTTTTGCGAAGTTATGTTCCGCAAATTGAATCGCACTCGCGTTGGAGCAGGTGGCCAGAGATCCCGACAGGGTGCCGCACTGGACAAAGGCGCCGCCACTCGCGGACAGACTTCCCGCTTGCCGGTTGGTGCTGTCCACGACCGCGGAAAGCTGAAATCCGAAAACCCTTTGGCCGGTACGCTGAACGGTGACGGTCAGCGGATAGACCTGGCCGGCAACCCAGCCGGCGGCCGGTAAGCCGCTCAAAGCCACGCTGCCGCCTGCGGTGTTTAACACAAACGAATCGTGACAGCCGGCCTGATCACAAGTCGGACCGGCGATCCCGTTCACCGCGGGATCGGGACCACCTGAATAGGCAAATAGAAATCCTGTCCACACGACACCACAAAGGAAGATAAGTAAGAAACTATGTTTGACTTGCATCAACCGCTCCTGATTTGCGACAGCCTCCGGTGACGGTTCGGAACGATCTGCCCCGGTGGCCATCATTCGGATGGGGGCGCGGCAATTTAACTACACCTGCATAAAAAACACAAAGGCACAGGAGGAGGAAGGGGCGCTTTGTGTTTTCCTAAATCAAATCCACATTCACACCGCCCACGCCGCTTTCCACGCGAATGCGGATCTTGCCTCCGCCATCGCCGTGATGCGTATACGTGTGGCCGTTTTTATCGAAGGAAGGCGCGTTGATGTTCGACAGAAAGCTTCCCTCGGCTTCGATCTCGACGTCGGCATCCCGTGGAATTGTCAGGCGGACTTCGCCTACACCGACCTTGATCGATGCGTCCGTTTGCCCGGAGCCGAGCTCACCGGTGAAATCGATTTCCGTCCTGCCGACACCGCCGCTAAGATCCATTCGCTCGACGTGAGTATTCCCCAACCCGTGAACGATCAATTCGCCGACACCGGACTCGACATCGAAGGAGCTCAACTTCTCCTTCGAAGGTTTGTCGAAAGTCACTTCGGTTTTTCCGACACCTCCTCGAAGGCGCAGCCGGCGAACCTGCAGGCCGGTCATATCCAGTCGCGACTCGGAGACTCCCGTGGTGACATCAAAATCGAGCGGAACTTTTTCAGACAGACGCAGCGTCAGTTCATTCTCGTGCTCGCGGTTGCCTCCAATGCGGCCATGCGCATGCAGATCGAGGCGCAGAGACGCATGTTCGCCGGATCCAAAGTCGAACTTCGGATCAAACCTTCGTTTGTTGTACTGAAGGTCCATGGAGAACAGACTGTCGTCCAGAACCTTCATGATCTCGAACTGGCCGGCTCCATATTTCACATTCACGGCGAATTCTTTCACGTCGCCCATGGGACGCGATTCGCGCATGACCTGCATGTCCGGCGGCTCATTGTCAAAATCAGAAATACAGCCGGATAGCGCCAGCAAAACTGCTGAGCAAATAACGGTCGAGGTTGTTTTCATGGCTTTTGTGACGGACGCATGATGATTTCGCTGATGAAGCTGTTGCGCTGCTGCGTCACGATCATTCGTACCGCATGCGCAACATCCTCGGGCTGCAGCATTTTGTCCCGCGCCTTTCCGGAAGTCTCGGCCGGCGAAAAACGAGTGTCTGTGGAACCCGGACAAATCACTGACGCGCGTATCCCGTGCTCACGAACTTCCTCCGCCAGCGATTCCGTAAAACCGACGACACCGAATTTCGATGCGCAATAAACAGCCCGATTGGCCGAGCCGACTTTGCCGGCAATCGAGGCGATGTTGATAATGTGTCCCGTCTTGCGTCCGATCATAGACGGAAGTACGAAACGGCATGTCAAAAAGATCCCGCGCAAGTTCGTTTCGATCAGGTTTTCGAAATCTTCGTCTTTGAAATTCGCGACCGGCCCGAAGATGCCGATGCCCGCCGCGTTCACCAGGATATCCACCGGCCCGATGGCGGTCCCGGCCTGTTCAAGGATACTTCGCAGTTCATCCTGCTTTCGCACATCGCCGGGCATCACGCTGGCGTTGGAACCGATAACCTGCGCGACTTCCTCGAGTTCTCTCCGGCTTCGGGCGATGAGTACGACGCGCGCTCCGAGCCTGCCGAGTTCGATCGCAATCGCCCGGCCGATACCGCGGCCCGCGCCGGTGACAACGGCGATCTGGTTCTGGATGAATGTGGTCATTTGAACACCGTGAACACTGGACATGGATCACTGGACATCAACTACCCCCGCCTCCTGATCCCGGTACTGAAGCTGATACAGTTTGTAATAAATCCCGCGTTGGGCCAGCAACTGTTGGTGCGTTCCAGCTTCTCGAACCTGACCTTTGTGCATGACGATGATCTTATCGCAACGCTGAATCGTGGAAAGACGGTGAGCAATAATGATGGATGTCCGGCCTTCCATCAAACGATCGATGGCCTCGCGGATCTGCAGTTCCGTCTTCGTGTCCACGCTCGAAGTCGCTTCATCCAGAATCAGGATTTGCGGATCGTTCGCCAGAGCGCGCGCGAAGGCAAGAAGCTGGCGCTGGCCGGACGAGAAGGTTGTTCCCCTCTCGTTCACGGGATGATCAAGGCCCATCGGAAGCGTTCTCAGAAACGGCCCCAGATTCACATCTTCGACAGCAACGGCAACACGCTCGCGCGATATCGCGGATCCGAGACGGACGTTGGATTCCAGGGTTCCCGAAAACAGAAATACATCCTGCAAGACGACAGCGAAGGAGCTTCGCAGATAGTCCAGATCCAGTTTCTGGATGTTGATACCGTCGAGGAGAATCTCACCCTTCTGAATGTCGTAAAACCGCGTCAGCAAACTCGTCGTGGTTGTTTTGCCCGCGCCGGTGTGGCCCACAATCGCGATCGACTCGCCGGGATTTACGTGAAACGACACATCCCGCAGAATCCAGTCTTCATCGTTATAAGCGAACCACACATTGCGAAATTCAATCTCGCCGCGGCGCGGCATGGACGGCTTGATCGCATTCACGGGATTCATTACCGCCGCCGGCGTGTCGATGAGTTTGAACAACCGCTCTGAACTCGCCATGGCGGATTGCAGGATGTTGTACTTCTCGCTCATGTCCGCAATCGGCTGGAAGAATCGATTCGAATACTGAGTAAAGGCTACCAGTGCTCCAAGAGTCAGGGTGCCCTGAATGACCTGTCCCCCGCCGTACCAGATGATTAAGGCAATTGCGATGGAGCCCAGGAGTTCAATCGCCGGATAAAACCACGCGTAGGCAAGAATTCCGTCGAGATTCGCCAGGAGGTGTTCTCGATTAATTTCATCGAAGTTTCGAAAACTTTTTCTCTCCCGGTTGTAAAGCTGCACCACGGCCATGCCGGTGATGTGCTCCTGAAGGAACGCGTTGATTTTGGCAATGGCGATTCGAACACGCCGGTAAGAATCCCGTGCTTTGACGCGAAACAATGCAGTGGCCACCGCGATCAGGGGTACGACGGACAGCGTGACGAGGCCGAGCCGCCAATTCAGGACAAGGATCGCGATCATGATTCCGAGAAGCGTGAAGATATCGCCAAAGATCGAAACGATTCCGGCGGAAAACATTTCATTGAGAACATCGACATCCGTGATCACACGCGTGATCAGCCGGCCAACCGGATTCCTATCAAAGAAGGAAACAGCCAGCGTGTGCAAATGACGAAACACCTGCATGCGCATGTCGTACATGATGTTTTGACCGGTGTTCTGCAGCACCCATGTTTCAGCGGCGGAAACGCAGAATCGGACAAGAAGCAGCCCGGCATAAACTGCCGCAATCGCAGCGAGACCCGTCATGCTGGGAATCGCCACCGCAATGTATCTGTCGATCGCGATTTTGGTAAGCCAGGGGAAGGTGATCTCGAGCAGAGATTCAAAAAGGATAAGAATCAACGCGAGCGCGACGTATTTCTTGTAGGGCTGCAGGTACGTCACGAGGCGGCGCATCAACCGCGAGTCGTAGGCTTTTCCGAGTATTTCTTCTTCGTGCATTCTCAGGCTTTCAACTGATCTCGAGTTCTTCTTCCAGTAGTTGCCGGCGGTGAAGAGTCGCGTAAAGACCGTCGCGGGCAACCAGTTCGCCATGGGTGCCGCGTTCGACAATCTCGCCTCGTTCCAGCACAACAATTTCGTCCGCGTCTTTCACGGTTGAAACTCGATGACTGATCAATATCGATGTTCGGTTTCGCATCACCTGCTTGAGTTCACCGAGTATGCGCTCTTCCGTGTAGGTATCCACACTGGACAGAGCATCGTCGATGATCAAAATCTTCGGATCGCGAACGACGGCGCGTGAAATGGCAGTGCGCTGCTTCTGTCCTCCGGATAATGTGATGCCGCGTTCTCCCACCATCGTGTCGTACTTTCGGGGAAGTTCCTGAACGTCGGCATCAATATTCGAAATCTCGGCGGCTCGGCGCACGGCTTCGTCGGGCGCTGCTTCCACGCCAAAAGCGATGTTCTCGCGAATCGTTTCTCCGAACAGGAATGTGTCCTGAGGAATAAATCCGATTGCGCTTCTCAAGGTTGCCAGCGGAAATTGCTCCACAGGAACGCCATCGATAAGGAGCGCGCCAGGCGGCGCGTTGTATAAACGGGGAATCAGTTGGACCAGTGTCGATTTACCCGAACCCGTTGCGCCGACGATGGCCACCGTCTTCCCTTTCGGTATTGCCAGCGATATGTTTCGCAGCGCTGGTGTTCCATTGTACGAGAAGCTCAGGTTCCGGAATTCGATTGCGCCCTCGACCTTCAGATCGGCCACGGCCTCAGGGTCATCCCGAATTTCCGGAACCGTGTCCCAGATATGGTTCAATCGCTCCATCGACGCGCGGCCGCGCTCGAGCAGATTCACAACCCATCCCAGCGCGATCATCGGCCAGCTTAACCTGCCGAGATAAACGGTGAACGCAACGAAGTCCCCCAGTGAAATGGTTCCCTGCATGACCTGACGGCCGCCCACGCCGATGACAATCACAAGAGCCAGGCCGAACATCAGTTCCATCACTGGATAGAAGATGCTGGTCACGCGTATCAATTCCCGATTCTTTGCAACCAGCGAACGATTCATCCGCTCGAATTCATCGATTTCATGGTTCTCCTGAACAAAAGCCTTAACGACGCGGACACCCGACATGCTTTCCTGAACGCGCGCACTCAGATCGGCCAGCTTTCCCTGAGATTCTTCGGTCAAATCATGGATCTTTTTGCCGAAGTGCCGGACGAAATACGAAACTACGGGCAGAGGCAAAAGAGCCAGCAAAGTCAGTTTCCAGTTGATGCCGAGCATGAGCAGGAAAGCAAACAGCGTCACGACAATCGTGTTGGCGCTGTACATAATGCCGGGCCCAACAAGCATTCGAACATTGCTGAGATCGTTCGTCACGCGGGACATGAGGTCGCCCGTGCGGTTTTTCTGATAGAACGAGACAGGCAGCTTCTCGAGGTGCTGAAACAGATCGTTCCGCAGCGCATATTCGATGTCGCGCGAAACGCCGATAATCAGGCGGCGCATCAGGAACCGGAAAACGCCCTCGCACAGCGCAAGTCCTACGATCAGCAATCCATACCCGGCAAGCTTTTCGCGGGTTATGGACCGGCCGAGGCTATCGACCGCGTACCCGGTAATCCGGGGCGCCGTCAGCAGAAACAGGTTGGTCAGAATAACGCAGGTGAAACCGGCCGCAATGCGGGTCCGATGGTGGTTGAGATGAAACTTCAAGCGGCTCAAAACATTCCATTTTTCCATGTTCATTGCGGGAAGAACCGCCATAAGTCATTAATATACAATTAAACCGGGATGCGCCGATTGATGTCCAACGGGTTGTGGGAATCGAGCAGAAGCCAGGGTGCACATGGAACGCATATTGACTGCTTCAATGCCAATGACGGTGAGTGACCAGGATATCGATGGAGCCCTTGTCCAGCGCTACCTCTCCGGCGAAACAGCCGCATTCGACGAAATCATGGTTCGTTACGAACGGCAGATCTACCGGGTTTGCTACCGTTTCGTGGAAAACCGCGAAGACGCCATGGATCTCGCGCAGGAAGTGTTCATCAAAGCCTTCGAACACCTCGCGACATTCAGAAAAGAATCGAGCTTGAAAACGTGGTTGTATCGCATCGCAATCAATCATTGCATCAACCACGTCAAGAAACACTCTCACGAATTCGTCGAGGTCAACGAGTATACCGGCAGCATCCGGCCCTCTATTCAGGCGCAACTGGAAGACCGCGAGCAACGGGAATATTTTCGCCGCCTGGTAAAACATCTCCCACCCAAGCAAAAAGCGATTCTGGAACTTCGAATCAATGAGCAGCTCAGCTACGAAGAAATCGCGACGATTTCAGGGCGTTCGGTTTCGACAATCAAGGCGAGCGTCTTTTTTGCATTGGAAAAGCTTAGAAAACTGGTAAAAGATCCCAAATTAAGCAGGAAGCAGGCTTAGAAGATAAGGAGGCGTGGGGGGACCGGCCGGCTGTGAGAAGGTCGCGTAGCGACGTACCGAGCTGAACCGGACGGTGGGCCCGACGCGAAATAAATGTTTGGTCACCTAAAGGGAAAGAATTACATCGACGCAATGGAAGGCGCCGAATTCACAAAGAGACAGCGCTCTCATCTGGAAGCGTGTGCTTCCTGCAGGCAGACGTGGGAATCGCTGCAGGCGGTTCATACCGACATCATTTCGCTGGACACGGATATTCCGGAGCCGGATTGGGCTGAGTTCCGCACGTCGGTTCGAGATGGATTGTTATCGCGTTCAATTCAGCGTGAAACCGTGGTTCGCCGTTGGACGGGCTGGGCCATTCGCCCGGCAATGGCCTGGGCTCTTTCATTGTTTCTCGCGGTTGGACTGACTTCGGTCGCGTTCCTTTGGAACAGCGATAGAACGGCTGCGCCACAGCAACTGACACCGGATACATCGATTGAAGCCATCGAAGCGGGACCTGACAAATCTCTTATCGACGACATGGTTCAACTCGGCGATGAGCAGCAGGAACAACTCCGCGAACTGCTGGAGTCGGCGCAGAAAACGCCGCAGTATCGCCAATGAAAAGAATCATTCTCGGCTTGCTCTTTGTAACACTATCGAGTTCGATGGTGTTTCCTCTTCCAAGACAACAGAAGCAGAATCTGAGGAAAAACGTCCTCCCCAGGCGCACGATTGCCGAAGGCGCCGTCCTCGCATACTACGTGAAGGAATTTCAGCCTCAGGCAGAAGTGAGTCCCGAGGTCTTCGCGAAGGTTCAGCCGTTTCTCGAGCAATTCATACAGGACCGGTTTGAATCAAGCCAGCGCCGCACACGCGCTCTCAATCAACTTCGCCAGGGTATTCAACGTGGAGCCCCGGAAGACGAACTGAAAAAACTGGTCAGGGATTTCGACAGCGCGGACGCCGAATTCCAGGCGAATCAGGAAAAGTTCCTGAACAATGTCGATCCGCTTCTTAATACGCGGCAACAAGCCAAGCTTCGAATCTTCCAGGTTCTGGCGGATACTTACATGCGCCAGGTCGTCAACAGCCTGCAAAACGCAAATCCGAATCGCGGAGCCGCGACTCAACCCTAAGTAATAAAGCCGGCATCCATAAACACAGATGCCGGCTTTATTGTGTCGTTCCTGTCTTTGTCTCTTGTTTCAGAAATTAAATCTGAGACTAAACTCCACAATTCGCCCGCCGGGATCATTTGTGTTCGATAGATCCCGATAGGCGCCGGCGGTTTGTCCGAAACCGGTGGCGTTCGCAGCCAGCGTTGTGGTGATTCCGCTTCCCGGCGAAAAGAGAAGGAAGTTTGTCCGATTGAAGGCGTTGAGCGCCTGCATCCGGAATTCAATGTTCGCGCGCTCACGGATGTAGGTTCGCTTGAGCACACTGAAATCCCACTTCTGCTGCCATGGACCGTAGAGGAAGACTCGCGAACCCAACTGCCCAGGCTGATCCGCGGGCCCAATATACGGCGCATTTCGATCCAGATTTGCGAGCGTCTTGCCATTCAGTTCGAAAGCTGCGTTCGTATTGTCCACGAGCGCCTGCGGCAGATAGTAAACAGCGCCGATGGCGTCGCTGGTCGCTGTCGCCGGCAGCGTGACTTTTCGAATCTCCATCATGTTCTGCAAATCCTTTGTAGTCAGGTTGTGCAGAATCACGCCCGAATCGTTCTGATTCAAGGTCAGGCGTCCGCTTGTCAATCGAATCGGGGAACCCGATTGCACGCGTGTGACGGAAGCCAGTTGCCAGCCTTCCGCTATTTTTCGCGCGATGGAATTATCGGTATGCCCGAAAAAGTGCCTGCCCGGACCGATTGGAAGTTCATACAACCAGTTCAGCTTGATGCCTTGACGAATGTCATAAGGCGAGGGGCCCTTGTCATTACCGACGTCCCGCAGCGTGGTGTAGCTGCCGCCGTTTCCCTGCGATTGCTCGTTGGAAATCGAGTGGCTCCACACGTAGCTGCCCTGCAGCAAAAGGCCGGCAGAGAGACGTCGCCGCACTTCAGCCTGAAGTCCGTGGTAATTCGTGTCGCCTCCGTTCATCTGCAGGTTCGCGGCCCCGTTGCTCAACGTGGGATTGACCTGAAACAGATTGATCGCATATCCCGCGGACGTCAGCCGGCCCATTCTTGTTGCATTCGTTGCGATGGCGTTGGCCAATGCCCCGGCCTGCCCCTGCTCGATCTGCAGTGCGCTCGTCGCATCATTGTTGGATGCTACGGACGTCGTAATGATTGCGACGGGCTGTTGACCCGCAAGCCCTGCATATTGATTCGACCTGGTTCGATTCGCCGACATGCAGACAGGATCGGGTGTCGAACAACCACGCGCCACGGCAAGATTCTGTTGAGCGATTTTGAACTCGTTGGCGAAACCATTTTCAATAGTGTTAATCTCATTCAAATTGACTGATCGCCACAGGTCTGTTCCGTGATTGCCGATATATCGCACCTCAAGAACTGTATCGCGCGTCAGTTGGCGCTGGATGCCGATGTCCCAGCTTTGCACGTAGCCCGTTTTCAGTTTCGGATCGAAATCCGAAGCACTGTTTCCGGCAGCCGCTGCAATCGGAAATGCCGGCGCTGTGGACGTTGTTCGCGACGGAAGCGTTCCATTTCGGAACAACACGGACCCGGGGGCGCCGAAATTCGCCGGGAAATTCGTAGGATCGACTGTCAATGTGATCGTACG
This sequence comes from uncultured Solibacteraceae bacterium, assembly GCA_964633285.1. Classification (GTDB taxonomy): domain Bacteria; phylum Acidobacteriota; class Terriglobia; order 20CM-2-55-15; family 20CM-2-55-15; genus 20CM-2-55-15. Next base: position 45,127 of record CAZWGA010000032.1, on the reverse strand, counting down.
TCCCTGGTTGTTTTGCCACACGGTGAACGTAGCGGCATCTTCACGAATCGTATTGATGGCATAACCGGCACGAAGCACACTGTCCTTGCCGAAGATCCATGAAAGAACGCTGCCGCTCTTTGGAACGTGCCAGGCAAATCCGACCGAGGGAGAAAACTGACTGTTACGTGTCTCGAAACCTGTCTCACCATCGGCAGTGGCGTTAAAGACCGGAGCACTACCCGTAAGAACGCCCGGTTTGAATATATTCCCGACACCGGAAACGCCAAAAAGTCCCGCGTAACCGGGACGCGCATAAATGCTGTTCAGATTGACCGGAGGATTTTGCCGGTTCCAGCGAACTCCATAGTTCAACGTCAGGCGCGGCCGCGCGTGCCATGAATCCTGCACATACAGACCAAATTCTCTCTGGCGATTTCGAACAAACGGCGCAAAGGCGCCGTACTGCCGGGTAACGTCGTCCAGGATGACGCTTCGCGTGATTGTTGAAACACGCCCGGTCAGGAGCGCATAAAGGGCGGGAGCATTGGTTTGCATGTCGGTAGCAGTAGCGCCGGGAAAATTCGCGGCAGTAAAAATATTCGTGCTGCCCGTGATAATCGGATCGTTTGCCGCTACGCCAAATGTCACCGTTGGTATGAACTGCGTTCCGCTCTGCGACGTGGTCCACTGATTGACCTGCGTATAGCTGCTTCCGAAATTGATCAAGTGAGCCGACATCGAGTACGTGAAGTTCGTGCTCATCTGCTTGAGCGGGACGTTGCGCCGGTTCTGCCCTGTGGTGCGATAAGGATTATTGACATAAACCGGATTGCCGAAGATGGGGGCGTAACCTTTCCACTGGTCAAAATCCGCTGGATCAACGCCGTTATTAAAAATGACGTTTCCTCCGGTAACTCCAGCGCGAATCTCGCTGACGAGACGGTTCGTTAGTGTGGACCGCAGCGCCGTCACACCGGAAAAAGCAATGCCTCCCTGGTTGCCGAGGGCCTTTCCGTTCAGCACCGCGCCAGTGCCGGGGAAAATCGGGCTGGCCGATGTGAGATTCACCCCATCCGGACTGCGAAGATTCGTCTGATAGTTGTATATGAACTCGATGTGGTGCTTGTTCGTGACGTTGTAATCCAATCGCGTCGTCCCGAAGCGCCGGTAATTGCCGCCCTTGCTCTGGAAATCCAGATTGTTCCGGTTGTAATCGGTATTCGTTGCAATACGACTCCGAAGGCCCGAAGAGCCGTTCGTCAGTTCCAGGATTTTGGAAAGAGACTGCGCGATGAGCGGATCCGGCGTGGATGGAAAACCGTTGAGACCCGCAAGTTGAAAGAGGTTGACGCTACGGACGGTTCCGCCCGAATCCCGATAACGGAAAAGGCCGCTCACGGCTTCGGGCGTCAACACGGTTGTCGCCGGCTCGATGTAGGTTTGTGGAAGCTCGAATCTCTCGTAGCTTACGAAGAAGAAAAGTTTCTTGCGCAGAATCGGTCCGCCCAGCGTGCCTCCGAACTGGTTGAAGACCATGTGATCGCGCGGCTGATGATTCAGATTATTGAAATAGCCATTCGCGTTGAATTTCTCATTGCGATGCTGTTCGAACAGACCACCGTGCCAGGTATTGGAGCCGCTCCGCGTCACCATTTTCACCGACATTGCGCCTTCAGCGTTGCTGTCGGCTCCAGCCGCAGCGCTGGTAATCGTCATTTCTTCGATCGCATCGGCACGGGGAAAAATGTTGTTGAAGAACCCGTCGCTCGATTTGTTGCTGTTGTCCTGAATATTGATTCCATCGAGCGTCACATTCAAAGCGCTTTGCGGCAAACCGTACACGGACGTGCTTCGCGCGACACCCGGCGTTGCGCTTCCCGGTTGAGTGACGATCAATTCGGTAAGGTTGCGGCTCGTGAAAGGCAGTTCATGAAGCTGTTGTCCCACGAGCGTTGATGTCACGGTCGCCGTCTCCGTTTGCAATACTTCAGCTCCGGTCTCAACGGAAACCTGCTCGGTGACCGATCCGACTTCGAGCTTTGCATTTACGGTTGCGGGAACACCGGCATCGACCTTCACGTTATCGATGGTGACGGACTTGAAACCAGGAAGACTCACGGTCACCGAGTACGTGCCCGCCGACATCGAAGGCAACGCCCAGTAACCCGCCTCGTTCGTTATGCTGTCGAGCGTTTGTCCGGTGAGTTTATTGACAACTTTGATTTCGGCTCCCGGTATCATGCCGCCTTGCGCGTCGCTGACGGATCCCTGAATGCGTCCTGTGGTGACTTGAGAAAAAGCGGCGAGTACCGGCAGTAAAAACACAAATAACGTTTGGAGAATTCTCCTCCACATACATCCCCCCTTGCATTGAAGAAAATCGGTGGGATCCCACCCCCACTTGAGTGGCAGATCTTAACACGGCAGAAGCCATCAATCTAAGATGCTGTTTACCCCACCAGCAGAATCTGCAGATCCATCAAATTGGTTTGTGTGGGGCCGGTAATGATCAGATCACCCGTGGATTTGAGGAAGTTGGAGGAGTCGTTGCTGCGAAGAAACTTGAGCGGCATGAGTCCGAGTTCGACGGCGCGGGCGCATGTAAAAGGATCGACCAGCCCGCCGGCCGCGCTCGTTGGGCCGTCGGAACCATCCGTTGCAACGCTCGCAAAGCAGGATGTACCGGGAGAAGGCCGGGAAGCCATCGAGATCGCCCATGCCAGCGCCATTTCCTGATTGCGGCCGCCGAGGCCATGGCCGCGAACGGTCACGGTTGTTTCGCCGGCTGCAAGGATGCACGCGGGCGCCTGAATCGGATTTCCGCTTCGCGCCGTCTCGCGCGCTATTGCGGCGAAAAACCGGCCGATATCTTTTGCTTCGCCTTCAACCTCGGTGCCCAGAATCAGTGTCTTGAAATTCAACTCGCGGGCCTTTTCGGAAGCTGCATCGATGAGAAGACGGTTGTTCGCGATGATGTGATTGTCGACGTGCTTGAAAATCGGATCGCCGGGTTTCGGCGTCTCCGGAACAAGTCCACGCGCGCCTTTCTGAAATCTTTCAAGGATGGCGGGAGGTACGTCCGCCCCGTATTTCTGAACAATGGCAAGCGCGTCCGAAAACGATGTCGTGTCCGGCGCGGTCGGACCCGATGCGATGAAATCCAAAGCGTCGCCAATCACATCCGACATGATCAGTGAAATGACTCGCGCCGGCGACGCCCAACGCGCAAGCTGACCGCCTTTCATTTCCGATAAATGTTTCCGGACTGCATTCAGTTCGCGGATTGTTGCGCCGGCGCGCAACAGGAGGTTTGTGACTTCCTGCTTTTCTTCGAGCGTGATTCCTTCGGCGGGAGCGGGCCACAACGCAGAACCGCCGCCGGAAATCAAACAGAGCACCACATCGTCCTCGGTCAAACCCGCAAGCAGCGCGCGAGTTTCTCGGACAGCAAGGACGCCCGTGGAATCGGGAATCGGGTGTCCGGCCTCGATGAGCGCAATCCGCTTCAGTGGAAGCGCATGTCCGTATTTCGTAACGACAATGCCGTCCGTAATCCTGTCGCCGAGTACCTCCTCAACAACCTGCGCCATTTTTGCGCTCGGCTTACCGGCGCCAATCACGATCAGGCGTCCGCGCAGCGGAACTTCCCTGCCGCCCACGCGAAGCACACCTTCATTCAGTTGAACGAAATTTTGAATACAGGTGGCGGGATTCGCGGCGTTAAGAGCAGCTTCCCAGATGAGACGCGCAGACTGCCGAAGATCTCTGATACTCATTGCGGCGTGGAGTTTTCCAATCCACTCGCGACTTTTGCCCGCATCTGCTCAACAAAGGAACGATCCGGGGCTTTCGGATTCTCCTTCAGGTAAGCGTCCAGATTCTCAATCACGTCCTGCCACTTCTCCTGACGGATATAAATGTTCGCAAGCAGGAGATGCGCTGCACTCAAGTGTGGATCGATGTCGTGAGCTTTTTTTACCGCGGCTTCCGCCTCCTCAAGGAAAGAGGATTTGTAGTTCGCGGTGGCCAGCAGATAGTAGGCGTTTGCGGAATGCGAATTGATCTTGACGGCCTGCTCGAGCGCATCCAGCGCTTTATCGAGCAATTTGCCGGCTTCGTCCGAATCGTTTTTAGTCAGACCCGCCTGCTCGATGTACATGGCGCCCAGATTCACGAGAGGACGATCGCTCTTTGCGTTGATTTCCCGGCTTCGCTTGTATTCCTTTTCCGCATCCGCATACCGTTTCATCGCCTGGTAGAGAAGGCCAAGATTGTTATGTGCGTGGTAAAAATTCGGCGCTGTTTGAATCGCCTGCTCCAGCAGCTTCATGGCGGAGTCGAGACGGCCTTTCTTTTTTTCCTCAATCGCCTTTTCGTAATCCTGCACTGCCTTCTTCGGCAGATTCTCCTTCATCTGCGATACATCGATGATGTCGGTATCTTCGGCGTCCAGCCCGGTGGGTTTCGACCGGATTTCCACCACGGGCTTGTTCATGAAGATCGTGACGGTGTTTCCGCCAAAACTCGGATACACCTCAACGGCCTGATGCACCGGTTCGTATCCTTCAAGAGTAACGGAGACGTAAAAGGAACCCGCCGGGAGGCCGCGAAATTCAAAACCGCCGGAACTGTCGGTATATACCGTCTGAATCACCTGGAGTGTCGATCGTTCGAGACGCACTTCAACTCGCTGATCGAAGTCGTGGTTCGGAATGATCAATTTTCCACGAATCGCATTGTCATCGGGACGCCGCTGTTGCTGAGTGCTTTGAGCTGATGCAAAACTGCCAAGGAGAAGAATAATCGGCAGAACGGCGGCTCTTCGAAGCATTCATCCTCTCGATGAAGACTAATTCGGCATAGGTAATCGGTAATCTAGGCCTCTGACACCGAATTAGTCTACACTAACTCACCTATGAAAACGGCGCTCGGTACGATTCTCGTGACGGAGGAAGAAATCCGGAACCGTATCGCGGAGTTGGGGCGTCAAATCTCCCGGGATTATGCGGGCCGGACGGTTACGCTCGTCGGTATTCTCAAGGGAAGCTTCATTTTTCTTGCGGACTTGATTCGCGCCATTTCAACGGACATTCCCGTGGAAGTCGATTTCATGTCGGTATCCAGTTATGGCGATTCCACGACTACTTCGGGAACCATTCATATCGAGAAAGACCTCGGCATTTCCGTGGAAGGCAAAGACGTCATCATTGTTGAAGACATCGTGGACACGGGTCTCACGCTGCTTCATGTGAATAACATTCTTTCAGGACGGGGAGCACGTTCGCTGCGTGTCGCTGCGTTGCTCGAAAAGCCGGGCAATTCGAAATACGAAGGATCGCTGGACTACATCGGCTTCAAGATACCCAACAAGTTTGTTGTCGGTTTCGGTCTCGATTATGCGCAGCGCTACCGCAATCTTCCCGATGTACGTGTTTTAGATGAACTCTGATTTCGGCCGTTACATCGATCACACTCTTCTCCGGCCTATCGGCACCACCAACGATATTCGGCGTCTTTGCACGGAAGCGATCGAGTATGGGATGGCCGCGGTCTGCATCTTTCCATCCTACATTCCGATGGCGCGGGATCTCCTGAAAGGGACGAGAGTCAAGATTGCAACCGTCATCGCGTTTCCTTTCGGCGTTACTTTTACGGAAATCAAAGAAGCGGAAATGAAAGCCAGCGCCGCGCGCGGCGGCGATGAAATGGATTTTGTCATCAACATTGCGGTATTGAAATCCGGTGACGACAAATCGATCGAAGAAGAAATGCAATACCTGACGGCCAAAGCGCGCACTCTCGGCGTCCATACCAAGTTCATCATCGAGACCGCATACCTCACCGACGATGAAAAGGTCCGCGCCTGCAAAATCGCGAATCGCGTTCGGCCGGATTTTATGAAAACGTCGACGGGATATGGCCCTTCCGGCGCCACAATTGAGGACGTGCGCCTGATGCGCACCAACCTTCTTCCTGAAATCCAGATCAAGGCGGCGGGAGGAATCCGTTCGCACGCGGAAGCTCTGGCGATGTTGCAGGCCGGGGCGTCGAGGCTCGGCACAAGCTCGGGTATCAAGATCATTGAAGAAGCAGGCAGGCCGTGAAAGCGGATCCGGCAGCAGTAAGCGCAGAAGCAAGACGATTCGTTTCGACGATGATCGAGATCAATCACGAGATCACGTCGATCCTCGATCTCGATGAACTTCTCCGGAAGATCGCCGAACTCACAAACCGGCTCGTGCCGCTCGAAGTGTTTGCGATCTTTCTCGTGGACGACGAAAAGCAGGAACTCTATCTGAGGTTCGCCCTCGGCCATTCACCGGAAGTTGTCAAAAGTCTTCGCATCAAGGTCGGCGATGGCGTGACAGGAACCGCCGCCATGGAGCGCACAGCCGTGATCGTCGACGATGTTCGCGAGTATCCCCGTTACATCGAAGCGGTGAAAACGACTCGATCGGAACTTGCCGTTCCGCTCATCACCCAGAATCGCGTCGTCGGCGTCCTCGACATTCAGAGCCCCGAGCCGGGCTACTTCCGCGAAGATCAGGGCCGCCTGCTCACGCTGCTCGCAAGCCAGATCGCGATCGCGATTGAAAACGCGCGAGTCTACGAGAGCGAACGCCGGAACCGCGAACTGCTGGCGCTTTTGTACGACATCAGTCTGGAGATGGGATCGACGCTTCAGATCGATGAACTCGTTCACAAGATTGCGGCGGCGGTGAAACAGAAAATCGACTATCACACATTCTCGATTTTCCTCCTCGACGAAAAACAGGGACTGCTGCGCCCCAGGTTCGTGATCCGTTCGAATGAGCAGGAAAACCAGAAACTCGTGCTTCCGCTCGGCACCGGCCTGATCGGCACGGCCGCGAAGATGAACGAACCGCTTCGCATCGGCGACGTCACGAAGGATTCGCGGTATTTGAACATTCACACCGAAGCTCGATCGGAACTGGTCGTACCGCTGGCATCCAAGGGCAAGGTCGTCGGTGTCGTCGATCTCGAGAGCACGCAGGTGAACTACTTCACCGAATACCATCAGCGCTTCCTGATGACGCTGGCTTCACGCATCGCGTCCGCTCTCGTTAATGCCGAACTCTACGAGCGCGTTGCGGAAAACGAAAAACGCATCAGCCGCGAAATGAAAATCGCGAGAGAGATTCAACATCAGTTGATGCCTGATGAGGTCCCCTCGATTCCACCATTGGAAATGGCTGTGCTGTTCAAGCCCGTCGCGCAACTTGGAGGAGATCTTTACGACTGGATCGAGTTCGATGACGGACGCCTCGCAATTGCCGTGGGTGATGTCGCCGGCAAAGGCGCGCCCGCTGCGCTGTACGGCGCTCTATCCAGCGGCGTGATCCGTACTCGAGCCGGCCGGAAATATCCGCCCGGCCAGATGCTGGAACTCGTCAACAAGACGCTGTATCAAAGGCCGATCGAAGGGCAGTACGTCGCCGTTACCTATGCGGTCTACGATCCGAAGACCCGCGCGATTGCACTGGCGAATTCCGGCCTGCCGTATCCATTACTCGTTCGCGCAGGCCAGCCGACGTTCCTCGATATCGGCGGTATTCCGCTCGGCCTGTTCCCCGATTCGAAGTATCAGGAAACCGCGCTGCAGCTTCAGGCCGGCGATGTTCTTGTCTTTTACTCCGACGGTGTGGTCGAAATGCGGAATGATGCCGGTGATGAATTCGGCCTCCGCCGGCTCGCCGAAGTCGTCCGCGCCAACCACGAACAACCGGCTGCAGAAATAGTCAAAGCTGTGAATAGCGCTCTCGCGGAATTCATAGGAAAGATCCGGCCCCAGGACGACCGGACGATGATTGTGGCGAAGATGGGAGGAGCGTAAGATTCCCCTCCTCAAAGAGGAGGGGAATGTTTCTTTCCTGCCACGGCGAGAGGGTCCGTCACACATGATGTGAAATCGCGCGAGTTCAGACCTGCCGCAACACTTCCCGCATCTCCTCATGAATTCTTCCATTCGATGCGAGGATTTGTTTTCCGTAAACTGAAAACGGTTTTCCATCAAAATCCGAAATGCGGCCGCCGGCTTCTTCCAGGATGATCACACCCGCCGCGGTGTCCCAGGGATTGAGATCCAGTTCCCAGAATCCGTCACACCGGCCCAGGGCCAGATAACAGAGGTCCAGAGCCGCAGAGCCGCCGCGCCTCACAGCCTGGCTGGCGATGAGGAATGCGCGGAACTGGTTGATGACGATTTCAATTTTTTCGCGATGGCCGTATGGAAAACCGGTAAGAAGCAAGGCGCTGTCGAGTTTTCCGATAGCCGACACACGCAGGCGCCGGTCATTCACGTATGCTCCAAGCCCGCGCGCGCCTGTGAACATTTCATCGCGCCACGGATCATACACGGCGCCGCACTGGAGCTGCCCGGCCTGCTCGAACGCAATCGAGACGCAAAAGAAAGGATATTGATGCGCGAAGTTGGTTGTGCCGTCGAGCGGATCGATAATCCACTTTCCCGCCTCTTCTCCTTCGCCTCCGGAGGCGCCCGATTCCTCCGCCAGAATCGAGTGGCCGGGATAGCGCTCCCGGATGCCGCGAATGATCAGCGCTTCGCTTTCCTTGTCCGCGGCGGTAACCAGGTTCGCCAGACCTTTGAGTTCCACCTGCTTTTCCCGGTCGAAATATTTCTTCAACACATCGCCGGCGGCGCGGGCAAGTTCAGTTGCGAGGTCGAGATATTCCAACTCGATCTCTTTTTATTTGGGATTCGCGGCAGACTGAGCCGCGATGCGGTCCAGAACCTTCAGATAGCCTTCTTCGTTGGCGAGGGGCGCAAACGCGGGATCCGACTTGATCTTGTCAAATTCCCTGAAGCCGTCGTCGAGCGCCATGTTGAGGTAGGAAATCGCAAGCTCCTTTTCGCCGCGCGATGCATAGATCCGGGCAAAGTAGAACCGGACCATGGGATCTTTGGGCCGCGATGTCTGAATCAGCGTTCCGAACCCCGAGGTCTTATCCAGGACTCTGGGATCGATCTCCAGCGCGTGTTGTGTGGCCTTGATGGCTTCATCGTAGCGTTTCATGTCGAACAGACACGCCCCCATGTTCAAAAGAATCGTGGGCGATTCCGGCCGAATCTTCAGAGCCTTCTCGTATTGTTCCAGCGCGCGCTCATAGTTGTGGCGGGAATACTCGACGGTTCCGATGTTATTCAGGACCTCGATGAAGTACGGATTCTGTTTCGATGCCTCCCGGTAATACCGTTCGGCCTCGTCGAGCTTCTGGCTTTGATGATAGACGAGGCCCAGCCGGTTCAGAGTGGATGCATTGTAACGATCGATTGCAACCGACTTGCGATACTCGATGACCGCGTCTTCATACATCTTGCGCGCAAAGAATGAATCGCCGCGCCTTTCATGAAGTAACGCCTGATCGACATCTTTTGCCGGCAGCAGCAACTGCATCTGAAGCAGATCGCTCTCGCGCTTTTCGATCAACAGTATGTTGTCCGCGAGTCCGGCCGCAACGTCGCGCGCCGCTTTAACGTTCTCGCGCGCAAACCGGGCCGCGCGCAGATTGAGGCGCATCGTGGCGTTTTCCGGATTTCTTTCTATAGCCCGGCGGACCTGGCGTTCGGCATCGCTGAACTTGCGTTGCGAATAATAAAGCGCAGCAAGGTTGTTCGCGGCGTCGCCGTTCTGCGGATCCTTTGCCAGCGCGGCTTTGTATGCGTTCTCGGCGGCTTTCAACTGGTTGAGCAAATGGTAGGAAACACCGAGGCGGTTCAGCAGCGCCGCATCTCTGGCAGCAGCCGGAACTTTTTCGTATGCGTTGATCGCGTCGGCGTACAGCTTCTGATCGAACTTCTCGTTGCCGGTGGCGGCTTGTGCGAAGAGATTCGCCGTAAAGAGAAGAATGGCTAAAACCCGTGCCATAACGGCTTCAATCTTACAGCACTTTGGCGCGTAACTCTCGCGCTTTGTCACGCAGTTCTGCGGCCCGCTCGAACTCGAATTTCCTGGCTGCCTCGCGCATTTCGGTCTCGAGTTTCGCAATGATTTCAGCGAGTTTCTCCGGATCTTCGGTTACCGTCTCTTCAATCTCTTCCTCGGGTACGGCAACGTAGTCGGCTTCCGCAATTGCCACCAGCGTCATATCGACGGGCTTGATGATGCTTTCCGGTGTGATGTTGTTCTCAATGTTGTATTTCGATTGAATTTCCCGCCGGCGATTCGTTTCATCGATGGCCCGCTTCATCGAGTCCGTCATCACGTCGGCGTAGAGAATCGCCCGGCCGTTGATGTGCCGCGCGGCACGCCCGATGGTTTGAATCAGAGAATCGCCGGACCGCAGAAAGCCCTCCTTGTCGGCGTCAAGAATCGCGACAAGCGAGACTTCCGGAAGATCGAGTCCTTCACGAAGCAGATTGATTCCAATCAACACATCGAATTCGCCGCGCCGCAATCCGCGAAGGATCTTGATGCGATCGAGCGTCTCGACTTCCGAGTGGAGATAACGGCATTTCACTCCGACTTCCGTGTAGTACTCCGCGAGATCTTCCGCCATTCGTTTCGTAAGTGTGGTCACAAGCACGCGTTCATTCTTATCCGCGCGAACGCGAATCTCGTGAAGCAGGTCGTCGATCTGGCCGCGCACCGGACGAACTTCCACTTCCGGATCCGTAAGACCGGTGGGCCGGATGACCTGCTCGACCACGACGCCTCCCGTTCTCGTCAGTTCATACGGCCCCGGTGTCGCGGAAACATAGATCAGTTGATTCGTGCGGCGCTCGAATTCCTCGAATGTCAGCGGACGATTATCCAAAGCGGACGGCAAACGAAATCCATACTCGACCAGATTCTCTTTTCGCGAACGGTCGCCGTGATACATGCCGCGCAGTTGCGGCATCGTTTGATGGCTTTCATCGATGAACATCAGGGAATCCTGCGGCAAATAGTCCAAAAGAGTCGGAGGCGGCTGGCCCGGCATGCGGCCGGTGAAATGCCGGGAATAATTTTCGATGCCGTGACAGTAGCCGACTTCCTTCACCATCTCCATATCGAAAAGCGTTCTTTGATGAACACGCTGGGCCTCCAGGAGCTTTCCCTGCTGCTCCAGGAGAGTTTCCCATCCCGTCAACTCCGCCTTGATTGTTTCGACGGCCTGCTCGATACGCGGACGCGGCATCACAAAGTGACTCTTGGGATAAACCGTCAGCCGATCGAGCACCCGCCATTCATCGCCCGTCAGAGGATCAAACGTGCTCAGCTTGTCGACCTCGTCCCCCCACAATTCAATCCGGAAACCCACGCTCTCATATGTCGGATGAATCTCGATGGTGTCGCCGCGCACACGAAACGTCCCGCGACGGAAATCGATGTCGTTGCGTTCGTAAAGAATCTCGACAAGCTTCGAGAGAATTTCGCGGCGCGTGATGCGCTGCCCTTTCTCAAGCATGAGAAGCATGCCGTAATAGGCTTCGGGCGAACCCAGGCCGTAAATGCAGGAGACCGATGCCACGATCACGACATCGCGGCGCTCGAACAACGATCGCGTTGCCGAAAGACGCAGCCTGTCGATCTCGTCGTTGATCGTGGATTCCTTCTCGATATAGGTGTCGGTTGAGGCGATGTAGGCTTCCGGCTGGTAATAATCGTAGTAACTCACGAAGTACTCGACGGCATTTTCCGGAAAGAACCCGCGAAACTCGTGGTAAAGCTGCGCGGCAAGCGTCTTGTTGTGCGCAAGAACCAGAGTCGGCCGATTCAAACGTTCAATGACCTTGGCCATCGTGAAGGTCTTGCCTGATCCCGTCACGCCCAGCAATACCTGATGCTTTTCCCCGTCCCCCAATCCATGACTGAGTTGCTCGATCGCCGTTGCCTGATCACCTCTCGGCGAATAGGATGAGACCAGCTTGAAGTCCATAACCGATCCATTGTACTTCACAAAAGAGAATGGTTTTCACGACCAACATAGACACCGTTGACGCTCCCCAATCGGCGCTTTATATTCGCGAGCCTTATGAACGGAGCGCGCATCCTTGTCCTTGTGCTCACAATGGCGGGCACCAACCTTGCACTCTTCGCTCAGGAGCAGGCGAAGGACATCAAGCTCGATACCGGAAAAGACATTTACGAGTCGGCCTGCATCGCATGTCACGGTCCGGGCGGCAAAGGTCAGCCGGAATCCACGCTGGGATTTGAAAAGCCTCCGCAATTTCCCGATTTCTCCGATTGCAACGGAAGCACGCGCGAGAAAACCTTCGATTGGAAAGCAACCATCCACGAGGGAGGAAGAGGGCGCGGATGGTCGGAGATCATGCCGTCGTTTGCAGAAGCCCTCACTTCTGAACAAATAGATAAGGTTGTCGAATACCTGCGGTCGCTTTGCGCGGAGCCTGCGTGGCCGCTGGGCGAAATGAATTTTCCGCGAGCCATCGCGACGGAAAAAGCTTTTCCCGAAGACGAATGGGTTCTCACCACATCCGTAAACACGAAGGGCGCGGGAGCTGTCGAAAGCGAGCTCGTCTATGAACGGCGGTTCGGTGTGAGGAATCAACTCGAATTCGCGGCGCCGTTCAGTTTTCTCCAACGCAACAATGGAAGCTGGGTCGGAGGAATCGGTGATTTCGTTCTCGGATACAAACGCGCTTTGTTGCACAGTCCCTCGACCGGTTCCATCTTCAGTCTGCAGGGCGAAGTCGCGATGCCGACCGGAAATCGCATCAACGGCCTTGGCTCCGGCGTCACGACGTTCGCAACCTTCGCCGCTTTTGGACAGCGGCTGCCGGGTCTCACTTTCGTTCAGACACAAATCGGCGCCGAACTTCCAGTGAATACGAAAAAGGCGTCTCAGACTTTTTTCTGGCGCACGGCTGTAGGAAAAACTTTCGCGCAGAATCACGGCTTCGGCCGAATCTGGACTCCCATGATCGAATTTCTCTCCGAACGTGAACTCGAAACCGCTGCGCGAACGAACTGGGATGTGATGCCCGAGATGCAGATCTCACTCAGCAAGCGGCAGCATATTCTGGCAAGCGTGGGTATCCGCAGGCCCGTCAACAACACCTTCGGACGAACGACGCAGGTGATGTTCTACGTGCTCTGGGACTGGTTCGATGGAGGTCTGCGTGAAGGCTGGTAAAACTCTGCTGCTTCTCGGTTCTCTCTGCCTTTTTGTGGCTATTCTTCCCGCCGCGACGGATCAGAAAATCAAAAAAGAGCTGTTCCAGACTTCGGATCGATGCTTCGCGTGCCACAACGGTCTTTCTACATCGTCAGGCGAAGATATCTCGATTGGATTCTCATGGCGTCCCACGATGATGGCGAATTCCGCGCGCGATCCATATTGGCAGGCGGGCGTGCGGCGCGAATCGATCGATCACGCCGAATCGAAATCGGCGATTGAAGACGAGTGCTCGAAATGCCACATGCCGATGGCGCGTTATCAGTCGCACGCGGAAGGGCATGAAGGCGAAGTCTTCTCGCATCTTTCTTTCGGATCGGACGATCGAATGGATCAACTCGCTCAGGACGGCGTTTCGTGTTCCCTGTGCCACCAGATCACCAAAGAAAAGCTCGGCACGCGCGAGAGTCTTGTCGGTGGATTCGTGATTGATACGAAGCACGCAAAAGGTGAGCGTGAAGTTTACGGCCCGTTCAAGATCGAAAATGGGCAGACGCGAATTATGAGAACGTCCTCGGGAGGCTTCCGTCCCACCGAGGGAGAGCAGACTCGCCAATCGGAGCTCTGCGCCACTTGCCACACGCTGATCACCACGGCGTTGGGTCCGGGCGGACAGAAAATCGGAGAACTTCCCGAGCAGATGCCGTATCAGGAATGGCTGGCGAGCGACTACAAGGAAAAGCAAAGCTGCCAGAGCTGCCATATGCCCGTGGTCGAAGAACCCGTTCCCGTCACAAAGGTGATGGGCACGAAACGCGAGGGTATGTCGCGGCACGTTTTTATCGGCGGCAATTTTTTCATGCAGCGCGTGCTCAATCGCTATCGCGCGGACCTTGGCGTCATTGCGCTGCCTGAAGAATTCGAGGCGGCAGCCGCGCGAACCACCGATCACCTCAAAACAAAAACGGCGCAGGTCTCGATCGACCGCGTTGAAAACACCGGTGAGCGCCTTCGGTTCGACGTCGTCGTTGAGAACTCGAGCGGACACAAGTTTCCGACGGCGTATCCATCACGCCGGGCGTGGCTTCATGTCACGGTGAAGGATCGCAATGATCGCATCGTGTTTGAATCGGGCGCGTTCAACGCGAATGGATCGATCCAGGGAAACGATAACGACACGGATCCGAATCGTTTCGAACCTCACTACACCGAGATCACAAGTCCGGATCAGGTGCAGATTTACGAAGACATCATGGTGGGCGCCAACAATGTCCCGACAACGGGTCTTCTGACCGCCGTACGGTTTATCAAGGACAATCGATTGCTTCCGAAGGGATTCAATAAACGGGCTGTGGATGCGCAAATCGCGCCGCAAGGGGACGCCATGAATGACGCGGACTTCGGCAGCGGCGGCGACAAGGTTCGCTACTCGATCGCGTTCGGAAATGCGCAGGGTCCGTTCCAGGTGAGCGCCGAGTTTCTATTCCAACCGATCTCGTACCGGTGGGCGAATAATCTGAAGACCTACAATGCCGCAGAACCCAAACGCTTCACCGGCTATTACGACGCGATGGCTTCAGGTTCCGCGCAACTGATCTCAAGCGCACACCAGAGTACGAGATAAACACCGAGAGACGAACGGCGTCTCAAGGTTCCAGGTACTTCACAAACACGACTTCGTTATGGGCTTCGTTCCAAATGAGCTCGTCCACAAGTGTCCGCGTCATGAGCAGTCCGAAACCGCCGGGCCGAAGGCCTTTCTCTTCGCGCACACGCATGTGCCCGTACGGTTGATCGGCGGTATTGCTGACGGCGGCGTGTTCCAGTTGATCGGGTGAGAAACCGGGTCCCGGATCCGCAATGCGATAAAGGATCATTCGTTTTGTTCGCAGGCATGCGATGCGAACGGTCCGATTGGGATCCAGTCTGCCGCCCCATTCGACGGCGTTCATCAACAATTCCCGAAACGCCTGCCCGATCGAATCACGCACATCATTCGGCAGGCCCGCATCGAGCTTCTCGATGAATCCCTGAATGCGTTCGGCGCTTTCCAGTTCACAAGGCACCAGCAGCTCGAGCCACTCCGCGCGCGCTGAGACCACTTCGATCGGCCTCAACGACGACGTTTCGAACACACGCAGCGCCAGCTCAACAATCGTTTTGGGAGGAGTCGGCTTCACGATGTACTGATACGCGCGTTCTCGAATAGCCTGAAGCACGGTTGCCGGAGTTTCATCGGCGGTGACCACAATGACCTTTGGCGGGGATTTGAGTTTCTGGATCTGCGCGAGAACATCAAGACCACTCACCCGGGGAAGGCCCAGATCGAGAATGACCAGTTCGAAGCGGCTGTTTTGAAGTTCGTGAAGGGCAGCCGCTCCATCGCCTGCGGGACAGGAGGCGAATCCGGCGCTGTCGAGTAACTTAACCAGCGCGTGCCGGAGCATTCTGTCATCATCGACGACCAACACTCGCTTCTTCGCGAGCCGCGGCGAACTCATAGTGACGGACATCGTACCCTCCACTTGAGCATCGGTCAACGCGGGCGTATATTGCCTACGAAAATGGCGGTTCCCAGGAACGTCCTGCTCACATTTCTGAGCGTCTCCGCACTTTTAAACATCGTGTTCGCCTTCGCTGCGCATACGACGCGCGGCCGCCTCAATGTCGTTCAAATCGTAGCGATGCTGTTTTTTCTTTGCGTCGCTGCGCGATGCGGAACAAACACGGCCGAAGCCGCGGACTCCAAACCTGCAGCTTCCAGTCGAATAGGACTATGGCTTGCATTGATCACCGGTCTGGCTGTGTGGACCGCGATGATCCCTTCATATTTCATCGATGACGATTTTGCTCATCTTGCGCTTGCTCAGCGTCCCGTATTCCAGACGCTCTGGGACTTGAGCACACGCGGGCAGTTGGGTACTTTTCTGCGGCCTGTGGGCTTCGTCACCATTTTTCTCGATTATCACTTCTGGGGTTACACGGCCGCCGGATACCATCTCACCAACCTCGTCATACATCTTGCATCGGTGGCGGGCATCTTTTACCTCTCCCGCAATCTCGAGTTTGGATCGGAGACCGCCACGTTTGCCGCTTTGATCTTTTCAATTCTGCCGATCGAGACCGAAGCCGTCGCATGGATGGGAGCGCGATTCGACCTGCTCAGCGGATGCTTCATGATCTGGTCTGCCTCCCTGTACGTCCGGTTCAGAGAGAATTCCAATAAGGCGCTGTACGTCGCTTCGCTTGCGTGTTTCGGTCTTGCGGCTCTTTCCAAGGAAAACTCGTTTGTGTTTCCCTTCATGCTTCTGGCCCTCGAATGTCTGCTCATGAAGAAACGCCGCATTCTGCCGGTTGCGGGCTTCTTCATTTTTGCCGCGGCCTTATTCACTTACCGATGGCTGGTTCTGGGCGGCATTGGCGGATACGCAAAACCCGGCGGCGCTCCGATCGTCCTGGCATTTGGAATAAAAACACTTCAGGGGCTGCTCGTGCGGGCTCCAGCTCTTGTCGCCCTGGGATTCAATTGGGTTGAACCTTCTTTCACGGCGGTCATGATTCTGGTCTCTCTTACGGGAGCGTTGCTGCTCACGCTGGCGGCGCATTCGGAATCGAAGGTCTTTGATCGGATGCGCGTTTGTTTCTGCATCGCCTGGCTGATATTGCCGATGCTGCCCGCGCATCCTCTCCTCCTTATTAATGGAGATCTGACAACATCCCGCATCCTTTATTTAAGCGCGGCCGGCCTTTCCCTGCTGGTAAGCCAACTGTTGACGGGAATCCGGCCGGCAAGTTTGCGCATCGCATTGGCAGGCGCGCTCGTTGTTCTCTACAGCCTGGGAACGCTCCATAACATCGGGGCGTGGCGATCCACATCGGAACTTCAAAAAGAATTTGTTTCCGAAATCCAGCGTCTCGAACCGTCCCCGCCGGCGAACGCGCTTTTCGTATTTCACGACCTGCCGGAAGTCATGCGAGGCGTGTTCTTCATGAGGGATCAACTGCCGGACGTGGTCCAGATGGCTTTGGCTCGAAGCGATGTGAGCGCCGTCAGGTTTGAAACTCTGAAGCAGAATGACGGCGCCGCCGATCGTCCGGTCATCCACATCCAATGGAAAGGCGGAACCCAGGACCTGATCGCCGAGATACCCCGTTAGAGTTACTGCCGGGTTTTGGCGTATATTGCCGCCTGTGAAAATGCCTGCCCCCAGGAAGCAACAAAAAGCGACGTACGAACAACTCGATTCCCTTTTCATGCTTTCACTCGAAATGATGTGTGTCGGCACCGCGGATGGATACTTCACGCTCGTCAATCCGGCCTGGGAACGAGTGCTCGGTTACACCAGCGATGAAATGAAAAGCAAACCGTGGCTGGATTTCGTTCATCCCGACGATCGCGAAGTCACGATTCGCGAAGCCGAAAAGCTTTTCAGCGGTATCAGTCTGGTGTTCTTTCGCAATCGATACCGCGCGAAGGACGGCTCATACAAATGGCTTTCGTGGACGGCCACAACGGATCCTGAACGCAAACTGGGATATGCGATCGCGCGCGACATCACCGAATTGAAAGTTGCGGAAGAAGAACTCCACACGGCTCGAATGCAGGCCGAGGCCGCCACACAAGCCAAGAGCGAATTCCTCGCGAACATGAGTCACGAAATTCGTACTCCGATGAACGGCATCATCGGCATGACCGAGCTGGTGCTGGACTCCAGGCTTACCGACGAGCAACGCGATCATCTCAAGACCGTACGAGATTCGGCTGATGCCCTGCTCACACTGCTTGACGACATTCTCGATTTTTCCAAAATCGAAGCGCGCCGGCTGCACATCGAACGTGTTCCATTTCGTCTGCGTGAAACCCTTCAAGATATGTTGAAAATCCTTTCGTTTCGCGCGAGCCCATCCGTGCTGCAGCTTTCATGTGATATCCGGCAAGACACGCCCGATATCCTGACCGGCGATCCGACGCGCCTCCGGCAGGTGTTGCTGAATCTCGTCGGCAATGCGATTAAGTTCACACGTGAAGGAAAGGTGATGCTCCGGGTCCGGCCGGAAATAATCAAGAAAGACGAGACGCTGATTCTGTTTTCGGTGAGCGACACCGGTATCGGCATTCCCGAGGACAAGCAAAAAGTCATCTTTGAAGCCTTCGCGCAGGCCGATGCTTCGACGACCCGCCAATATGGCGGCACGGGCCTCGGCCTCACCATATCCAGCCAGCTTGTGCAACTCATGGGAGGGCGGATCTCACTTCAAAGCAAGGCCATGTCCGGCAGCACGTTTTACTTCACGCTCCCCTTCGGAATTCCGGCGAAGCCGTCGGTCTCAACGCCGGCTGTGGTGCCGTCCTCCGCGTACCCTGGGCCCCTCGATATCCTGCTCGTTGAGGACAACGCGGTTAATCAGAAACTCGCCCGTCTTTTGTTAAAGAGGATGAATCATCGGGTAACGCTCGCGGCGAATGGGAAAGCGGCGCTACAGGCCTTAAGAAAGAGATCCTTCGATTTGATCCTCATGGATATTCAGATGCCGGTGATGGGTGGCTTCGAAGCAACCGCTGCGATTCGTGCCGATGAAAAGCGAACGGGCGGGCACATTCCCATCATTGCCATGACGGCGCACGCCATGGCCGGTGATCGGGAGCGCGCCCTCCAGGCAGGAATGGATGATTACATTTCGAAGCCGATCCGGTTTGAAAACCTTCGCAGCGTGATTGTGCGCAATGCGCCGCCCGGAATCGAGGCGGCAACATTGCTCGACGGAGTGGGCGGCGATCGCGAGTTACTCCTCGAAGTCGTGGATATGTTTCTCGCCGATACGCCAAAACTGCTTGCTCGCATCGAACGCGCCATCGCGCGAAAAGATGCGGATCGGTTGAAGGAAACCGCACATGCCCTGAAAGGATCCGTCGGCAATTTCGATTCGGGCGCGCTCTTCGAGTCCGTGCGCAGGCTTGAGATGATGGGCCGCGATAATCAGATCCAGCAGGCAAAGGCGGGCTTGGCCGTCGTTCGGTCCAACATGGAGAAGCTTTATCGATCCCTGCGGCACTTGAAGAAGAGGATATAACACCAGTCCTCATGTTTCAGCGGCAGTTTACTTTAATGCTGAGGAAAATGCGCTCGACCTCCGTCACGTTCTGCAACATTGCGAGGTTTTTACTCCGGCTCTTCCTGGAACTCAAGCAGGAGTTCGCGGACGGCGTCGTCCGGCATTCGGTATTTCAGTGACTTGAGTTTCCGGATGTGCGGCCGTAATTCGATGAAGCCACGCCGCCGAAGTTCGCCGAGAATCCAGAGCACGCCGTGAGGTGTCAGGCGATGCCGTTCGGCCCACGCGCGGCCGAGCGGATCATCAACGATAACAGTTTGCGCGTCCACTTCGGTCGCCTGAACAACTACTTCGGCCTCACCCCAGCCCTTTTTGGGCCTACGTGAGCCACGTCTCTGTGCCAGCAACAATTCCAATCTCGTATCGTCCGCCACCTCACATCGCTGCAGCAGGGCTAATCGACGGAGCGCAGCGCCGACTTGCCGGCGTTGATTGCCGCGCCGGGACAGCTCCTGCCGGACCGCTTTGGGTACGTACACAGTTTCGAACAGCATGGATAGCTTTTCGACGAGACCAAGGTGAATCAGTGCAATCAGGCATGAGGTGTCGATGGTCGCGGTCGGTC
Source organism: uncultured Solibacteraceae bacterium (assembly GCA_964633285.1). Lineage (GTDB taxonomy): Bacteria > Acidobacteriota > Terriglobia > 20CM-2-55-15 > 20CM-2-55-15 > 20CM-2-55-15. Next base: position 25,365 of record CAZWGA010000032.1, on the reverse strand, counting down.
TTTGCATTCTGTACGATCGGTGGATGGACTACTTTGAATTCGTCGAAAGCAGGAGCAGTCCGACGGCAACAGCAGTCAGGGCCAGAAATAGATTTCGATTTTCCTTGTCGGTGTGGGACTTCTGGAGGAAGTTCACAATTTCCGTTTCTACTTTTCCTGGATTGGACGGATCAATATAGAACGCCTGGGGAAATGACTGAAGGAACTGGCGATCCACAACCGGCCCGACTATCGGAATGATCAACCTCTTCAGGCCGCGGGCATGTTCAACTTCCGCTATCGCCGCTGTAGATGGCTGTTGGGTGACGACAGCGAGGAACAAATCGGCAGCCGCAATCTGTTGGTGGACGTCGTTTCGTAGCAGCTTTTCGGACTGACGCGTTTGTGCCGGTGGAACGTACGCCTGGAACCCGTACACAGCGGCCAGAGTCTGCAAGCGCAATGCGAGAACCTGGTCGGCGTAAGCACTATAGGAAATGAAAACGTTGTATGCCACGGCATTAGTTTAGCACTGGTGCGGCTGAATCATTCTGGGTCCGACAGGATGTCCTTGGGAACAGAACAGGCGTTCGCGCACTTTCCATGGCTCACATGTTGGCGAGAACGCTTCGGGGTTTATAGAGTTCCGAAAGATATTTCAACTCGGCGGCATCGAGTTTCACAGTCAGGGCTTTCATGGCGTCTTCGAGATGGCCCTGTTTGCTCGCACCGATAATCGGAGCGGTAATACCAGGTTGATGGAGAACCCATGCGAGCGCAACCTGCGCGTTGTTGAGATCGCGCTTTTTTGCGACCTCCGTGATCCGATCGACGATCGCAAAATCCTCCGGCCTGTAATATTGCCGCCGCGAAAACTCATCCGTCTTGGCGCGGACGGTTTCGCCATAGTCTTCCTTGCGGCGATTACCAACGACGAAACCTCGGGCGAGCGGACTGAACGGAGTCACCGCGATATTCTCGGCGCGGCACAGCGGCAGCATCTCGCGCTCTTCCTCGCGATAGATCACGTTGTAGTAATTCTGCATGGTCGAGAATCGCGCCAGGCCCAGCCGATCCGACGCCGCCAGCATCTTCATGAACTGCCAGCCGTACATTGCCGAGGCGCCGATGTAAAGCGCCTTTCCCGCGCGCACGATGTCGTCGAGAGCGCGCAGCGTCTCTTCGATCGGAGTCGAGGCATCGAAGCGGTGGATCTGATACAGATCGACGTAGTCGGTACCCAGCCGCCGCAGGCTGTTGTCGATCGAGTGCATGATGTGCTTGCGCGAAAGACCGCGATCGTTCGGATCATCGGACATCGGGTTATACACCTTGGTCGCAACAATGACCCGATCGCGCCCTGCTCCGAAATCCTTCAACGCGCGGCCCAGAATTTCTTCACTCTTGCCCACCGAATACATGTCGGCGGTATCGAAATAATTAATGCCGAGCTCCAGCGCCTTGCGGATGAACGGCCGCGCTTCTTCTTCCTCGAGAATCCACGGCCTCCATTGCTTTGAGCCATAGGTCATCGCGCCGAGGCACAGCCGCGATACCTTCAGTCCCGTCGGTCCCAGATTCACGTAATCCATAGGCCACAGAGTCTAACATCGACCGCAGCGTTGAATGCCGCCAACGATCGGTTTTGCGGCGGCTAATCTCAAAAGAGGAACTTCGTCGCGATTTGAATGAGCCGAGGTGAAGCCGCGCTCACAACCTGTCCGAAAGCTGCGCTCGTGATATTGCCTTCCACCGATGCGGGGCCGTAGAACTGGGCGTGATTGAAAACGTTGAAAGCCTCGAATCGGAATTGCATCGACTTCGTGTCGGTCAAACGAAGGCTCTTCGTGAGCGTCATGTCGAAGTTTTCAATTCCCGGACCGTAAAAGAAACGGCGGGATGCCGTACCCAGCGTGCCCAGGGCAGGAAGATCGAACAGATCGGCATTAAAAGCCGGCTTGCCGTCGCGGGGGTTGGTATGAATTTGAAGCGGACCGGTGGTAAAAGCAGGCGTATCCAACAAGTCGTTGTTGACACCATTGCCGAACGTACCCAGCAACGACGTATCGGTGTTGTTGTACAACGTCACCGGGAATCCTGTGCTGAATCGCGTAATCCCGGAGATCGTCCAACCTTGCGTCAGGCGATTCGGCCGCCAGAACACATCCAACGGAAGCGAATAGCTGTAGCTCGCAACGAAATTGTGTTTCATGTCCCAGGACGAAATCGCACGGCTGCGGCCGGGATCGAATGGATTGATCTGCTCGCCCATGTTCGATCCCTGATCAATGGACTTGCTGTAGGTGTAACCCATCAGGAATTCTGCGCGTGGACCGGTGTAGCGGACATTCGCCTCAAGCGCGTTGTAATTGGAATTGGCAATCGTCTTTTGCGCCGTCATCGTTCCGAAGTTCGGACCCAGCGGTCCACGTGTTCCGTTGATCACCGAACCGTTCTTTCGAACGAAAACGCCGTTTTCCGCGAAAGGGCCGCACTGCGGACTACCGGGCGCAAGCTGGCTGGGATCGCTCAGGCCCAGACAGAGCGAAGGATTGCCGGGATTCGCCTGCTGCATGACGAGCAGGTGATGCGCCTGATTGCCGACATAACTCAGCGTCAACAGCGTATTCCGCGCCAACTCACGCTGGATCGAAAGCATGTAGTTTTCGGCGTACGGTACGCGATTGTCGTTAGAGAAAAACGGATCGGCATTGATTGGAATAAAGTTCGCCCAATTAATATTGCTGTAGGGCTTTTCAGGCGATGCATCGAGAGGCGGCCGTGGAAGCGGATAGCGCTGTCCATTGTCGGCGCCGTCCGCCGCGGTAACGAACGGTTTATCAAATAATGGAGGCGCGGGGCTCAGATAGTTGTATCCGTACGGAGGCACTCCATACATGATCCCGGCCGACAGGCCCTGGAATGCCGTGTAAAAAATTCCGAAGCTGGCACGGATGCTGCTTTTCCCACCTTCGCCGAAAATCGTTCGCAACAGGCCGGCATTAAAGTTCGGCGAATATGCGAAACCGATTCGCGGAGCTAAATTGTGATTGCGAGCCGGCGAAATTCCGCGTGAGACGCCGGGATCACCTGGGAATACAAAACCAAGCGGCGCTCCAGGATACACAACGGATTTCTGCCCTTGAATGACGGTCTGGAGCTGATTGTATTTCTCGTACCACGGCGTGATGAGATCCCATCTCAAACCATAATTGACGGCGAGGTTGGGTCTGGCTTTCCAACTGTCCTGAAAATACGTTCCCGCATACTTATTGCGCAGATAAAAGCCGCCGCCGGACGTTTGGATATAACTGCTCGGAATGCCCAATAAGAAGTCTGCGAAATCCGAGCCTGTTTCCGTGCCGCTGAATATGAACGACCCGTTAAACGTTGCGTTCGGATGCATGTTCACTTGATCGTAGTGAAACTGGCCTCCGACCTTTATCGTATGGAGTCCGAATACCCTGGAGACGTTATCGCTCCAGTGATAGGTATTGTTTCTCTGATCAACACCTGTGATTGTGACTCCCATGACGAATGTGTTGAACACAACATTCTCGACACCTTCAAACTGCGGAGCCTGCACAACAATTCCCGGCGTGCCCGGTCCCGTCACGAATCCCTGCTCCGAGATCTTGACATTGGTACCGCCATGCGGCCTGCCGACGTCGTTCGCGTTGCGCGTGATGCTGAAGTGAAATTCGTTAATGGTGTTTGAGCCAAATGCCTTCGTATCGCTCAGGGCGATGAGTTGTGCGCGGCCTGTCGTCAACGCATCGAAACCGGGCACACTCGCGCCACCTTGCTGACCGGGGTAGGGATCGCTGTGACGATAATCGTCGAGAAAGTAATAGGCGGACCAAAAACCCCAGCGCGTATTGGCATCGATCCTTCCCGAGGCTTTGTCATCGCGCACCGTGTGGGCAAACGCAGAGGTCGAATACAACCCGTCACCGGAATTTGGGACGGGAATGTATTGAAGCAGGCGCTGGGCCGGATTAGACCAGGCGCGCTGCGGTACGATCGCGCCGGGGAATACGCATTCCGAGGTATTGACGCATGCCGGCGTGTAGTAGCGTTCACCCGGCCTGACGGCATATCCAAGTTTCTGGGAAAGAAGGTTGGCCCAGTAACTGCCGTTGACCGATCCGGCCAAATCGCTTCCGATATCGGAAAGGTTGCCTGTGCGCTGGCCCGCAGTCGGCACGGTGATGAGCCCCGTATCCACACCCTCGGTTGTCCGCGTACCTTGATAATCACCGAAGAAAAATATTTTCTGTTTCCGGATGGGGCCGCCGATTGTGCCTCCGTACTGATTCTGTTTAAAGTCTCCGCGTTCGGGCGCAAAGAAGTTTCGAGCGTCCAGAGCCGTGTTGCGCAAAAAATGGAATGCATTTCCATGAATCGCATCGCTGCCGGATTTCGTAACGACGTTGATCATTCCACCGTTGTAGTTTCCATATTCCGGATCGAAGTTGTTGGTCAGGACGCGAAACTCCGAGATCGAATCCAAATTGGGGACGACTCCGGTACCCCCGTTCATATGCTCCTGAACATCGCTCCCGTTAACCATGAATCCATTTGCTGATTCCCGCTGGCCGCTGATCGACACGTTTCCCGCATTCAACTCGCCCGACGGCGCGATCGGTCCGGTGACACCCGCCATGATCACGGAGTTGGGCTTCATGGTCGTAATCGGCGTGACGCCGGGCTGGATTGGCAACAGGTCCGTATAGCTGCGGCCGTTCAGTGAAAGCGTGGTCATTTTTTTATCCGAAACGACTTCACCCAATTGCGTAGCGACCGTTTCAACGTGGACCTGAGAGAATTCTTCAGCCGTCGAAACCGAGACTTCTGTGGTCACACCGGCAAGTTCCATCGTCGTATTCAATTCCAGGGCGCTGTCCGAATCGACTACGAGATTGGTTTTCTTTTGGGTCTGAAAGCCATTGCACTCGATCGCGAGGTCGTACCGGCCGACAGGCAGACTCGGAAACGAATAGTGACCGCGGGCATCCGTCGTGGCTTTGAAGCTTGTGCCCAATGCCGTGTTCGTGGCGGTAAGCATCACCCCGGGAATCACGCCGCCGGTCGAATCCTTCATCGTCCCCGAGATACTTCCGCCAACTGCCGCCCAACAGCACCCGCAAAGTGTGAAACCTATCGCGGCCCTCAGGAAACTCCTGTAAACCTTGCCACGAAACGCATTCCAGATTCCGAGTTTCAATCCTGCCAACACCATGCCCTCTCTTCCAAAAAATGACTCGCGATTCAGGGAAGAAATAGTAGCCGTGGTCATTGCCATGCCGTTCTGAAGAGTTTCTGAACTTTTTGTCACAATTGGATCGATGCACACCACAGGTGGGATGACGACACGGGAACAACTACAAAAGGCACAGAAAGGATTCAAGGGCCAGGACAATGCTCTTTTCGCTTTGCCGGAATCCTATCGACTGTTCTTCTCGCCGAGACGGAATGTGAATCCGACGGTCACACCGATGGGATAGCCGGGAGTTCCATGGACGCGCTGCAGACCCGGAGCGTCAGGACGAACTCGCGATTCAAAGTAATTCTGGGTTTCGTAGTACGACTTGTTGCCGAGGTTGTCGATATCGAGATGCAAATCCCACCACGGACGGATACTCTTTGTCACCGCCAGATCGAGAACATCGAGGCCTGAAGCCCGGATCGCGGCGTCTTCACCATCGAGACGATAGTTGCCGACGTGGCGATAACGCAACGACGCGTAAACGCGGCGCCATCCCGAGAGTGTCAATCCGCCGTTGGCTACCGTGTGCGGAGCGCTGTCCACATAAACACGCGGCGAGACGCCGCGATAAAACGCATTCGTGACCTGCGTGAGTCCCGCATTGATAGAAACGAAGCGCGTCAAGCGAATTAACGTCTTACCTTCATAGCCGTAGGACCGGCTCGGCCCCTTCAGCTCAAGTGTTCCGTCGTCGGCGTTGTAGACCTGTTCGTTCGTCCGATCGATCAGGAACATGTCCGACGACAGCGACACGCGGCCCGCCTGATACGCCAGACCTGTCTGATAGAAATCCGTCGCCGCAATCCGTGGAGATTCCGGACGGCTGATAATTCCACGCGCATCCTGAGTATTGATGCCGCGGCCATAGTTGAAGCTCAACGTCAGGGGCACCGTCCTTGAAACTCGATAGGCCGCGCCGAACTTCGGCTGGAGCCGCGCTGCGCCTTCAACTCCCGACTGACTGGAATTCAAGCGGTCATTGACGGAAAACCGGAAGTGATCCCAGCGAAGTCCGGCTTCCACATGAACCCTCCCGCCCAGGAAGTCTGTGGCCTGCTGCGCATAGCCGGCAACATTGGTCACATGAGCAAAAGCGCGCGTCGAAACATCGAGCGGCGCGCGATTTTCCTGCGGATAGAGGCCGACATTGATTTGATTCTCGTGGAAGTTTGCGCCCGCTGTGAGAAGCGAAAGGTTTCCCAGAAGCCGCCACGGATGCAGATACTGCGTGTTGAAACCCTCCTGATAACGGGAATCATGTTGTTGAATGCCGTCGCCGTGAACGCGGTCGTTGAGGAACAAAGTGAAATTGGAATAGAGATCGAACAATGAACGGCTCAGGAATCCGTCGGCTTTGAAACTGTCTCCCGACCCAAGCGTCTTGCGGTAGTAAACACCGGTCGTGCCCAGGCGCACGCGCCCGCCGTCGTTCGGATCGACGTATCCGAATCGGGGCAGCGATCCTTCCGCGACAAGGTCCAGGGGAATCTGGCCCGATGAGAAAAAATCATTCCGTCCAAAATTCACTTTGAAGCCCACGGCTTCGCGTTCGTTTGGACTCCATGTGTAATTTGCAGTGACATTGTCCCTCTTGTATCGAAGAGGATTCTGAAACGGCCCATCGGTGCGCGAGCCTTCGTAGGCGATAAAGGCATCGGCTTTCTCCAGCGAAGGGCTGTAGCCGAAGAACGTGCGATAGCTTCCAAACGATCCGCGCTGCAGGCGCAGCGTGATCGGATCGGCCAACGCCTCTTTGAGTCGAATGTGCACAACGCCCAGCCCCGAAAAATCGCCATATTCGGCGCTGAACGGTCCGTTAAGGATATTGACGTCCTGGATCAACTCGGGCGTCAGCGCCTTCAGGGCTCCGAGGTAACCCTGGCCGTGGCCCTGCGTCGCCTGGTTCTGCTGAATGTCGTCCACCAGAACTTTGAGGCCGCCATTCACGCCGCCGTGATCCAGGTTGAATCCGAAACGCCGCACTTCGAGCGATTTTCCGCCGCCCTCGTGCTGTCCGGCGTTGATTCCGGCATTCAAGGATTCCAAAAGCTGATCGTCACGCGAAAACAGCGTGCGCTTGTAAACCTCCTCGCTGTGAGTCTCGACCTGAGGCTCCAGGGCCGACGCGGTAATGACGACGCTTTGATGAATCGGCGGTATGCGATAGTCCACCACGATTCGCAAATCTTCCGCGGAAGCGCTTAGCGGGATGGATTCGACATGCGATTCGATGTATTGCCCTTCGACACGCAAAGAGACATCTTCGGCTGGAACATCGAGACTGAATCGGCCGGCGGCATCCGTTGTGGCCTGTTTTTCCCTTTTTTCCCCGCTCGCGGCGTGTACAGTCACAGTGACTCCAGCGAGCACGCCTCTCTTCGGATCAACGATGATGCCGGAAATTCTCCGCGCCGAGGCGACCTGTGCCGGCGAAGCCACTGCAAAGTGAAGGCACGCGATGATGAGGATGATCAGGGGCGATCCCGGAACCCGCATAAGTCCTCCCAACAATCACTCTACGAACGAAAGGCGGAAACGGATGGACGGCAGACATCTGATATGTAAGTTTTGCCGCGAAGCCTGTATATTGTGCGGTGAACTTATCGATCCCGAAGGAGGGATGATGAAACGAATCATTTTGAGTCTTGGCCTCGGCGCAGTATTGGGAGCAATACCTCTCGTGGCGCACCATGCGGTCTCGGCGGAATTCGATAACACGAAGCCGGTCAAGTTCAGCGGCACAGTAAAGAGCGTGGACTGGATGAATCCACACATCTACGTCAACATCGAAACAAAGGACGAGTCCGGGAAAACGATCGTCTATGCGGTCGAAGGTGGCGCTCCCAATGCGCTGTTCCGCCAGGGTTGGAGAAAAGACACGTTGAAGCCTGGTGATGCCGTGCAGGTCAGCGGAATTCACGCGAAAAGAGCGGACTCGAATCGAGTCGGCAACGCTCAAATCGTCATGCCCGATGGACGAAGCTTTGGCCGGAGCGGCGGCGGCGCCGCTGCGCAACAGCAGTAGGTGTCGATGAAAGTCCGCAAAACGGCAATCGGGGGATTGCTCCTTTGTTCATGCCTCACGCTGATCTGCTTTCAGCTTGCGGCCCAAACTCCCGCGCGAGGAGCAACGCCCGCCCCCGCCCGAGGGGCTGCCCCTGCCGCTTCATCTCGAGTTCAAGCGACTCTGGCTCAGTTGATGAAAGGGATTCTCTATCCGGCGTCGAATGTCATTTTTGCCGCGCAGGGAACGGATCCGAAAACCGTGAAACCTGCGGGAGACCCGGCTACAGCGACGGATCCGCTCATGAGCACCTACGGACAATGGCAAGCCGTCGAAAATGCGTCGCTTGCGCTTGTGGAAGCCGCGAATCTGCTCACGATTCCGGGACGCAAATGCTCCAATGGACGCGCGGCTCCAATGCAGAATCCGGACTGGGCCAAATTCGTTCAGGGATTGCGCGAAGCGGGAATGACCGCGTACAAGGCCGCTCAATCGAAGGACCAGGACAAAATCCTCGACGCCGCCGGCGACGTTACGACTGCCTGTTCGAACTGCCACGATAAATATCGAGAGAAACCCACGCTCGCTGCCCGCTGCCAATAGAGGTCACACACCCTGTCCGATTTGTTCCTGAATTTGCCGGCGAAATTCGAGCGGAGCCGCAATGCGGTCGAAGGGCTCGAGCGTGCCGCCGGTGCCTCGGATGACGATCGTTCCGAAACCCAGCACGCGTCCTCCGATGCTTTGATCCACGCCAACGCTTTCGATTTTGTTCAGAAACATCTCGGCGGTGTCTTTCTGAATAAAACCGACTTTCAGGATGACTCGTTTATTCGTAACCGCGAACTCAGCGCTGGATCTCGCGATTGCAGCAATCACCAGCGGAATGACCCCGACAACGATCAGGCCCAGTCCGGGCAGCGTATAGCCTTCATACAAAGCCCAGGCCGCGACAACACCGAACGCCATGGAGATCAACGCCGGCTTGATAAATACGATCCAGTGAAGCCTGGCTTTGTACGTAACGTGTTCGCCGCTGATCAGGTTGTTATCGACGTAGCCCATCCGCCGTATAGTACTTCATCCTGAAATTCCTTACACCCGACGCAATCTTCGAATCGCAAGGACGAATCCAATTCCGCTCAGAATCGCGCCGCCGGCATTCAGCGTGACCATCGCAATGCGCCACACCTTGCCGTTGTAATACCAGAAATTAAAATCGAGACTGTGAAAGCCGTGATAAATCCACCGTTGCAGTCTCTCGCGGCGAGTGAATCGCGCGACGGCTTGTCCCATTCGAGGATCAACGTAAATCCACGTTGCATCCGGGTCCGAGAACTTCACACGCAGAATCGGCAATCGTGGCAGCGTTTCGCCGGGATGATAGTAGGAATCGTAATCGGACAAGACGGCGGACTCGGCAACGCCGGCTCCGGGATTGCCCTGCTGAATGCGGCTCATCAGCGAATCGATCGAGAAGGGTTTGTTGCGAACCTGCAATAGGTTCGCGGAGATCAGCATCGGTTCGGACTCCACACCGCGCGCAACAAAGTAAGGATCGCCCTGTATCCGGACGAACTCGATTTCTTTCGGTGAGCGGCCCGGCATCAACGGAAACCAGCTTCCGGCATCCGGCATCGGAAACAATTTCAAATCGAGAGGTCCGCCTGCGAGTGTCTGCCGGATGCGATTTCCGCTGCCGCCGCCGGATGCCCAGAAGAACGGTTCCATCGAAAGCCAGCCGCTGAAAACCCACGTCAGCGCAAAGACGCCGAAGAACGAGCCCGTCACGTAGTGCCAGCGCATCAACCCGGCATAGCGGGTGCGGAATTGATAGAAGATCAGGACGATGCCGAGAAGCGCGAGAACGGCGCCGATACCGGAAGTCCAGAGAACAAGTTGTCTCCACAATTGATCTTTCAAACGGAGAGGCGTGAAGTACATCCAGTGCGGGATTGCAGCGATCCACGAAAGAGCCCGGCTTGCACGCGTGGTGATCAGTTGAATCTCGCCGGTTTCCTCCGAAACGTAAAACTCAGTGTGATCTTTGTCATCGAGTCGCAGCTTGTGCATCGGAAGGCTTCGACGGTTTTCGAGCGTCCATTGATCGGCCTGATCGAGCTCGCCCGCGTAGTGTAATCGTGATGGCGGCAGGTCCATGTGCGTGGCGACGTAGCTGCCGGTAATCGTCATCGCTTCTTTCTGGCCGATATCCGGCAACGGTTCGCCCGTATCCGCGAAAATCGTCACAGTGCCGCGGCCCTCGAATCGATAAGCGGGCCGACCCATGATCATCAACAACACGGCTCTGGCGGGCGGCCGATCGAGTTCAGCCTTGGCCCCGGCTTCCGCGGGGCTGATTTTCACGACGCCGAGATTTAATTCGGACAAAAGCTCAAGCCGTTTTTCCGATGAAAGCTCGGGCATGCCTCGCGCAAAGATCATTGCGATGCCGGAAACGAACCACATGAGGAAGAAAGGAGAGAGGACGATGCCGAGGTAGCGGTGAGTGAGGATGATGAATTTGCGGTTCATTGGATTTGAGAGTGCAGATGGGATATTCCAATATTTGATACTCGAAGAAAAGTGTTCTCCAATGTTCTCAAATACTGGGATATCCCATCTGCACTCTCAAATTTCACTGTCAAACGGCCACATGACCCACGGACTCATTTTCCAAATCGACCGCGGTCTGCGGCAACAGGATGCGGAAGCACGTTCCGCCGGTGTTCGACGACTCGAGCGTCAAATGACCGCCATTGGCTTCGACCGCCCATTTTGCGATGGCCAGCCCGAGACCGGTTCCGCCGTTTTCGCGCGACCGCGCTTTATCGACACGGAAGAAGCGATCGAAGATGCGCGATTGAAGTTCCTCTGGAATTCCGGGGCCCGTGTCGTGAACATCGATCGCGGTTCCGTCCGGCGTCTGAGCAATTCGAATTTCGATGGCAGCTCCGGCCGGGCTGTACTTGACGGCGTTATCGACGAGGTTGAGCAATGCCTGTCTCAACGTAACGCGATCGCCGATCCAGCGGGGAACGGCGCCGGCCTCCACCCGGATCACCTGATCTTTTTCTTCCGCCAGAACACTCAGATGATCGGCGATTTCTCCGGCGAGATCGCTTACATCGACGACATCGACGGCCAGTTTCTCCTGCCCCATGTCGGCGCGAGAAAGCGTCAGAAGGCGATCCACGAGAAGCGCGAGCCGGTCGACTTCTTCAAGCATGCTTCCGATGATTTCCCGGTACGTCGCTTCATCGCGACGGCCGCGCAGTCCGACCTCGCCGACACTGCGAATCGCCGTCAACGGAGTTCTCAGTTCGTGCGATGCATCGGCGGTAAACCGGCGCATCTGACCGAACGACGATTCCAGCCGGGTGAGCGTTTCATTAAACACGGTGGCGAGACGGCCCAATTCGTCGGCGGGATTGTCCACGGGCAAGCGGTCATTCAAGCGCTCGGCATTGATCGAGCGCGCGCGTTCGGCCATGCGGTCCACCGGCGCGAGGGCCCGGCGCGCCAGCAGGTAGCCGCCGAGTCCTGCAGCCGCAACACCGATGGGCAAGCCGAGGAAAAGGATGTATGTGAGCTGATTGAGATCCTGCCAGATCGCACCTTCCGATCGCGCGACCTGCACGACAACAGGCCTGCCGCCGATGCGCGCGTTCCCGCTCATCACCCGGTATGGTGGATTCACTTCGGGAACCGTTACGATTCTTTCGTCAGGCACAGTCGCCAGCTTGTCGCTCTTTGGAACGGGATTCCGGCGCGCTTCAGGCGTGTCGTAAAGAAGTTTTCCATCGGCGCTCCAGACCTGGAGCCACGGGCTGTCGCCTTCGCCCGTTTCGTCGTATGGCGCAATCGATCCATCCGGACGCTGCGCCAGCATGTCGGAAGCCCAGTCAAAATCGTCGTGAAGACGGGAATCGAGCAGCCGCGAAGAATTGTCGCGCACAAACGTGTAGACCGCGCCGGCATACACACCGAGAACGGCGAGCATCACGGCGATGTACCACAACGTAAGTCGAACACGAACACTGCGCGGCCGAAGATGAATCATGGCTCTCCCTCACCGAGCATGAATCCGACGCCACGGATCGTATGGATCAATTTCACAGGATAGTCGGTATCCACTTTTCGCCGCAGCCGGGCGATGTGAACATCGATGACGTTGTTCAAAGGCGTGCCTCGAGTCGTTTCTTTCCAGACTTCGCGCGCTAGTGTATCACGCAGGACGGCCTGCCCCTGATGCCGAAGCAGGTACTCCAGAAGCTCGAATTCCCGCGTGGTGAGTTCCACAACGCGCCCGCCCCGCATGACTTTTCGGGTAACGAGATCCATGTCGAGATCACGCACACCGAGGCGAAGAGAATCCGCCGTACGCCCGCGCCTCAGAAGCGCGCGAATTCGCGCGAGCAGTTCTTCGAATGCAAAAGGTTTGATCAGGTAATCGTCCGCGCCGCTGTTCAATCCGGCAACTCGATCTTCCAGAGTGTCTCGCGCCGTGAGAAGAAGGACCGGCGTGTCGATGCCGTTCTTGCGAATGCTGGTCAGGATCTGAAGGCCGTCGCGCCCCGGAAGCATGACGTCAAGGAGGATCATATCGAAGGGCTCGGTATTGATGCGAAAGAAGGCATCTTCGCCCGTGTGCGCCACTACCGCTTCGTAGCGTTCGTCTTCAAGACCTTCCTTCAAAGCCTTTGCGACTTTGATCTCGTCTTCCACAACCAGAATACGCATGGTTAAAGCAAGGAAGCACAAAGACAATCATTTTGTCTTTGTGTTTCCTCATCAATTTATTTTGACGATCGATGTATGAACCTGGGCCGGCTGTGCAGAGTCGGACCACGCGACGACAAGGTCGTCTCCCGACCGAACCATCTTCGGAAATGCGCTCGAACTGGCCTTCGCCGCACCGGAAACATTCAGCGGAGCTGCGGGAGTTCCATTCGCCGCCACTTCGCGAAGATGCAACTGCGGATTCTGTCCCGTGCGCTCGATCCAGCTCACCACAGCGCCGCCGGAAGCGAGGCTCACCACCTCGACCCGTCCCGCCGGATTTCCTTCGTCGATTCGAATTTTCCGGCCGAACGTTTTGCCGGAGTCCGATGAAAGCATGACGTTCACCTGCGGCTTATCTCCGGGCGCCGTGAACCAGGCCACTGCGACATTCTTTCCATTGGACGAAATGGCCGGACCATTGATAGGGCAGCCGTCGATTTCCCATCCGTCTTTCGTTAATGCTTCGGGCGCGGACCACTTGCCGTTCGCGTACCGGACGATTGAAATATCGCGAATCTCCTTGTCCGAACGATCGCGATAGACGGCAACCAGGCCATCGGGAGTGTTGGTCATCGACGTCTTGCAACACTCGCAGACGCGATTATCGATCTGCGCTTCGGCGCCGAGAACACCGGCGGGAGAGATCGTGGTGTACATCAGAGCCATGTTTCCTTCTTCTTCGCTTGGCATGTTGCGGCCATCGAGCCAGATGGCAGCCAGCCTGGAGTCGGCCGTCGGCACAAGCGACACGAATCCATGCTCGCGTTTCTTGCCGTCCCGATGGGGAACGACGGGCTTGCTCCATGTCGTACCGCCATCTTTCGAAAACGCGATATTGATGTCATAGGCTTCCGAATCCGAACCGCCGCTCATCACCAGCCAGTGTGCCGCTAGAGTCCCATCGGACAACACCGACATCGATGGAAAATCCGCAGGATTCGCAAACCAGTTCGTTCCTCGCGCGATGGTCTTCGGCGCCGACCAGCCTTGCGGACCACGGACCGAAAATTTCAATACACTGCCCTTCGGAGAGACCGGTTCAAGCCAACTGAGGAAAACGCGACCGTCCGCCGCGGTCACCAGATTGGCTTCCCCACTGCCGGCAGCGGCCGGCGATTTGAGTTCGGTTACCGATGGAGCCGGTGCGAGGGCGAAAATCCCGGCAAGTACGGAGACGATGATCGGTTTCAGCATGAAAGTTTGCCTTTCTGAACGCGGGTATAAAACCCGCGACTACATAATTCAGTCGAAATGTGATTCCAATATGTAGTCGCGGGCTTTATGCCCGCGTTTTTCGAAGTCTATTCGCCGCTGATTCATGCCGGCAACACCAAACCCGCTTCTGACAAAGAATTCAGAGATTCTTAAGGTGGCATCCCCCTTTGGTGCGATTGACATATCAGCAATGAATTGTGGTATCGTGCCGGGTCACGCGATTTCTTACGGAATTCAGAGGTCTTTTTACATGCCGGAAGTCCCCGCCTTTATCCATTGGATGCAAGTCAGCGACATAGGTACCGGGATTCGAGAATCCATCTGGACATTCCCACTCGTTGAAACGACACACGTTCTTGCACTGGCCCTGTCCGTGGGCGTGCTGATCTGGTTCGATCTCCGCCTCATGGGATGGGGAATGAAACATCAGCCGGTTTCGCAGGTACACAAGCAGGTGATGCCGCTGGCGTTCTTTGGATTTGTTGTGATGTTTATTACGGGCATCCTTCTCTTCTGGTCCGAAGCCGAAAAGTGTTATCTGAGTGGATTCTTCAGAGCGAAAGTCCTGGCTTTGTTACTGGCTGGCGCCAATGCGGCGATATTCGAGCTGAAAACCAAGAAGAGCATCGAGGAATGGGATAAGTATCCGATTCCTCCGATAAAGGCGCGGCTTGCGGGATTGTTTTCCATCGTCACCTGGAGCATCGTGATCATTGCCGGACGCGCGACCGCATACAACCTGTTCTGAACGGAGTATTTCGAATTCATGCATTTTCTCTTGCCGCTTTTTCAATGGGCCGACAAAACATGGCTCGCGGAAACCGTTCGAGGATCGCGGTTCTATTTTCCAATCATCGAGACGTTTCACTTGCTGGCCCTGACCCTTCTGTTCGGGGCCGTGCTCGTTCTCAATATGCGATTGTGCGGCCTCATGATGAAGCATCAGCCCGTTCAGCAGGTCGCGCGCGACTTGTCGCCGTGGGCGTTCTGGAGTCTGGTGGTGATTCTGGCAACCGGTCTGATGTTGTTCGCATCCGAAGCCATGAAGTGTTACGCCAGCGTGCCGTTCCAGGTGAAGATGACGTTCCTGTTTCTCGCGCTTGTTTTTCATTTCACGATTCATCGCAAAATCACACGCTCCGACCGCGAGCCTCACAGGGCCGTTGGTGTTGTGATCGGAGGCATTAATTTTCTTCTTTGGATGGGCGTCGGGCTGGGAGGACGAGCCATCGGATTTCTATGATCTCAGGGCGAAGAGCCCTGTTTACGGCATTTCAAGAATCAGGTAGAGTTTCGTGCTGGAATTATCTGACCGTGTATTACACCAGAAGCACGTTCTCAGTAAAATTCAAACCAACAATAAGGATAGGAGAACAACTAAATGAGTGAAGCTTTGACTGGAAAACAGTTTAAGTCGCAGCTACGCGAAGGACGTCCCAAATTCGGATTGTTCGTAAATTCACACAGTCCGACGGTCGCGGAACAACTGGCGCACAGCGGTTACGACTGGCTGCTCGTGGACACGCAACACGGACCGATGGGAAACGAAACACTGTCCGGCATGCTGGCAGGAATCGAGCTGGGCGGCGCCATTTCGATCGTTCGTGTCGGTGGACATACCGATCGTCCCGGCATCCAGCAGGCACTGGATATGGGCGCGAACGGAATTCTCTGCCCCTATGTGAACACTGCGGATGAAGCACGGCAATACGTGACGTGCTGCCGGTATCCCACTGCCGGAACGCGATCGGTCTATTTTCCGCAACGCAGCATGAACAAGAGAGGCCTCCTCGGTTACGCCGGTGACTGGAATGACAACGTCGTCTGCGCCATGCAGGTTGAAACTGCGGATTGCATCAAGAACATCGACGAAATCGCGACGGTTAAGGGCCTCGATATTCTTTTCCTTGGACAAAACGATCTCTGCATGTCGATGGGGCTGTATGAAAAATACAAGTTCCCCGAGATGTACACGTCGCCGGAACTGAATGACGCCACGCAAAAACTTGTTAATGCCTGTAAAAAGAACAACCTCATTCTCGGCATTTTCCTGTTCGGCGATGCGCGCGTTGGAGAATTCCTTGATAAGGGATTTGTCTTCCACAGCCTTGGAAACGATCTTCATCACATGCTCACGCAAACAGGCGCTTATGTGAACAATCTCGAAAAGATTGCCAAGGACAAAGGCAAGTCGTGGACTCGACGTCCCACGGCCTTCTTCTAGAAAGCCTGAACTGCGGGGCGCGGTTGTAAAAACCGCGACTACATCCTGAATTCGTTATGTAGTCGCGAGTTTCAACACCCGCGCCCCGAATTTCTTGCAGGACACACGGATCATGTCTGTAACCGTTTCTCGACAACAACAAATCGACACTGTCGTTGCCGTCCTCCGCGGTTTGGGAGCGAATGAAGAAGAAGCGTTCATTCAGGCCGATGTGTGGACGGAAGCCGATCTCCGTGGAATTCATTCTCACGGAGTCCAGCGGTTGCCGATCATGGCTTCGCGCATTCAGAAAGGTTTGCTCAAGGTCAATGTGAAACCGGAAAAGACCTGGAGCACCGATGCGGTACTGAACGTCGACGGCAAGGATGGTTTTGGAACCGCAATCTGCGAACTATCTCTCCGCGAACTGACACCGGCCGTCCGAAAACACGGTGTGGGCGTGCTCACTGTTCGCAACGCAGGCCACATCGGAATGGTCGGATATTATGCGGAACGCCGCGCTGTCGAGGGTCTGGCCAGCCTTTGCTTCACCACAACCGAAGCTTTGGTGCACCCCTTCGGAGGCGCCGAGGCTTTGGTCGGCACAAATCCGATTGCGATAGGAATTCCCGGCGAACCCCGCCCGTTCCTGCTCGATATGGCAACGTCGGTTAGCGCGATGGGCCGGATTATCGCATTGAAACATCGTGGCGAGAAAGTTCCCGAAGGCTGGGCGGTGGATAAGAATGGAACTCCTACGACCGATCCCGATGCTGCTTTGGCCGGCTCGCTGAGTCCCGCCGGAGGACCGAAAGGCTACGGGCTCGGCATTTCCATCGAAATGCTGGCGGGCCTGTTGCCGGGAATGCCCACGGGCCGCGAAGTTCTGGGTACTCTCGATGACCAGTGGAGGTGTACGGTCGGTGACCTCTTTATTGTGATGGACCCGAAGGCCTTCCCCGGCGGCGAAACGCTCGCTGCGGGCGTAAAGAAATACTTGAATGAATTACGGGCATCGAAGCCAGGCACGGGATTTAAACAAGTCATGGTGCCGGGGGATCCTGAGCATAAGCTTCGCGAAGAACGGCTCGTAAGCGGGATTCCACATCCCGAGGAGGTTTGGCATGCCGCAGAGCAACTCCGATCCACAATCGGCAAGTAGCCGCCACTGGGGTTTTTCCACCGCGGGCCGGGTTTTCTTTGGCTGGGGCGTGCTGGAAGAACTCCGCACCGTCACGAAGGAACTCGGCAAACGCGTGATGGTCTGCAGCGACAAAAACATCATCAAGAGCGGCATTGCGGATAAAGTCGAAGACCTCCTGAAAGAAGGCGGGGCCGAGGTTCTCGTATTCCCCGACGGCCGGCCGGATATCAACCTCGAACTTATCGGTCAATGCGCGGATGCCGCGCGCCAGTTTAATCCGGATGTCATGATCGGCGTCGGCGGCGGCAGCAACATGGATCTCGCGAAGACCAGCGCGATTCTTTTCAAGTACGGCGGCCCCCTGACGAAGTACTACGGCGAGCATAACGTTCCGGGCCCCATTGTTGACGTGATCTGTATTCCGACAACTTCGGGTACGGGTTCCGAGGTGAGCCCGGTCGCCGTTGTAACCGATCCGGATCGCTACATGAAAGTCGGAATCGCCACGCGGCGCATCATTCCGAAATGGGCGATCGTCGATCCTTCGCTCGTTGTTTCCTGCCCGCCGCACGTCACATCGCATTCAGGTATGGATGCGTTGTCGCACGCGATCGAATCCTATTGCGCAAAAATACCCGAGGGACGATCGCCGCACGCGATCTTCGTTGGAAAGAATCCGGCATCGGATGCGCTTGCAATGCAGGCGATCAAATTGATTGCGAAGTCGCTGCCGACCGCCGTTTCGGATCCGGCAAATCGCGAAGGACGCGAGAACATGGCGCTCGCGAGCCTTCTCGCCGGCATGGCATTTTCCGCAGCGGGCACGGCGACTGTGCATGCTCTTCAGTATTCCGTCGGCGAAGCGACCCACACGTCCCACGGACTCGGCAACGCCGTTCTGATGCCCGCAGTCATGAAAGCCATTCTGAAAGCGCGCGTCCCGGAAATGGCATTCATCGCGCGTGCCTTCGATTCGAGCCTGGAACGCGTCCGCGATGAAGAAGCCGCCGAACAGGCGCCCGAAATGGTGGCCAGACTCGGCGACAAGGTCATGATCCCGCGCGGACTCGGCGCCATTGGTTTGAAACGGGAACAGATCGCCGAGATGGCAGAGCTTTCCACCAGTGTGAAGCGCCTGTTGGACAACAGTCCTGTGGCATTCGACAAGGAAGCGTTGATCGGGATTCTGGAAGCAGGGTATTAGAATTCAGGAGGATTATTAATGTCGGTTGCGGAGAAAGTCGAGACTTTCAAAAACTTTGTGAATGGGAAGTGGAAAGCCTCTCGAAACGGCGCTACTTTTGAAAACGAGAACCCGGCCTTCCGCGGCAGCAACATCGCTCTCTTTCAATCTTCAACCCCGGAAGATGTCCGGGAAGCGATCGACGTTGCAGACAACGCATTTCGCACCTGGCGCCGCACACCTCTCTCGGAACGTCAGCAATACATCGCCGAGTTTGTCCGTCTGTTAAAGGAATCGCGCGAAGAACTCGCGCGCATTGTCACGCTGGAAAACGGGAAGACGATCAAGGAATCGCGCGCCGAAGTCGATTCGGCGCTGATCGAGGGCAGTTATCATCTGAATCAGGTTGCTGTATTTGCGGGCTCGGCGGGGCCAGGCGCCTTTCGCGATATCTCGACTTACGTTCAATATCAACCTCTCGGCGTCGTCGGCGTCATCAGTCCCTGGAACTTCCCGATGAACGTCATGAGCCGGAAAACGCTTCCAGCACTGCTCACCGGCAATACGGTCGTGTTCAAGCCGGCGACATTCACTCCGTGGTCGGGCGTGTTCATGACGCAACTGTTCGAGCGCGCCGGATTGCCTGCGGGCGTTTTCAATTGCGTGACGGGCCTGGGTTCATCGATCGGAAACGTCATCGTCGAAGATCCGCGCGTGCGCGCGATCACGTTCACGGGTTCGACAGAAGTCGGCAAGAAGATCCAGGTGAAGGCTTCCGCCAACCTCACTCGCACTCAACTTGAACTCGGCGGCAAGAATGCCGCGATCGTGATGGACGACGCCGATCTTAACGAGGCCGTGACTGCCGTGGTCACAGCGGGTTTTTCGAATGGCGGCCAATGGTGCACTTCAACCAGCCGGGTGCTCCTGCATCGTGGAATTGCAAAACAGTTTCTGGAAATGCTCGCCGCGCGTTGCGCAAAGATGAATGTCGGTGACGGCACACTGGAAACGACCGACATGGGTCCCGTTGCCGGTCCGCAACAATTCGACGACATCACGCGGGCGATCCGTCAGGCTCAGGCCGACGGCGCACAGATGATCGCCGGCAGCGAACCCGCAAGTCCCGCGGGATATTTCATTCGCCCAACCGTTTTCACGGGCGTGAAACCCGCCATGCAAGTCTTCCGCGACGAAATCTTCGGACCGGTTGTCGCCGTCTGCGATTTCACTTCGCTGGACGAAGCGCTCGAACTTGCCAACAACTCGATCTACGGACTGTCTTCTGCAATCTTCACGAAGAATGTCGCGAGCGCCCGCAAGTACGTGGACAACATCGAAGCGGGTCTCGCTCACGTCAACATCCATACCGGCTATAAAGAACCGTCCATGCCCTTCGGCGGCGTGAAACAATCCGGCGCCGGCCTGCCTGAAAACGGCCGCACCGGTTTGGAATTCTTCATCGATCAGAAAGCGGTCTACATTCGCGGCTGACTTTTGCGGATCTGCGCATTGACCCGAAACCCATCGGCCGGTATAAGAAACGATCATGACAATTAATCTTGCACTCTTTGGTCCGCTGGCTGCTTTTGCCGGAACGTGGCAGGGCTCGACTGGAGACGACACGGCGCCTGATGACTTTCGCGGCGTCGAAAAAAACGCATTTCGTGAACAGATCGTTTTCACGCCAATGGCCCCAGCCGTCAACCATGAACAAACTTTATACGTCGTGAGCTATACGCGTACGGCGTGGCGCTTGCGGGAAGAGGATCCTTTCCATCAGCAACTGGGTTACTGGCTGTGGGATCCGGCGGCGAAACAGGTCATGCATTCCTTTATGATCCCTCGCGGAGTAACCGTGCTGGCCGGCGGAACCGCAGAACCGGATTCAACGGCGTTGGCCGTCAAGGCAACACGTGGGTCATCGACGTTCGGCATCTGCTCGAACCCGTTTCTGGACGAGGAATTCAGGACTGTGGCGTATGAAGCCCGCATTACTCTCCACAGCTCTCAGTTGTTCAGCTATCGTGAAGACACTCAGATTCAGATCAAGGGCCAGAGGGACATTTTCCATCACATCGATCAGAACACGCTGGAAAAGATGTGAATCTCAATCACCTTCGGCATGCGAAGCAGTCGGACACTGATGAACCCTCGATTCGCATTGCATTCATTCTAGGAGCATCGGCGGACAGCCAGACACGTGTCCAACCAACAGGAATATTCTCGGACATGCGCTACATCAAGGAGGCTGGGGATGTTGTCGGTACAGAGATTTTCATAACGTACAGCATCGATCAATATTGGGCTCTAGTTCAAAATGCCGAAGGTTCCCCGAGCGATCCCATACTCGTCAAGGCAAAGGTCCAGGGAAACAGGCTCTCGTTCGACTTGCCTTCCGATTCGCCAGCTCTTCGTGGCCATTTTGAAGGAGAGTTGAAGAGGGATGGGTTAGTAGGTGGAATTGACGGCGCGCGAGACACCATCAATCTGAAGAGGCGTAACAGTTACTGGCAGTAGGCTACGCCGCACAACAAGCATAGGGAGATTCTGATGTCTGCATCCCATGCCTTTCCCTTAGTTACAATTCATCGGCAAAGCCATTTGCCGGATTCCGGCAGGCCGCTAAATTCGATAAAATGCTCCGAGTAGGTTAAGTCATGATCAGAACAATTGAAGCTTTAATCGACGAACAAGGAAATATTCGGCTACTTGAGCCTGTTCATCCGGGTGCAGCGCGGCGTGCCCTCGTCGTGATTCTCGACGAACCGGGCGCACATGCTGAGGAGGCGGCGATGCTCAGTGAGGCTGCCCTCGGGGACTGGAACCGGCCCGAAGAGAATGAAGCATGGCTTTACTTGCAGCCGGCAAAGTAGTTCTTGTCGCTTTCCGATTCTCTGATCTCTCTCAATCCAAACTGAGACCGGCAGTCGTGCTGGCGGACGCGGACCGAGGCGATTGGATTCTGTGCCAAGTGACAAGCAAACCGTACGGAGATGCACGCGCCATATCACTACAGAATAAAGATTTCGCCGTTGGTTCATTGCGCGTTGAAAATTTCGTACGACCAGGCAAACTTTTCACTGGGAGCAACGCTCTCGTGGTTCAGGAGATTGGTCAGCTAAACAGCGAAACTACGCGAGGAATCATTTCGGCGGTGATTGAGATACTCCGGCCGCCAACGGAAGAAGCTTCAGCGGAAAACCTTGTTTTTCAAGTCGGCGAGACGACAATAGCAGACGCTGAACGCGAACTCATCGTTCGAACACTGGAACACGCGAAGAACAACAAAGCAGAGGCCGCTCGCCATCTGGGGATCGATGTGAAGACGATCTACAACAAACTTAAGGCGTACGACATTCAGGCGTGAGCTGTGAAACATGCTGGATGAACGTCTACCGGCTAAGCCGCTGGAGAGCGATGTTCGGCGCTTTAGCGGTTTCATCTCGTCGCAAATTCGCTCTCACGCCGCTCGCGGCTGAGCGGCAGAGCCGTTATGCTCCACTGGTTGCCCGGACTCATTCCGCGGAGTTAATGTTATGAACATGCACACACCATCCGCGTTGCGATTGCTGCTCGGCCTCGTGGCGCTGTTCTCTCTCGTGAGCCTGGCATACTCCGGAGGTTGGGATCTCGTCACAGTGAAAGATTTTCCCGACTTCGCCGTTGCAGGAGAGCCATTGAACCTGACATTCACGGTATGGGTGCCATCGTTGGAGCCCCTGACGGACTTGCATCCCGT
Organism: uncultured Solibacteraceae bacterium; assembly: GCA_964633285.1. GTDB lineage: Bacteria > Acidobacteriota > Terriglobia > 20CM-2-55-15 > 20CM-2-55-15 > 20CM-2-55-15. The sequence continues at coordinate 2,841 of CAZWGA010000032.1, read as the reverse complement.
TGTCCGTGCGACCCGTGCAAAAGGACGCGCGGTCAAAGCCACAGCGAAGGCCAGCGCTGTGGCGGGAGAGTATATGACCTCATTGGTACTGCCGGAATCCGGCGATTGGACTATTGCGTTCGATACCGACTACGAAAACGCCGCCACGCTGCCGCCCCTCAAGGTCATTGCTCCAGGAGAACCGCTACCAATGCCATTTTCACTCGCAATTCGCGGCTCGCACCTGTTCACGTCGAAAGGCTGCAACGGCTGCCATCTTCATCCGAAGGTGAACGGCGGTCGCGTTTATGGTCCGGACTTGACGAGTAACCGATTCGCTGTGGAGTACCTCAGGAGATTCCTGGCAGACCCGAGCATAACGCCGGTACCCGCGGAGGTTTGCAGCAAGGATCGATCCTATTGCGGATCGCCGTACGCGATGCCGAATTTAAATCTGAAGGTCGCTGAAATCGAGGCACTGGTCGCATTCATCACGAGGAAGTGACGTCATACCCAAAGGAACCAAAATGAAGCGTATTCTCGCTGCCGTATTCGTGTTCATCTTCATGGTCATCCCTTGCAAGGCTCAAGAGAAGACGATCCTGAAGAACGAAGATATTGTCCGGATGACAAAATCCGGCCTGGGTGAAGACGTCATCCTGGCTGTAATCAAGCAAACCCCGACCGCGTTCCACACGACACCGAAGGACCTCATCGATTTGAAGAAGGCGAAAGTGAGTGATGCCGTTATCCAGGCGATGATCAGCGCCGTGCCGGTTCCGATCGAGCCGGCGAAGCCTGCGTTTGAAGCCGGGCGCATCATCAAAGAAGGTGTCGGATGGGGAGAATTCACCGTTGGAATGAATCCACCCGCTTTGGAGCACGCGCTCGGCGTGCCCGACCGTCCTCTACAGAGCCCGATCCTGGCGTGGCGAAAACTGGGCATCAATTGTTTGCTGGATAACCGCGGAGAAGCGATGGAACTCCGGTTCAATAAGGAGTTTCGCGGAGTAACACAGGCCGGCATCGGATGGGGAATGCTCCAGAAGACAGCCAGGCAGGCCTACGGAGAACCCGATTCAGAGGTGAAGAAGAGCGGCGGAGAAAAATGGGAGTGGAGATCCAAAGGCATCCTGATCTGGTTCAATCGAGGTCGCGTGAACCAGATTGTCATCTTCAGACCGCAATAGAAGTCATCATCGCCTTTAGTACGGACCTGTCTGTAACGATCATTCATAAATCACTTTGCAATGCAAAGATGACTATGTTTAAATCCCAGAACCATGTTGACCAGTATCTGGAATGACCTGATTCATGCCGGCCGCTCGCTGGCAAAAGCCCGGGCTTTTACGTTTGTGTGCGTCATGTCGTTGGGTATCGGCATGGCGCCCGTCATCGCGATTCCCTATGTATCGCGATTTCCCTCGATGCCACCGCCGGGCCTGAAAACCGATGGACTGGTCGAAATCATCACGACGCGGGCAGGCTCGCGCGCGGCGACCGAGAGTTGGTCCTATCCGGACTACGTCGATCTGCGCGGCGCCAATACCGGAATGGCGCTCGTGGGCTGGACGTACGGCCGAAGCGAAATCAAACGGGACTCCGTGCGAGCAATGTTCGTCTCCACGAACTATTTCCAGACGATGGGCGTGACGCTGTTTCGCGGAGCGGGCTTCCGCGCCGCGGAGCCCAAGCTCGATAGCGCGCAGCCTCAAGTCAATGCGGAGCCTGCTTTGATTCTGGGATACCGGTACTGGCAAAACTATTTGGCTTCTGATCCGGACATTATCGGCAAGACGCTCACGCTGGGCGACGTCCCTCATGTGGTGACGGGCATCGCACCAGCTCAATTTGATGGCCACCTCACCGGGAACGGAGAAGTGGCTGTCTACCTTCCGCTCGAACGTGATCCGCATTTTCGTACCGGCGGCGCCGACCGAAGCAAGGACTGGGTGTTTATCCAGGGACGCCTGATGCCCGGAGTCAGCGTAGCGCAGGCGAGTGCCGCAGTTTCCGTGGTCACATCGTCGCTGGCCAAACAGTATCCATCCACGAACGAGAACAAGTCCGGCATCGCGGCCCCGTATTACGCGTTCGGCAATCTCGTGAAGTCCCAGCTCGCCGTCATTCAAGCGGTAGGGCTGACGCTGACTGGAATGGTTTTGCTGGTGGTGTGCCTGAATATCGGCGGCATGGTCCAGGTTCGCAGCGCAATGCGTGAGCGGGAATTCTCGATCCGCCAGGCGATCGGCGCCACGCGCCGGCACTTGATCCAATATATGTTGAGCGAAGCTGTCATCATGGCGGGTCTTGGTACGATCCTCGCGTCGCTTGTGTTGTTCAACATTCTGCCCATACGGTCACTGTTCACCGACAAGCCGCTTCCGCCTCAGGCACAGGAGGTACTGAGATGGAATTTCCCGACCATCGGATTCGCTATGGGACTCTGCCTCCTGACCAGCCTCGTGTTCGGATTGTTGCCGGCGCTTCGCTTCAGTCGCCCGGTGATCCTCTCTGCCTTGAAAGACGATGCAGGCGCCGGGGGACGGCGCGCAGGTCGAGTTCAGCGCTTGAGGACGGCGTTGCAGGTTGCGATCGCGGTTCCGTTGATCGTAATCAGCGGCATCTCGCTCGATCGCGTCCGCTCTGCCGCAACGGCCGACCTCGGGTTTCCCGCGGACCTGGTGTACGCCGTGCCGCTGAAGGTCGACAATAAGAAGATCCCGAACGCGGATTTCCGGATCCGCAGCATCCGCGACGATCTCGCCAAGGCAAACGGCGTGGCCGCAGCAAGTCTCGCGGACGCGCTTCCGCTAGCCACGGCGGAAGATTTCCGAGGCGACAACGTGCGTACCGCGCTGC
>CAZWGA010000031.1:0-65430 GCA_964633285.1 uncultured Solibacteraceae bacterium | reverse complement strand
CGCCAGCCAGAAGAAGATCGGAGGGGACTGGACATTTACGGTCGAGCATCTGCCGTTGAAGCTCGTGCTCGTCCAGAAGGACAAATCATTTACGGGGAGCCTTGACTGGCCGCACGGTGATCCGATCAAGCTGACTGGCACCATCAATCGCGAGACGCTCAGGTTTTCTGGAGACTCGGGCGGCGAGAACTTCACCGTACACGTCGACGCGACCGGCTTACTCCAGGCAGATGACACGCTGACTGGCACGTTGAAAGCGCGCTTCACCGATTTCAACGACGAACATAAGGTCGTTCGCACAAGGAATCAGGAAATCCCCTGGACGGCCGTACGCGGCCTGCACGGGATCGTCCACTTCCCTCGCTAGTGTCCTGTTCTATTTCCGTTTTTCCTCCGCGCGCGCGCCGGAGAGACTGCCGGCCAGTCCGTAGTTTCCCTCATGACAGGCATACTCGAAGATCTGTCCTTTTGCCTTTTTCATCGGGAGTTCTCCCGACCAGGGTTTGGCCCACGTTGAAGGATCGTCGATGGTGAATTGATAGAGGAGAGTGTTCTCATCCGTGCGGGTAAATCGCTCCACCATGTGCAATCGATCGCCGGATCCCCGAAAATTGGTCTTGTCGGTGAAATTCGTCGTATCGACCACGAGCGTATTCCCTTCCCAATGGCCACGTGAATCACCCAGCCAGAGTTTGACGCTGGGCGGAAGGTGCGGGCTGCCATCGAGGGGGATGATCCGGACATCGTGAATCATTTCCACGAGGATCGCGGCATATCCCGGCGTCACTACGATTTGATAATTGCTGTTGTAATTGGCGGGCAGCATCGGCGGACCGGCCTGTGGCATGGAGATGCAGCGTTCGGCGAGCGAACGATTCTCGGGACCGTCGAAGGCGCCGCCCATTTTGCGCCGTGCTTCCGCAAGGCCTGCATTTCTCTTCTGAGCCGCAGGCAGAAGCGGCGGCACTTTTCCGTCAGGAGGATCAACGATCAGCGAACTGCGCATCGTCGAAACCACTCTTCCGCGATCTCTCCAGAATTCGTTATAGGCGCGTCCGACGTCCGCTTCAGCCGTGCCGTCGCGGCGGTCGCCGTTGGCATCGTAGACGGACTGTTTCTCGAAATCCGCGGCTTCTTTCCCCGTCAGGAACGCTTTATCCGCAAATTCTTTCGGCCGCTCAAGTGGTGTGACGGTCGCATTGGTCCAGACTCCCTGAATATCCTTCGTGGCAGCGGGCCGCCCTGTCTGTGCCGCGGCAGGAATCGCGGCAATCACCAGACTCATCACGGCGGCAGGTAATCGGCGGTTCATCGGCAACCTCCGTCTGTTAATATTCGCTTTGTGGAATATTTGCACAGGATAGTGGAAGAACGGATACAAAAAGCGCAGGAAGATGGCGCCTTCGAGAACCTCTCGGGAAAAGGAAAGCCCTTGAATCTCGATGACGACGCTTTTGTTCCCGAAGACCTTCGAATGACGTTCCGCATTCTGAAGAACTCGAACTGCCTGCCGATCGAAATGGAATTGCGAAAAGAGATCTTTGGTATCCATCAGTTACTGAAAGCCGCCGTCGATCCCGGCGATCAGGACGAGCTCCGCCGCTGGTTGAATCTTCGAATTCTGGATTTCAACCTGAGACGGCGCGGCGCCGCAACGCTGGACCTGCCTCAGTTCTAACCGCATCAGTGAAATTGGAATTCAGACTGCATGCGTTAGCACATGACCGAACACGCCATCCAATGGATTACTCACTATGGGTACTTCGGGATTTTCATTTTCCTGATTCTGGGAATTGTCGGTCTACCGGTACCCGACGAATGGCTTCTGGTGATATCGGGTTACCTCGCCTTTAAGAATGTTCTCGGTTTCGTACCAACGGTGGTCGTTGCCGTGATGGGAAGCGCCATCGGCTTAACGGTGAGTTATGTTCTCGGGCGAACATCCAGCAACTATGTTGTTCAGCGCTATGGACGCTGGCTCTCGCTTGACGATGAAAAACTCCTTCGCGTGCAACATTGGTTTCAGAATTTTGGCCGATGGGTCCTGATTATCGGGCCATTTGTTCCGGGAGTCCGCAATCTGATGGGGTACGTTGCGGGCGCCGCCAAACTGCGCATTCATGTGTTTGCCCGCTTCGCCTATATGGGCGCATTCATCTCTTCAGTCACATTTGTGACGTTTGGTTATCTTGCCGGAAAGCATTTGAGCTGGAACTATTCTAGAGTGGCAATCATTGGCGGAATAGCGGCAGGCGCGATTTTTACGGCATCGGGTTTGCCGGTGCGGCTGCTTCTGACGATGAAAAGAATGATCGCCGCCGCAATTCCTGCCAAACCTGCCTGCTGAAGAATCCATAGGGCCTTGGATTGCTGAACCCTTTTCTAGCAGCATATGCGGTCCTTTCTGGTTGCGATTTTCGGCGCTTTCATGTCCTGGTGGGGCCTGGGGTTAATCGCCGCCCTGGACTCCACAATGATTTTTTTCCTTCCTCTGGCGGTAGACATCGCCGTCATCATCCTGGCTTCAAGCAACCGTGAATTGTTCTGGCTTTACCCGATTATCGCGGCCGCGATGTCTCTCCTGGGCGCCGGCACCACCTATTACATCGGGCGGCGCGTGGGCGACATCGGTTTGGAGCGGTTCGTCGCGCCACGCCGGCTTGCGAGAGTCCGGCAAGAAGTAAAAACCAAAGGAGCAATTGCGCTCGCAATCCTCGATCTGGTTCCTCCTCCGTTTCCCTTTACTCCTTTCATTCTTGCGGCGGGAGCATTGAAGGTCAGCCCCTTCCGCTTTTTCACTTGGCTGTTCCTCGCGCGGCTTCTGCGATTCGGAACGGAGGCGGTTCTCGCCTACTTCTATGGACGCCGGATCGTCCGCTGGTTTAAGACCGATACGTTCGAGTACATCGCGACATTCTTATTCTTCGTCGCGATTCTGGGTACCACTCTCGCGGTGATTCAATTGATCCGAAGCACGCGTAAAGGCCGTCGGGGGACCGGCGAACGTCGAGTTGCTTGATTCTCCGTCCAAATATTCATAGGGAGGTAGTCTGATGCGAGTTAAAAGATTGGCCCAACGGACGTTGATCGTTTTAGTGGGGTTCGTCCTTGCGGCTTCAGCAACGGACTTGCTTGCCGCTCAAAGGACCAAGCCTGACGGTTTGAGCCGCCCGGATAATCGCGATGCAAGGCGGCTGGACTTATTGAAGGAAGAAGTCGGGCATCAACTGGTGATGCTGCCGTACTACAGCGTCTTTGACTGGCTGCAGGCACAAGCCGGACTGGATGGAACGGTCCGCTTAATGGGACAAGTCGTGCGTCCGGTTCTCAAAGACGATGCCGAGGCCGCGGTCAAAAAGATCGAATCGGTCACGCGAGTCAACAACAACATTGAAGTCCTGCCTGTCTCGACATTCGATGATGATCTGCGGGTCGCGCTGTATCGGAAGATTTACAACTATGGCTCGCCGCTCTTCAGATATGCGCTGCAGTCGATTCCACCGATTCATATCGTCGTGAGAAACGGTCACGTGGCTCTGAAAGGTGTTGTCGCCAATCAAGCCGACAGCAATTACGCGGGCATTGCCGCTCGCCAGGTGCCGGGCATTTTCGAATTGACGAACGAATTGCAAATCGAACAACCGCAAAAATAAGGGGACAAGGGGTCAGACCCCTCGTCCCCATCGCCTCGTTTCAGGGGACGAGGGGTCTGACCCCTTGTCCCCATTTTGGCGTCGCTTGAATTCTCACGGCTCTACCTCTACGCTATTGCGCGGAGGCCTCCCTAACATGAACCGTACTGCTCAAGCTTTGTGCCTGATCCTGTTCCTCGCGGTTACAGGTTTTCCTCAAGCTCAAATGTCCACTGGGGATATCAAAGGAACGGTAACGGATTCATCCGGCGCGATTGTGCCTGGCGCTACGGTGACGGTCACGAACGTCGAGACCGGAGTCAGCAGGACGGCAACGACGCCGGCGCTCGGAGAATACAGAGTCCTGGTTCTTCCTCCGGGCTCGTACTCGATCAAAATCGAAGCTCCGGGTTTTGCCCCACAGACACGGCCCGCGGTTCAAGTCACGGTCGGGCAAACGGTCGTCATGAATGCTCAACTCTCGCCGGCATCGCTTCAATCCGAAGTGATCGTGCAGGCTGAAGCGCCTCTGCTCGAAGTGGAAAGAACGCAGCAGTCGAGCACGATTACCGACGACCAAATCGTTAATCTGCCGCTCAACAAAAGAGACTTTCTGGATCTCACCATGCTGACGCCTGGCGTTACGGATGCGGCGGGCCTGATTCAATTCACACTGCCGATGTTGCAGACCTCGGGCCTTTCGTTTATGGGACAGGGCGCTCGATACAACAGCGTGAATGTCGATGGCGTGGACAACAACGACAACGCCGTCGGCGCCGTTCGCTCGACTCTCAGCCAGGAGGCGGCTCAGGAATTTCAGGTCAATCTGTCGAATTTCTCTGCCGAATTCGGACGATCCTCCGGCGGGCTTGTCAACATCGTGTCGAAGTCCGGAACAAACAAAGTTCACGGCGATGTGTTCGCGTTTTTCCGCCACGAAGCTCTGGATGCGCGTAATCCATTTGCATTCGGGCCCGGAGGCAGCAACATCGATCCGCCGTTCCGCCGGTGGCAGGCGGGATTCACGGTCGGCGGCCCCATCAAGCAGGACAGAACGTTTTTCTTTCTCGCTTATGAAGGATTGCGGAGACGGGAATCGCGGTACGTCAACCTGCTGCAGGATCCAGGCATTTTGCAACCTACGCCTCTGCAGACGTCGTTGATTAACGCTGTGGCCAACAGTCCTGTTACAATCCTTCGTCCTTACGCGGATCTGTTCAAACAACAACTGACCACGAGCGCCTGCCCTCTTTCCGCGCCGCCGCGGCCGGATTGCGCGACTTTTCCGGACACCGTACGCCTCCTTCAGGCCAGCAGCGGAGCGTTCCCGTATCGGAACAACGACAACAAAACGTCGTTGCGTATCGATCATCATCTGAACAACTCCAGCCAGATGTTCGGGCGCCTGACATTCGCAGACCTCGATACCATCGGCGATACACAGGGCGGCATCACCGCGCCATCCCGGGCAACCACGGAACAGATTCAGGATTACTCTGCCGTATTCGGCGAAACTCATTTTTGGGGAGCGAACAGGGTAAATGAATTCCGGTTTCAGTTTGCCAGGCGCGATTTCAACGCCATTCCCTCCGATCCCTACGGACCCGAAATCAATATCAATGGTGTTGCGTTTCTCGGCCGCAGTCTGTATCTGCCGTCGCTCCGAACGGAGAAGCGATGGCAATTCGTGGACAATTTCACCGTCATCAAGGGACGTCATGAGTTGAAGTTCGGCGGGGACCTTCATTACCTCCCTTTCGATACGAGGAGCGAGATCTTTCTCGGGGGGCGATTTATTTTTGGGGAAGGCGTTCCGCTGGCGGCCGTTATCGACAACGCCGTTGGAGCAGGCACGGCGCAGGCGCTCGGGGCTTTTCTGGCGGCAAGCGGCCAGGCAAGCCTGGTTCCGGGGCTGCAATCATCGATCACACCGCTTCAGGCTTATAACTTTGGATTGCCTCTCGTTTACCAGCAGGGATTCGGAAATCCCGTTGCGCAGTTGTCGAACAAGTTGTTCGGAACTTACGCGCAGGACAACATTCGCGTGAATCGCAAACTGACTTTGAATCTCGGTCTGCGCTACGACGTGGAATTCCAGCCGCCGCCCGTTCACCGCGACTACAACAATTTCGCGCCACGGATTGGATTCTCATTCAATGCCGCGAATCACACGGTCGTTCGTGGCGGCTACGGCATTTATTACGCCCCCATCTTCGAGGCTGTCGGATTCATTGCGCGCGTTCTTGACGGCACTCAGATTTCGGAAGTGCTCGTTCCACTCACAGGACTGCCGCAGATCGGCATCACGGCTACATCCGCGCAGGTCTGGGGCCTGGCGCAAACGCAGGGCATCCTGGGCAAGCGTGTGATTGCCGCAACCGATATCGCAAAACTCGGATTGAGACCCGGCGTCACTCCCGCAGTCATTTCGACGGTCGACAAGAACATCGTCAATCCGTACAGCCAGCAGGGCAGTTTCGGAATCGAGCGAGAGATCATGACGAATTTTACCGTCAGCGCAAATTATCTGGTGAACCGCGGCGTGAAAGTTCTGCTTGGCAGAAATACGAACCTGAAGCAATCGGGCACGAACATCTACGGACCGACGTTCAGTACGATCGATCCGCGAATTCTTCAGAACAATCAGGTGGAATCTTCCGGCAGCTCGACCTATCACGGAATGGTTTTGACCGCGACGAAGCGCTATAGCAGAAAGTATCAGGTCCAGGTTTCCTACACGCTTTCGAAAGCCATCGACAATGCAACGGATATCATCACCGACCTTGAACCGGCAAATCAGCTCGACCTCCGCGGCGACCGCGGACTGGCGGCCGTCGATCAACGGCACCGGCTCGTTGTCAGCAGTGTTGTAAATCTGCCGTTCGACACCACTGCAGCGCCGATCTTCACGTACAGCAGCGGCCATCCCTTCAACCTTCTGATGGGTTTCGATGCCAATGGCGATACCAACTCGAACACGGACCGGCCGCCGCTGGCCGGCCGCAATACCGGCATCGGTCCGAACTATGTGAGTTTCGATCTCCGGCTCGGAAAAGACTTTCGATTGGGAAACGACTCGAGCCGCCGCATCAGCGCGATCGTCGAAGCCTTCAACCTTTTCAATCGCGTTAATTATTCGGGCGTCAACACCGTGGTCGGAACGACTCTGAAGACTTATCGCGTTTACGGAAGGAAAGACGTCACTCCTACCGAGCCGCTGGGATTTACATCGGCATTTGATCCGAGGCAGATTCAGTTGGCCGTAAAATTCCGGTTTTGAATTCAGGGACGGGGTAATTGAGGGACAGACACCAAATTCTTGTACTTCAGAATTTGGTGTCTGTCCCTCAATTACCCCCTGAATCACCCCCCTCTTCCCCTGTTATGATCAAACCGAAATGCAGACTCACGAGACAGGGCGGCGTTTGATTCAGGAAACCCGGAATCTGTTTCCGCTCTTCCGGTATCTGATCCTTCAAACGGAAACACACGCCTTCTGCCTCGCGCTGGCTTGCGCGGCCCTGCTGGGTTTCTTTCCATCGTGTCTGGTGATGCTGGCGGTGTTGAAGAATCTTCTGCATTGGGATGCCGCTTATAACGTTCTGCTCGACACGCTTCAGATTTACTTTCCCACCAACCAGGGTTACGTTGTTCGCAATCTCAATGCGGTATACGAGCGCAGTTTTGGAAAAGCGGAACTGGGTTCCCTCGTTTGGGTGTTGTTCGGATCGGCGGGCGTTTTTATTCCACTCGAAGCAGGATTCAATCGCTTGTGGCAAGCCAGGGAAGACCGCCCTTACTGGCTGAACCAGGTTATCGGCGTCAGCCTTTCCATTGGATGCGTCGCGCTGGGAACGGTGTTCGTCGCGATATCGACGGGGTTTCATCTTGTGGTGGGTATCATTCCGATCGAGATTATTCGCGACAGCGCGAGCTACCTGATTATTCGAGTCACGACAACGCTGCTGTTCATCGTGACGATCTTCGCTCTCTATAAGTTTCTCCCGAATACCAAAATCGAAACCGCGGACGTGCTGCCGGCGGCGATTCTGGCGGGCATCATCGGCGAACTGGTCAGCATTATTTATGGTGTTGCTCTGCGATGGGTCGATCTGACGCGCACGCAGGGTCCGTTCGCGATTTCAGTGGGATTCGTCCTGCTCGCCTATTTCGAGACGTTCGTCGTCCTCGGCGGGGCCTTTCTTGCCAGCCGCACGCACAGGTATCCTTGGATGGGCTTCTTGAAAAGAATCCACAGGAGTGAATCGTCCCTTCCATGAAGAAATCGCCGCTGCTTCCGATTTTCTTAATCGTGATGGTCGACGTGCTCGGATTGACGATCATCCTTCCGCTGCTTCCCTTTTACGCGGAATCGTTGGGAGCCATGCCGGCGACAGTCGGCATGCTGGTCTCGGCTTACGCGATTTGCCAACTGATCGCGGGACCGCCGCTTGGGCAGTTGTCGGATCGCGTCGGACGCAGGCCGGTTCTGCTGATCAGCCAGATGGGAACATGCGCGGGTTTCCTGATTCTCGCTTCAGCACATACATTGTGGGTCGTGTTCCTTGCTCGTATCATCGACGGATTGACCGCGGGCAATCTCACGGTTGCACAGGCGTACATTTCAGATGTCACACCGCCGGACAAACGAACGAAGTCTTTCGGCATTATTGGTATCGCATTCGGCCTCGGATTTCTTATCGGGCCGGCGATCTCGGGCTTTCTGTCGCAATACAGCAACACGTATCCGATTTTTGCCGCGGCTGCGCTGTCATTCACAAGCATCCTGTGCACCTATTTCCTGCTGCCCGGCGTTCCTCCGCATCCCGATGCGGAAGCCGAGCGCGGCAGATCGGCGCAATTGAAGGCTTATGCTGAGTCATTCAAGGACGCGCAACTCGGTCCCCTTCTCTGGCAATTTTTCGCATTCATATTTGCGTTCAGCACATTTTTCTCAGGCTTTGCGTTGTTCGCGGAACGGCGTTTTTTTCACGGCTCTATGCCATTCGGACCGAAGGAAGTCGGATACGTCTTCGCGTTTTCCGGATTGGTCGGCGCGGTTATTCAAGGCGGCGGGATGGGCCGCCTTGTAAAAATGTTCGGTGAAAGCAAGCTGGTGCAGATGGGTTTTGCGACCATGGCGCTCGGATTCATTCTGCTTGCCGCGGTTCACGAAATTCCATATCTGCTGGCCGCGACTGCCGTACTTACTTTCGGAAGCGCGGTTCTGCGGCCAAGCCTCACGACATTGATTACGACGAAGGCGGCACGGCACCGGCAGGGCATGGTCATCGGTTTGATGCAGTCGCTGATGTCGATCGCTCAAATCGTGGCGCCGGTGATTGCAGGGCTTCTGATCCAAAATCAATTGCTCAGCATTTGGGCCCTGGCCGCCAGCGCGTTTTGTGTCATCGGTTGGTCGCTGATTGCGATCGCGGGGTAACAAGCAATGTCATCACCTGAAGAACTCGTTGCCGCAAGCGTCGCCGCATTGGAGGTGCCGTATGAACTCATCACGATCGATCCGGCATTTGCGGATACAGCGGCCTTCTGCGAAAAGTACGGATATCCCGTGGAACGGTCGTGCAACACCATCATCGTTGCGTCCAAAAAGGAACCCAAACAGTTTGTCGCGTGCGTCGTGCTTGCCCACACGCGCCTCGACGTCAACAAGTGCGTCACCAAACTGATGGGAGTTTCGAAGGCGTCCTTCGCAACCGCTGAAGAAATGATGGCGCTTACCGGAATGCAGGTCGGCGGAGTGACTCCGTTCGCGCTGCCTCCCGGAATGAAGCTCTACATTGACGATCGAATTCCCGCGCTAGACTGGATCATCCTCGGCGGCGGCGGACGCAGCTTGAAAATCAAAACATCACCGGCAGTGTTCACCAGGCTTGGAGCGGAGGTTATAACGGGTCTTGCGGGATGAAGTTCGAATCGTTTTCGAAGATTCCAGCATAATTGTCGTCGACAAACCTGCCGGACTTCTCACGATTGGAACCGAAACGGAGCGTGACCAAACCCTCTACGCCAAACTGCGGGCGCGAGCCAATCACAGCAAGCCTCCCGAGAAAATTTTCATCGTTCACCGGCTCGATCGAGAAGCGTCCGGGCTGCTGGTCTTCGCGAAGACAATTGAAGCAAAAGAAAAGTTGCAGGATCAATTCAAGGATCACAGCGCCGGACGCCGGTATGTCGCGATCGTCGAAGGCCGGATGGAATCCGGCGATTTCACCATTCGGTCCTTTCTGGCAGAGAACGCCGCGTACCGTGTGTATTCCACCAGAAAGACCAAAGCCGGGAAACTCGCCATCACGCACGTCCACGTTTTGAAACAATTGCCGAAAGCGACTTTGGTTGAAGTGCGTCTGGAGACTGGACGAAAGCATCAGATCCGCGTTCATCTAGCGGAACGTGGACATCCCATTGCCGGCGACAAATTCTACGGAAGTGGAACAAATCCGATTCGCCGCCTCGCTCTGCATGGCGTGGAGCTAAAATTCAAGCATCCTGTCTCTGGAAAACAAATGATGTTCGAATCACGCTGCCCGAAATCCTTTGAACGGCTCTGGAGGTTTTAGGGCTTTCTTCGTCTCGCGGGGACAGGGTTGGAGGCAATATGAAACGACTTTTGTTCCCTCTGCTTTCCATTGCTTTCGCGACATCGCTGTTTGGACAAACCCAGGATTTGATTCTTCCCGTTGCTCTGAATGGCTACACCGTGCCGCCGGTTCATTATCAAACGATCATTCGAATCGTGAACATGTCGGTTTCGTCGGTGGACGTGACGCTCGAGGCATATCAAAACGACGGAACCGCCATCCGAATTCTCGAATTGTTTCCGATCGCGAGAACCGGAACGAAAACCGTGTTTTCCATCCCAGGCGGAGGCGGCGTGGAAGCGTTTACCGCGGAGGACGTGCCTTCACTGAACGGCTGGATCCGTCTGACGTTCGACGCCGCGGCTACTATCCAGGCGAGCGCTGAAGTCGCCGTCATTACCGGCGCCGTGGGACCCCATCCGATTTGCGTGCGTCCATCGACTGAAATCGCAACGAGTACACAACTCCCCGCCATGCAGGCGGCTTCGAAATTCAGCGGATTTGCCGTGATTCGGACCACTCGTCAAAGTGGATACGCCCTCGTCAATCCATCCACAACGCAAACGGCGACGGCCTTCCTGTCTTTGATGGATCTGTCCGGCAAGTTTCTTGCAAGCGCAACCGTCCAGATTCCTCCTCAAGGTCGGCTCAGCCGCTTCGTTCGCGAGTTTCTGCCGGACGCTCCGGCAGATTTCATGGGCACGCTGCGAATCACGAGCACGATTCCCATTGCTGCAGGCGCCGTGAATGTCCTGTTTCCTGAAGGCAAGTTCACGACAATCAACGTCACTTCGCCTCCGGCGGCCGGGTGCGCTCAGGTCGTCGCTCCTGCGCGCAACCCGTTAACGAATGAGTGCCGCGCATTCCCGACTCCTTGCGATGTTCCGGACGGCTGGCTGCGTGTCACTTCCTGCAATTGATTTCAGCGCAGGCTGACCGGCGGAAAGAATGTGCGTGTTGGCGTTCGCGTCCAGATCGCGCCGGTAGCCTTCCGCGTGGAAGAATCGGAAAAGTGATAGTCATATGAAGTGGCGCGCACATAGTGCGGCGGCTTGTCTGGAAATGGATTTGTGGCGAGGAGATTCAAAACTTCAGGAGAGCCTTCAAGCAAATGAAGCATGAGTTGGGAAAACCAGGGATTGCTTTCGTAATTTGAAAGCGCAGCGAACCACATTTGCCAATCGAGCCGCGGTTGATAAGGGGCGACCCATGGCAGCGGGCGGCTCACATCTCCGGGTTTGTACTTGAACTCGTAAGCCTTCCATTCGTTCCCATCGTCGCTGCCCTCGATGATGATCTCGGGCCGCGACGTGGTCATGTTCGCGAACAGTCCGTAGCCATTGACGACTTGAAAGGTGGCGAGCCGGTATTCAATCGAAGCCAGGGGCTCCGGAACCCTGCGCCATATACCCAAAGTCGTTGAGAGTTGGAGCAATCCGAAAACAATGAGTATCGCCGCATTGACGCTGCTCGCCCCTTCCCAGTATTCGGACGAACGCAGAGCTCCTGAGGGACGCGCGCGCTGCGGCGCCATGGCGCGAAAATCGAAGAACAACGGAATGCACAGAACAATCGTCAGCAGGTTGAAGAATGTATAGTTGCCCGTCAACGCAATCAGAAGCTGAAACGCAATTGTCGCGCAGGCGCCGATGCGGCGAAGCCGCCGCGTTGTCAGAAACAGAACGGGGATGGCCAACTCCACCACGAAGACGCCGAAAACAGAAACTCTTTGAAACCATCCCGGCAGGTGATGCGCGTACCACGCCAGCGGCGTCGGCAGCGGCTGAGTCTCGTAATGAAATTGCAGCGCCGTGAGATTGCGCCAGGTGGAATCGCCGCTGAGAAGTTTCACGGTGCCGGATTCCAGCATCAATCGGAAAATCAAAAGGCGAAACAGCCAGACGACTGTTCGTCCCGGTGGAGCGGTGTAGGAAGGCCGCAATCCCCACGGCGCGATCACAATCGCCGCGAATCCGGTTTCGAGCAGTAACGCGTCCCACTGGAAAGAAAAGAAAGTCTGTCCGATGGTATCCATCGAAAGATAGAGCACATACAAACCGATCGTGGCGGGAATGGGAATGACGCCGGCCAGCAAGGCCAGAGACAGCGCAATGCCGGCCCACACCATCGCGTGAAGGAAGACATCGCTCGAATTCAGCCACGCCAATGTGGGAAAGAGGAGGTAGCCGCCGCTGCCATACTCGGAATGAACGGCTTCGAGGTAATGGTTCGCTGGAAGAATACCGTGAGATCCGATAAGGCCGTCGATTTGTGGAAGCAGCGACGCGAACGCAATGAGATAAATCGCCGCGATACCCCGAAGGAAAATCGATCGAACCATCCGGTAACTACCGCGTCAGTGGCTTTAGAATATCGTCCAGCAAGGGGGGCTGGCCGTTACGCTGCAGGACCGGATACTTCTCTCCCTCGCGATAATTGAGTTTGTACTTCGCGAAGGATTTTCCGTTAACGGCCAGAAGTTCGAGCGGGCCTCCATTCTTCGTGTTCCGAATCTCTTCACGCAGAACTTCGATTGAGAACTTGCGGTCGTTGACGGCCGTGATTCTCATGCCCGGCCCGATACCGGCTTTTGCCGAAACCATTTCCGGCAGTACATCGACAATCGAGCCATCGGGATTCAACGATAGACCGATGGAATAAGCCACACTGACATTCAGCCGCACCTGCTCGGATGCTTTCTGCGCTTCCGACGGATTCTCACCGTAAGCCAGCCGGTAGCCGCCGCCTTCAATTCCGCCAAGCGGCGCGCGATTCGTGCCGGTTCGATTGAGCCGGGAATCGAAGAATCCTTTCCAGTCGTAGGGAACGACTCCGTTCAATGTCTCGGTGAGACTCTCGAACGTATACGGCTTGACTTGAGGTCCGGTGCTCGGAGCGCCGTGAAACATGCGGCAGAAATCGTCGAGTGATTTTCGGCCCTGCGTTTGTTTTCGAATGATCGTATCGGCTTCGAGCCAGATCAGCGTCCCTTCATCATAGAAGTCCACGCCACGGCGTGACGCTTCCCAATCTTTTCGCGCTTCGTATAACAGTTGGGCCGCAACGGCCGTATCGGCCAGCGGACGCCATTCGCGGCCCGCGCGATTGTCGAGATTCGCCGCATCGAGCGCCAGGAATTCGCGGCTTGATTGCGGCGGAACCAGTCCGCTTCGCGCGGCCAATACCCAACCCAGGTATTCCGTGAGACCTTCATAGACCCAGAGCAGGTCGCCCTTCATCGGCTGTTCGTAATCGCGGGTGGCAAGCCCATCAGGCCGGCGATACTTTCCGTTCCAGGAATGGACGAACTCATGCGGCAACAATGTCGCGCCGACAAGGTTGGAAGTCGCATCGGTGAGGTAGTTCTCGCGGGATTGATCGTCGCTGGATTCGTGATGCTCGAGTCCGAAGTGCGCAATCTGATCGCTGAGAGCCAGCAGAAAATGATATTCGCGATAATGCGTGGCGCCGAAAAGCGTCTGAGCTTCACGCACGAGCTTTCGATATTTCTCGATCAGATCGGCTGGCGCGTTCAGCGCTTCCTCCGAATCGGCTGCGATATCGAGATAGTGCGCCGGCTGAGCGCCTGGACTGAGTTCAATCCTGCGGAAATGCTTGCCGGCAAGAATCGGCGAATCGACAAGGGTGGTTAAGGAAACTGTTTTGAATTCGACGTTGTTGCCGCTTGCCTTTGCGACCGGAAGCGCAGTCCCGTATTTCCAATCCTGCGGCAGGCGCAATTGCGCGGTGACCTCCACATCATCGCTGGCTTTGCCCTGGGGATAGAGCAGCATCTGATTCCAACTCAGAAGCGCAAGCTCCGAGGTCGACGATGCCGCGGAACTGAACCCGCCGGTATCCGGAGTTGAAAGAAAATCGAGCTTCACGTTCACAGACGAAGCGCCGGCGGGAACTGTCACGTGGAACGCAAACATTTCCACGGAGTCGCGCTTCCAAAGCAGAGTCTGATTACCCGATGTGATCTGGAGGCCGGCGAGATCGGTGATCGGTCCGGTGGGCGCGTGCTCACCTGGAATCCATTTCGGATAAAACAATGTCAACGGTCCGGGCGTCGCAGGAATGGTTAATTCCGCGTGATAGATCTTTCGCGCAGCTTCACTCGCGTCAAGCCGAATCGTGATCGGTTCAGCGCTAACGGCCACCGCGCGAAGGATGACCAACGCGAAAACCAGTAAGGATGGCACTGTCTTCGTTCGCATAATCCAAACACTATACGCCTGCGAAAAGAGAAACTTTGCCGGCGTTTTGTTTACACTTCAAGGCGTGTTCCTGATCCATCGACCATCCACATCAGCGATTGACCATTTTCTGATCGAACAAAATGGCCGGCCTTTCTCGTATCCCGAAATTGGATCAACTGCCGGGACGCTACCCCGCGGGTACAACGTCGACCGCAACAGCGTGAAACTGGGAGATGGCTTTGAAACATTTCAGCGAGCCGTTAAGTCTCTTCGCGACTGGCAAATGTTCAATCTCGGCTGGGTTGAATTATTTCCGCACGCGGCTCGAATTGAAGAGGGAACCACGGTCGCAGTTCTCATACGCCATTTTGGTTTCTGGTCATTAAATCCGTGCCGGATTGTGTACGTTTTCGAAGAAGAACGCCGAGCCGGCTTCGCGTATGGAACTTTACCGGACCATGCCGAACAAGGCGAAGAACGGTTCTCAATCGAATGGACGGCGGAAGATGACTCCGTCCACTACGACATCCTCGCGTTTTCAAAACCACGGCAGCCGGCTGCAAGGATTGCCCATCCGCTCGCCCGCAAACTTCAACGAAGATTCGCGCACGACTCGATGGCCGCCATGGTCCGAGCCTCCGCGGCAGGCTACTTCCCGGGTTGAATCGACTGCTCGAATTGCTGGAGCCAGCGCGACCAGTCGTCCATCAGAGTCGTCTCACGCCGGATGTTGGAGAGCAACGCCGATTCGCGGGACCGCAGTTCGGCTTCCTGTAAACCGAATGCTTCCAGTGCGGCTTTCAGATGTGGCAGTCTCTCTTCCGCACTTCGCCGTGTTCCCGCATCCGTGTTGTTGAGGTTGCCTTCCGCTGTTTTGATTTCATAAGAAATGCTTGTCTGATCGCCGCGTACCTTTTTCAACTCATTGGTGACTGACGCCAGTTGCTGGGAAAGATCTTTCACCCGATCGGCGTGAACCTGGTTTCCCTGCATAGCCGCCTGAAACCGCAGTGTAAGAAGGTTCGATCGTTCCAGGCTGAGTCTCAGCTCCCGGATTTCGGCGGCCAGCGCCTGAATTGCAGCGGACTCGCCCGTTGCAGGCGCTGTTTGCGCGAACAAGCCGGAAGGACAAAGAAAAACAAGCAATGTTCCGAACAAAACTCGAGTCATGTGCCTCTCCCTTTTGGGAGAGGGTATCACTGAATATGCGTTGACACCGCTGTTGGCAGCGATTAATTTCCAGCCTTTGGAGAAAAACCATGAAACGTTTTGTTGTATTTGTTATCGGTGCCGTAACGCTGGTCTTTCCTATCCTGGCTCAGGTGCAGCAGGAAAAAGTCGATTTCGACGCGATCTACAAAATCAAGGATGAAGGTCTCAATCGTTCACAGGTGATGGACATCATGAGTTACCTCACCGACGTCAGCGGCCCCCGGCTTACGAATTCGCCTCAAATGAAAACGGCTGCCGACTGGGCGAAGAAAAAGTTTGCGGAGTGGGAACTGGTCAACACGCGATATGAGACTTATCCCTTCGGCCGAGGCTGGACCAACGAGAAAGCTTACGTCTCGATGACGATCAGCGGTCATTCGTATCCGCTCATCGCTTATCCAAAGGCATGGACTCCGGGGACTGCGGGTGTTCAGGCCGGTGAAGCCACTCAGGCCGTCCTTCAGACGGAAGCCGACTTCGAAAAATATCGCGGCAAGCTTCGCGGCAAATATGTTCTGACGGCTGCCGTGCCTGTTGTCGCGGCTCTGTTTGATGCACAGGCGCGCCGTCTCACCGATCAGGAACTGGAAGCTCGCGCGCGATTGAACGTGAATGCGGGAGGCCAGCGCGGTGGAGGCGGCGGCGGAAACAACAATGCATTTAACCGAAAAAGGAGCCAGTTCTTTCTCGACGAAGGAATCATCGCGACGATCGAACCCGGAACCGGCACAGGCGGTACTGTGTTTGTGCAGTGCTGCGGGCCGTTGCGGGATCCGAAGAGTCCGCCCGAACCTCCGCAGATCGTGATGGCCGCCGAACAATACAACCGCATTGTTCGCAATCTTGAGCGCAAAACGCCTGTAACCATCGAAGCCGAAATTCAAAACAGGTTTTACGATGACGATCTGAACAGCTTCAACATCATCTCCGAAATTCCGGGCAGCGATAAAGCCGGCGAAATCGTCATGCTCGGCGGACACTTCGACTCATGGCATACGGGCACGGGCGCCACGGATAATGCCGCCGGCTCCGCCGTCATGATGGAAGCGGTCCGGATCCTCAAAGCCACCGGCCTGAAAATGCGCCGAACCGTCAGGATTGCGCTCTGGACCGGTGAAGAAGAGGGTCTGCTTGGCTCGGATGCATACGTGAAGGAACACTTCGGCGATCGCGGCACGATGACGCTGAAGGCCGATCACACCAAACTCGATGTTTACTTCAACGTCGACAATGGAACCGGCGCTATTCGCGGCATCAGCCTCAACGGCAACGAACAGGCCGCGCCGATTTTCGAAGCATGGACCCGGCCGTTCAACAGTCTTGGAATGAAGACAGTCGCAGTCGGCTCTCCGCGACAGCCTCCGACGAGCATCGGCGGCACCGACCACACCTCATTCGAAGCTGTGGGATTGCCGGGTTTCGGTTTCATTCAGGATCCAATTGAATACAACACGCGGACGCATCATTCGAACATGGATGTGTACGATCGGATTCAAGCGGCCGACATGATGAAGAACGCTGTCATTGTTGCTTCCTTCGTCTATCACGCCGCCAACCGCGATCAAATGATCCCGCGCAAGCCGCTGCACAAAGCACCGGCTCCGGCTTCGGGCGCAAGGGGACAATAAATATGTACAAACTCATACTGACCATTTGCACGGCTATGGCGTTAACCGGGCCATCGGCATTCGCTCGGCGCGGAGCCGCGCCGGCCGCGGCGCCCGACGATCCCATCAAGACTCTCGTCTCGCGGCTCGATCTGGAAACCTACAAAGCGACGATCAAGGGCCTCACGCAGTTCGGCGACAGGCGCCAGGGCACCGACCGCAATCGCGAGGCAATCGACTGGATCGAAGCGCAATTGAAAAGTTATGGCTGCACGAACACCGAGCGGTTGAAATACGAATATCAGACGCCGCCGCCCGGCCAGGGAAATCGCGGCGGCCAGCGCGGCGGAAATAACGGGCAAGGCGGTTCAAGAATACGCGGAATTCGAACGCCGACCGGCGTGAATAACGACCCCATGAAACAGCCCGACGTCCGCCTGCGGGAACTGGATACGCAACCCGCGACGGACGGGCCTCGTGAAGAAGTTTATTGCACCAAAATCGGTACGACACATCCCGAAGAGATGTACATCGCCGGGGGGCACATGGACGGACATGGCTGGGGCGAAGCCGCAAACGACGACGGATCGGGAACCGCTCTGGTGATGGAACTCGCGCGCATCTTCAGCGGTCCTGATGTCGTTACCGACCGGTCCATCCGCTTCATCCTCTGGAACAACGAGGAAACGGCCACCAACGGCAGCCGCGCCTATGTGACCCAGCGTGAAAAACTCCAAGGCAAGGAAGATCCACCGGGATCCGGAAAATATCCGGAACCTCGATGGCTCGGAATGATCCAGCACGACATGATGCTCTTTGACCACGGCATGCCGCACGCCGACGGCACGATGAGCAAGGAACAAAGGCCCGAGGCCGATGTGAATATTGAATTCCAGATGAACTCGAAGTTGGCCCTCCAGTCGCAGGCTCTGGCCTGGGCTTTTCATTCCGCCAACGAAAAATATGCAACCGACTATCCCGCAGCCGTCGGATCGCATATGACAAACACCGATTCAACTCCGTTTCAGGATGCCGTCGCGGCAATCAGCCTGCGAGAGAACGAACGCGGCGCGCAAATTGGAGCGGGTTGGGATCCTCAATGGCATCAGCCGACGGATGTCTTCTCGACGTATTCCGATAAAGATTTTCGACTCGGATTGAACGCGGCGCAGACAACGTTGGGAGCCCTCGGCCAGTTGACCGGAGCGAGGCTCAAAAACTGATGTGTCATGGATGATTCTCCGACAACCTCACTCAACGACAACACCGGACTGAATCCCGCGGGCCGCGCGCCGATGCTGAGCGCCGGCGAGATTTTCGGAACGTATCGGATAGTGAGATTGCTGGGACAAGGCGGCATGGGTGAAGTCTATGAAGCCGAGGATGTGGAAAGCGGACGCCGCCTGGCATTGAAGACGTTGAGGCAATCGATGGCTCGTTCTTCGGACCGCCAACGATTCCTCAGAGAAGGCCGGCTTGCGGCATCGGTCAATCATCCGAACAGCGTTTACATCTACGGCACCGAGGAAATTCAACGAACACCGGTGATCACCATGGAGCTCGTCGGCGGCGGTTCATTGAAAGACCGCGTCGATGAGAAAGGTCCGATGCCGTCTGCCGAAGCCGTCGATGCGATCCTGCAGGTTATTGCAGGACTCGAAGCAGCCCAGGCGGTCGGCGTCCTGCATCGGGATATCAAACCTTCCAATCTGTTTGTCGACAGCGACGGCACGATCAAAATCGGCGACTTCGGCTTGTCGGTTTCCACCGTTTCCATGGAAACGCAGCTTACGGCGGCTGGAACCATTATGGGGACGCCGATGTTCGCGCCGCCCGAGCAGCTTCGTGGAGACGATCTCGACGTTCGCTCCGACATCTATTCTGTAGGCGCATCGCTGTATCACCTTATGACGGGGCAGCCGCCGTTTAATGTTCGCGACGCGGTAAAACTGATCGCCGCCGTCATTCAGGATCCTCCGCTTCCCCTTCACACGTTGAATGCAAAAATCCCTCCGGGACTTGCCACTGTCGTGATGCGATGCCTTGAGAAAAAACCCCCGGCCCGTTTTTCGACGTACGAAGAATTGCGCGGGGCGCTCACGCCATTCAGTTCAACCGCACCCGTACCGGCGTCGTTGCCGTTGCGTTTTCTCGCATCATTGATCGATTCCATTCCGGCCAGCCTGATCGGCGCCGTGCTCGGAGCATCTTTAGTCACAGGATCCCTGGCCAGCGGAAACTCGGGCCCGATACCGCAACTTCCTCTGCCTCTCCTGATGCTTCTATCGTCGATCAGCATCCTTTACTACACATGCTTCGAAGGACTATGCGGCGCAGGCGCAGGCAAGGCGATCTGTGGAATACGAGTTATCCGAAAAGACGGCGAAAAGCCCGGGGTGGTTCGCGCGTTCATTCGAGTCGCCGGTTTCACTTTTCTGGGCTGGGTCTCCGTGTCCATTTCGACACTGACAGCGCCTCATTCGCAGGCATTCGCCATTCTCTTTCCGAATACCGTGGCTCTCCTCAATTTTGCTTTTCTTTTTTCATTCGCCGGGCGATCGAACGGATTTGCAGGCCTTCACGATCGACTGAGTGGAACGCGCGTGGTCGTCAAACCGCGGAGCCGGCCGTCCACACTCCTCGGCAAAAGTTCCAGCTTACCGTTCGTATCAACCGCGACGATTGGACCTTATGCCGTGGTCGAGTCGATTGCGAAAACCGGAGAAGAGGAAGTGTTTTCCGCATACGATCCGAAACTGTTGCGGAGGGTCTGGATTCACCGGCGGCCGCCGGGCGCGGCTTCCGTGGCAGAAGGCCGCCGTGATCTGAAACGGTCCACGCGTCTCCGATGGCTCAACGGCAAACGCACGCCGCAGGAGAGCTGGGACGCTTACGGTTTCGTTGACGGCACACCTTTGGTGTCGGCACTTCAGACTGCTCAACCGTGGTCCGAAGTCCGGCAATGGCTCTTGAGCATGTCTGAGGAAATTGTTCAGGCAGCCTCCGACGGCACCTTTCTGGCAGCGACGCCAGCGGATCGAATCTGGATCGCATCGGACAATCGCGCGCGCTTGCTCGAATTTCCTTCAACTCCCGCAGGGAGCACAGCCGCGCCCACGCTTACTTTTCACGAACTGCATTCGGCGCAGGAAACTCTTTTCAGAATCGCGGCGGCGAGCCTTGAAGGCCGCGCATCCGCGCTGAGCGGCGATTTACCTCCGCTGCCTTCGATCCCTTTGCCTCTTGGAGCGCGGCGAACGCTGGACATGCTGCGGCAGAAGAGCCTGACATCGTTTGAAACTCTCGTTCAGCACCTGAACCGTTTGACTGAATCGGATGCTTCGCTGACGCGATGGCGGCGTGCGGGCAATGTTCTTGCTACCGCTGTGGTTTTTACTTTCGTCGCGGTGAGCGCGGGAATGGTTGGAATGCTGTTCACCCGGGATCTGGTGAAATATCCCGACGCCGACAGATTCTTTCGATGCGTGCAGCGGCTGACTCGATCAACCGACGAAGGCGAAAAGCAGGCGCTCGAAACTTACATTTCAGGACGCTTCCGCGCGACATTCACGGATCGGAAGAATTGGCCGGGCACGACCAACATCGTCTTTGCGCAACGGCCCGAATTGTTGAAAACAGCAGAGCGCATTTTTGCTCAGCCGCCGCCGGCCCAAGCGGACGTGAATGCTGCGGCGCGAAAGCTCGAAAAATATTTGACGGAGGTCGACGAAGGCATCCGGATTCGCTCGGGAGTGCAGGGCATAATCGCGCTGGTTTTTGGTTTGGCGATGATGCTGATGACCGTAATCGGCGTCTTCGCGTTGATTCTTGCGGTCACGCTTCGCGATAAAGGGCTCTTTTCCCTCTTCGGCGTTGCCGTGGTTCGGGCCGATGGCGTCGAGGTCACCCGCATGCGCGCGGGCGTCCGCGCTTTCATCGCTTTTACTCCGGCATTCATCGGCGCCGCCGGAATATGGGGCGGAGCAAACGCGGTCTCTCCATTCAGGACAGCTTTGTTGATTCTGGGTTTCGTTTTGATGACCGCAGGCGCGGCCGCCGCGATCTGGAATCCTCAACGCGGACTTCAGGATCGTCTCGCCTTCACAGCCCTGGTCCCGAAATAGGCGAGTCGTCGTTACTTTCCGAAGTATTCCTTGCGAGCGCGAACACGGTAATGGCGGTCCTTTGCGCGAATTTCGATGCGGTGCCATTTACCGTCGCTGAGTGCGTGGCCGGGATAATAGCCGATGCTGTATTGATTCCGTAATTCCGCTGCGATTTCATCCAGGGCTCTTTGAATTTCGCTTCCGCGATTGTCGGTCCAATTGCCGGACAGCAGCCACGCTTTGCCTCCGCTTGCATCCGCAAAAGCATTCAGCACACGCATATCGACCGTGTCACCGTTATTGCCGGGACCTTGCTGGCGCCGGCCCTGAGGTTGCAGTGGCAACGCGGGAATGCGTCTTCTTCCGTTTGGGGGAAATGGGCCGGTGGTTCCAGGAGTTCCGGGTATCGGAATGCCGCCGGGAATTCCAGGGAAAGGGATACGGATGGTACCGGGGTTGGGACCTGATGTGGGTCCCGGGCCCTGCGGTCCTCCGCCCGGATACGGATTTCGTTCCGTCAACAGACCTCCGCCGCTCGGAGAAATCCCAAGACAGTAGACAAGCTGTTCGGACTCGCGAACTCTGGATTCGGCTTCAGCGAACGAAATGAAGCTGGATGTATCTTCACCATCCGTAATCAGGAGGATCGCTCTCTTGTCATGAACTCCGAGTTTGACTTTCTGGAGACCCTCATCCAGCGCGTCGTACAAGGCTGTCCCGCCGCCCACATTTACTCGGCGCAGCGCCCGCGCAAGTTTCTCGCGATCGTCGGTAAAGTCCTGTTGCAGTTCGGGGCGTGCCGAAAAAGTCATGAGGAAGATATCGTCGTCCTGGTGAATCGTCCGGATGAAGCGCTCGACGGCTGAGGTGGCGGTTCCGATCTTGCGTTCCATGCTGCCGCTTGTATCGAGAAGGACGCCCATACTGACCGGCAACTCATTGGACTGGCTGAAGTGGGAGATCTCCTGAACTTTGCCGTCTTCTTCAACGATCAAATCGTCAGCCGACAGATCCGATACGTAATGCCCCGTCTCATCCGTGACTGTGGCCACAACGTTGATCAGGGCTACATCGACTTTCAACTGTGCGATCAGAACGGGAACCGCAAGCAAAAGAACAAGAAATGCCAGGCCCAATCGGCTCATAACGACCTCCCGAGACGCGACCGGAATTTTGACTTAAACAAAAGGAAGATGGAAGCAACTTTCTACTCACTTTATTAACGATTTCGATAGTTCTAACAGTCAGTTAGAGGTATCGTATGGAGCTTCGTACTTACAGACGAAGTTCAAGTTCCGGTCCCCCGGGGTAACCGGAAATCCGCGTCAGGCGTATATCAGTTGGGGATAAAACGATCCTTAAGTAATACCAAATAAAAGCTGATAGCGGTACGAGGCCTTTTAAGAAATGATTGACCGGCGATCCTTATTTTATGTCTGCATAATCGCAGCATTTGCTCTCATCACATTCGGTTGTACACAACAAACCGCAACTAAAGATCAAAAAGGTTCTGGCGAACGTGGGGGCGGCGGCAGAGGCCGCGGCGCCGGAAGAGTCGTGGCGAATGTTCGCACGGCTCCCGTTCAACGGATTCCTATCCAGCGTACGGTGGATTTATCGGGGACCCTGATTTCGCCCGATCAGGCGAAAGTCAGCAGTGAGGTTGCGGGAGTTGTTCGCGACGTTTTGTTCGAAATCGGACAGGAAGTTACTGTCGGACAGCAACTCGTTAAGTTGGACACGACAGAACTGAACCTGGCTTTGCAACGGGCGGAAAGCACGCTGCGGCAGGCTGAGGCTCAGCTTGGTATCGATCCGGCGCGCGGCAACCAGATCCCAGCGGACGAGCAGGTCTCTGCAGTTCGAACAGCAGCGGCGAATCGAGACGATGCGCGCGCGCAGGAAAAGCGGGCTCAGGAACTGATTGCCAAGGGCCTCATGTCCAAAGCCGAGTTGGATACCGTGCAAACTCGCGTAAAAGTCACCGACGCGGCCTATCAGACGGCGATTGAAAATGTGCAGGCTCTGAAAGCCAGCCTCCAGGATCGGCGCGCCGCTGTGGAACTCGCCAGGAAAAAATTGAACGACGCGGTGATCAAAGCGCCGGTTGCCGGGGCGATCGCGGAACGCACCGTACAGGTTGGTGAATATATTCGCGAAAATACTCCGGTCGTGACGATCGTTCGCATGAATCCCTTGAAGTTGAAAACTGCAGTTCAGGAAAAATATGCGAACAAGATTCATCAGAATCAAACCGCGGATTTCAAAGTCGAGCCTTATCCCGAAGACATGTTCCATGGAAAAATCGCCTACATCAGCCCGGCTATCGATCAGGGAACGCGAACATTTGCGGCGGAAATCCTCGTGGACAATCCGGCTCGCAAGCTGAAGCCGGGGTTCTTCGCACAGGGGCAGATTCAGGTTGGAGTTGACGAAGGCATCATCGCGGTTCCGGAAGAAACGGTTTCAATCCTTGCCGGTGTTTCGTCGGTTTATGTTGTCGATAACGGTGTCGTCAAACAAACCACGGTTCAACTCGGCGAACATGAAGGCAAATTCATTGAAGTTTTGAGCGGGCTCAAGGGCGACGAAATCCTCGCTGCCAGCAATTTGAACGAACTGGTCTCCGGCACAAGAATCGGAGGAGGCGGCGATGAAGAAGGTGGCCCGGCTGATGCCTCGGGTGGCAAAGGCGAGCGCAAAGGCAAAGGCGGCGGCGGAAAGAGCGGCGGAAAACGGGGGAGCGGAGAAGGAAAGGGGAACGCTCAATGAAAATAGCCGAAGTCTGCATTAAACGTCCCGTATTCGCCATCATGATGTCGCTGGCGCTGGTGACGTTGGGTTGGTTTTCCTACCGGACCCTCGGCGTGGATCTCATGCCGAAGACCGACGCCCCGAATGTCAACGTCCAGATCTCGCTGCCCGGCGCAAGCGTTGAAGAAGTCGAGACCACGCTCTCGAAGCCTGTTGAAGAAACGCTCAATACCATTAACGGCGTCGATGAACTTCGAACGAACTCGAATCGCGGCGGCATGAACGCAAACATCACGTTCAATCTCGAACGGAACATGGACGCGGCGATTCAGGATGTGCGCGACAAAATCACCCAGGTGCAGGGCCGCTTCCCTCGCGACACACAGATTCCCCGCGTCAACCGGCAGGATCCGGATCAGTTCCCCATTCTGACTTTGGCGATTTCCGGAAATCGCGATCCCAAGGAACTCACCGAAATCATCGACAAGCGCATCAAGCAGAACCTTGAAACGCTCAGTGGAGTCGGCAGTATCCAGTTCAACGGCGACCGCCGGCGGCAGATTCAATTATTCCTGGACGGAGACCGCCTGACGGCGTACGGACTCACCGCGGATCAGGTCCGGAATTCCATTGAACGGCAAAATGTGGAAATCCCCGGCGGCGATTTCACAGCAGGTCCATCCGACATCGCCTTGCGAACGATGGGCCGGTTAACCAACCTTACCGATTTCAGCCGGATCATTATTTCCCAGCAGAATGGCTCCTCGATTACTTTCGGAGATGTCGGCAAGGTTCTCGATTCGATTCAGGAAGTCAGACAGGTAGCGCGGCTCGACGGAAACCCGTCCATTTCTCTGGAAGTCCGCAAACAATCCGGTTCGAATACCGTGGCGGTGGTGGACACCGTCATGGAAAAAATGAAGTCCATTACAACCAATCTTCCGCCCGACATTGTCGTGGCGACAAGGCGTGACCAATCGATATTCATCCGGAAATCGATTGATGACATTCAGCATCACCTGGTTATCGGAAGTATCCTTGCGGCTTTGGTCGTTTTTCTTTTCCTTCGAAATTTTCGCAGCACGATCATTGCGGCAACAGCGATTCCGGTATCCCTGGTTGGAACTTTCGCGGTGATGAAAGCGTTCGGCTTCACGCTGAACAACATGACGTTGCTCGCGCTGTCGCTTGCGACGGGCATTGTCATTGACGACGCCATCGTCGTACTGGAAAACATTTTCCGGTTTGTCGAAGAGAAAGGCATCACGCCCCGCGAAGCCGCTGCAGAAGCGACAAACGAAATCGGGCTTGCGGTCATGGCGACAACACTGTCGCTGGTTGTGATCTTCCTGCCGGTCGTCTTCATCACCGGCACCATTGGACAATATCTGTTCAGTTTCGGAATTGTGTCTGCAGCGGCAATCCTGTTTTCGATGTTCATTTCATTTACGCTCACGCCCGCATTGTGCGCCATGTGGCTGCGCCCGGGGGACGCGCATCAGAAAACATCGAAGAACCAGGGTTTTTATGCCGCGATGGATCGAGTGTACGGGCACATGCTGCACTGGAGCCTCCATCATCGATTTGTGATGTTGATGATCGCCGCGGGAGTCACGCTCTCGGCGATCGCTTTGTATCCGCGTCTCGGCCAGGAACTGGTTCCGGATGACGATCAGAGCGAGTTCAATGTCACTGTTGGATTGCCGCGAGGTACGAGCCTGACTCGAACCATGGAGTATTTCAAAGACGCCGAAGACATCGTTCGAAAGCTGCCCGAGGTTCAAACGGTGTTCACGAACTTTAACCAGGGAGAAGCCAATTTCTTCATCGGCATGACTCCACTGGAAAGCCGCAAGCTTTCGCAGCAGGAATTGATGCGGCAGGCCCGGGCTACGCTGCAACGCCGGTATCCGGGCGCTCAAAGAATTCAGGTCTCCGGTGGAACCGATCTATCCGGAGCGTCTTCTGCGGGCGGTGGCGGAAACTACAATGGTGGTGGTGGCGGCGGCGGATATCAGCAATCGGGAAACCGGCTGCAGATGCTGGTTCAGGGGCCGGACATTGAACAGCTTCAGCAGTACGTGATCGATCTCCGATCGAAGATCCGTTCGATCAAGGGCGTCGTCGACGTCACTTCCAACTTCGAAGCCACGCAGCAGGAATTGCGAGTGATCGTCGATCGCGTGCGCGCGGCAGACATGGGCGTGAGGATCGACACACTGGCATCCAATATCCGGACACTCGTGGGCGGCCAGGTTCTCGACACGCAATTCAAGCAGGGCGACGAACAATACGAAGTCAACCTTCGCCTGGATGAACAATTCCGCAACGATCCGGGGCGCCTCGGGAATCTCTTGATACCGGCGGGCGGTGCTCTGGGGGGCGGAGGCGTTGGCGGCGGTGGAATCAACCAGCGTACGGTGCGGTTGAGCGACGTCGCTCAATTGAAACTGGACTACGGTCCGAACAACATTCAACGCTATAACCGGCAGCGCCAAATCACCCTGCAGGCAAGTCTCGACGGATTGCCGCTCGGCGATGCGGTGGCCATCGTGCGCGAAAAGGCCGCCGAACTCAACATGAAACCCGGTTATAACCTGGTATTCAGCGGCGGC
This sequence comes from uncultured Solibacteraceae bacterium, assembly GCA_964633285.1. Lineage (GTDB taxonomy): Bacteria > Acidobacteriota > Terriglobia > 20CM-2-55-15 > 20CM-2-55-15 > 20CM-2-55-15. The sequence goes on along the minus strand of CAZWGA010000031.1, from coordinate 38,700 downwards.
GCCCGCGATCTCGCCCGGGCATCCAACGATTTCACGCTCGCGATCTGGCTCGCCGTCGCGTTCATCTACATGGTGCTCGCGTCCCAGTTCAACAGTTTTGTTCATCCGTTGACGATCATGACGTCGCTCCCGCTGAGCCTCCCCGCGGGACTGTTCATCCTGATGGCGTTTCATATGACACTCAACGTGTACAGCGCGATTGGACTGTTGATGCTGTTTGGAATCGTGAAAAAGAATTCCATTCTGCAGGTCGATTACACCAACACGCTGCGCGATCAGGGAATGGAGCGTCACGAAGCGCTGGTTACCGCCAGCCACGTGCGATTGCGCCCTATCCTGATGACGACGATTTCCATCGTCGCCGGAATGTTGCCGATTGCCTTTGGACGCGGCGCCGGCGCAGGTTCGCGCGCGACAATGGCTGTCACGATTATCGGCGGACAAATGTTGTGCCTGCTGCTGACGCTGTTGGTCACACCTGTCGTGTATTCCTACTTCGATGATTTGCGAGAGTGGTCGCCCTCCAAAGTTTTCGCATGGATCCGCCGCCGCGCAACTCAACCAGGTACTGCAAGTTTCTAAATATGCTGATGAACGCGGGTATAAAACCCGCGACTACATATTTGACAATTATGTAGCCGCGGGTCTCATACCCGCGTTTCCTGTCTCAAGGAGTAAGTCTATGAAGCTCATTCGATTCTTTCTCATGATGATCCTGCCGGCGGCTCTGGCCGCTCCGGCGTTCGCATCCTCCGATTGGGTGGAAGAATTCCTCAAACGTTACGACCCGGCAAAAAGCGCGGCGCCCGCTCCGGCGGGAACTCCGTCGGCGTCGGGGATTGCGCAGATACTTCGCACGGGGGAAATGCCGGTCACGTTGAACGACGTCATCAACCTGATGATCGACAATAACCTCGACATCCGCTCAAACCGGTTGAGTCCGAGGTCTTCGTATTTTCAAAGCCTCGTGTTCTACAAGGCGCTGCAGCCCTCGATCGGCTTCAGCGCCAACGTTGGTCACGATACAGTGCTCAGTACGACGCAGCTCAATGGCGCCCACACGCGCCAGCAGCTCACAGGGAATTACGCCGTTAACTTTGCCCAGCAGCTTCCGACGGGAACCAGCGTCGCCGTCAGCATGACGATGAACCGCCTGTCGACAAACAGTAACAACAGTATCTTTAACCCATCTTATACGGGCCGCCTCACATACTCGGCCGGCCAGCATTTAATGCAGAATCGCGGACGCCTGATCAACACGCGCCAGATTCTGCAGGGACAGAACAACGAAAAGATGGCCGAAATCGCGTTCGAGATCCAGCTCACCAATCTTCTCGCGCAGGCGCAGAAATCCTATTGGGATCTGGTATTCGCCGGGCAGGATCTGGATGTCAAACGGCGCTCGCTCGACCTGGCTCAACAGACTCTGGACGAAAACAAAATGAAAGTTGAAATCGGAACGCTCGCTCCAATCGATGTCGTCCAGACGCAAGCCGATGTCGCTTCACGGCGTGAACAGGTCATAGTGTCCACATACAACGTGACCGCCGCCGAGGATCAGATCAAGAAGATGACGTCGCGCGACAAAGATCCTTCGATGTTTCTGATGAAACTGCGCGCGCAGGATTCTCCCGTTCGGCCGGAAGCCGTACAGGTCCCGGCACTCGAAGACGCGGTTAAATCGGCGCTCGAGAACCGCCCGGAAATGCGGCAGGCCTTGCTGGATTTGAAGAACAAGGAAATTGATGTGAAGTACACGGCCAACCAGAAACTGCCGGCCTTCGATCTCACCGCTTCGTATACGCAGAACGGAACCGGCGGCAGCCAGACCCGCGATTTTCTGCTGGGCACGCCGGCCTTCAAACAACCCATACCGGGCGGCGTGTTCGATGCCCTTGGACAGATCTTCGGTTATGGATATACGAGTTATTCCGTAGGCTTCAGTTTCGTCATGCCGCTGAGTAACAAAGCGGCAGCGGCGGACCACGATCGCGCCCTCAATGAACAGCGATTGTCTCAAAGTAAGATCGAAGGCACTGCCCAGCAGATTGCTCTGGATGTTCGAACTGCGCTGACTCAGGTCGAGATGAATCGCGCCCGCATCGAAACGGCTCAGACGACGAAACAACTTGCCGAGGCCAAGCTTGAAGCCGAACAAACCAAGTTCAGCCTTGGAACGTCCACACTTCGATTCGTTCTTGAAGAACAAAGAAATGTTTCCCAGGCTCAATCGAATGAAGTGCAGTCGATCGTTAATTTCACGAAGTCGCTTGTGGATCTGGACAAGGCGATGGGCTTGACTCTGAGGAAAAACAATATCGAGCTCGAAAAGACGTTGTCGGCAGGGACAACCGCCAGGTAGGAGAATTTCAGGGACAGACACCAAATTCCGAAGTGCAGGAATTTGGTGTCTGTCCCTGAAATTGTCTCCGTGATTGTTAGTTATTTCTTGAAGCTACTGTTCCTTCGGTCTTCGGAACCAGGATCGACATCACAACGGCGCGATTCTTCTCACGTCCGTCTTTGGTGTTGTTTTCCGCGATCGGCTTTTCGGAACCGAAGCTGATTTCGTGAATCTTGTAGACCGGCACGCCTTTCTCAACCACCAGGTAATGCCTGACGGCATCGATGCGGCGTTCGCCCAGCTTCACGTTGTAATCCTTCGAACCTGTGGAATCGGTGCGCCCTTCCATGACAACGATAGCATTAGGATTCTCCATGAGAGTCCGGGCGATCTCATCGAGAGTATCCATATAGCCCTTGTCCAGGGTTGCGCTGTTGAACTTGAACTGGACCGATTTCTCATTTAAGGAATCATAGAGATTCCTGTTCTGAAATCTTTGATCGAGAACGCTAAGGCCGTTCGCTGCACGATCGGCCGCGTTTTGGGCCTGGCCCGCTTTTTGATCGACGTTTTGGACGTCGCCCTTCAGCGAGTTGATACCTTCGGTCGTTCGGGCATCGAGGGCGGAAACCTTTGAATCAACGCCGGAGACTTTTTTGTCGGCGTAGTCACGAACTTCCTTGATTTCGCCTTCGTCGGTATCGATTCGTCCATTCAACTCGTCGGCCGTGGTTTTAATGTTGTTCCGAACAAATTTCTTTGTGGCACAACCCGTCGCGGCGACCATTGTTGCGGACATCAGCAAAACAATTGATAGTTTTCGCATGTTGATTCTTTCCTCCGAAAATCGCCGGATCGGAAGAGCCGGCACGAATAAAGAATTAGCAACATGCGTACCGTTTTGACGAACGCGCGCTAAAACCCACGACTGCATATTCGTCCAAACGTTTCAGTTAATTGTGAGTCGCGGGTTTTAACCCGCGACTGCCGTCTGACAGGGAAGATTTCCAAGGTCAGGGGCGCTTGCGGCGGTCGGCGTCGATTTTTTTCAATCGATCGAGTTCGGTGGTCAACTGCCGGATGCGCTGATCCCTTTGCTGGCTTCCCGCAACTAACTGATCCATTTCGGAATGAAGGGACATGATCAAATTCGCGGCGGGCTTGAACGAACTGTTGGGGAATTCATCCATGAGTTGCTTGAGGAGCAGGGAAGCTCGCGGCCAATCGGGCGCGGGGCGAAGCGCATAGGCCAATGCCATTCGAAACAAAGCCTGATCACGCAGCCCGCCGGAAAAAGTCTGGTGGAGGTAACTGTCGTAACCTCGTGCCGCTTCATCGTAGTTTCCCGCTGTGAATGCCCTGTCGGCCTCGTCGAGGGGAGCGGGAGTGCGAGCCGCTGCTGCGGCGGACGATGGAGCCGATACCGCAACGGGTGGAGGTGGCGCAGCCGCGACGGGTACACGCTTGTTGCAGCCGGCCGCGATCAGGATGATGAACAGCGTTAGTCGGATTAAGCGGTTTGACCGCATTTGATCGTCTCTTCGCTCGAAACAGTTTTCAGATTGAAACAGAATACACTGCCGCCATTCGGATTGTCCTCTACCCAGATGTCGCCGTGATGAGCTTGAACGATCGTCTTGCAAATCGCAAGGCCGAGACCCACGCCCTGGCCCGTCATTTTCTTTCCTTTTTTGACCTGATGGAATTTGAGAAAGATTTTGTCTTTGTGGCCGTCTGGAACACCCAGGCCGGAATCCCTCACGGAAATAAGAACGGATCCGTTTCGAGCTTCACCGACGCGGGTAATGATGTCGCCGTTGGACGGCGAAAACTTCAACGCGTTCTCGTACAGATTCCCGATGACCTGCATGATGCGATCGCGGTCGCATTCGACCATCACGTTCGGCGACTCGCATTCAAGAGAGAATCGAATGCCTTTCTCGCGGCCCTGTATCGCGAATTCGTCGGTGACTGTCTTGATGACCGGAAGCAGATCGTGCCCGGCCATCTGATATTCCATCGAACCCGCTTCCATGCGGGCGAGGTCGAGCAGATTGCCGACCATGGCCGAAAGCCGTTCAGCGCTGTTGTAGCTCAACCGCAGCAAATCTTTCTGCTGGTCGTTGAGCGGACCCGCAATTTCCTGAAGAAGCAGATGCATGACCTGGCGCATGGATGCCAGAGGCGCTTTCAAGTCATGGGAAACGTGCGACACGAAATCCTTCTTCATTTGATCCAGTTCGCCGAGGCGCTCGGTCATGGCGTTGAAGTCCCGCGCCAGTTCCGAGAATTCGTCCGGACCGTGCGCCGGAAGGCGATGCCAGAATTGTCCCTTCGCCAGAGCGCGCGTGCCCCGCGTGAGGCGGCGTAAAGGATCGTTGATGGAGCGGAATATCATCCATGCAACGACCACGCCGAGCAGCAGTGAAAAGACTCCCGCGATCCATGAAAGCTGTTCCGCCCTTTTGCCCGCAGCGGCGGCCCCCGCCACTTGTTCTTTGACGGATGTCTTGACGGCGTCGTATGTAACCTCGGTTTGCGACTGAAAATCGTCGAAAGCCACTATCAGGTCGTGCGGCAGAAAGTCGAGATCAAACGATTGAGTCTCACTCTTGAAACGCATCAAGGTGGCCCAGTACTTGTCGAACGCGATTGTCAGCTTCTCGACGGACTCGCGTTCGCGGTTTCCTCGAACGGTCTTGCGAAGCGCGGCAAGTTCATCGAGAAATGCGGCATGGTCTTCTTCGAGCTCGTGCTCGTAAAGAGGATCGCCGGTCCCGAAGAATTTCCGCGAGTCTTCGCGAAAAGTCTCACCGCGCTCCTGCATTCGAAGCGCTGTAAGCGCGGAATTCATATCGAGTTCGGAAAGATCGCGATTGGCCTGCTGCATCTGGTGAATGACCGAGAGCTGATACAGGAGAACGGACACGGCCAGCAACATCAGGATGAAGAATCCCGAAATGATCTTGCTCGAAACTTTCATTCTTCGATTCCGTACGCCTTCAGCTTGTTGTAAATCGTCTTCACGTCAACACCGAGCTGCCGAGCGGCCTCGGCTTTATTTTTACCGGCGCGTTCGAGCGTTTTGATGATGAGTTCCCGCTCCGCATCTGCGACGGTTGTTTCACCGATGGAAAAAATGAGTTTCTCCGGGCGCAACGCGGGATTCCGGACGTAGGGAGGAAGATCCTTTTCTTCGATCCAATCGCTCTTGGCAAGAACGACGGACCGTTCGATCACGTTGCGCAGCTCGCGCACGTTTCCCGGCCATGAATACGCCTTCAACATCATCATAGCCTCGTCGGTGGCGCCGGCGATGTCGAGCCGGTGTTTCGCATTGAACTCGCGGACAAAATGCTGGACGAGCAACGGGACGTCGTCACCCCGCTCACGGAGAGGAGGCAGCGCGATGGGAACGACGTTGAGGCGATAATAAAGGTCTTCGCGAAGCTTCGTGTCTTCGATGGCCTTGAGCGGGTCGCGATTGGTTGCCGCAAGAACGCGCACATCGAACTCGAATTCATGACTCCCGCCCAAACGCCGGACTTTGCATTCGGCGAGAACACGCAGCAGTTTCGGCTGGAGCGCCATCGGCATTTCCGCAATTTCATCGATCAGGAGCGTACCGCCGTTGGCTTGTTCAAACACGCCCTGGCGAGTGGCAACCGCTCCGGTGAATGCGCCACGCTCGTGACCGAAGAGTTCGCTTTCGATCAAAGACTCGGGAATGGCCGCGGCATTGATCGCGACAAACGGCTTGCTCTCGCGCCGGCTCATGTTGTGAATCGTGCGCGCCGCCACTTCCTTCCCGGTGCCGCTTTCGCCGGTGATCATGACCGACACGTCCCGTTGAGCGACGCTTTCGATCAGTTGAAAGACTTCCCTGATCGCCTTGCTCGAACCGACGAAGTCGCCGAGTCCACTCTCTTCTTCGGATTCAATCCGAGCCGAAAGACGCTTTGCCTTGCGGCGCAGCTCAAGCTCGCGCTCGGCGTCATCAAGGAGCGCTTTTAACTTCGGAAGATCCGTGAGCGGCTTGGTCAGGAAATCCCTCGCGCCTTGTTTCATCGCTTCGACGGCGATATCGACGCTACCTTGCGCAGTGATGAGCAGTACCGGACGATTGGGATCGCCGGCCTTCAGCGTTCGAAGAAGCTCAAGCCCCGATGTTTCCGGCATGACAACGTCGCTGATGACGATATCCGGATCCTGCTTCTCGACCATTCGCGTCGCTTCCGCAGCATCCGCGGCCTGCAAGGCCTCGAAGCCCCAGCTCTGCAACAGAACCGCCAGCGAGGCACGCATGCCGGGATCGTCATCGACAATCAGAATTTTCCGTTTTCGGGCAGTCATTCGATAAGTATACAACCCGGTCCCGGAGTCCGCGGATTCCGTAAATTTAAATCCGAAGTCGTTCGCGCATCGTGGCTCAAAAACCGGGAACGCTGACTGTCATTCGATTTGCCCGATAGCGCCAGAATGCGGGTAAGAGCGGAATACAAAGCAGAACACCCACAAGACAAATCACTCCTCCGGAGATCACCGAAAATGCATTCGATGAAATCGATGCAACCCAGCCGGCGCGGGCGTTTCCGAGGAGAGGTCCGCTCAGGTAGCTGATCATTTCAACTCCCGCAAGTCGTCCCCGCAATTCACTCGGAATGGTTTCATTCCAGATCGTGCCCCGGAAGACGGTGCTGACCGAATCCGCCGCGCCGGCAGCCGCGAGACACAGGAGTGCTCCCATAAGATTGGGCGAAAAACCCAAAACCACGATGGCCGCTCCCCAGCATGCGGCGGCGACAATAACACCTGCGCCGTGACGGCGTACCTTTGAAGTCCAGCCGCTGAAAACCGCGGTGAACAAGCTTCCGAACGACAGGGCGGAATAAAGGTAGCCGACAGTGGCCGGGCCGCCCCATGCCTGGCCCATAGCGGGAAACAACGCCATCGGCATTGCGAACATCATTGCGATGATATCGACGACGTATGTGCCGATCAGTTCAGGCCGGCTTATCGCATAACGCAGTCCTTCGGCAATGCTCTGAAGACCCGGCCGGCTTGCCTTGCCGGAGGCAGGTATGGATCGAATCAACGCAATCGACACCAGCGAGATGACGAAGCTTAGTACATCGAGCATGTATGTGAGAGAAAAACCGAGAACCGCGATGCAGATTCCGCCAAGGGCCGGACCGACAATCGCGCTGAGCGACATTCGAAGCGAAGCCAGAGCGGAAACCGCGGTGAGATCTTCGCGATCGACGAGACGCGGAGTCGTCGCTTCGAGAGCGGGCCGGTGGAATCCGTTGCAGGCCGACATTGCAGCGCTTACGATGAAAATCAGCCATACACTGGAATGCGCCATGAGTCCATTGATTGCGAGGGTTAACGAGCCCGCCGTCAAAATAATTTCGGAGATAATCAACAGTCTGCGCCGGTCCATCGCATCGGCGTAGGCGCCACCCCAGAGCGCGAACAGCAACAACGGCACAAGTTGGGCTGCGCCGAGCATTCCGACCATGAGGCTCGACCCGGTCAAAGCGAAGACCTGGTAAGGAACGGCAACGGACGTGATCATCGTTCCGAACATCGAAATGAGTTGGCCGATATAAAGCAATCGATACTCTCGATGCTTTCGAAGAGGCACGAGGCTCAAAAACATGCGTGGCAAGATAGCATAGGTAAACTAGACACATGCCAACGAAGACAGTAGCCAAACGAAAGAAGCCGTTGCGGAAAGCGAAACCGAAAACAAAGGGCCTGGACGCGTTGGATTGCAGGCTGGATGCGGGAACCGAGCCGATCGCCGCTGTCGTGAATCGCGTGGAAAAGGAAGGCGGTACGGTGGTGGGTTCCTGGCGCGATCCTCTGGGCGGCTCGCCACTCGTGATCGCGGTCGTGCCGATCGACAGCATCGAGCCGACGCCTTTTCAACGCGACCTCTCTGAAGCGCATCACAAAAAACTTGCCGGTGTGATCGAGAAGACCGGAACGTTTCTGGATCCTGTGATCACGGTGCCGGCTCCGGACAAAGGCTTCTGGACTCCCAACGGACGCCATCGCCTGGAAGCCATGCGCCGCCTGGGCGCCAAAGCCATCACGACATTGATAGCGCCCGACCGCCAGCTTGCATGGCAGATTCTCGCCCTGAATACGGAGAAGGCGCACAACCTCAAAGAACGTTCCCTGGAAGTTTCGCGCATTTATCGCGGACTCATCGCCGAAGACGATTCCCGCAAGGAAACGGATTTCGCCTTTTATCTCGAAGAGGCGGCGCTCGTCACACTCGGATTCTGTTACGAAAAGAAACCTCAGTTCGCCGGCGGCGCGTATCATCCGATTCTTCGCCGTCTCGAAGAATTTTCCGATGAACCTCTGAAGAAAACCGTTCGCGATCACGAGAAGCGCGCGGAGATGGTGCTCGATCTCGAAGAAAAAGTCGCGGATGTGGTGAAGCGGTTGAAAGAGCGCGGACTGACCAGCCCTTATCTGCGTACGTTCGTTGTTGCCCGCATTAATCCTCTTCGATGGATCAAAGGCGAGCCTCCGCCGCTCGATGAAGTTTTGAAAACCATGCGCGATCGCGCAGCGAAATTCAATGTCGAGAAGATCAAGCCTCAGGATCTTGCGTCAATGGCAGGCGCGCCGCCGGATGAGGACTGAGGAAAACTACTAAACCTCGATCAACGCATAGGGCCGCTCCGGATGCGTCGCCTCCATGAGCTTGAGACAACAGTTGTACACCGGTATGCCCTTGGTCGTACGGCCTTCACACGCTCCGTGATGGGCGTGGCCATGGAACACAGCGCTCACATCGAAGTGATCGATGGTTTCAGCAAGACGCGATGAACCCAGGAATGGAAAAATCTCGGGAGGTTCTCCGGCTACCGTCGCAGCGATGGGCGCGTAATGCAGCACGACAACAATTTTTTCGGTACGAAGGCCGTTCAATGCAACCTCGAGCCGCAGCGATTCATTCACGGCTTCATTGACAAAGCCTTTGATCGAAGGCTCGCCGAAAGGCGTCAGCATGTGTTTGTCGAAGCCTCCGCCAAAGCCTTTGACGCCTGCGAAACCAACGCCGTTCATCTCGAACGTTTCGGCCTCCTCCAGCATGGTGACCTTCGCGCCAAGCAGGACCTTCTTCACTTCCTCCGATTGACCGCTTTGATAGTCGTGATTCCCAAGCACGGCCACCACGGGAATACGGCACGCGCGCAGTTCGCTGCACAGCCTCTCCGCCTCAACCGGCAGCCCGAGGTGAGTGAGATCACCACAGAGAGCGAGGACATCGGCGTTCTGGGATATTTGCTGAGCGATATCGGCGCCATCGTAGCGATCGCGATTTTGAATAAACACTTTGGACCAGATCAGATCCGTAACCGAAGGAACCTTCACTTCATGGTTGAAGAATTTCGCGGGTTTGGAATCCTTGAACCAATCATCGTTGACCGGCGCTACAAGATTCGATGAGCCGAAGATCAGGTCGACATACAATTTCCTTTTGAAGATTTTCGCGAGCCAGCGCTCGTCGGAAACCTGCGTCTTATAGCCGAGCGATGTAAATTTATTCAGGATCTTCGGATAGTCGCCATACTTGACGAAGATATCGATGTCTTTTGTAGGGCGCCGGAGGCCGGTGTAGAAGTTGACGGCGAAACCACCAGCCACCATGAAGGTGAATTTGGACTCTTTGAGCTCCTTTAGAACTTGTGCATAGAAGGCATGAGCCGGAGCGACCGACTTATTCTTCATGATTTCAGTATAGAGAAGATGACGTTTAATCCAGGAATTTATCGGCTTGCTTCGATGGCTCTCATTTCTTTTCTGGCAGCCGCAGCCTTCGGCCAGACCTGTCCGCAATGGAAGGAAGCTGTTCAAATAGGCGACTTACAGCCTGATTTGAAGGAAGCCAGCGGGATAGCTGCATCGAAAAAATTTCCGGGCCGGCTGTATCACATCAATGATTCCGGGGATACCGGCAGATTCTTTATAACGGACATGAACGGCAGAAACATGCGATTCGTTGCGGTCGCCGGCCTGAACCCGATCGATACGGAAGCACTCAGCCTGGGGCCATGCGGCGGGAGTTCGTGCCTGTTCATCGGCGATATCGGAGACAACAACGCAACGCGACGCTCCATCGAGGTCATCTCAGTTCCCGAGCTGGAACAGTTCGAAAAGACGGTTCAACCGCGTCAGCGGCTGCGGCTGCGATATCCCGATAAGCCTCATGATGCGGAAAGCCTCGCCGTTCATCCGGACGGAACGATTTACATCCTGACAAAAGAGAGTCCCGCCCATTTGTTCAAAGCGGATCCGAAGCGTGGAGATCAGACACTCACTCCGGTGATGATGCTGGATGCGGGCGGCAAACCCACCGACATGACGATCTCCGATGACGGAACGCGCCTGCTTGTTCTTACATATCTCGATGCCGTCGAGTTCGGCATGGACCTTGCCCATGTCACGCAGCCGCGCTACAGGCAAAAGATCGCGGTGCGTTTTCTTCAACAACAGGAAAGTCTGGCGTACCTGCCGGGCAGCCGGTCCTTCGTCTATACATCGGAACAATTGCTTCCAGGAATCCCGCAATGGATCATGCGCGTGGACTGCGCCGGAAATTAGTTAGCCACAGAAGGCACCCGGTTAATTCTTCTTACCGGAGGAGAGAACAGCGGGCATGGGGATTTCACAATGACGCTTCTCGACTTCTTCGCTCATTTGCCGGCGAATCGCTTCGAGCACATCCGGCTTCTGCGCGCGCAGGAGCGCGGCATTGCGAACCGATCCGTTGTACATCACATCGAAGAGCGCATCCGGTGAAGACAGTCGCCAGGTCTGCGGCACGGAAGTCACAGTCAAGTCCGTGAAACCCGCCGCAGTCATCGCACGTTTTGATTCGGCAGGATCGCTGAACCGGAAAAAAGGCGGGCCTGGCGGAATCGGAACATTTAAATCGCCATATCGTTGAATGGCCCCGAGGACGATGCCGAAACCGGCGGCCTTGTCCGGCGTATCCCAGCCTGTGAACGCAACGCGGCCTCCATGGCGAAGCACTCGATTTGCTTCGGCGAGGGCGCGTTCAGGCTGGCCCAGGTGCAGCATTCCAAAGTTCAGAACCACGGCATCGAAGAAGAAATCTGAAAACGCGAGGTGCTCGGCATCGCCTTCCTGAAATTCGATACCGGGATGACGGGCGCGCGCTTCTTCCACCATTTCGGAAGAGAAATCCACGCCGGCAACAATTGCTCCTCGCGCTGCTGCGGCGGCCGCCGCGTAGCCGGGGCCACACGCGACGTCGAGTACGCGCGCGCCTTTCGTCACATGAGCGGCATCGAGTAATGAAGGAACCGATTGCGTCGTGACGGCGGCAAATCCTTCGTGATATCGGGATGCGATCTCCTGCCAGCCCTGATGCTCGAACTCCCGGAAATCCATAAAGGGGATGTCTTACGCTTTGGGATAGCGCTTACTGCCGCGCGGGATGTGGCGGAACTGAGCGATATCGTCTCCAGTTAAGCGAATGCGAATCGGCGCTTCGATCTTTTCGCGTTCGAGGAGAACGCGAAGTTTTTCGTAACAGATCTTGGCGCTTTCCTGGAATGTAATTTTGTTCACTCCGGAAAACATCAAGGCCGGTATGACGAGCGACACTTGAGTCGCCTCTGCACCCGTTGCGGTGATGGAAAAATCAAATCGGCGGTCGCCGGCTTCAATGCTTTCAAAACCCAGATATCGGATGTTTTGCTTGGTATCGCCCATAAAAGCGGGGCCATTATACTTGATCCCTATGGTTCCTGCAGGCCCGCTAAACATGGACACGTCCCTCGCCTGGACCTACCACAACGCCACGAAGCACTCCGAATGGAGCATTCGGTCCAATCCGCACTACCTCGACTGGGCGAATCAACCGCTCTCCCTGAAGATCTACACCACGCTTGAACCCATTTACTTGCCTCGAGATGCAGACCAGACGGGCATTTCAGCCCTTTCGGCCATCGGGGCTGCGAGTGTCGAGCCGGGAAAGGAACACATTCCGGCGCTGAAGGACCTGGCGCGCATCCTTTATTTTTCTGCCGGCATCACGAAAAAAAAGACCTTTCCGGGCGGCGAAATGTACTTCCGCGCTGCTTCATGCACTGGCGCTTTGTACGAAATCGAACTCTACGTCGTGTGCGGCGATCTGCCGGATTTGAAGGCCGGTGTCTATCACTTCGGTCCGGGCGACTTCGCTTTGCGATTGTTGCGCGCCGGGGATTATCGAGGCGTGATGGCAATACCCAACGCTCCAGCCATCATCGCCTGCACCGGGACGTACTGGCGCAATGCGTGGAAATATCGCGCGCGAACGTATCGCCACTTCGGTTGGGATAACGGAACAATCATCGCAAATATGCTGGCAATGAGTTCAGCGCTTCAAGTGCCCGCGCAGGTGCATTGCGGATTTGTGGATGCGAATGCGAATCGGGTGCTGGATCTGGACACGCGGCGTGAAGTCTCATTCTCGCTGGTCTCTGTCGGCTGGACTGAGAAACCGATTCCTTCGCCGCCTGCGGAAATGGCGCCGCTCGATTTCCCGACGGTTCCGTTATCGAAGACGGAAGTGGACTATCCTGAAATGCGCGCGATACACGAGGCGTCTTCGTGTTCGACCCTCACCCGTCCAACTTTGGCGGCCGGCCTCTCCCAAAGGGAGAGGCGTTTGGAGAGCATCGAAGGTTCAACGGATTCCATCGAGCGCGTCATCCTGCGCCGCGGCTCCAGCCGGCAATTCAAACGTGAATCGATTACTGCGTCTCAGCTCATGACGATTCTCCACTCATCCACGCGCGGCATTCCCGCAGACTTCCCCCCGCTCAACGATCTCTATCTGATCATCAATGCAGTCGACGGGATGGAACCTGGCGCCTACTTCTATCGACAGGACACCGGTGAGATCGAGCTTCTGAAGTCCGGCGATTTTCGAAACGAAGCCCGTCATCTTGGTCTTCAGCAGAATCTTCCCGGTGACGCTGCCGCCGGCGTCTTCTTTCTGGCCGATCTTCATTCCATCCTCGAACGTTTCGGCAATCGCGGATATCGCGCGGTCCAACTCGAAGCCGGCATCGTCGGCGGCAAACTTTATCTCGCATCGTATGCGCTCCACCTGGGCGCTACGGGCCTGACTTTCTTCGACGATGACGTGACGGAGTTTTTTTCACCGCATGCCCAGGCCAAAAGCGCCATCTTCCTTGTCGCCATTGGCAAAGGCCACAAGGCATAACCGTCGGGGGTTTCCCGCCGTCTAAATAGAAATATCAATAAACAAGCCGGGGGTGTCTATGCGCAAAGCCTTCATTGGACTTGGAGTACTCGTCTTACTCCTTCTTATTGCGGGGATTGCCGTGTCCCGCGTGGACGTCAATCGTTATCGGCCTGAAATCGAGGCGAAGTTGAAAGAGAAGCTTGGGCGCGACATCTCTCTGGGTCAAATGAGCCTGAGCTTTGTGCCTTTGGCCTTTCGCGTAGACGATGCCGTGATCGCGGACGATCCGGACTTCGGCGGCGGAATGCCGTTCGCTCAGGTCCACACTCTTTTTGTCAGACCCGGACTGCTGCCGTTGCTGCGGCACGAAGTGCGCATCGACAGCCTTCAACTCGACCATCCCAAACTCGAACTCATTCATAACCAAAAAGGGATATGGAACTTTGCGAGTCTCGGTACCCACAAAGATGGCAACTCCGGAAAATTTGCTCTCGATGAACTGAAGATCTTCGACGGACAGGTGGCTCTCACCGACCTGCAATTGCGGCAACCGCGCGCTGTCTACGATCACATTGACCTTGTTCTTCGTGATTTCGCGCCTGAAAAATCCTTTTCATTCGAAGCACGGGCTCACCTGCCGGGCGCAGGCCAGGAAGCGCTTGTCTTGAAGGGCGACGCGGGCCCGATTCAGCGAGAAGCGCTGGCCGCCACAGCGTTCCAGGGCAACCTCGAGCTGAATGGAGTTTCCCTCGCCGGACTTCAGAGATTCGCGCACACAGACGCGCTTGCGGACTCCGAAGCTCTGCTTACTGGAACAGCCGAATTCAAAAACAGCGGTGGCGTCCTTACATCCAGCGGCAAGCTGGATGCCCGCAACGCGCGAATTCATGGGGTCGATATGAACTATCCGATCTCGGCCGATTACGGAATCACCGCAAACATGAACGACTCTACGACTCAAATTCATAAAGCCAATTTGAAGCTGGGCGCCACGCCGATCGCTTTGGAAGGAACCATCCATTCGCAGGGAGATCCATCGATGGTCGACCTCAAAGCACATGCATCCGACGTGTCCATGGCGGAAGCTGCACGGCTGGCTGCAGCCTTTGGCGTCGCATTCAACGCGAAAATGGATGTGCAGGGCAAGATGAACCTGAATGTTCACGCGCAGGGCGCGTCGAACAAACCCACGCTTGATGGGCAAATGTCGATGCGCGATGTTCACATCAGCGGCGGAGAATTACGCGAACCGGTTCAAGCAGACATGATCGAAGTCGCGCTGGCGCCCGATAGCATCCGGTCCAACGACTTCACAATCAAAACCGGCCGCACCAGCGTTGCGGCGCAATTTACCCTTTCCCAGTACGGCTCCAGCAACCCGCATGTGGACGCCAGGTTCAACACTCAGGACGCGGACGTTGATGAACTGCTCAAGATTGCCAATGCCTATGGCGTTTCCGCGGTCGACGGAATGAAAGGCGGAGGAACAATCACGCTGAACCTGACCGCGAACGGACCGATTCACCAAAGCGAAGCGATGACTTTCAGCGGAACCGGCACACTTCGCAATGCAACTCTCCACATGCCCTCGCTGACGAAACCCCTGGAGATCCCGAAGGCGGATCTGCGATTTAATGCAAACTCGGTCGCATTGGATAATCTCGCTGTCTCCCTCGGACAGACCAGCGCAACCGGTAATTTAACGCTGCGCAATTTCTCGGCGCCTCGAGTCGAGTTTTCTCTCGCAGCCAATAAACTCAATGTCGCCGAATGGGAAGCAATGACGAAGGCGCAGGAAAAGCCGGCCGGAACAGTTCAGCGGCAAAGCGCGGAACAATCCGGAATCCTTAGCCATGTGTCCGGGTCCGGCCAGTTGACTGTTGGTACTCTGGAATACGACAAACTCGTCCTGAACGATGTGCGATCCAACGTGACCGTGGATCGAGGCGTCATCGCGCTCAAACCCTTCAGCTCCACGCTCTACAATGGCCGGCAGACGGGCGCGATCACTGTTAATACTTTGACGCAGCCACCAACCTACATGGTCGATACGAAGCTCCAAAGCGTCGATGCCAATCAACTTTTGTCATCCATTTCTTCAATGAACGACACTCTGTACGGCCTGTTGGCAGCGGCTGCGGATGCTCACTTCACCGTCGCCGGAGGAAATGCAGCCAACATCAGCCGCTCCCTGAATGGAAAATTCTCGCTCAACCTCAAAGATGGAAAGCTCGCCCATGCTGATCTGCTGCAGCAACTGGCGACGATCGCTCAATTCCAACGCACCGCCAGAGCCGTTGAACCTTTCACAAAGTTGATTCAGCTTGGCGGCGACTTCGACGTTAACAATGGCGTGGCTCACACGAGCAACCTTAAAGCCGGTATCGAGGGCGGCAGCCTCGCAGCGGAAGGCTCGATCGATCTCGCGCAGCAAAAACTCGACATGCGTCTCACCGCGGTGTTGTCGCAGGAATTCAGCCAGCTTGTAGGAGGAAACAACATCGGTGGCTTCATGCAGACGGCGCTCGCTAACCGTCAAGGTGAACTTGTCATTCCAGTGCTCGTCACAGGAACTCTCCGCGAACCGCATTTCGCACCGGACATCCAGAAAATTGCAAAGATGAAGCTGGAAAATCTGCTGCCGAACAGCAGCGATCCATCGAAACTTACATCCGATGTGCTCGGAGAAATCTTGCGCGGCAAGCCGGATGAACAGAGTCCGTCCCGGAAACCCGAAGATACCCTCCGGAATATTCTGGGTGGCGTCCTCGGAAAGAAAAAACAGGAGCAGCAGCCTCAGAATCCGAAACCGTAAGAAATCCGTGTTTGTCGCGACCTTCGCGACTTTTGGGAGATGATTCGGGTTGGGAATTTCAGGGACAGACACCAAATTCGTAGTTCAGAATTTGGTGTCTGTCCTTGTCTGTCCTTGAAATTCCCCTGTTTTATACCCGCGTTCCTTTCCCCGAATCATCGCTTTGGCATGCTCCTTGCAGCAGGGAATGCAGGAGAAGAACGTCATGAGAAGGGCTGCACGGCTTGTCTTTGCTGTATGTCTTTTGCCCACGCTGGTTTTTGCGCAGGCGTCGGCGCACGACTATTCAAAGCTGTATGAACAGGCTTCGCCCGCAGTAGTCCAGGTAATGACTGATGATGGATCGGGATCGGGGTTTCTGGTGACCCCTTTTGGTCACATTGCTACCAATTTCCATGTCATTCGAAATTCAAAATATCTCGCGGTTCAGTTTCCCGATGGACACAAAGTGAAGGCCGCGGTGGCAGCCGTCAATCCTCATTACGACATGGCGCTCCTCAAAGTGAACAGCGATGTCGTCGCGCACATCGAACCGCTGACGATTTTGCCGGAAGAGAAAGATTCCTCCATCAAGGTTGGAATTCCAGTCGTTGCTATTGGCTCGCCATTGAACCAAAAGTTCCTCATGACGCAAGGCATCCTGTCGAAGGTCGATCCAACTGCGGTACTCGGCGATTTTTTGCTGCAGCCGGGCAATTCGGGCGGCCCATTGCTGAATCGTGACGGCGAAGTGATCGGCATCAACACATTTGGTGAAGCCAATATTGGAGGCGCCATCCGCATCGATGCGCTGCGGGATTTCCTTTCTTCACGGGAATTGATGGCGGAGAGCATTCCCATTGAGCCGTCCGCGGACCAGCTACGATCCGTCAGCAGCGTGCGGTATCCGGTCGATGTTTTGAATCACAAGATTCAGTCGGAACCTCTCGACTGGGATTCTTACAGAGTCAGAGCGGGCGATTTCACGGTGACCTCCATCACTCCCGTTTTAATTGGAAAGATTCAGGTCATGCAGGAACAGAAACGCGCGATCAACCGGCAATCGCGGCGAGGGCTTTCCGATTCCACGTATCACGAAATCGAAGACCCTTATTACGAATGGCATCGATCCACCGAGACTTCTCTTGACTACGCCGTGACATTCGATATCCGGCCTGACGCGGGCCTGACGAAGCGCAGTATCGCTTCGAAGATGGTGTCGCCCATTCATTTATTCGGTAAAGGCGGAAAACCTGAACTCGAATTCAAGGGCGAGTTCCTGGAATTTCGGATCTATCGGGATGGCCAGCTTCTGGAACCCATTATGCCCGGGCGCCAGGTTATCGAAGGCAGTTCGGATCCGAAGAGCCGGTTCCTCGACCAGGCCTATGCCGGCAGCTATATCTACTCTCCCGAAGAGTTTCTGATGGGCCAGGAATTCCGGATGCAGATCATCGATGCCCGCCGGCCGAATGAAGTTCACAAAGAGCTTGTATTTGGGGCGGATTCAAAATGGATCAGGCAAATCCGGTCCGATTTCACGTTCGTCCCGGGCGTGTTGATTACCCGAGCGCCGTAACATTGAAATCCCGCGTGCAACGCGGTAATATGCTCCCCGATGTCCAAATGTTCCACCCCAACATCCCATTCTTTAACGCCAGCGTGAGACCTCAACGTATCCAAGTCTTATGACCAAAGGTTCGATGAGGTAACAATGTCAGTCCGCCTTTTTGTCGGGAATCTCCCGTACGATACGACCGAGGATGAAATTCGCGATCACTTTTCGACCGTTGGGAATCTGTCGTACGTCTCGATTCCACTGGACCGCGAAACCGGCAAGAAACGCGGATTTGCGTTCGTCGAATTCGCGGATGCGCAGCAGGCTCAGGAAGCCATCCGACAGTTCAACAATCAGCCGTTCAAAGGCCGCCCATTAGCCGTAAACGAAGCCCGCGCGCGTGAGGCGGGACCTCGGCCCGCAGGCGGAGGTTTCCGTCCGTCACCGGCTGGACCTCGGCCTGGTGGTCCTATGCGCTCCCCTGCTCCCGATTTCGGCGACCCGGGAGGCGAAGCTAAAGGCGATCGTCCCATCCGCAGGAACTTCGGCCCTGACGCCAAGCCTGCCCGCGCTCGAAAGATCTTCAAACCCGAAGGCGGGAAAAAAGCATTCAAAGAAAAATTCACGGGACAAATATTCGGAGCTGACGACGAGGACGATGGAGCGGATGTCGATATCGATAATTTCGCCACCGGCCTCGACGAGGACGAGAAATAGGGACCTCGCCCGAATTTCTTTAGTCCGGCGGGCGGATCGATTGTCTATCCAAGTATGCAGGACGTTTCACACTTGCTGAACCGCGCCACTTTTGGCCCGCGGCCCAGGGACATCGAGCGCGTCCGTCAAATCGGACTCGACAAATATCTCGATCAACAGATGCATCCGGATCGGATCGACGACTCTGCCGCCGACCGGCTCCTTGAAGTTGCCCCATCGATTCGGATGAACACTTCACAGTTGATTGAAAAATACCCCCAGCCGCAGCAACTTGCACGGCGGCTTGGAATGCGGCCGGCCGATTTCAAAGCGGGCGATCCGGCACTCCGTCAGCGCGTGCAGCACTTTTATCAGGAAGGCGGAGTGCATCCGACGCAGCAGGTTCTCCAGGAGCTGCAAGCGCAAAGAATCGTTCGTGCCGTTCACAGTGAACTCCAACTCCAGGAAGTCATGACGAATTTCTGGTTTAACCACTTCAACATTTTTTGGGGAAAGAATGCCGATCGATGGTTGACCACGGGTTTCGAAATGAATTCGATTCGCCCGCGCGTCTTTGGAAAATTCAAAGATCTTCTGATGGCGACCGCAAAGAGTCCGGCGATGCTGTTTTATCTCGATAATCATCTTTCATCGTCGCGTCGCGGCATCAATGAGAACTATGGCCGGGAACTGATGGAACTTCATACCATGGGCGTTGACGGCGGATACACACAACACGATGTGCAGGAAGTCGCCCGCGCTTTTACAGGCTGGAGCATCGACAGACCGCAGCAGTCGGGCGAATTCATATTTCGTCAAGCGATGCACGACAGTGGCGACAAGCTGGTTCTGGGCCACAGGATCACCTCAGGCGGAATTCACGACGGCGAAGCGGTCATCGACATTCTGGCAAAACATCCAAGCACGGCCCGTTTTATTTCAACCAAGCTCGTCCGGCGCTTTGTAAGCGACGAACCGCCGGAATTGCTCGTCGCGCGGGTTGCAGAAACCTATCGCCGCAGCGACGGGGATATTCGTGAAATGCTGCACACCATCTTTACATCAAGAGAATTCGATTCACCCGAAGCTGCCGGCGCCAAGACGAAAACCCCGCTGGAGTACGTCGCGTCTGCAATTCGCGCGCTGGACGGTTCGACCGACGGCTCGCGCATGGTTGCGCAGGCGATCGCGCGCATGGGTGAACCGCTGTACCAGTGCCAGCCTCCAACGGGCTATCCGGATCGCGCGGACCATTGGATGAGCAATGGCGCGGTTCTCGAGCGCTTGAACTTTGCGGTAGCTTTGACAGCGAATCGCATTCCCGGAACTACAGTCACATTCGAAGAGCCGGTCAAGGCTGTGGTCACGAGACTGGGTTCACCGGAGTTTCAGAAGAGGTAGTTATGCGGAAACAATCGGTATCGCGCCGTTATTTTCTCAAGTCCAGTGGAGTCGCGCTGGCGAGTCTCGCCGCGGCGCCGCCGTTTCTGGTGCGCACAGCATACGCGCAGACAAACTCTGCGCGGGGTGTGGACCGTCCCATTGTGATTGCAATCTTTCAGCGCGGTGCGGCCGACGGCATTTCGATGGTCGTGCCGTTCGGAGACAAAAGCTACTCGTCCGTCCGGCCGCAGATTGCCATTCCTGCGCCTCTTCGAAATGGCGGAGAGACCGCGATCGATCTTGATGGATTCTTCGGGCTGCATCCGAATCTGGATTCGCTGAAGCCAATCTACGATGAGGGCCATCTCGCGATTGTTCACGCCGTCGGATCGCCCGACAGCACGCGTTCGCACTTCGATGCACAGGACTACATGGAATCGGGCGCTCCAGGTAACAAAGGCGTCGCCGACGGTTGGATGAATCGCTATCTGCAGTCCGAATCGGAGAAAAACTCGACGCCGTTTCGTGGAGTGGCCATTGCCGCAAACATGCCGCGATCTCTCATGGGAACCGCGCCGGCTGTCGCCATGCAGCGCGTGGCCGATTTCGGAATGCGGGGAGCGGGCGCGCATCCGGAGATGGAGCAACTGTTCGCCGACCTGTACAAAGACACCTTCGATGCCGTCAAAATGCTTCGAAGCGCAACCTCGCCTCAGTATGTTCCGGCATCCGGAGTTCAGTATCCGGGCTCGCCTTTTGGACAAGCGCTCGCACAGATTGCGCAACTCGTAAAAGCAGATGTCGGGCTCGAGGTTGCATTTGCCGATGTCGGCGGATGGGACACGCACGCCAATCAGGGATCGGCACGCGGACAGCTTGCCAATCAACTCAAACTCTTCGGCGACGGCCTGGCAGCGTTATATCGCGACCTCGGCGACCGCATGCGCAATATCGTGATTCTCACCATGACCGAATTCGGCCGCGCGATCCGCCAAAACGGCTCAGGCGGAACCGATCACGGCCATGCCAGTTGTCTCTTCGCTTTCGGCGGACCGGTCAAAGGCGGAAAGGTCTACGGGCGATGGCCGGGGCTTGCGCCCGAACAACTCTACGAAGGCCGCGATCTCGCGCTCACGACGGATTTTCGAAATGTCTTTGCGGAAGTGCTGACGAAGCACATGGGCGCGAAGGACATGTCCAAAGTGTTTCCGGGATTCAGAACCGGCACGACGTTGAACTTGGTTTAATTCCCTCCGCGTGTAAAGAAATCCGCAAAAGACAGCGCAAACAGGATCGCCAGCCAGAAGAAACCGGCGCCGGCGAAAATCCACACCAGACGTGAGCTGTAGCGGACGTGCATGAAATAAAGAATGATCAGCACCGCCTTGATGACGGCGATCGTGAGAGCAGCAATAACATTCAACTTGCCGAGATGAATGTATGCAATCGCGACGGTCGCTCCAAGCAGCGCCATCAATGCGGCGAAAACGGAATAGGAGGTTCTCTTTTCGACGATATGTTCAGTCATCAGCTTCGATCCACCAGATACAGCAAGGGAAAGAGAAACACCCAGACGATGTCGACAAAGTGCCAGTAGAGTCCCGTCATCTCGATGGGAAAGTAGTATTGCGGAGAGAAGCGGCCTTTCATCGTCAACGCAATCATTACCAGCATTACGCCGATTCCAACGACCATGTGAAGCGCGTGCATGCCCGTCATCACGAAATAGAACGAGAAAAAGATGCGAGCATGCGTTGCGTTGGGACCCGGAAACTGAAAGCCGGGGCCGGGAATAAGACTCTCTTCATATTTGTGGTAGTACTCGATGGATTTAATTCCCAGAAAAACCGAACCGAGAACCATCGTCGCAATCAAAAACATTACAACCGCGCGCCGGCGTCCAAGCTGGGCCGCGTGCACCGCGAGAGCCATTGTCAGACTGCTGAACAGAAGTACGCCGGTGTTGATCGCGCCCAGAACGATATCGAGATGCCGGCTGGCTTCGCCGTAGGCCGCGGAGTAAGCGCCTCGATACACGGAATAACCAAGGAACATTCCGCCAAAGAACATGACCTCCGTAGCCAGAAAAATCCACATCCCCAGCGTGGCGGACTCATGCTGCTGTTCGATGTCGTCGAATTGATGCGCAAGCGCGGAAGACTCAGGCAACCTGTGACTCCTTTTCCTTTTGTTTCGCGCCGTAGTCGTACGCTTCCCACGTCACAACCGGTGTTTCTTCGAAATTCTCGGTAGGAGGCGGCGAAGGGGTTTGCCATTCGAGCCCTGTGGCATCCCATGGATTGTCCCCTGCCGGCTGGCCGTATCTCATGGACCAGACGAGATACGCCATCGGCAACAGGTAACCGACCGCCAGGATGGATGCACCCGCCGTCGACATCACATTCAATACCTGAAATTCAGGCGGATATGCGTGGTACCGCCGCGGCATTCCCAGATAGCCGAGAATGAACTGCGGAAAGAACGTCATGTTGAATCCGATAAACACCACGAAAGCAGCGAAACGCGCGAGCATTTCGGGATAGAGTTTTCCGCTGATCTTCGGCCACCAGAAATGAATACCGCCCAGATAGGCCATGACCATTCCCCCGACCATGATGTAGTGGAAGTGCGCGACGATGAAGTATGTGTCCGTTACATGCACATCGATCGCAAGGGTTGCGAGGAACAGACCGGTCAAGCCTCCGATCGTGAAGAGTCCGATGAAACCCAGCGCATACAGCATCGGGGCGTCGAATGAGATCGAGCCTTTGTACAACGTCGCAGTCCAGTTAAAAACCTTCACTGCCGACGGAATGGCGACCATGAAACTCAAAAACGAAAAGATCATCCCCGCGTAAGGCGACTGTCCGCTTACAAACATGTGATGTCCCCAGACGAGGAACCCGAGTACCGCAATGGCCAGGCTTGCGAACGCCACGAACGTGTATCCAAAAATCTGCTTGCGGGCAAAGCACGTCACGAGTTCACTCACGACGCCCATTCCCGGAAGGATCATGATGTAGACCGCAGGATGCGAATAAAACCAGAACAAATGCTGAAACAGGAGCGGATCGCCGCCGAGTTTGGGATCGAAGATTCCGATCTGAAAGGCTCGCTCAATGCCGACAAGCAACAACGTAATCGCAATCACCGGCGTACCGAGCACCATAATCAACGCCGTCGCATAATTCGACCAGATGAAGAGCGGCAGCCGGAACCAGGTGAGGCCGGGCGCGCGCATCTTGTGAATCGTGACGATAAAGTTGAGACCCGTGAGAATCGATGAGAATCCCGTGATGAAAATGCCGGCTGCCGCCGCAATGACGTGCGTGTTCGCGTACGTGCTGCTGTAAGGCGTGTAAAACGTCCAGCCGGTATCGACACCTCCCGAAACAACCGCGCCCAGCGTGAAGAGCCCGCCGGCTGTGTAGATGTACCAGCTCAGGAGATTAATCCTTGGAAATGCGAGATCGCGCGCGCCGATCATCATGGGAACAAGAAAATTCCCAAGCACCGCCGGAATCGACGGAATCAGGAAAAAGAAAACCATGATGATGCCGTGCATCGTGAACAGCTTGTTGTAGGTTTCCGCTTCGACGAGGTCGCCTTGCGGAGTCAGGAGTTCGAGACGAATCAAAACCGCGAATGCGCCACCCAGAAAGAAGAAGAGCGTTATCGATACGAGATAGAGCAGCGCAATGCGTTTGTGATCTTTCGTCAGCAGCCACGACTTCACGCCGTAGGCGCAGTTAAGGTAATGCTTCCGATAGGTCATGGATTGTTCGGAAACACGCGCTTCTGCCGTCATTTTTGTTTCTCGGGCGTCAGCGAACGGATATAAGCAATCAGATCCAGGATTTGCTCCTCCGAAATCTGTCCGCGATATGTAGGCATGACCGCGGGGTAACCTTTTGCAACTTTCGCGTTGGGATTCAGGATCGATTCCCGGATGTATTCCTCGTCGAACTTCACTTTTCGGCCACCTTCGAGTTCGACAGCGGTTCCGTACAAGCCGCCCAGTTGCGGACAACGCTGCCTCGCGCCGGTTGCATGGCAGTTCACACAATTAAAATTTGAAAACAGTTTCGCGCCCGTCTCGACTGGAGATTCATCCGTCACTCCGCCCAGCCATTTCTCAAAGTTTTCAGGTTCCATGACCACCACACGGCCGATCATGCCGGAGTGCGAGGTTCCGCAGTATTCTGCGCAGAACAGGTGATATTCACCCGCGCGGGTTGGCTGGAACCACATCGTGACATACCGTCCGGGAAGGACATCCTGCTTTACACGGAACGCCGGTATGAAAAAGCTGTGAATCACATCCTGCGACGCCATGGTGAGCTTGACGGCCCGGCCCACGGGTACGTGCAGTTCGTTGATCTCGCGCCTGCCGTTGGGATGTTGAACCTTCCACATCCACTGCCGGCCCACGACGTAGATATCCATTGCCTGGTCGGGCACGCGCGAATTGGCGATGAACAGCGCCGATCCCCACGTGAACATTACGAGCGTGATCAGGAACGGCACGACTGTCCACGCAATCTCCAGCCCGAGTCCATGTTCCACCTGTTCCGCCGGCGGCAGCTCCACGCCTGGATCGGAGCGGCGGCGATACCTGATCGCGAAATAGATAATCAGGACGAAGATGAGCGTCGAAAAAACAGCGGTAATCCCGATCAGAAAAAAATAAAGCAGATCGACATCATGCGCGATTGTCGATGCCGCTTCAGGAAACAGCGGGAAGCCGTTCATGAGACCTCCCGCCTTCTGCTGATAATGATGAATGCGGCAACTGCAAGCACCGTCGCCACACCGGCAATTCTGACAATGCTCATTATCACCAGGCCGTAACGGCCGGTGGCGGGATTGTAGTGATAGCAGTAAAGCAGGATGCGGTCGACGGTCTTTCCAAGCTTGTTGTGGCTCGCCTGAATCAAACTCAGCCGCATGTCACGCGCGGAAAACTCGATGCCATAGAGGTACTGAGAGACTTTCCCTTCCGGAGTCAGAATCAGGATCGCGCTGACGTGCGCCCACTGCTTCGTGTCGCTGTCCCATTGATAGCGATAGCCGGCCGAACTTGTAAGACGCTCAATCGAACTCGCGCTTCCAGTCAGAAAATGCCAGCCTGCAACGGCGCCGGGCCGGCCGTAGTCTTTCACGTACGCCGCTTTCTTCGCAGCAGCAAGCGCGGGAGTCTCCGCCGGATCGAAACTTACGGTGACGACCTCGAAATCTTCTCCAATGTTCAGCGTCAGCGGACGCAGGCTCTTGACAAGACCATTCAACGTCATCGAGCAAAGCATCGGACATTCGTAATAAACGAGTGAGAGAATGACCGGCTTGCCCTGAAAGAAATCTCCCAGATGAACCCGCTTGCCGGCCTCATCGGAAAAATCGAGGTCGAACGGAATTTGCGCCCCGATATTCTGGTCGACTCCGATTCGAGTGAGAATCGCATCGGAAGGTTCCTGCGCATAGGCGGTTTGCAGAAACCAAAACGCTGCGAACCACAGTGCCGCCCTGGTGATCATTTCCCCTGCCTTTCGAGAAACAACTCCATCGCGCGATCAATTGGAATTCTCGCGACTCCGCCGGCGCGGTCGACCCATCCATATGTCGAAAGGATTTCGTTCTGCGACCGCAGCATCTCTTGAAGCTCCGCTTGCGGATCGATCTGCAATCGGGGAGCCGGTACCGGCGGGGGCTGACCCGCAGAAACAGGCTGCTTCTCGCGGCGGGCCTGCTGTTCCTCCAATTTCTGGAACATCCACCACAGTCCAACGGAGATCACCGCGACCGCAACGATCAATGCGGCGCCGAAATACAGAACGTACCTGGGGTTCATGTCGGATCTTTCGTAGCGTCCCGTCATTCGGCCCTCTCGACGGCGAAATTCGGATCACGCAAAGGCAGAAGAGCTCGTCTCATGAGCGCGGTGAAAAAAACGTACAACCAGATTCCCCCGATCCCGATCAGCATTACGACATCGAGCCAGTGAATGCGCAGACTCCCGGCAAATGCCGGCGCGATCAGCCAATAGGTATCGACCCAGCGCATCACGACAATGCTCAGCGCAATCGAGGCAATGAACCTTTTGCGGCGTTTATGTCCGCGGCCCAACAGAAGAAGAAACGGCACCGCAAAATGGAAGAGTCCGAGAAATGCCGCCAGCCATTGCCAGCCATTCGTTCCCCGATGGATGTACCACGGAATTTCTTCGGGCAGGTTTCCCGACCAGATGATCAGATACTGAGAGAAAGACATGTATGCCCAGAGCATTACGAACGCGAGCAACAGGTTGCCCAGATCCTGAAACACTTCGGGCCTGAGATAGCCGGAAACCGGAGGCGCCTCCGAAAGTACAGCCACAACGGCAATGGCAAAGGACAGCGCCGCCAGGGACTGTCCGACGATAAAAAGAATTCCGTAGATCGTCGAGAACCAGTGAGGTTCGAGCGACATTCCCCAATCCACAGACGCAAACGTGATGGCCAGGCTGTAGACCACAATTCCAGGCGCGCTCAGCAACTGAAACTTGCGCGCGAGTTGCGGATTGCCGGTGGCATCCTGTTCGGCCGACCACTTGTTCAGGAAATACGCGAGGATTATCCACGCTGCGAAGTAAAACGCCGCGCGCACGGCGAAGAAAGGAACGTTCAGATAGGCCTGCTTCGCTTGAAGCACCTGATCGCGCGCAACGATCTCCGGATGCGACCATTCGTATAACGAATGAGTCCCGAATAAAACGGGCACAAACAGAAGCGCCATGAATGGAAGCGTTCTTGTGCCTGCTTCCAGCACGCGGCGAATCACGAAACCCCAGGTTCCACCGACAAGGTGATGGAGCATCAACAGCGGAAGGCAGCCGGCGGCGATGCCGAACCAGAACAGATACGCAATAAGGTACGACCTGAAAATCTGCGCCATCATTGCGGCAGCCTTTCAAGCGCCTGCCGGTCGTTGGCCGGCAGTTGCGCTACATGCGCATTCTGGCTGAGCTGCAACGCGCGGATGTATGCGACGATCGCCCAGCGGTCCCGGGGTTTGATCTGGGCCGAGTAATCGTTCATGGCTCCGAAACCATTCGTGATCACATCAAAGAAATGTCCGGCAGGAGCATCGCGGAGCCGGTCCATGTGAAACGTCGGCGGACCCTGGCGGAATCCACGCTTCACCGCCATTCCCTGGCCGGATCCGGTGTAGTCATGACAGGGTGTGCAGAAAATGTTGTATCGATCGCGGCCACGGTCGAGAACGGTACGCGTAATCTCGAACGGAAAGTCCGGCGCAAGCCTGCCCTCAATCGTTCCGCGAAACAGATGCTCGTCTTCGTTGAGAAATCCGCGGGCCACAACTCCCGCGGGCAGCATTCTTGCGGACCGGCGATCCGCAAAAAAGGAACTCTCAGCGAGAGGCTTGTATCTTGTCTGGTCCGCCATCTGCTGGCGGCAGGAAACACAGAGACACAGGGCCAGAAAGACACAAAGGACACTTTCGTGACTTTGCGACTTTGCGTCTTTGTGTTTAAGGTTATTCATCAACTTCGCTCACCCCTTTGGGTTTCAGTTCAGACAAGAACTTCGAAGTCGTTTCGCGGTTAAATTGCGGATCCACAGCTTCGATGCAAAGGAAAAACCGGTTCCGTGTCGCCAGCGCGAAACGCGGACTGTTGAACAGGGAGTGATACGGCATCGGCAGACCATTGAGCGCCAGCATGCCGAACACCGCAGAGAGCGCCGCCAGCAGGATCGTCATTTCGAAAGTGACCGGGATGAAGGCAGGCCAACTGTTGAAGGGACGCCCGCCGGCGTTCAATGGATAATCCACGGCGGATGTCCAATACTGCAGCAGGAAACCGCCCGCGCATCCACACAAGCCTCCGGCCAACACAATCTTCGGCAAAGCTGTTTTATGAAATCCCAATTCTTCCGCGAGACCTTCCACCACAAACGGCGTGTACGCATCCATCCTCCGATATCCCGCCGAACGCGCGCGGCGGACCGCCTCGAGCAATTCCTCAGGATTTTCGAATTCCGCGAGCAGCCCGTAAATCGGAGCGGTCTTGCTCATTCACCCTCCGGTTTCGGCACCAGCATGCGCATCTCAAAAATGGAAATCATCGGCATAAACCGGATAAAGAGGAACAGGAGCGCGAAGAACAGACCGATAGTGCCGAAGTAGGTGGACCAATCCCATACCGTCGGGTAATACATGCTCCACGACGAAGGCATGAAGTCGCGATGCAGGCTGGTGACGACGATCACAAACCGCTCGAGCCACATACCGATATTTACGGCAAGCGCAATGAAGAACATCTTCACGACACTCATTCGAACCCGTTTGAACCAAAGCGCCTGAGGTATGACGATGTTGAACAGAATCAGCGACCAATAGACCGGCGCGTACGGCCCCGTCCATCGATTCAATGTGGTGAAGCGATCGAATGCCGAAGCGCTGTACCACGACATGAACGTCTCCATCATGTATCCATAGGCAACGATCAGGCCCGTGGCGAGCATGACCTTCGACATGTTCTGCAGGTGCCGCATGGTGATGAAGTCTTCCAGTCCGTAAGCGGCGCGAATGGGAATCGCGAGCACCATCACCATGGCGAAACCTGAATAAATCGCTCCGGCGACGAAGTACGGCGGAAAGATGGTTGTGTGCCATCCGGGAACAATGCTGATCGCGAAATCGAAGCTGACGATCGTGTGAACCGAGACAACGAGCGGCGTCGCAAGCCCCGCCAGGAGCAGATACGCAGTTTCGTAACGATGCCAGTGAATCGCGGAACCGCGCCAGCCCATCGCGAGAATTCCATAGGCGATTCGGCCCGCGCGTTTGCTCGACCGGTCGCGGAGCGTGGCCAGATCGGGAATCAGTCCGACGTACCAGAACAAAAGCGATACGGTTCCGTACGTCGACACGGCAAAGACATCCCAAACGAGCGGACTCCGGAACTGCGGCCAGATCCCCATCGTATTGGGATAAGGAATCAACCAATATGCGAACCAGGGCCGGCCGAGATGGAGAATGGGATATAAACCCGCGCACGCCACGGCAAAAAGCGTCATCGCTTCTGCGAATCGATTGATCGATTGTCTCCATTCCTGGCGCAGGAGCAGCAGAATCGCGGATATCAGCGTTCCTGCGTGACCGATTCCAATCCACCAGACAAAGTTGACGATCGCGAACCCCCACGCGACGGGAACATTCACGCCCCAGATACCGATGCCTTCAACGAACAGCCACGTGACGGCGTAAAGCAACAGCATCACGAGCATGAATGCGATTCCAAAACCCAGCAGCCACCCTCTTGACGTCTTGCGCGTCAGCACAATCGAACTGATCTTGTCGGTGATGCTCGCGTAAGTGTGGCCGGAGCCGATGATTTCGTGCGACATGAATTACTTCTTCATTGCCTCCGGATTCGGGTTGAGGAGCCTGGCCAGATACGTCGTCCGCGGCCGCGTATTCAAATCTGCGAGCAAGCTGTAGTTCCGCGGCTCGGCTTTCAATTTCGAGACACGGCTCTCCGGGTCATTGATATTTCCAAACACAATCGCATCGGCGGGACAAGCCGCCTGGCAGGCCGTAACGACTTCACCATCGCGGATCGTGCGATCTTCGTCCTTCGCTTGAATACGCGCATGATTGATGCGCTGTACGCAGTACGTGCATTTTTCCATAACGCCGCGGCTGCGAACCGTCACATCCGGGTTGTAAAGCATCGCCATGGCCGGCGCTTCATTCGCATGAAAATCGAAAAAATTAAACCGCCGCACTTTATACGGACAGTTGTTCGAGCAGTACCGTGTGCCGACGCAACGGTTGTAGGTCATTTCATTGAGGCCTTCATTGCTGTGAGTCGTGGCGGCGACAGGGCAGACCGGCTCACAGGGAGCGTTTTCACAATGCATGCACAACACAGGCTGGAAGAGCATTTCAGGATTGCTCAGATCGCCCTGGTAATACCGGTCGATCCGAAGCCAGTGCATTTCGCGCGATCGGCCCGCTTCGATCTTTCCGACGGCCGGAATATTGTTCTCCGCCTGGCACGCGATGACGCACGCGCTGCATCCGATGCACGCGCTCAAATCGATGGCCATTCCCCACGCGTAATCCTGAGGCGGAAACTCGGGATATAACGTCAGCGAACGCGGCGGAGCTTCGCCTTCCTCCGCGGCAAAATGCGGTTTCTCTCCATATTCGGTGACGGACGCGCGCCTCACGAGACGGCGGTTTTCCATCGAGTGGTGCACTTGAGTGGTCACGAGCGGATATCGTTCGCCCGTTTTCCGGATTTCAACGTTGCGGATAATCCACGGCGAACTCGATGTTCGTATCGAATACGCGTTGTAGCCGCGGCCGGTACCGGCCTTCCCGGCGCGCGTGCGCCCATAGCCCAGGAATACGGTCACCGTATCGTCGGCATGTCCGGGTGAAATCCAGACCGGAGCCTTGACCGCGCGGTTTTCTGATTGGATCTCGATGACGTCTTCGTTAGCCAGATTCAGCCGATTCGCGGTGGCGGGACTGAGTAACGCGACGTTGTCCCAGACAATCCTGGTGAGTGGTTTCGGCAATTCCTGAAGCCACGCGTTGTTGGAGAAGCGGCCATCGAACACGGTGGGATCGGGGCGGAAAACAAGCTCGACCTGGCCCTCGCCCGACCGCCTCTGACGGCCGGCCTCTTCCAGGGGGAGAGGCGGGGCCGGGTAGGGAATGAGATTCACCGGCTTCACCTCTTCCAGAACACCATCGTGAACTGCCCGGCGCCAGGCTTTCTCATCGAGATTCCACGCCTCGCGCAAAATTTCATACGTGGTTCGCGTAGGCTGACCGAGCACCGCGGAGAGGAATTCATGCATCGACTTTCCGTCGTAAAGCGGATTGATGAGCGGCTGCATGATCGTTGTCCTGCCGCCGGGCGAGCGGATATCGCCCCACGATTCCAGGTAGTGCGTCTCCGGAATATGCCAATGACACATCTCCGACGTTTCATCTTCGTAGGATCCGAAGCGAACACGGAGGCGCACATTCTTCAGATGCTTCGAAAACTCGAGATCCGCCGGCGCCGTGTAAACGGGATTGCCGCCGATAATCAGCAGAAGGTCGACCGCTCCGCTCTGCATCGCTCCGGTAAGGTCTTTGAGCGATTCCACCTGCGGAACGGGATCCGCTGCCACCGGTTCGATGTACTCGATCGTTTTGCCGGCGTTTCCCAGCATTGCATTCAGCGCATGGGCAATGCTGTGAACCATCGGAGATTGCTCCATTCCGGCAACAACAATCGATGTGCCGCGATTCGCGAGAAGATCGCGCACGATCGCATCAGTCCATGGATCGCCGGTCTGCGCTTTTCCTTCGATCGCCTGCTGAATACGAATCGCGATCTGTTCAACTTCGGATGGCCTCGCCGCACGCCGGTGATCGGCGGACGCGCCGGTGATCGAAGGCGTACTTTCGACAACATAAAGCCGGTTCATGGGGTTCTCGCCCGGCTTTGCTCTTCTGCGTGACGCGAAATCGCGCGCGTGCCGGACATGATCCGGCATCAACAACAGAAAATCGGCGTCGAGCGACAGAATGACGCCGGCTTTGTCGAAGTGATACACAACGTCGGCGTCACGGCCGAGTACGGCGCGCGTTCCGGCCCGGGCCGCGTCCGCGTTAATGGGTTCGTACTGATGCCATCTCGCTGACGGAAACTGCTTGAGGATTTGTTTCATCTGCGCCGCGAGAGTCGGCGACGTCAGGGTTTCGGTGAGTATCCGCAGACCTTTACCTTGATCAAGCCTCTTGGTCTCAAGCTCTGCCGCAAGCGCCGTGATGAAAGCGTCCCACGTTGTAATGCCGCCGGCCTGCGTGATGACTTTCGATCGATCCGGATCGTACAGCGTCAACACCGACGCCTGGGCGAATGCATCCGTCGATCCCATGCTTGCCGGATGATCCGGATTGCCTTCGACCTTTACCGGCCGTCCCATGTGACTCTCTGCCAGGATGCCGAGGCCGTAACCATTCATCGGAAATGCTGTCGCAAAAAACAAAGGCTTCCCCGGCACGATTTCTTCGGGAGCGCGGACGTAGGGAATAATCTTTTCCGGGACTGTGGGCGTGCAGGAGGCCAAGCTCGCGAGGGCCGCAACAGCCGGCATCAAGGCAAGGAAATCGCGGCGGCCGATATCGTGTCCAGGAAACACATCCGGCGCGAATTCATTTTCAAGCGAAGCCTGAAACGCTTCGAAGTGATTCAGCTCGTCAATGCTTCTCCAGAATTTGTCCTGCTTCATCGATGACACACCGAGCAATTCGTGAGCGCCACGGAAGACGGCGCGCGGGAATCACGGTTTCGCACGTATCGTTCGGAATGGCGATGACAATCCAGGCACCATTCCATGAAGAGCGTGTTTTCACGCCACGTCATTTGCATTTGTTCGACGGGACCATGGCACGTTGCGCACCGGACGCCACGATGAACGTGGATGCTGTGATCGAAGTAAACAAAATCGGGAAGGTCGTTGACGCGCGTCCATTGAAGCGGCCGGTCTTCTCGGTAACTTGTCCGAACCGGTTCAAGTACAGGACTGTCGGCCCAGACCTGCGAGTGGCAATTCATACACGTCTTGGTCGGAGGAATTCCGGCAAACCCGCTCTCTTCGACGGACGTGTGGCAGTAGCGGCAATCAATCCCGATTCCCGATACATGATGCTGGTGGCTGAACGGCACGGGTTGCTCGCGCACCACCCGTGCTTCGGTGAAGTAAGGCGAGCGGATCAATACGCTCATGACCGTCGCCGCAGCGGCCATAATCAATACCGCCCCGAAAATGCTGACTTTGGAGAGAGTATTCGTGCTGCGGTTAAAGATTTGAGCCATAGCGACACCACGACCGCGTTACGACCAATGGCACGTTGGGTTCCCAAAAAAACAAAGGAAATCGAAAAAGGGGCAACTGCCCTCCTCAGTTGAGGAGGAGAGTTTTGCCTCAGCGGACTCTGTGTTGGCTTTGCACATAAAGTCGCATTTGTGAGCTAGACCCCTCTCCCTCTGGGAGAGGTCGGCGCGCAAAGCGCGCCGGGTGAGGGTTGAAGTGGTGGCAAACATTGGACCCTCACCGGCGGCTTCGCGGCCGACTCTCCCTCTGGGAGAGTGCTTTTCTTGATCGATTTCGTCGGTGTACGGACTTTTTGTGCAAAGCCCTCTGTGTTCGAGGCAAGTCCAGGCAGCCTCCTGTGGTCTGTGGGTTTCCACACAGTGGTCTCTGAAGGACACCATGGACCGCAGACCACGGACCATTTAATATTTAAGGGCCAGACGCACCAGGAGGAGACACATGCCGCGCGTATTTTCATTGCTGTGGATCGTTTTCATTGCCTTTCCGCTGCTGATCGCCGCCCAGTCCAAACGCCCGATGACGATTGACGATCTCATCGGCGCGGTCCGGGTCGCCGATCCGCAACTTTCACCCGATGGAAAGAGTGTCGTGTTCGTGCGCACTGTCACGGCGCTCGATTCAGGTAAGAGGAATGCCGACATCTGGACTGTGCCCTCGGATGGATCCGCAGCGCCGAAGGAACTGATCGTTGGAGAAAAGAGCGAGAACACGCCGCGCTTTACTCCCGATGGAAAACACATCCTGTTTTTCTCGACTCGAGCGGGAGAAGCGCAATTGTTTATCGCGGATTCCAACGGACAGGGCGTGAAACAAATCACGCGACTGTCGGCAGGAGTTCAGGGACCTCTCGCCGTTTCTCGTGATGGAAAGAAGGCGGCGTTCGTTTCGGATGTCTATCCGCAATGCAGAGACGAAGAGTGCAACAAGCGAACGCGGGAAACGATGGAAAAGGATCCGGCCAGGGTTCGCGTCCTGACAGGACTTCCCTTCCGGCACTGGGACGAGTGGCGTACGAATCTTCGACACCACGTTTTCGTGGCTGACATCGATACCGGCGAAACTCGGGATGTGACGCCCGGAGACTACGATTCACCCGCTCATTTCTACGAGGACAACAACATCACGTTCTCACCCGACAATCGTTCCATCGTGTTCGTCTCGAATCGTGAAGGTAAAGACCGCGAGATGATGACCACGAATCACGATGTGTGGACCGTTTCCGTGACCGGAGGCGATGCGAAGAAACTCACAACGAATCCGGCGGCGGATTTTCAGCCCACTTATTCGCCGGATGGCAAGACGCTGGCGATACGCGCACAGCGGCGGCCGGGATTTGAATCCGATCGCTGGTACCTCGATCTTTATGATCAAGGCACAAGCTCTCCGCGAACGCTGTTCGACACGCCGGATCTCTCGGTCGAAGACTTCATCTATTCCGCTGATGGACGTTCGATCATTTTCGCAACGAACGACAAGGCTCTCGTGAATCTTTATTCGATTCCCGCTTCGGGCGGCGCGCCAAAGCTGCTCGTCAAGGGTGGAAGCATCAATTCCATGCAGGCCGGCCCGGGATTCGTCATATTTATGAAATCGACGCTCACGTCTCCGCCGGAAATCTTCCGGGCATCGCTCGACGGCAGCTCGGTAAAAAAACTGACCGACGAAAATGCGCGCTGGCTTAATCAAACCGCGATGTCCCAGCCTGAAAGCATGACGGTGCCGGGCGCGGCAGGCGCATCCATTCAATACTGGCTGCTGAAGCCGCCCAACTTCGATGCCTCGAAAAAATATCCCACGGTATTCATGATTCACGGCGGACCGCAAGGCGATTGGGCCGATGGCTGGTCGTATCGCTGGAATCCCGCGCTGTGGGCCGCGCAGGGTTGGGTTGTCGCCGCGCCGAATCCACGAGGTTCGTTCGGCTTCGGACAGAAATTCGTCGATGAAATTTCGCAGGACTGGTGCGGCAAAGTCATGACAGACCTCAACGCTGTTTTCGATACGGTTGTGAAGCTGCCCTACGTCGATGCCCAACGCACTGGAATCGCGGGCGCGAGTTACGGCGGCTATGCGGTGGATTGGATCATCGGACATACCGGCCGCTTCAAAGCGGCGGTGTCGCACGATGGCGTCTTTAATCTTGAAACGATGTCGCTCGAAAGCGAAGAACTGTGGTTCACCGACTGGGAATCGGGAGGCCCGCCATCAAGTCCGGCAGCACGCCGTCATTTCGCGCGCTGCTCGCCGCATCTTGCAGCGGACAAGATCAAGACGCCGACTCTGGTGATCACGAACGAACAGGACTTTCGTGTTCCTGTCGATCAGGGCCTGCAGCTCTTCACCGCGCTTCGCCGTAACGGCGTCGCATCCGAGGCTCTGGTTTTTCCCGACGAGGGTCACTGGGTTCTCGGCGCCATGAACAGCAAGCGCTGGCACGAAACTGTGTTCGGCTGGATGAAAAAATATATCGGACAGTAGATGAGTCAACGAATCGGCATTCTGCATCCCGGCGAAATGGGTATCTCCATTGCGGCATCCGCGCAAAACAGCGGGTGTGATGTCTATTGGGTCTCTGAAGGCCGCGCGAATGCCACGCGGGAACGCGCGGCGAAATTCGGATTGCATGATGCCGGAACACTCGCAAACCTGTCGCGCGAGTGTCCGATCATCCTGAGCGTCTGTCCGCCGCATGCCGCGGAGTCCCTTGCGAAAGAAGTGTTGGCCGCAGGGTTTCGCGGATTGTATGTCGATGCCAACGCGATCGCGCCGCAACGCACCGTTCGAATCGGCGAAATGATGTCGGCGGCGGGCGTGACTTTTGTCGATGGCGGCATTATCGGATTTCCCGCATGGAAGCCGGGAACGACGTGTCTCTATCTCTCGGGACCGGGAGCCGGCGATATTGCGGCGTGTTTTTCAAAGGGTCCTCTCGATACGAAATGCATGGGACCTGAAATCGGCAAAGCTTCCGCATTGAAGATGTGTTACGCGGCGAATACCAAGGGCAGTGTCGCTTTGCTCGCCGCGATTCTGGGAGCTGCCGAGAGTCTTGGAGTCCGGGAAGAATTGTTCCAGCAATGGAAGCATGATGATGCGAATCTGCCCGAGCAGATTCAAAAACGGGTTCAGGCGAATACGGGAAAAGCATGGCGCTTCGTTGGAGAAATGGAAGAGATCTCGCGAACATTTATGGAAGCCGGCGTTCCGGGTGAATTCCACAAGGCGGCGGCAATCATTTACGAGCGCATGGCGCAATTCAAAGATTCAAAAACACTCCCCCGGTTGGAAGAAATACTGAAAGCGTTGACGAAGAAGGGGAATTTATGAAACTCGGTCTTGAAGGAAAAATTGTTTTTATTACCGGCGGCAGCAAAGGGATCGGTCTCGCGTGCGCGCGCGGGTTTGCAGCGGAAGGCGCGCGAGTGGCCATCGCATCACGCAGCCAGGAGAATCTCGATCGTGGACGGCAATCGCTCGCGAACGACGGCATCGAGGTCGTTACGGCCTGCGCGGATTTTTCGAATCCCGATCAGGCGCAGTCTGCGATAGCGGCGGCTGAAAAGTCGCTGGGCCCGATCGATATTCTGATCAATTCCGCCGGCGCCGCAAATCGATATCAAGTGGATGCCTACAGTTCGGAAGCGTGGCATCAGGGATTAAACTCCAAGTTCTTTCCGCAAGCGCATGCTATCGACGCGGTGCGTCCGGGAATGATTCAGCGCAAGCGCGGTTCGATCGTCAACATCATCGGCATGGGCGGCAAGTCCGCCCAACAGGTCTTCCTGTCCGGTGGAGCGGCGAATGCCGCATTGATGCTCATCACGGTCGGCTGGGCGAACGCCCTGGGCCGTTACGGGATTCGGGTCAACGGCATTAATCCGGGAAGTACGCTCACGGACCGCGTCCAGCGCGGACTTCAGGCCGATGCGAAAGCGCAGGGTATCAGCGAAGCGGAAGCCCTCGAACGCAACCAGGCTCGGATTCCCCTCGGACGATTCGGGCGTCCGGAGGAAGTCGCATCGGTAGCGCTGTTTCTCGCTTCGGATCAGGCCAGCTATGTCACCGGCGTCGTGATCCCGATGGACGGCGGCTCGACTCCGGTGATTTAAAACTGCCGCTCAAAAATCGTGGTCCTCGGAAAAAGTCTCTTCGGCGGCCGCGGTGCAGTTGAAAAGCCGGCGCTCCTTGATCATCTGAGCGACCAGCGTCGGTACCATGGCCTCCCAGCTCCCATCGCCGCATCGAATTTTGGCCAGAACATCGCGGGAGAAAATGGGGAGACACTTGTCATTGAACCCCTGCATCGATTCGATAAAGCGGCTTTCGACGAGATACGAGTACAGATGCCGAAGATTCGGCGGAACCCGCAGATTGCCGGCCGTGATCAACGCCCCGGTCTTCGGCTCTCGCAGCGGATAGACATACAGCTTTAAATCGTTTTTGAAAAGCCGCCCGAAGCTCTCGAGGATGCCGCCTTCCAGATCGGTGTAGTAACGCTCATCGAGAAGTTCGCGCAGGCTCGGCACGCCCATTGCGATGCCGATCATCTTCTTCGTGTACAGGAAGAGGTAGGAAGCCAGGCGATGATATTCGAGGTAATTCGAAATCAAAACATTCTTGCCGAGGGCTCGAAGAATATCGACGCGATCCAGGAAATCCTTATGATCGATTTTGTCGCCTTCGATAAGGTTTCGAAGCGTCATCTCCATTAAGACCACGACGTCCTCACCCTGAACCTTGGGCTCCTGGACAAACTGCGCTGTGGCGCACTCGAGCATATCGATCGTGACTTTCGTTACAGGCCGAAAACTGCCGCGCTCGACAATGATGCATTTCTTATGGAGCACGTCCGCCGGTTGCACCACTTCCCCGTTCGCCATGAACATCGCGGCCTTTGTGAGTCCCTTCTCGACGAGTTGAAGAGCCATCAGACGGTTATCGAGCCTGGGAAACGCGGGTCCGGAAAACTCGATCATGTCGACTTCGACGCGATCGGTGGTGAGATTGTCGAGCAGTGAGCCGATCAATGCATACGGATCGGCAAACTGGTACAGGGCGTTATAAACCAGATTAACGCCGACAACGCCCAGAGCTTCCTGTTCGAGAACGTTTTCTTTATCGAGCAGCCTGACGTGAATGATGATCTGTGACGGCGCGCTCTTCGCTTCGGCCTGAAACTGAATGCCCAGCCAGCCATGGCCGTCTTCCTTCCGGCTGTAGCTTCGAGCCACAACGGTGTTCGCAAAGACGAAAAACCGGGTGCTGCCGCCGCGTTTTTCGTTCAGCCGTTCCAGGAGCAATGCAAATTCCCGGTCG
This sequence comes from uncultured Solibacteraceae bacterium, assembly GCA_964633285.1. Classification (GTDB taxonomy): domain Bacteria; phylum Acidobacteriota; class Terriglobia; order 20CM-2-55-15; family 20CM-2-55-15; genus 20CM-2-55-15. Next base: position 456 of record CAZWGA010000031.1, on the reverse strand, counting down.
AGCATCGATTGAAGCCGCTGCCGGCTGACGTATCGTTCGCATGGCCCGTAGATCGCATCGCTGATGGTCATGTCGTATGCCGACATGGTCTTCGCAATCGTGCCGGAAGCGCCTCCCACCTGAAAAAACCACCGCGCCACTTCCTGTCCCGCCCCGATTTCGACGCAGGTTCCGTATTTCCCCGGATCGAGGTTGATGCGAAGCGCCTTCTGATGAGTGTTGCTGACGTTCTCGTTGTTCACGTTTGGCGGCAGTATCTCCCAATGTCTCGTGGGAAAACCAGCCGAAAAGGGCGGCAGCCGCGAGCTCGCGACGGCTTGTGACCCGTTGAGACCACCTTAAAGAATTTGTTCTGCATGGTGTTGTCTATATAATGGCGCCGCCTCCCGAGGAAAAGCAGGATGCCATTGGATCCCGGAACACACCTGGGCCCGTATGAAATCGTTCTTCTGATCA
>CAZWGA010000030.1:0-66084 GCA_964633285.1 uncultured Solibacteraceae bacterium | reverse complement strand
CGGGGGCAAAGGCCAGGCAACAAAGACCGCGAGTGGAACATAAAGGAATGGGATCAGGCGAGTCGCGATTCCCGACTTAAGTTCATTCTCTTCCAGCGTTTAATCCTGATATCAATTTCTGCTTGCTCATATCAGTCGATATCAATGTCCCACGAGGCTACTCCCACGGCCTTCCAGGTAGAGGGAGGTGTAGGCACATGGTGAACGCTGCGATTCACGCAAGCCCATTTGATTTGCCATGTGTCAGGGAATTTCACATGAGCAACAAGCCTGAAAGTCTAATTTCCGTGCCCGCCACCGGCACGACTGAGGAAGTCGTCGACCTCCTCACGATCGATGAGGTCTCAGCCCTATTGAAGGTGCCCAAGAGTTGGATCTACGAACGCACGCGAAGGCGGGGCGTGGAGCGGATGCCTTATATCAAACTTGGGAAGTACCTGCGATTCGAAGAGAGCGGGATTCGAGCCTACCTGAACCGGAATCGCAGAGCCGCATGACGTCGCGCTCAGGCACGAAGTACAATGGGACTGACCAGCCAAAATTCGAAGAGCCAACGAGAGGAAAGGAATCTCGTATGGCTCGAAAGAAAAGACCGTATGGAAGCGGCTGCCTAATACAGAAAGGCACAGGCTGGGCGTTAAGATGGCGCGAAATTGAGATCGCCCCGGACGGCATCAGGCGAAAGGTTCTGAGGTTCAAGAATCTCGGCCCGGTTTCAAAGCGGGAAGCGACTCAACGGTTATCGGAGCTGATGGCGCTGACCGGAACGAACCAAGTTCAACGTTCCCGGGTGTTGTTCGAGGCGCTAGCGGCTCAATGGGAGGCTACGGTGCTCCCGATGTACAAACACTCGACACGGAAGAATCACACGCACATTCTCCGCAAACACCTGCTGCCGCGGTTCGGCAAGCTGCCCGTCTCTGCGATCACTCGCCAGGACGTTCAGAAGTATGTCGCTGAACTCGTCGGTGCTGGCTACGCTCCGAAATCCATCGATCACATTCATGACGTGTTGAGTGCAATCCTCCGGACAGCGATGAAGTGGGGACATCTTCGCGAGAATCCCGCTCGCGAGGTCGACTTGCCGTCGCTGAAGCCCGTTCGCCCGAAGTGGGTTCTGACGCCCGCTCAGGCGATCGCTCTGTTGAATCAACTTTCACTTCTTCCGAAAACAATCGTCGGTGTGGCTTTGATGACGGGCCTACGGCGCGGCGAGGTGTTTGCGCTGCGCTGGAAATCGTTCGATGAGCACAACCGCACGCTGGCTGTTTCGGAGGCGGTGTACGAAGGAAAATTCGGCAGTCCGAAAACAGAGGCAGGGAATCGGAGAATTCCTCTCGCCGAATTCACCGCGAATCTTCTGATCCATTGGAAGGCTCGCGCGAAGAGGACGGGAGAGAACGATCTGATCTTTTGCACACGATCCGGAAAACCGATTTCGCCAAACAACATCTTGCGCCGCTGGGTATTTCCAGCCTGTGATGATCTGAAGCTGCCGCACACGACCTGGCTCACGTTCCGGCGGACGTATTGTTCCTGGGCACACGACAAGGGTGTTCCGGAGAAAATCGTTGCCGAACTGATGGGCCATTCCAATGTCCGTACGACGCTGAACATCTACACCCAGGTCCTTCAGGACTCTGTGAAGATCGCAGTCAATCGTATCGGAGAAGAATTGTTCACTATTGTTCACTCTGGCGAGAGGGTTGAGGGGCTAAATTCTTGATTAAAAGGCTCCTCAGGTAGGACTCGAACCTACAACCCTCCGGTTAACAGCCGGATGCTCTGCCATTGAGCTACTGAGGAGCAATGGCACGAACGGCGCGATTTTCGCCGGCGTGACCGGAAAAGGTTAGCAGAGCCGGAAAGCTGTGGTCAATGCGGTTTCTGGACGCACTGGAAGCACAAACCACTCTTACGGCTGATTCATGATCCAGTCCCAGCGCTTTTCCGCTTGAGCAAGGATGTTCGGAATGTCTTCCTTTATTAAATAGCCTTTCGTTACAAGTTCGGTCGCGGATCGGGTGATGCGTTCGAGATAATCGTCCCTGCCTTTGTATCGTTCTTCGATCGAGAGTCGAGGGTCCTTTGTCCGCTCGCGTTCGGCGCGCGTACGCGGGAAGGGAATGAAGGATCCTGTCAAAGCGGCAAGTTCGTTTGTGGGTCCCGAGCGATCATTGAAAAGATTCCATCCCAGATATGTCGCCAGAGGCACGGCGATTTCCGGCATCCGAATTCCTGCCACATCGTTGCCATCGGCATCGGCCTGGGGAACAAGCATCGGATAGGACGTTGTAATCTTCGGCGGTTCCTTCGCGATGATGCCCTTCGTTACAAACTCCGGACCGTAATCCGTTCGATAGGCTTTGTGAGGTGTCCCCGGTCCCTGGACTCCGGGCAGTTTTGGAAACTTCAACTTCTCGGGTGCGACCAGCGTGGCATTATCGATGCGTGGATAGGCGTTCGGTGGAGGTTCGACGCCATCGGAAATCCATCGATTCAATCCGACAAGCAGTCTTCGCGCCGCCCATCGATAGTCGAGCGGATCATTCAATTGCTGACCGATGCCGCGAGGGGGCGGAAATGCCGCAACACCGTGCGATCCGCCGGTATACAAATACGCGCGCACATTCGCCATCATGGCCGCGTCTTCTTTTCCATCGATCGTGGTTGTAAACAAGGATGCGGCGCGGCCCCAGTATTCATGCGATGAATTCGTGTACATGATCTTCGGCATGAATTGCTGTTTGGTCGCGTGAGTCAGCAGGCCATCGTTCGCGCCTGTCTCCGGATCCTTTTGAGCGATATCGGTGAACGGAAAAACATCCACCGGATAAAACGCGCTGCCAAATGGCCCTGTGGTTCGGCCAGGCAATGCAAATCTATTATTGAAGCTTCCGCGTCCGCTGCCTGCCACATGCGACATGACACCATCAAAAACTTTCCGGTGGGACTCATCTTCGTTGAAGCCGTAATACAAATATGTCCGGAGGAACCTGCCGCTTTGAGATATGCCGAACGCGATCGCGCGCTTGATTGATCCTTCACGAATCGACAGTTCATCCGCCGAACGGTATTTCAGTTTCGAAATCACGTCGCGCACACCGGCAGGACCAAGTCCGGCAATCGGCGGATCCTGTGCCTTGTAGACCAATTCGTAGATTTTTTTCGGTTCGAAACCGGAACCAATTCGAATTTTTCCATTGGCCGTGAATTCCCATTGATCGCGCGGAATGGCGCGGCGAGGGCCTTCGACAGAATCTCGTACAGTCAGAACGTTGGCCGGGTCCCTTGGAGCAGAGACCGAGTACGTCGAATCGGGCAAAGAGACTTCAGTCGTTCTTTCCGTCGGCACGAAATCACTGCGCACGAGACCTTGAATCGTCCGGCCCGCGACGTCATGCGCTGTTGGAACGTAGGCGCGAAGCGATCCGTCCCGCCCGGGAGCATCAAATTGCCAGCCGACCCACAGCAGCGTGAATCCTTGTTCGAGAAGGAATCCATCACCGAAGTCGGCGCTGCTTTGTGGTTTCAGGGCAGCCGAACCGAAGTTAAAGAATCCCAGCATGCCTTTGCTGCCGCGGTTAGAAACTTCATACAGAACAGTTCCGTTGCTGTGTGCCATATCCTTGGGTTTGAGCATGTAAAAGTCAGAGGAGAACTCGACTTTGCCTGCGGAGTTCTTCGGCGCCTTGTCGATATCCGCAATGATCTGATTCGCGCTGTTTCGAGGATCGACAGCAAAATAAATTTTGCCGGAAAGAGATTCAAAGCTGCCGGCAGCGCCGAATAACTTGCCGGAGCGGACATCCTCCCGCGACGTCACGTCGATGCGAACGACTTCAGCGTGCAGTGGCAAAGCGAAAAGGAAAACAACGAGGACGCGTTTCAATGACATCTGGGAGTCTCCTTTGGCCGTGAATGGTAAATCACAAAGGCAAAAGACACAAAGTCACAAAGGCACAAGAAGTAAAATCGACGCATGGCGACTCCGAAGTCCTCCGCGGCGGTCATCCTCGTCAGAGAACGGCCCGAGCTTGAAGTGTTCTGGATGCGGCGCGCGCCGCAGATGGCGTTTCAGGGAGGCTTTCATGCTTTTCCCGGTGGACAACTGGATCCGGGGGAAGATCCCCGAGTATGTGCCGCGAGGGAACTGTTCGAGGAGACAGGTGCGCACGTCGAACCGGGTGCATTAATAGAGGTTGGCCGGTGGGTGACGCCGGCATTCGCTCCACGCCGTTTCGATACGTTGTTTTTTCTCGCCCGGTGTCCCGAGGGGCAGGAAGCCGGCGTGGCGACAACCGAGCACGATCGGGGTGAATGGATTCGTCCGCCGGATGCGGTCTCGGAATGGATGAAAGGCTCCATCCTTGCGGCGCCGCCGGTCCTTCACGCGCTGCGATGCCTGTCGAAAGGTCTCGATCGCATTCAGGAAAGGATGACGGCCAGTCCCAACGCGAACGGCCAGCCGTCCGAAGCCATCGAGATGAGAGCCGGGATTACTCTCATTCCCGTTCGCACGCCGACTCTTCCTCCGGCGACTCACACGAACTGTTATGTGATTGGAGGGGACGAAGTCGTTGTGATCGATCCGGCCTCTCCATATGAAGAGGAGCAGGCAAGGCTCGATCACATCCTCGAAGATCGCAGGATACGAGAGATCTGGCTTACGCATCTGCATCGCGATCACGTTGGGGGCGCCAATCATCTCAGCAAGCGGCGCGGAGTGAAGATCGCGGCTCATCCCATTACGAAGAAGGACCTGGAAGGAATCGTCGAAGTCGATCGTACGTTTACGGAGAATGAACGGCTCGAGCTTGCGGGTAATCCGGGCTGGAGCCTCCACGTGATTCACACGCCGGGCCACGCGCGTGGCCATGTGTGCATTTTTGAGGAGAAGAATGGATCGCTTGTGACGGGAGATCTGATGGCGGGCTTCGGAACGGTTGTCATCGATCCTCCGGAAGGGCACATGGCGACGTATTTCGATTCATTAAGAAGGATGCAGGCGCTGAATGTTTCGGCGCTCTTCCCGGCGCACGGACCGGTAATGGCGAACGCGAAGGCAAAGATTCAGGAATATCTGGATCATCGGACGGAGCGGGAAGGGAAGATATTGGACGCCTGGCAGCGAGGACATCGGGAGCCCGTCGCAATCGTTCAGGCAGTTTACACCGATGTTTCGCCCGAGATGCACGCCCTTGCCGAGCGAAGCGTGATTGCGCATCTGGAAAAGCTACGGGAGTCGGGCAGGATTTGAGCTCTTCAGCACGACGTACGTTGAGCCTCTGTCCGGGGCATCGCGGAATGAAACCACATCCGGGTGTTCGCTGACGATCGATCGGACAATCTCACGCTGCACGCCGGCGCCGCGGCCGTGGATGATCCGGACCTCGCGAAACCCACGCTGCACGGCCTGATACAGGTACTCTTCCACCACGATTTTCACTTCCCGCGGTTGAAATGTATGGAGGTCGATGGAGTCTTCGATCGGAATCTCGTGCATTCGTTACAGTATAATCACCGGCTATGAAGTTTTACGTCCGGACGTACGGCTGCCAGATGAACGTGGCCGACTCCAGTGAAATGGGCCGTCATTTGAAGGCGCGCGGGCTTGTTGAAACCGCAGATCCCGACGAGGCGTCCGTTTTTCTGGTCAACACCTGCACCGTGCGTCAGCATGCGGAAGATCGCGCGTTCTCGGAGATCGGCCGGCTCAAGCGATGGAAAGCGAAGCAGCCGGGCCGGAAGGTAGTCGTGACGGGATGCGCCGCGGAGCGCACGAAGGAGTATCTGGAAGACCGATTCCCGTTTCTGGATCTCGTCGCCGGAGCCAAGTCCATTGAGGATTTCGACGCACTCGCCGGGAAGCTTCTCGACAGGCGGGAGACCGACGAAGATCTCGACTACGCCGTTCCCGCGATCGACGACAAAGTTACTGCATTCGTGACCATTATGCGTGGCTGCAATTATTCCTGCACGTATTGCATCGTTCCCTACGTCCGCGGGCGCGAAAGCTACCACTCCATGGACCAGATTCTTTCGGAGACTCGCGATCGCGTGCGCGAAGGCGCGCGCGAGATCACGCTGCTCGGCCAGACCGTCAATTCCTACCATCGCGACGGATCCAGAGGCCGCGACACGAATTTTGCGGACCTTCTCGAAGCCGTGGCCGGAGTGGAAGGCGTTGAGCGCTTGCGCTTCATCAGTCCGCATCCTTATTACATGACCGATCGCGTCATCGAAACGATGGCTACAGTGCCCCAGGTGTGCGAAGCCTTGCATCTGCCGGTTCAGTCCGGATCCAACACGATGCTCAAAAAAATGCAGCGCAATTACACGCGCGAACAGTACCTGAAATTGACGGAAAAACTTCGCAAGGCAATGCCGGGCATGACCATCAGCACGGATGTCATCGTTGGATTTCCCGGCGAAACGGACGAAGACTTTCGTCACACGTTGACGCTCATTGAAGATGCGCGCTTCGATTGGGGCTTCATCTTCAAGTATTCATCGCGGGAGGGGACGCCGGCATCGGCGTGGGAGAGCTTTTCGCAGGAGCTGATCGAAGAGCGTCACCGGGAATGTCTGGCGCTGCTGGATCGCCTGGCGTTGGAGAAACGGCAGGCATTGGTTGGGACTGAACATGAAGTCCTGATCGAGTCCGGCGATTCAGGCCGCACTCGAACCAATTACAAGGTTCAAGTTGATGGTGATGTCGCGCCGGGCGAAACCGTCAAAGTTCGCATTGCCGATGCGCGCCGCGCTACACTTTCTGGTCATGCCGGCCGATCTCGACAAACTCCAGGGCACGTGGACAGTCACCTCGCTTGAAATAGACGGGCAGCCGTTTTCGGCGTCCGCGCTCAAATCTCAAATCGTTATTAAGAAAAACAAATTCAAATCGATCGCCATGGGTGCGGAATACGAGGGCATCGTTGAACTCGAGGAAACGAAAAAGCCAAAGACCTTCGATCTGATTTTTACGGCGGGACCGGAGAAGGGCAATCGCAATCCGGGGATTTACAAACTGGACGGCGACGAATGGACGATCTGTCTCGCGACTCGTGGAGGCAAACGGCCGCGAAAGTTTTCATCCAGAGGCGGCGAGGGATGGGCACTCCAAACGCTGACGCGAGGAACTGTCGCGGCGGTCTATGACCGCAGGGAATCCGAACCAGAGGTCGTGCCGGGAAACAGGACGGAGCTCGAGGGCGATTGGGACATGATCGAAGCTGTTTTCAATGGGGCTCCAATGAGCGAAGACATGATGAAATGGTGTACGCGAACGACCAGGGGAAACATCACTACCGTCATGGCCGGCCCTCAGACGATGTTGAAAGCATCATTTACCCTCGATGCGTCCAAGCCCTCCGCCATCGACTACGTGAACTTATCAGGCACCGCCAACGGGAAATCCCAATTCGGTATCTATGCATTGAACGGAGACACGCTGAAGATCTGCATGGCCGCGCCCGGGAAGCCGCGGCCTGCCGGGTTTGAATCCAAACGCGGCGATGGCCGTTCGTACACGGCCTGGCGAAAAAAGAGATAACCCGGATCGGCGTCGTCACGTAGTAAGTCTTTAACATTACCTTCGAGCGTGGAGGACTTATGTTTCAGGATTTGCGGCTTGGCATTCGCATGCTTCTCCAGAACAAAGGCTGGACGATTGTCGTTGTGCTCTCGCTCGCCCTGGGAATCGGAGCGAACACGACGCTTTTCAGCGGTGTTAATGGACTGCTGCTGACGAAAATCGCCGTCGCGAATCCCGATACACTGGTTCGCATGAAGTGGACAGGGAAGAACGACATGGGGGATGACTTCAACGAGTACGGCAGCCGGTCGAAGACTCCTTCCGGTGAAGATACGCGGTCTACTTTTCCCTACGCTATCTTCCAGCAGTTTCAAAAATCCAATCAGACAATGACCGGGCTGTTTGCCTGCGCGCCGAGAGGACAAGTCAACGTTGTTGTCGACGGACAGGCGGATATCGCGCGAGGATTGGTGGCCTCGGGTAGTTACTATCAGGTTCTCGGTGTGCCTGCCCTGATCGGGCGGACCATTCTTCCCGAAGACGACGATTTGGCAAAGGGTCCGGTCGGAGTCATCAGCGAAGGTTTTTGGAAAAAACGTTTCGGAGGGAATACCAACGTTCTAGGGAAAGTCGTTCAGGTGAACAACACGGCCGTCACGATCGTCGGTGTGACGGCATCGTCGTTTGCCGGAATCCAGACCGCTCTAGGAACCGCGCCCGACATCACGCTTCCGCTTTCTGCTGATTTGCAGTTGGACAACAATCAGCGGCTGAAGCAAACCGGATCGTGGTGGCTCGAGATCATGGGGCGGCTCAAGCCGGGAGCGACGCCGGCTCAGGTTCAGGGAAATCTGGCAGGAATCTTTCAGGAATCGGCGCGGTCCGGCTGGAATTCCTACCTGGCGGGTCTGAGCGAACAGGAACGGTCGTCATCGCGATATCAGAATCGAAATGACGTGCCGCGGCTATGGGTCGATTCCGGCAGGTACGGCATTTACGATGCCGGTGAACAGGAAATTCGGTCCGCAACGATTCTCAGTGTCGTCGTGGCGGTACTCCTCCTTATCGTTTGCGCGAATGTGGCGAATATGCTCCTGTCGCGCGCTGCAACGCGCCAGAAGGAAATCTCCGTACGATTGTCCATGGGCGCTACACGAGTCCGGCTCATCCGGCAATTGCTGACCGAAAGCGTCGTCCTGGCGTTCATCGGCGGCGCCACTGGTCTGCTGGTGGGTTATTGGGGCCGGCAACTGCTTCCGACTCCTGTTGTGCCGCCGTTCGATTGGCACCTGTTCTTGTTTGTCGCAGGCCTCACTCTGATGACCGGTATCGGTTTCGGTATCGCGCCGGCTATCCGGACAACATCGGTAAACATCAGTTCCACTTTGAAAGAAGGCGGCCGCTCGGTTATCGGATCGCGAACGATACTTTCAAGAATTCTTCTTGTCGTTCAGGTGGCGCTGTCGCTGGTTTTGCTGATTGGCGCAGGTTTGTTTCTGGCGACGCTGGAAAATCTGAGGAAAGTCGATGTTGGATTCAAGCCCGATAACCTTTTGCTGTTTCGAGTCAGCACGCAATTGAACCGGTACGATCAGGCGAAAACGCTCTCCCTTTTTACACAGATGCAGGATCGATTGAAGGCGCTTCCCGGAGTTCAAACGACTTCCTTCTCGCAGCCGGCACTCATGACGGGCAGCACAAGCTCGACCGGTATCTTTATCGATGGACACGCGTATAACGGCCCACGCGGCGGGGATAATATTTATCAGGTTACGATCTCGCCGGCGTTCTTCGAGACAATGGGCATTCCCTTACTTACCGGCCGCGTCTTTTCCGAACGCGACGATCAAAATGCCCCGAAGGTTGCCGTCATTAATGAGACGGCCGCGAAGAAATACTTTCCGAATGAGAATCCGCTGGGACGCCATTTCGGAACCCAAATCGAGAAACGCGGCCAGTGGGAGGTTGTGGGCGTGGTTCGTGACGCGAGGTACAACAACCTTCGCGAAGCGATTCCGCCGACAGTGTATTGGCCCTATCCGCAACGATGTTGTCCCGGTGTCGTGTTCGAACTGCGAACGGCGGCGGATCCCGCGGGTTTGACGAAGTCGGTGAGAGATGCGGTTCAGCAAATCGATCCCAACCTTCCGCTGACGAACATCGCAACACAGATGGAAAGTATCGAAGGGCGCCTCAGCCAGGAAAAGCTTTTCGCTCAGGCGTACGCGCTTTTTGGCGCGCTCGCGTTACTCCTGGCATCGATCGGGCTGTTCGGTTTGATGTCGTACAACGTCACGCGGCGTACGGCTGAGATTGGAATCCGCATGGCGCTGGGAGCGCAGCGCGGCGATGTGCTCGGGCTCGTGATGAGGGAGTCTTTGATCCTGGTCGGAATCGGCGTCGCGATCGGCCTGGCTGCGACGTTTGCCGCCGGACCTCTGATCACGACATTGCTGTTTGGCTTGACGCCGAAGGATCCGTTCACGATTGCGGCCGCAACAACTGTAATGATCTTGGTTGCAGCCATTGCCGGATATCTGCCCGCAAGGCGAGCGTCACGTGTGGATCCGATCGTCGCACTGCACTACGAGTGACCGGTGTGCTGTGAGATTCGGATTCGCCGCACCTAGATCTCGATTTCCAGCAGATCCCGGCCGATGGTGATCCTTTCGAACACGCTTCGCGCGTCATCGCCGATCTGCGCGATCTGCCGGCCGTCGTAGCGGGAGCTGAAGTGGGTGGCGATGAGGTTCTCAACGCCGGCTTCTTTTGCAACGCGGGCGGCGTCTTCCATTGTCGAGTGTTTTCGATCGCGTGCCATTTCGATGGCATCAGGCCCGAACGTGGTTTCGTGAATGAGGGCCGTGCACTTGTCTGCAAGCTGAATGGAACGCTCCGAAAACTGTGTATCGAGGCAATAGGCAACAGACTTTCCGGGACGCGGCGGCCCCAGGATCATATCGGGCGTAATCGTTCTGCCGTCTCCGAGCGTAATGCTCTCGCCATGTTGAAGTTTTCCGTAAAGCGGTCCGCGCGGAATTCCCAATTCTTCGGCGCGCGACAAGTCAAATACCCCCGGTTTGTGCTTTTCCTGAAACCGCCAGCCCAGGCAGAAGATGGAATGATCCAGTGGGAGGGCTTCGACGTAGTACTCCTCCTCATCCAGGACGCGCCCACGAAATCCGCGCGGGAATTCACGGACAGTGAGCTTGAAGTCGAATTGAAGATCGTTTGTCCGGAAAGCCGCATTGAGAAAAATCCGAAGGCCTTCCGGTCCGAAAACATGGAGCGGCGTTTCGCGCCCGTCGAGATGGAGAGTGCTGAGAAGTCCCGCAATGCCGTAAAGATGATCGCCGTGAAGATGACCGATGAAGATCGAATGAATGCGGCTGCGCTTTACGGTCGAGCGCATGAGTTGAACTTGCGTCCCTTCACCGCAGTCGAACAGAAAGACGTCGCCTTCACGAACCAATGCAGTCGAGGAGAGACCCCGGCTCAGCGTTGGGATCGCGGAGCTTGTTCCAAGAAGGACTATTCGCAATGGATTAGTTGTTCAGTTTATGCAGTGACGCACTGACGTCGGGAATACCGCCGCTCTCAACGATAAAGCCTTTCAGGAAGGAATCCTGAAGTTGCCGATACGTTGCAACCGATCCTTTTGTGTTGAAGATTGCAAAAAGAACCGGTCCCCGGTCGCGCGTATATGCAATACCGGCCAGCGTGCTGACACCGCCGTCGGTTGCCGGAAGGGTTCCAGTCTTCCCGATGATTGCCCCGCGATATTCATCGCCGACGAAACGCCGCGCAAGCGTTCCGGCATCGACTCCAGCGACAGGGAGAAGATCCTGGGGTTGCAGATTAGCCAGATTCAGCCAGAAGACCAGTTCGCGGAAAAGGCGCACGGTCGCCCGCGGTGTGATGCGATTGAATTCGAGTCCGGACGTGTGGCTGATATAAATATCGGATTGTGGAATTCCGACTTGCTTGACCAGAAACTCTTCGACGGCATGGGGGCCGCCTAATGCCTCGCCCACTCGCTCCGCAATCGGGTTGCTGCTGTGGGCATTCTGAAAGAAAAGAATATCGCGCAAACTGGATGAAACGTGGCCCGCGAGTTTGGTCCCCTGAACCTTCGTTCCCATCTCTGATGTGGTGATTCGCACTCCAACGCGGCGCAGCGTTTGAATCAGGGCTCTCGTCGAACCTTCCGTCGTGTAAAACATCCCGTAGGAAAACGGACCGGTAATAATGAGCTGGCCGGTAACTCGCGTAATGCCCGCCCGGACGACGGCACGAATCATCGCGGAAATATCTGCCGACGTCAGCATGGGATCGCCGGTTGCCTGGAGCACCAGGTTTCCGGTCAATGTTCGAGTCTTGGTGTTGATCGGACCATCCGCATAAAAAGCCGTTTCAAAGTGATAGTCCGGTCCGAACTTCGCAAGCGCAGCGAACGAAGTGGCAACCTTAATAACGGACGCTGGATTGAATGAGATATTGCTGTTCAGGTCGGCATAGACCTTATGAGCGTCCAGCGATTCGATGAGGATCCCCTGCGAGTCGAGGTTAAATCCCCGAAGCGCAAGTTGGTTCAGGTAATTGGATTCCGAAGCCGTGGCCAGCCGCTCAACCATCGGAACCGCCGCTGAGCTTTCTTTAAGCGCGGCAATTTCCTGAGCCTGAATTGGCCAAAACAGCAGAAGGATTAAGCCTGTAGTCGATAGGAAGTACTTCTTCATGTCAAAAGCGCGTTCATTCTGCCAGAAAAGCCTGAAAAATTGAAGAGCACATCTTTAGATGATTTTTCGGGGTTTGTATTTCCAGGGGGGGATCATGACACTTATCTAAGGGGTACGGTTGGATGCTAATTATTAGCCGTAAGAGAAACGAAAAGATTATTCTGGCCGACAACATCGAAATCACCATTTTGGAAGTTGGCAGAAACAGAGTCCGTTTTGGAATCAAAGCACCCAAGCAGATTCCGATTCATACTCGCCTCAAGACATCGCCTGTTCCCGAGCAAACCGCTCAAGTTATAGAAATTCAAAGCAAACGGCCTATTCTTCAAGGTCTCCCGGCCGCGGCCGGAGCCGAGGAGCAAAGCTGGCGAAAGGCCTAATAAGCAAGCTCATCTCCAGATTCGGGGACAGGACGTCTGACGTCTCGTCCCCTTGCCTGCCTTGACTTTTCACCGCCCAACCACTTACAGTTCCGATGGCTCATGGCGACCAAGGGCAAAACGAAATCCAAACCGACAAAGAAGGCTGCGAAGCGATCCGGTGCTGTTAAGTCCGTTCGTTTGAAAGCGAAAGCGGCAAAATCGGTGTCTCGGAAGAGTGCGCGGCCCGCAGCGAAACCATCGGCGCGCCATTCGCGAAAACCGTCAAAAGTGTCGCGAAGAGCGACCGCCAGCGCCGTGGCAGCGACGTCAACTTCTCCGCCGCGGGTACGCTCAAAGGAATTTGCCGGCGCCATTCATGCCTACGAATCCAGCATCAAGTTGATGCATGCCGAGCATTTCGAGAAAGCTATCAAAGGTTTTGAGAATCTGATCGCCGAACATCCGGAGGAGCCGGAGATTCAGGAGCGCGCCAAGGTTTTGATCCATGCATGCGAAAAGAAAATCCAGGAGAAGGGCCGTACAGTGTTGCGTTCGGCCGACGATCACTACAACGTCGGCATTGCGGATCTCAACCGCCGCGAGATTGCGTCCGCCATCCAGCACCTGGAACACGCATTGAAGCTGTCGCCGAAAGGCGATCACATCCTGTACGCACTTGCTGCTGCCAATTCACTGCAGGGGCACCGCGATCAATCGATCCATTATCTGAAACAGGCCATTCATCATCGGGCGGAGAACCGCTTTCTTGCGGCACGAGACAGCGACTTCGAATCGCTTCAGGAAGATCCGGACTTCAAGCAATTAGTGACGCCTCCTGAAAAGTAGAAGAAGGCAGCGCGGTTGGCTACGAACAAGAGTAATCCCAAAATTGTTTCCATCGGTGGTGGAACCGGTCTTTCCGCTCTCCTGCGTGGTCTGAAAAAACACGACGCTGATTTATCCGTTATTGTGACCGTTACCGATGATGGCGGAAGCTCCGGCCGTCTTCGTGAAGAGCTCAACGTCCTGCCTCCGGGCGATATTCGCAATTGCATGATCGCTCTCTCCGAAGATGAAGCGCTCATGTCGCGGCTGTTTCGATTTCGTTTCAACAGCGATGGCGGATTGCACGGACACAGTTTCGGAAACCTGTTCCTCACCGCAATGGCCGGTGTCACCGGCGATTTTGCGGAAGCAGTTCGATTTACCTCTGAAGTCCTTGCGATTAAGGGTGTGATTTATCCATCCACCAATTCGAATGTGCAACTTCGTGCGGAGCTCGATGATGGTTCCTGGGTTGAGGGTGAAACCCGGATAACCGCGGCGCGCCGTCGAATTCAAAAGGTCCAACTGACTCCTTCGGTCGTGACTCCGCTGCCGGACGCGCTCGATGCTATCGCCACGGCTGATTTGATTACGATTGGTCCCGGATCGCTCTACACCAGCCTGATTCCCAACATGCTGATCAGGCAGATGACCGAAGCCGTGCGAGGATCGCGGGCCGCAAAGATTTATATTCAGAACATCATGACTCAGCCTGGAGAGACCGATCATTATTCGGCTGCCGATCATGTTCAGGCTCTGGCGGATCACTGCAATGGAGTTCTTTTTCCGAACATACTTATAAACAACCGTAAACCGTCGGCCGAAATCCTGAAGAAGTACGATGCCGAGAGCGCTGCCCTCGTTGAAATCGACCGCGACCGGCTCCGATCGCTGGGACTGAATCTGGTGGAACGCGATTTGCTCGCCGAAGACGGAGTTATCCGCCACGATCCCGACCGGCTCGCGCAAGTGGTGTTCGAGATTGCGGGCGTCTGGGCACGGCGGTGAATTTAAAGTCATGGAAAACCTTCGAGTCCTGATACTCGCAGCGGGTAAGAGCACCCGCATGAAATCGAAGTACGCAAAAGTCCTTCATCGCGCCGGCGGAAGGACCGTCCTCGAACACGTTGTCATTGCCGTCCGTTCGCTATCGGCGGACATTTCGGTTGTCGTCGGTCATTCTGCGGAGCGCGTGAAGGAACTCGTCTCAGGCGTTCAGTTCATCGATCAGAAAGAGCAACTCGGTACGGGACACGCGGTAATGACTGCGCGGGAAAAGTTTGCGGGATACACCGGCGACGTTTTGATCTTGCCCGGCGACTGTCCGCTTATAAGCGCCGCGACGCTGGAAGGTTGTTTGAAGTTTCATCGCGACGGCGCCTATCGAGCAACAGTGCTGACGGCGGAAACGCAGAACCCGGCCGGTTATGGACGCATTGTGCGTCGCAATGACACCGAGGTCGATTCGATCGTCGAACATCGCGACGCCACGCCGGAAATTCTCAAAATCCCCGAGATCAATTCAAGCATTTATGTTTTCAATGCGCCCGCATTGTTCGACGCTCTTGCGAAGATCGGAACGAACAACGCCCAACGCGAATACTACCTGACGGATGTGATCGGCATTCTCGTCAGCAATCGGCAAAAGGTCGGCGCTTATAAAGTCGGATCCGTTGAGGAGATTCTTGGTGTCAACACACGTCAGGAACTGGCCGCCGTGGACCAGATTCTGCGCCGCCGAAAATGCGACGCTTTGATGCTCGACGGCGTGACGATCATGGATCCTGCCAGCACGTTCATCGACGCGGATGTTCAAATCGGAGCCGACACCGTGATCTATCCTTCAGTTCAAATCTATGGCGCCACTTTCATCGGTGACGACGCTGTCATTCACTCGTTCAGCCGGATTTCGAATTCGAAAATCGGCGCGAGGTCGGTAGTGCTGGAGGGATGCGTCGTTGTCGACAGTGCAATCGGTGAAGATGTTTCGGTTGGGCCGTACGCGCATCTTCGAATGGGCACAAGTGTCGACGACAAGGCGAAGGTCGGCAATTTTGTCGAAATCAAGAAATCGAAGCTTGGGGCCGGCACGAAATCAATGCACCTGGCTTACCTGGGAGACGCAACGATCGGCAAGGACGTGAACATCGGGGCGGGTGTGATCACTTGCAACTACGACGGCGTTAATAAGCATCCGACAGTGATCGAAGACGGCGCATTCATCGGGACCGATTCTCAGCTCATCGCACCGGTTCGAGTCGGAAAAAATGCGTATGTTGCCGCGGGTTCTTCGATTACCGATGATGTTCCTCCCGAATCGCTCGCGATTGCGCGCGGCCGCCAGGCCGTCAAAGAAGGCTGGGTCAAACAGCGTAAGAAAAAATAAACGTTTCTTGGTATTCTCATAACCCTATGTGTGGAATTTTCGGATATGTCGGGCCGCGCGATCCCGTGCCTCTCATCATGGGCGGCCTGCGGTCTCTCGAATATCGCGGTTACGATTCGGCGGGTATTGCCATTGTTGAAGATCAGAAACTTCAGGTGCGCCGAAGTTCGGGAAAACTGAGGAACCTGGAGGAACTTCTCACAAAACAGCCGGTGACGGGACAGTTCGGGCTCGGCCACACGCGCTGGGCAACGCACGGCAGACCGACCGAAGAAAACGCGCACCCGCATCGTGATTGCAAAGGCCGCATCGTTGTCGCTCACAACGGCATCATCGAAAACTACCTGTCGCTGAAGCGAAAACTCATCGAGGAAGGCCACACGTTCACCACTGAAACAGATACCGAAGTGATCGCTCATCTGCTCGAGAAACATTTTGCGGGCAATCTTGAAGACGCCGTTGTCAAAACCCTCGCGCAATTGAAGGGCCTGTACGCATTCACCTGTTTGTGTGCGGACGATCCGCAGAAAATCGTCGCAGTACGTGAAGGCAATCCGTTGATTGTCGGCGCAGTCGATGGTGAAGGTTTCGTTGCATCCGATGTTCCTGCGATGCTCCCCTACACGCGCTCGATTCTTTTCCTGGATGACCACGAAGTCGCGGTTGTGGCCCGCGACGGCATCCGCCTTTTTGATCTCGAAGGCCATTCACGGGAACCCCGGTTCCAGCACATCAACTGGGATCCGATCATGGCTGAAAAGGGCGGATACAAACATTTCATGCTCAAAGAAATTTACGAGCAGCCCGTCGCCATCGAAAACACGATCCTTGGAAGGTTTTCACTCGATACCAACCTGGTACATCTCGAGGAATCCGGCTTCAGCGATGATGTCTGGAAGAAATTCAAAAACATTCGCATTCTGGCATGCGGCACAAGCTGGCATGCAGCGCTGGCCGGCAAGTACATGATCGAGACTCTGGCGCGCCTTCCCGTCGAAGTGGACTACGCGAGCGAGTATCGATACCGCAATCCGGTGATTCTTCCCGACACGCTTTTTATTTTTATCACCCAATCCGGCGAGACGCTGGATACGATTGCCGCTCAGCGCCAGCTTCGCGATTCCGGAAAGACATTGACGATTACCAATGTCGTCGGATCGATGAGCACGCGCGTTGCGGACGCGGTGTTGTATACGCGCGCAGGGCCGGAGATCGGGGTTGCGTCGACCAAGGCATTTACAACCCAGCTTGCGGTTTTGTATCTGGTTGCGCTTCATCTTGCAAAACTCCATAACAGCGTTCCCGAGTCCGGCATGCGGAAGTTGCTCGCGGATTTGACCGAATTGCCGCACAAGATGGAAAGCATTCTGGAGAATGCGAAGGAAATCGAAGAGATTTCCAGAGGCCTCTTCCGCCAGCGTGATTTTCTTTTTCTGGCCCGTGGCATTCACTTTCCGATCGCCCTCGAAGGGGCATTGAAGCTCAAAGAACTGTCGTACATCCACGCGGAAGGCTATCCGGCGGGCGAAATGAAGCACGGGCCCAATGCGCTTATCGATGAAGATCTGCCTGTGGTGTTTCTGGCCGCGCACGATCCGAATTCGGAGGAGTCGCATCAACGCTACGAAAAGGTTCTCAACAACATCAAGGAAGTGAAATCTCGCGACGGCATCATTGTCGCCGTAGGTAATCGTGGCGATACCGATCTGATCGAAAGTTCGGATCACTTCATTGCGCTCGAGCCGACGAATGAGCTGTTGCTGCCTATCCTTGAGGTCATTCCTCTTCAGTTGCTGGCGTATCATTGCGCCGTTCGCCGTGGATGCGATATCGACCAGCCTCGAAACCTCGCAAAAAGCGTCACCGTAGAATGAGCCCCGATGGATTTGGCGAAGCTTCTGAATCCACAGCAGCTCGAAGCCGTTGAAGCCACCGAAGGCCCCGTTCTCATCCTTGCGGGAGCCGGCAGCGGCAAGACTCGGGTTATTACTTATCGCGTTGCCCATCTGATCGAGAATCGCGGCGCCCGCGCCGAACATATTCTGGCCGTCACGTTCACGAATAAAGCCGCTGATCAAATGAAGTATCGCGTGCGGAATCTCCTGCGGGGGCCACGCTCCGGCGATCCCTTGATCTCGACTTTTCATTCCTTTTGTGTGCGCCTTCTTCGCCGTGAAATCGAAGCTCTAAACTACACGCGATCGTTCACGATCTACGACGAGGCCGATCAACTGCAGGTCGTGAAGGGGGCGTCCAAAGATCTCAAGGTCGACGAGCGCCTGATCACGCCGAAGACGATCCTGTCTCGAATCAGTCACGCGAAAAACCATGGCAAGACGCCGCAAAGCCTGCTGGACGAGTCGTGGGAACCTTCGTGGGAATACACGGCGAATGTCTTCAATGAATACGAGAAGCGCCTCAGGAAATCCAACGCGCTCGACTTTGACGATTTACTGATCAAGGCAGTCGAGCTCTTCGACAAGTTTCCTGAAGCGGCGGAGAAATACAGCACGCGGTTTCCGTATGTGATGGTCGACGAATATCAGGATACGAATCGGATGCAATACCGGCTGGTGCGTCATCTCACGCGCGTGCATGACAACATCTGCGTGGTGGGTGACGAAGATCAGTCGATCTATAGCTGGCGCGGGGCGGACATTCAGAACATTCTGTCGTTCGAAAAGGATTTTCCCCGTGTGCGTGTCATCAAGCTCGAACAAAATTACCGCTCAACGAAAAACATTCTGGCTGCAGCGGGCGCCGTTGTTCAAAACAATGAGATGCGCAAGGGCAAATCGCTGTGGACACAGAATCCGGCCGGCGAGTTGATCACATACATGGAAGCTTCCGATGCGGAAGAGGAGGCGATGTACGTCGCGGACCGGCTGATTCATCATCAGAAGGCCGATCCCGGCGCGCGCCTCGTGGTTCTGTATCGCACGAATTTTCTTTCGCGCATTCTTGAAGAGAAGCTGCGGCGATACAACATGAAATACCGCATCGTCGGCGGCTTTAGTTTTTATGAGCGCGCCGAAATCAAGGACATGATCAGCTACCTGACTGTAGCTTTGAATCCGCATGATTCGGTCCACCTGCTTCGCGTGATCAACTCGCCGCCGCGCGGAATCGGTAAGACCACAACCGATACGCTCGAAGAGCTCGCTGTCGAACGCGGCACTTCCATCTGGGATGCCGTTGAAATTGCAGTTCGCGAATCGCGGCTTCCCATGCGGACAGTGCGCGCGCTCGAAGTGTTCTACAAGATGATTGCGGAGTTTGTTCAGGGGGCGTCGGAGCTGTCCATCTCTGCGCTTCTGGAGAAGGCTGTGACTTCAACGAAGTATCTCGAAATACTGCAAGAGGAGGGGACGGAGGAATCCGAAAGCCGGATCGAGAATATTCGCGAGCTCCTCACGGCCGCTGAAGAAAGTCACGAACGTGGCGAGAGTCTGCGGGAATTTCTCGACCATGCCACTTTGGTTTCAGATCAGGATGCGTACGATGAGAAGTCCCCGATCTCTCTCATGACGCTTCATACAGCCAAGGGACTCGAGTTTCCGGTCGTGGTCATTATGGGATTGGAAGACGGTTTGTTTCCGCACAGCCGTTCCATCATGGAATCCGGCCAGCTTGAGGAAGAACGCCGTCTCTTTTACGTCGGCATGACACGCGCGGAGAACAAGCTGTATCTGACTTCGGCCCGCTTCCGCCGTTACTTCGGCAACATGGATCAGCAGGTGTCCGAACCCTCGCGTTTTCTTGCGGAGATCCCGGCTGAACTGCTTGAAGAGGCCGGCGAACGCCGCCGCAGGCCGGCGGCGAGATTCGATGGAACCAGTTACAACACCGTTGATGCCGTAATGAAAGTTCTGGGCGGCGGCGAAAGCAAAACGGCTCCCGATTCCAGGCCCGCACCGAAACGGAAGGCCGGCGCGTGGACCCTCGGTACGCGGGTGAAACATTCGAAGTACGGATACGGCACCATCCTGAGAACCGAAGGCTCAGGCGATGATCTCAAACTCACGGTCAGCTTCATTTCACACGGCCTGAAAAAAATGATCGCGAAATATGCGGAACTCGAAATCGTGTAGACGTGCGTTGCGCCCTCAACGGTTACGCTAGCCCGGAAAGTGGCGCTCCTTGCTCTTATTCATCTGGCGTGACAGGGCGGGGCCGACTTCGTAAGATGGGATCGATGTGAGGAGGTAAGAATTGCCACACACCCTCAAAAAGAGCAAATCGAAATCGAAGCCAAAGAAGCTTGCCGCTCCTGGTCCACAGATCGTTCGTGCATGGTTTGACACCGTCATCAATCCTCTTTTAAAAGGCCTCGAAAGAGAAAACAAGCTGCTTTTGCATTTTAATTGGACGTGGCAATTTCGGACTGGCGCTTTGGAATCGATTCGGCCGGCAAAACAGTACGTTCCTGGCGCAGCACAAGAGAATCTTCTACAGTTTCTCGATTTCTACCCGAACGCGGAAAAAGGAATTGATCAGCATGATCGCGAAGTAACGGCTCTTACTACATCTTGTTCCAAGCTGCAGAGTACGTTGGTTACGCAGTCACCTCTTCCACATATCTATGAAGAACTCACAACACCTGAATCGCTGCGTTTGATCGGCGATCAGTATCGTCAGCCTATGGGCGCGGTTACGATCGAGCTTGCCCCAGCGGAACGAGTCCGGGAATATTTCGGCGGCTATCCCGCCTCAGACCACGTCGCTCTGTTGGCACAATACATCGTGAATAATACTGGCCAGTTGCCGGATCATTTCACGACGTCGCCATTTTGGAACCGGTTCCGGGAGAGGTTGATCGCGATTCGTCAATCACCTCAAGTCGCGAGACGATACAGAGAGACGACGGGTGTAGGAGCTCGGTTGAGCAAGGCTGCAGTTGGATTGTCACAAACATTGCAGGAGGCTCGTTTTCAACTGTCGGTTAAACATGATGTCCCTTATGTCGACCCGAGTTCGATCCAACATTCGGACTGGCTCTACTAATCCTCGACCTAACTCCGATGGTAGTTTTTCCTAAAGCCGTTGTCGACTCTGAGCCATTATTTTCGGCTCTCTTATTGAAGTATTCCCGCAAGCTCCATGAGCGTGCAGCACAAGCGCTTATTGAGCGCAGTCGAATATCCTCATATCTTCTTCGAAGGCCGGCTCAGCAAGACGCGATCATCCGCTTATTCGAGGGGATTGGCTTAATTCTCACAACTTCCCACGTCATTGGAGAACTTCAAGGACTTCAGCGTGAAAGAGACGAACGCCAAAGAGGCTTCTGGATGTTTGCAACGGATTGGCTTCGCCGCAAGGGTTTGAACGAGCAACTCCTCGGGCTTTTGGAGTTAGATTCAAGCAGCGGTTCGCGCGAAGCGATTTGCAGAGTCGGGCCCACTGATGCAGGTTTGCTTGAGCTTGCATTCAGAGAAGGCGCGGTGTTGTTGACAGAAGACCAGAACACGCTCGCACGATTGGGATGGGAGCGAGGCATAGAGTGCAAATTAGTACGACAATTATTAGACACCGAGTTTGTTTAATCCGCCCAGTTGAGCCTGAGACTGAACATGAATCGATTTCCGTCAGGGCGAGAGCAGCTTGATCAGTCTTTGGCCGCGGAACTATGAGCCGGATCTTTCACATCACGTCGGCAGCGGCTGCGCGAGAGGCGGAGCAGTCCGGCGAATATGTTCCGGCGGCTTTTGCGGCGGAAGGATTCATTCATTGTTCCTACCAGCACCAGGTCGATGGCGTTCTTGCGCGAATCTTCGAAGGAAAGACCGATCTTGTTCTTTTTGAGATCGATCCGGCGCGTCTTTCATGCCGGGTTGTCGATGAAAACCTCGAAGGTGGCGCCGAATTATTCCCGCACATCTATGGTCACCTTCCAATGTCGGCCGTTATCCGCATTCGGAGAATTGCGTAAAGGTTGACAAGAGTCGGCGCGTACATTGAAATAGACGGCTTTGGAGGACACGATGAAGAAATCATGGGCCGGTCGAACGGGCATGGCATTGTGGGTTGCATTAGCTCTGGCCGTCACCGCATCGGATCTGTCGGCGCAGTTTCAGGCTCCAGGTTCACTTGGCGCGCTGGCGCCCGCGAACATCGCCAAGGCGCGTCCGAAAGCACCCTTCGATCTGACAGGTGCATGGTTGCACGGTGGAGAGTCGGAGAGATTCGATCCACCCGCGGGTTTCAAGCTGACCCCGGCGGCTCAGAAGCATTACGACGCTGCTCAGAAAGCGACAGCCGAAGGAAAGTTGTATCGGAACGACATCGGATTGTGCTGGCCTGCAGGTGTGCCCATTATGATGACGCGTGTGTGGCCGGTAAGCATGATTCAACTCCCGACCGCGATCTACATGATCAGTGAATTGATGAACAGCCTGCGCGTGGTTTACCTCGATGGCCGGCCGCATACGGATCCCGACATTGCCGTGAGAAGTTTCAATGGTGAGTCGATCGGACGTTGGGAAGGCGATACGCTTGTTATCGACACAACAAATTTTGTCGATGAACATCACTGGATACATGACCGGCTCGGCATACCGGGAAGCGATGCGCTGCATATCGTCGAGCGAATCAAGATGGAGAACGAAGGAAAGAGACTGGCAATCGAATACACTCTGACCGACCCGAAGATGTGGGTCGGAGACTGGAAACTGACGAAACACTGGAACCGTGTCGATGATCGGGATATCGCTGAGGTCGAGTGCCTGCCGGATCTCAACGAACATATGCCGACCGTGCACTCATCGGATAACGTCCGTTAAAATCTCGGGGAGAAATCAGGAGGCTTGTTATGAAGATTCTAAAGATTGGAAGTTTAGCCGTCATGGCGCTCTGTATCGCGGTTTCGGCGTACGCGCATCACTCCGCAGCAGGGATCGATCAAACGAAGACCGTCGCTGCCGAAGGAATCGTGAAGACCTTCAAATGGGCGAATCCGCACTCATGGCTCGAAATTGAAGTGACGAACAGCAAAGGCGGCACCGATATCTGGAACCTCGAAATGATGCCTCCGGCCTACCTTGTTCGGGCAGGATGGAAATCCAATACCGTAAAACCCGGCGACAAAATCAAGTTTACGGCGCGTCCGTTCAAGAACGGCGATCCGGGTGGATTGTTTGTTTCGGTGACGCTCGCTGACGGCAAGACACTCGGCCAGACCGCTCCGCGCGGCACTCAGCCGGCGTACGAATCGAAGTAAAGTTTTCGGAGACCACACAGGGGGAATTACGGGGACGCACCCTCGAATTCTGAAGTACGAATTCGAGGGTGCGTCCCTGTAATTCCCCTTTGTGCCTTCGTATGGAATAGGAAATGCCGATTAAGGTGCTCGAACTTCATCATCACGGAATCCGCATCGGAACCACGCCCGGCCAGGTAGAGACCTCACGACGGTTCTACACAGAGGTTCTTGGATTGACAGCAGACTCGGAACGGCCGGACCTTCCGGGTGTTCCGGGGTTCTGGATGTTCGTTGGAAATGACAAACACACGGCGTCGATCCATTTGATGGGCGCAACCGGGATCTCGCCGCTGGCTCGGAATCTGAAAGAGGATCCGACTCTTCCTCATGTCGCATTGGCGGTGGAAGATATTCAGGCAGCGACGGAGGAACTGAAAGATCGTGGAATCTGGTTCTGGCAGATTCAGGGTCTGGTCGGTGCGGATTCCGATCAGGTCTTCGTCCAGGATCCCTCCGGCAATGTGATCGAACTTCATCAGATCGGCACCTGCCGTTGCAACAAGGCATCGTTTGCCGGTTCTGGGTTCGCGGACGATCGAACCGCCAATGCGATACGCATCGCTGAAGCGATTCGTCTCTTCGGAGACTATCGATGGGTGGGTTTGTACGATGTCCGAGTGAAGGACGTCTCGATCATTGCCTGGAGCGGGCCCGGCGCGCCTGCATATCCGGTGTTTCCGGTCACAAGCGGACTGACCGGCCGATCCGTGGCCTCAAAACAGACGGTTGTTTCAAATGACGTCGCGAATGATCCCGGTTATCTGACGGCGTTTGGAAGCACTCGGTCGGAAATCATTGTTCCCGTCATGGACGGTGGTGCCGTGGTTGGAACAATCGATGTTGAGAGCGAGCGCAAAGATGCCTTCACGGACAGGGATCGCCTTTTCCTGGAGCATTGCGCGGCCGCTTCACTTTCAATTTGGAAATGAAGCTCACCACCTTGCTGCGTTAGTGACGGCCGGCTTGCCCAGGCCTTCGAGAATCCCTTCCGGTGCATTCATGTGATACACGGCCGGCGGTTCGTGTTTGTTCCAGGGAGAACGCGCGTTACGGGGAAGAGAACGATAGACAGATGCGCTAATTCGAATTCCAGCCCCGCGCCCCAGGAGAAACGTTTGATTCACACCGCGGCCGATAAGATCTCTTCTTCGGCTGACGCCGGCGCCGAATTCGGCATCGATCGCGAAAGCCAGATGCAGATTCACACCGAGCGCAACCGGCAGCCGAAAGCGTTTCGCGAGTTTGACGGCCATTGACTGTAATTCAATCGCTGCTTCGAGGGCGGCCTTTGCCGCATTCGGTTGAAATCGGCACAGCACCCCATCGCCAATGAACTTCACAATGGCGCCATTCTTCCGCGTTACGATTTCTTCGCAGAACGTGTAGTAGTCCTGAATGAATTCCGCCATCGCGATATCGTCCGTCTTCTGGAATGCTTTTGCGAAGCCGGCAAGATCGGCCAGCATGATGAGTGTTTTCCGGGAAACGAATCTCGGCCGCGGACGTTTCGTTACCATTCGATGGGACTCCTTTGCCTTTAGCGATCCGGGCTCAATCCTGCCATAATCGCCATCTTGAAAAGCAATGAATAGGGAGACACACGATGATCATCGGGGCGCATTCGATTATTTACAGCAAGGATTCCGAAGCCGATCGCGCATTTTTCCTTGATGTGTTGAAGCTCACCAACGTCGATGTCGGCCACGGCTGGCTGATCTTCGGACTGCCGCCGGCAGAGGTTGCGGTCCATCCCGCGGACGGAATCGAAAAGCACGAGTTCTATCTGATGTGCGATGACGTGGAAGCATTTGCCGCCGGCATGAACAAACGCGGCATCACATGCAGTCCGGTACAGAGCATGGGCTGGGGCGCGCTGACCCAGTTGACGCTCCCAGGCGGCAGCAAGCTGGGTGTGTATCAGCCGCGCCATGCGCGGCCAAAGCCGATGACGTTGAAGAAGTCCCCTGCGAAGAAAGCGCCGCCAAAGAAGGCTGCAAAGAAAACAGCGAAGAAGCGTGCGCGACGGCGATGAGCGACGAGATCTTCGAACTCAAGAAAAGGATGTCCAAGATGTCCGATGAGGATCTCATCGACATGGTGACGGTATCGGCAGGTGATTACCGGCAGGAAGCATTGGACTACGCGAGGGAAGAGCTGAAGTACCGGCGCGTGGAAATACCGGTGGATCCCGAACAGCAACCTTCAGGTGATTCGAATTCAGCCGACACCGCGGCTCAGCCTGACAAATCTGAGAGTGCGGCGGATTCCGAGACAACGTGTCCCGGTTGTGGAGGACGGTTGAGGCACGGAACGCTCGTGGCGGAAAAAGAACTGACCATTATTTTTGCCGACAATCAGGAAGAACGCTTTGTCCGCGTGACGGCCTGTACGCGATGCCGGCAGTTATGGCCTGCGGTCGATTTCGAGACAGTCGTCGATCATTGAGAGAATCAACGAAACGTATCCGCAAAATTGCGCGATCCATCGGCGGCAAAAAAACTGATCGAGTTTGAAAACCTCAAAGCGGCCGGACTTGAAGACGCGTCTTCCGCGCCTGCAAGATTGACGCCCTGTATCAGGTACAGCCGTCCTCGGTTGAAGAACAAGTTCACGATGAGACGGCTTCGATCGGGACATTCGGCGCCGCTCACGTTCCTGAACCATGCGCGAACGCTGTCCGCGGTCTGGCCCTGAAGGTCAGTCACTTTTCCAATGCGGCAATTCACTGTCATGAATCGGCCGAAAATCGCAGCGCGGCCCGGCTCCACGCGCGAAACGGAAATCGACGTTACATCGCCGAGTTGAGTGACAAACGCTTCGGCCTCACCGAGAAGAATTGCGCCTTCCTCCTTGCGATCCATCAAATCGACAACAGTAGCCACGTACACCGCGCTTTCGTCTTTGACCGAATAAATGTGAGCCGGGGCGGAAGTGACGAGGCCGGTCTTGTAGTTGCCGGTTGAAGCTGTGGGCTCTGCCGGAAACTCCACAACGAATCCAAGTTGCGGCTGAGGATACTCCTTCCACGTTGCAGCGACTGCCGTGGACGCAATCAACGCCGCCGTTATCGTGAAAACAAGAGCGCGCAAGGGCTCACCTCCATTGGTTATGTGCGGTGTGGGAGTCATGGTATAAGAGATCACCAAACCGGGAAACACAAATCGAAAGCTTCAGGAGGGAACGCCATGAATGTGAAGGCCGCCTGCTTTGCCGTCATCGGCTGTATTGCCGCACTTGCCTTTCAAGCGCAGGCGCACCACTCGTTCGCCATGTTCGATCATGAGAAGACGATCACGGTGACGGGAACGCTGAAGGAATTCGAATGGACGAATCCGCATTGCTGGCTTCACATCAATGCGGCCGATCCGGCCACTGGCCGCACTGTCGAGTGGGCGTTCGAAATGGGCTCCGTCGGACAAATCGCCGCGCAGGGCTGGAAAGCCGACAGCGTCAAGCCCGGTGACAAAATCACGGTCGACGCCCATCCCCTGAGAGACGGAACCCGCGGCGGCCAATACGAATCCGCCAAACTTTCCGATGGCCGCACTTTCAAGAACACGAACAACGCCAACGGCAACACGAAGGCCGCGCGGTAAGCCTGCTTTGTTCCGGTGTTCAGTCAAGGGCCGTTTTCGAAGTGAAATGAAGACGGCGGAGTAAAGACACTTCGGTCGGGCTCACCTGGAATGTATTTCGTGACCGTAAAGTGTGCGTAACTCGCTGCCGCCCCATTGCCGAACTGGATGCTGAATTGATCCATGATTTCGCAATGCAACGAAGGTGCGAACGAGACTATGAGGACTCCCGACCGATCCGTTTTTACGTATCGCGTTACCGGGAACCCCGCAATTTGTCCAGGCGGTCGCTGGATTTGGTGTGTAGATCCTGCTTCTATGCACACGCTCAAGCTCGAAGAAACGAAATCGGCGCACCACGTATTCCCACTGGCGCGCTTGCGACCCGTCCATCGAGGTTGCCACGGTCCCTTTCAAGTAAGGGGTCTGAGCCGGACTCGCGCTTCCCCACTCCGTTGTTTCGAATTGGATCGTTCTGGCCACGTCATGAGGATAGGGCGGCACAACGAACCACAGAGAAACGATCAGCGCGCATTCGCACATCATGGATCTGTAGACACTGACCCGTGCGAATTGTTCCAGGTTTGAGTTTTTTCCTGCTAGAGGATTTCTCTGAAATCGAATTTGAATCCTGGCAGGATCGGAGCCCCAGCGATGATCTCTGGCCGTTCGATAACTTCGACCGCATAACCGGGACGATAAATCCCGGCGCGATTCCCGATCGGGTCGAGCAGCCATCCAAGCCGGGCGCCGTTTTCGATGTACTCTTCCATTTTTTTCCGAAGACGAGAAAGGCGGTCCGAAGGCGATCGCAGTTCGATCACAAAGTCAGGGCAGATATGCGACAAGATGTCCTTTTCTTCCTCAGGCAGTCGATTCCATCTTTCTTTCACGATCCACGAAGCATCAGGCGAGCGCCTTGCGCCGTTCGGTAACGTAAATCCCGACGACGAATCGAAGCACAAACCGGTCCCGTCTTTTTCTGCCCAGTTGAAGAGGCGCGCCGAGATTGTGGCATTCCTCCGGCCTGTCCCGGGCTTTGTGGGTGACATGATGAGCAGTTCTCCGTCGGCTGACATTTCGATACGAAAGTCGCGATTGTCGTGACAAAAGCGACAAAACTGATCATCCGTCAGGCGGAGCGAGCTTGCGTCTAGAGTGAGGTCCACATCTGTATCTCTTTCGATTGCCGGGGGACGAGCCATTGTTGCCTCTCGTGACGATCATAATTCTCAGGCACGGTTCTAGCAATCGTTATGCCACGAAGGCCGGTGCTATAATTCGCGGCCATGTACCGAAAATGGATCTGGAAAGGCACGGTCGTCGTTCTTTTCTCCACGCTTTCAGGGTGTAATCGTCAAGCGCCTCCAACCGAGGCGGCATACACACCGGGCCTCGGCGAGATCATGACCTTCACGCAGATGCGGCACACGAAACTGTGGTTTGCGGGCCAGGCTTCAAATTGGGATTTGGCAAAGTACGAACTCGACGAACTCAACGAAGGTCTGGAAGACGCCGCGAAGTATCATCCCACGCACAAGGACGCGCCGTTGCCGATTCCGGAACTCATCAAGAAAATGATGACTGCACCGATTCACGATCTGGAGGAAGCGGCCAACGCCAAAGATCAGGAAAAATTCAGCAAGGCGTTCGATGAACTTACCGATGCATGCAATCGCTGTCATCAAGCCGCGAATTTCGGATTCAATGTGGTGACGCGGCCGGTTTCGAATCCATACTCGAATCAGGTTTTTCAGCCTGCACACTGATCAGGAGATGGTATGAAATCCATCTCCCCTGGCGTGGGGGGACCGGCCAGCAGTAATGAGGCCGCGAAGCGGTGTACCGAACTGAACTGGACGGTGGGCCCGACGCTAATAAAAGGAGGAACCATGAAAATACCCGGGCGCTCACGATCACTGCTCGCCGCCGGCTGCCTGTTGTTCAGTTACTGCATCTCCTTCGCTCAGGGACCGCAGCATGCGACACCGTATCCACGAGTCGAGAATGCTGCGGGGTTTAAAGTCGATCCGGCATGGCCCTCGGAGCGCGCGCCCGGCGGCGATTGGGCAGCGATGTCCAGTGTGGCTGTTGCTCCGGATGGAAGTATCTGGACATTCAATCGCGGAAAAGTTCCGATCCAGGTCTTCAGTCCGGAAGGAAAGCTCCTGAAGTATTGGGGCCAGGGAATGTTCAAGAACCCCCACACGGTCCGCTTTGATAACGCGGGGAATCTCTGGGTCATCGACACACTCTCTCAGACCGTGCGGAAATTCAGCGTCGATGGAAAAGTTCTGATGACAATCGGAACACTCGATCAACCGGGCGAAGATCAAACGCACATGAATCAGCCGAACGATGTGGCCTTCGCCGCCAACGGCGATATTTACGTTTCCGACGGATACGGAAACGATCGTGTCGTCGTTTTCGATAAGAACGGGAAATTCCTGCGGGCGTGGGGAAAGCTTGGTACGGGCCCGGGTGAATTCAGCCAGCCGCATTCGATTGCTTTGGATTCGCGTGGACGGGTGTATGTTGCCGATCGCAACAATGCGCGGATCCAGATTTTCGATCCCATGGGAAAGTTTCTGACCGAGTGGAAAAACATCATCACGCCCTGGTATCTCGTGATTACAAAGAACGATGAAATCTATGTCTGCGGCAGTTCGCCGATGCTCTGGTCGGAAGTTTCTCCGAATCAAGCGACGCTCGCGACTCCGCCGAAGGACCAGGTTCTCATGAAGCTGGACACTGAAGGGCATATCAAACAGCTTTCGGTTTTTCCGAAGGGCGAGAACGGAAAGGAAAAGCCGGGCGATCTCAATTGGGTTCACAGTATGGCTGTCGCCGCCGACGGCACAATTTATTTTGGCGATGTTCAGGGAAAGCGCGCGCAGAAATTCGTGCCGGCTGGCGCGCCGGGGAAATTGTGATGAATGCGAATTTCAAAATCGCCGGAGCGATTGCAGCAATCTTTATTTTTGCCGGACTCTGCGCAGCCCAGTATCCTGCGCCGACCGAAGGCGACTTCGTCATTTCCGATTTCCGATTCACTTCGGGTGAAACCCTGCCCCAGCTTCGATTGCACTACCGCACCATCGGCAAACCCGAGCGAGACGCGCAGGGTGTGGTCCGCAACGCGGTGCTCATCATGCATGGAACCGGCGGGACGGGCGGCCAGTTTGTCCGAGCGGAATTTGCGGGCGAGTTGTTTCGCCCGGGAGGATTACTCGATGCCGCGCGTTACTACATCATCCTGACCGATGGAATCGGCCACGGTAAATCCAGCAAGCCGAGCGACGGTCTTCGGGCTCGTTTTCCGCACTATGGCTATCTCGACATGGTCGAAGCGCAGTACCGTCTTGTGACGGAAGGCCTGAGTGTCAATCACCTGCGCCTTGTCATGGGGACATCGATGGGCGGAATGCAGACCTGGCTTTGGGGAGAGAAGCATCCGGACTTCATGGATGCCCTCATGCCGCTTGCCAGCTTGCCGACTCAAATTTCCGGCCGCAATCGGGTATGGCGTCGCGTGGTTATCGATGCCATTCGAAATGATCCCGCATGGAAGAACGGCGATTATACGTCGCAGCCTCCAAGTTTGCGCACGGCGGAAGAGATGCTTTACCTCGTCGGAAGCAATCCTGTCTTGCGGCAGCAGGCAATGCCGAATCTGGCTCGGGCCGATTCGGCGCTGGATGCTTCCGTCGCCGCTTCCATGAGGACCGACGATGCCAACGATGTTCTCTATCAAATCGAAGCTTCGCGCGATTACGACCCAGGACCGGATCTGGAAAAGATCCGCGCGCCTCTGCTCGCGGTCAACTCCGCCGACGATCTTATCAATCCACCCGAACTCGGCATTCTCGAACGCGAGATCAAACGCGTCCCCAAAGGCCGTGCCGTGATCGTGCCTTTGAGTCCGGAGACGCGTGGCCATGGCACGCACACGATCGCAAAAGTGTGGGAGAAATATCTGGAAGAATTACTGCATCGTTAGCGGTAACGGCTGTCCGGATTGATCGAAGAACCGCACAACGCCGGATGCATTCTGTCCGGCGGTTCCGCTGAATAGGATGAATTGCGTCGTGTACCCTCCGCCATCCGCCAGGTGAGGGAATACATACTCTGCGGTCGTTACCGGCGATGCTTCATCCACGGGTGAGGTCGTCGTTATCAGGAAATCTCCGCGCTGATTGTATCGTCCTCGAAGTCCGACCACGGCAATGCCCGTTCCTGAAATCCTCAAAACGCCTTTGAACGGTTGAGGAATGTTCTGAAAGATTTCACTCAGGAACTTGGCAACCTGTCCGTTTGCTGGAACAGTCGTGGAGCCTGTGAGTCCGGTCGAAGATCCATCGAGTTTTGTTAATTCGAACGTGATGGTTGCCGTCGACGACGACGAATTAGCGATCGCAAATCCCGACTGAATCTGGCTGGCATCATTCGCTTCAACATATAACCGGAACGCCGATGCCACGGGCAGCGCCGGCACACCGGCCTCAGTCACGGTGACGCCGCCGCTGCGGAATGAAAACACGGCCAGTGCTGAGGGCGCGCGCGTGCCGCTCGCCGGCGCAACGCGGACCGATCCAACCTGCACCGCGGCAGCCGTCCCATCCGTTGTGAATTTGAACGAAGTTCGCGCAGGAATCGAGTATGCCGACGTCGAAATGGTTGTTGAAGACTGGCTGAGGAATTGAATTGTTCCGCTCAACGTCGTGTCCGTCGGATTGACAAGAATGACTTGTGTCTTCCAGCCGCCGCCATCGGCGAAATGCGGAAGAATGAGCGGCGTCGCAATCTGCGAATCGACGGTTGTGACCGGCAACGTCGTAATCAGGAATTCCGAACGCTCGTTGGTGAAACCGCGAAGGGCAACCAGCGAAACCGGCACGGAAGACGTCAGCGTAAATGTTCCCTGAAAACTTCCGCTCATACTGAATGGGCTCTGGTCGAGGAACTTTGCAATCTGCCCATTTGCCGGAATGGTCGCAGTTCCCGAGTTCACATTGGATCCGGTTGAATTCGTGAAATAAAAACTCACAGTGGCAGCCTGGGAATTGGGATTGGCGATCGCAACGCCTGTATTCACGCTGCCGGCGATCTCGGCATAGAACCGCGCCGACTGAACAAGCGGAGCGGCGGGCACGGCCGCTTCGGAAACCAGAACTCCGCTCTGGGTGAATCCGAAGATCGCCAGGCCGGATGGTGTGGTGCTGTCGGCATTGGGTTGAATGCGGCCGTAGCCGACCGTAATTGAAGCGCCGGCGCCGATCGTTGTGGATGAAGTGCCGCCGCGATTTGCGACAGTGAACCGGAGTACGTTTGCATCCGAACCCGCTGCTCGAATTGCGCGAATATTGGAAGCGGTGTCATCGCTGACGTAAAGAGTGGCGCCCACACCCCACAAGCCGATCGGCGATACCAGCCGTGATGCAGAACCGCGGCCGTTTTCCGTCCCGTACACCTGCGGCTTGCCGATGATGGTCGTTACGTTATTTGTTCCAAGATCGATTTTTCGAATCGTTGCGTAATCGTTGTCTGCGACGTAAAGATTGCTTCCGTCACCCCACAAACCCAGGGGATAGCTAAATGAGGCGGCCGTGCCGATCCCATCGGTAGAACCCGGAGTGGTCAGGTTTCCGGCAATGGTAGTTACCTGCGCGGTCGCGATGTCGATTTTTCGGATGCCGTAACCATCAGTGACATACAACGTGGTCCCATTGCCCCAAATACCTTCCGGAAAAAAGAATCGGGCCCGCGTGCCTGCGCCATCGGTCGTGCCCTGCGAACCCGCAGCGCCGGCGAATGTGGTGACCTGTCCCGTAGCGAGCACGATTTTGCGGATCGTCAGGTTTTGGGAATCGGCCGCGTAGAGCGAATTACCGTCGCTCCATATTCCAAGCGGTTGATAGAAACGAGCGGCAGTTCCCACGCCATCCGCAGATCCTGCTGCGGCTGAAGCATTGCCCGCGATTGTAGTGACCTGCCCTGTTGCCATAACAATTTTGCGGAGGGTGTTCGAACCGGCATCAGAAACGTAAAGATTGCCTTTGCCGTCCCCCGTAATTCCGATAGGCGCTGAAAAGTGTGCGGATGAACCTGTTCCGTCCGTATCCGTGTCGTAGTTGGGATCTCCGGCTAAAGTGGTAACGGCTCCGTTCGCGAGATTGACCTGCCGGATCGTGTTGCTGCCGATGTCCGTCACGTAAAGGTTGCTGCCATCGCTCCATTCCAGCGTCGGTTGGCTGAAGCGCGCATCCGCGCCTGTTCCGTCGGTGATGCCGCTAAGACCAGCCAGTCCGGCTACGGTGCTTACGATGGTAGATCCCGTATTGATCCGGCGGATCGTGTCCGCATCGTAATCGCTGACGAATAGATTTGTTCCGGAGCCCCACATCAGAAACGGGAAACTAAATGAGGCAAGCGGTCCCAGCCCGTCGTCAGCGCCGTATTGGCCTGCGATGCCGGCGATGGTCGTCGTGTCTCCGGTTGCAAGGGATACCTGCCGGATTGTTCCGTTGTAGGAGTCGGAAACGAAAAGATTCGTCCCGTCTCCCCAGACACCGCCCGGACCGTTGAATCGCGCGGTCGTTGCAGACCCATCCGCTGTTCCGGATGTCAATGGACTTCCTGCGAGCGTCGATACCTGTCCGGATGAGATCACAACCTTTCGAATAACGTCGAGGGCGGAATCCGCAACAAAGAGATTCGTCCCGTCTCCCCAGAGTCCGAGAAATGTGGGAAACCCGGATGGAGTCGTTGTGAGGTTGGCTATCGTTGTCACTTGTCCCGTTGCAATCGTGATCCGCCGGATGACGCGAATCACGCTGGTTGACGTCGACGCAGTGTCTCCGACATACAGATTCGTTCCGTCGCCCCACATGGGCCCTGGACCAAGAAATCGCGCGGCGCTGCCGACTCCGTCCGTTAGATTCTGCGCGCCGGCTGTGCCTGCAAGCGTTGTGACGGTGGCTGTTGCGATTTCAATTCTGCGGATAACTTTGTTGCCCTGATCGCTGACATAGAGAAACGTTCCGTCTCCCCACAGTCCACGGAGCGATCCAAACCGGGCATCCGTTCCCACGCCGTCGACGAATGCCGAGAGCCCTGTTGTTCCAGCGAATGTGGTTACCGCACCCGTCGCGATAACGATCTTGCGGATGGTGTGATTCCCTGCGTCAGCGATGTAAAGATTCTGGTCATCGCCCCAGATACCGGCTGGCCCGAAGAATCGGGCCCTGGATCCAATTCCATCGGTGCTGCCCAGCCCTCCAATAGTCCCGGCAAAGCTGCTGATTTCATATTCGGTCGCAGTTGCGAGCGAATTGCTCGTCTGCGCAAAACATGGCGTTGCTAAAAAGGCAACGAAAAGGACAATTCCGGCTCCCGTTTTCATTAACAAGCTCCATTTCGTAATCTACCGGAAATCATTCATGCCCAGTTGTTAAATTCGCGCATAATTCGAACTTCCGAACCTTATGCTCAAAGACTTGTTTCGTAGAAAACCTGTGGATCAGCTTGCCGCTGAAGCGGACGAAGGCGGGCACCATCTCAAGAAGGCTTTGGGGCCGATCGACGTTACGTTGCTGGGCATTGGCGGCATTATCGGCGCCGGCATCTTTGCCACGATCGGGACGGCGGCGGCGGGAGATGCGTCCAGGCCGGGTGCGGGGCCGGGATTGATTCTGTCTTTCGTTGTAACGGCCATTGCCTGCGGTTTTGCAGCGCTTTGTTACGCGGAATTCGCGGCGATGATCCCGATCTCAGGAAGCGCTTACACCTACGCTTATTCGAGTCTCGGTGAACTTGTGGCGTGGATCATCGGGTGGGACCTGATCATCGAATATGCCGTCGGGAACGTCGCGGTTGCCATAAGCTGGGGGAACTATTTCAAGACGCTGGTCGGCGGTTTCGGAATTGTGATACCGGACTGGCTGTCCACCGACTATCGCACCGCTGCGAAAATTCCTGGACTCTACCAGAGCGCGCCGCACATTTTCGGTATTCCCATCATCGTCAACGTGCTCGCCATCGGCATTGTTGCGGCGATCACGATTGTGCTCGTCATCGGAATCCGTGAAAGCGCCACGTTAAATTCCACGATGGTGGTGTTGAAACTCATTGTCCTCGGATTTTTTGTGGCTGTTGGGTGGAGCTATATGAAAGGTGAAAACTTCCATCCCTTACTGCCCAACGGCTGGGCGGGAGTGCAGTCCGGCGCTGCGATCGTGTTTTTCGCGTACATCGGTTTCGACGCTGTTTCCACTGTCGCAGAGGAAACGCGGAATCCCTCGCGGGATTTGCCGATCGGGATTATCGGATCCCTGATCATTTCAACGATCATTTACATTCTCGTCGCCGCAGTTTTCATCGGAATCATTCCGTTCGATGTCCTGAAACAAAAACTCGCCACCGAGCAGGCCGAACCGCTGACGATGGCGTTGCAGTACGCGAATATCCAGAAGTGGGGCAATGTGTTCGTGGGGATTGTGGCCTTCGGCTCCGTTGTGGCGCACACGGCCGTTTTGCTGGTGTTTCAACTCGGACAGCCCCGAATCTTTTTCTCCATGGCGCGCGATGGATTGCTGCCCGCATCGTTTGCGAAAGTACATCCGCGATTTCAAACCCCACACGTCACAACGATTCTGACGGGCGTGGCCGTCGGCGTGTGCGCGATGTTTACCAGCATCGATGAGATGGTTGATCTCACAAACATCGGTACGCTTTTCGCGTTTATCCTGGTCTGCGTTGGAATTCTGATTCTGCGGCGGAGCGAGCCCAATCGCCTGCGGGCATTCAAAACACCTCTTGTGCCGCTGACGCCGATATTGGGCGTGATTGCCTGTGTGTATCTCATGTTCGGTTTGCCGAAGGTGACGTTTATTCGTTTTGGTTTGTGGTTGCTCGCGGGAATGGTCGTGTATTTTTCCTACGGGTTCCGAAGAAGCCGTTTGCTGCGATAGAATGCGGTACCGTGTCTGAAGACAAATTCCGCGCAGAGATTGCGCGATTCTGCCATCTCATTTACGAAAAAACTTTTGTCGCCTCGACAGACGGCAACGTGAGCGTTCGCCTGCCTGACGGCAACATCATGTGCACGCCGACAATCTGCAACAAGGGATTCGTGAAGCCCGAGGACATGGTGATCATCGATCCCCGGGGAAAACGCGTCAAAGGCGAGCGAAAGGCATCGAGTGAAATTGCGATGCATCTTCTCATATATGAAATGCGGCCTGATGCTCACGCCGTGGTGCATGCCCATCCGGCGTGCGCCACGGCCTACGCCGCCGCCGGAATTCCGTTGAACAAGGCGCTGATATCCGAGGTCGTGCTGGCCCTGGGGTGTATTCCGCTTGCGGAATATGGAACGCCGGGTACGCCGGAGTTGACGGATCAACTGCGTCCCTTCGTGAAAAATTTCGATGCACTGTTGATGGCCAATCACGGTGTTGTAACGTACGGCGCGAATCTCGAAGATGCGTTCAATCGCATGGACACGGTCGAGCATTTTGCAAAAATTTCCATTTACACCAAGATTCTCGGCCGCGAGCGGCTGCTTTCGACGGAGGATGTGGAAAAACTGTGGGTTCAACGGCAGAAGTATTACGGGCTCGAGGGTTCGGATGCGCAACCCAAGGACCCGATGTGTCCTGTAACGGACGGAGTATCAGAGACGATCTCTCTCACTCGCGGTGAGCTGATCGACTTGATCGAACGAGTAGTTTCAACTTTGAAGTGATTGGGGGCGTGGCCGGTGAGCCGACGCTAAGTAAAGGAGCAACCAGAAATGGCAAGAGAGGGAGAGAGCCCGATGGGTGAAGCATTAGGAATGATTGAAACGCGTGGTTTGATTGCAATGATCGAAGCCGCTGATGCGATGGTGAAGGCCGCAAAGGTCAGCCTCGTCGGGTGGGAAAAGATCGGATCGGGTTACGTCACAGCGATCGTCCGTGGAGATGTCGCGGCGGTCAAGGCCGCAACGGATGCGGGCGCCGCAGCCGCGCGGCGCGTGGGCGAACTCATCAGCGTGCACGTCATTCCGAGGCCGCACTCCAATCTGGAAGAAGTTCTGCCGATCGGAAAGTCATCGAAGTAAGAACGAGCATCCATGCTTTTGGGACGCATCATCGGGACGGTTGTGGCAACGCGCAAGGATCCGCGGCTGGAAGGGAAGAAGCTTCTCATCTGCAGGCCGGTGGATCCCGACGGCAACGATGAAAAAGGCTACATCGTCGCCGTCGATACCGTTCATGCCGGCTATCGCGAGCGGGTTCTCATCGTTCAAGGCAGTTCGGCCCGCATGGCATACGGCTGCAAGGACACTCCGGTCGATGCCGCAATCGTCGGCATTGTGGATCAGGTTTCGCAGGACTAATTTTTTATGTACCTCGGAAAAGTGATCGGCCGCGTGGTCGCGAGCGTGAAGGACAAATCGTTGGAAGGGCAAAAGCTCCTGCTCGTTCGGCGTCTGCCGAACGGCCCGGCAGTGGTGGCCGTGGACTCGGTCGGAGCCGGCGCCGGTGAAACGGTTTATGTGTGCCGGGGACGTGAAGCCGCGTTCGCATTCAAGCCTGAGGAAGTTCCGACGGAAGCTTCGATTGTTGCCATCGTCGATCAAATTGAACGGCCATGATTATCGCTCGAGTCATCGGTAACGTTGTCGCGACTCAGAAGCAGTCCAGCCACGAAGGAAAGAAAATTCTGCTTGTCCAGCCTCTCGATCTTGAAGGCGAACCGATGGGCGATCCGGTTGTCGCAATCGATGCCGTGGATGCCGGAATCGGCGACCGCGTTCTGGCTGTTCAGGAAGGATTTTCGGCGATGACATCCGTGGGTCACGTGGAGTCGCCGATCGATGCGGCCGTTATCGGCGTGATCGATCTCGTGGAGTTGACGTGATCGCGCACTTGCGCGGTAAGCTGGCGCAAAAAGATCCCGCCCGTGTCGTCGTCGATGTGAATGGCGTTGGATATGAAGTCTTCGTTCCCCTGACTACCTTTACAGCGC
The DNA here is from genome assembly GCA_964633285.1 of uncultured Solibacteraceae bacterium. Classification (GTDB taxonomy): domain Bacteria; phylum Acidobacteriota; class Terriglobia; order 20CM-2-55-15; family 20CM-2-55-15; genus 20CM-2-55-15. The sequence continues at coordinate 28,389 of CAZWGA010000030.1, read as the reverse complement.
TTCCCGAGGCCGGCGCCGATGTTTCCATCGACATTCACACGCACGTTCGTGAAGACATCATTGCGTTGTACGGGTTTTCAACGCGCCGCGAGCGCATCATCTTCGAAAAGCTCATGACGATTTCAGGCATCGGTCCCAAACTTGCCGTGACGATTCTTTCGGGCGGTTCGGTCGAAGACCTCGTCGGCGCCATCAAGCGCAGCGACATCGCGCGCCTGACGGCAATACCGGGTGTCGGAAAGAAAACGGGCGAGCGAATTATTCTCGAGCTGAAAGACAAGCTTCAGGATTTCGCCGAAGCTGCTCCGCGATCGAGCGTCGAGGGTGATGTGCTCTCGGCACTCGAGAATCTCGGATACGTTCGGGCGCACGCCGAAGCCGCATTGCGCCGCGCGGTAGACGGTGATCGCGATCCGGTTTTTGAGGCGCTGTTCAAGCGTTCGCTGCAGATCTTGACGAAGGGTTGACAAAAGTATGGCGGAGCGGGTCATTGCGAGTTCGATGTCGGAGGAAGAAGCGTCGTACGAATTGTCGCTTCGTCCGCGCGTTCTTGCCGAATACATCGGACAGCAATCCGTTAAAGACAATCTCGACGTCGCCATTCAGGCCGCTCGCAAACGCGGAGAACCCCTGGATCACATCCTGCTGTACGGTCCGCCGGGCCTCGGCAAGACGACGCTCGCTTCAGTCATCGCCAACGAAATGGGCGCCCGCTTTCGCGCAACGGCCGGGCCGTTGATTCAGCTCAAAGGCGATCTCTCGGCGATTCTGACCAATCTCGAATTCGGCGATGTTCTCTTTATCGACGAGATTCACCGGCTGCAGCCGGCCATCGAAGAGATCCTCTATCCCGCCATGGAAGATTTCAAACTCGATCTCATCATCGGCCAGGGGCCCAGCGCCAGGACGCACCGCATGGATTTGCGTCGCTTCACTTTAATCGGCGCCACAACCCGCGCGGGTTTGATCACGGCGCCATTGCGTTCTCGATTCGGAATGGTGCACCGCCTCGACTTTTACACTGTGCCCGAGGTCGAATACATCATTCGGCGCTCTGCGGAAATTCTGAAAGCGCCGATCACTTCCGAAGGTTCTCACGAAATCGCAAAACGATGCCGGGGAACGCCCCGCGTCGCCAATCGCCTTCTGAAACGGATCCGTGACTACGCGGAAGTGAAAGGTAACGGTGAAATCACCGCTCCTATCGCGCGTGATGCTCTGAAACTTCTTGATGTGGATGAACATGGATTCGATGATATCGATCGAAAACTTCTGCGCGCGATCATCGAACGCTTCGGCGGCGGTCCCGTCGGCGTCAATACGATCGCCGCAGTCCTGAGTGAAGAAGTGGATGCGATCGAAGATATTTACGAACCGTATCTTCTACAGATCGGTTTTCTCCAGCGCACGCCCCGCGGCCGCGTCGCAACCCAACTCGCTTACGAACATCTCGGTATCCCGTATCGTCCGCCTCAGCAGGGCTTGTTCTGACCGATCTTGGCGCGTGGTACAATCCCGCTTCTCTTTTACTACGATTCCGGGAGTTGAGCAGCAATGGCGGAATGGACGTTCGCACAAAGTCAGCCCAGCGAGGAACTGGCGCTTCTTCATTTTTTTTCGATAAACAAAACGCAGGACAACAAGACGATCGAATTCCGGATCACGGTGCGTGAATATGCGACACCCAATCACCTGTCGATGCGTTTCTACGCCGAAGCGGACAAGCAGGTGAATCAGAAAACCGCTCCGTATACTCCGAGCGGTTGGGGACAAACGCTCCTTCAGGCGCTCGCCGATTGCGTGAAGGCCGTGCAGCGATTTCCTTACGAGGGAGACTGAACAACACGGAGACACCAGGCGTTTCCGGGTTGGACTACGGCCGCTTCAGTACTTCCGCGCCGCCATACCCCGCCTGATCACCCAGTTCTTCATGGATTCGGAGGAGCTGATTGTATTTCGCTACACGATCGGTGCGTGAAAGCGAGCCTGTCTTGATCTGGCCGGCGTTTGTAGCTACGGCGAGATCTGCAATGAACGTATCTTCGCTTTCTCCCGAGCGATGTGAGATCACAATGCCGTACGACGCCTTGCGAGCCATATTGATGGCATCCAGCGTTTCGGTAAGCGTTCCAATCTGATTCACCTTGATCAGAATCGCATTGCCGACGCCCATTCCCATGCCCCGAGCGAGGCGTTCGGTATTGGTGACGAACAGATCATCACCGACAAGCTGAACATTTTTTCCGAGCTCGCGAGTCAGGATCTGCCAGCCATCCCAATCGTCTTCCGCGAGTCCATCCTCAATAGAGACGATCGGATATTTCTTTGCCCATCCCGCATACAATTCGACCATCTGCCCGGCGGTTTTCTCAGACTTGTCGGATTTCTTGAAAATGTATTTGCCTTTCTTGTCGTAGAACTCGCTGGATGCGGCGTCAAGCGCGAGAGCGATCTGATCGCCCGGTTTGTATCCCGCCGCTTCGATGGCTTTGAGGATGAGCTCGATCGCTTCCTCATTGGTCTTCAGATTCGGGGCAAATCCACCTTCATCGCCGACCGCCGTTGCATGTCCGCTGTCATGCAGAATCTTTTTCAAGTGGTGAAAGACTTCGGCGCCCATCCGAACGGCTTCAGGAAGGTTCGGGGCCCCGACCGGCATGATCATGAATTCCTGAAAATCGACATTGTTGTCGGCGTGCGCGCCGCCATTAACGATATTCATCATGGGAACCGGAAGCAGGCCGGCTTTGACTCCGCCGATGTAACGATAGAGCGGCAGGCCGTGAGATGCCGCGGCAGCGCGAGCCACGGCCATGGACGCTCCCAGCATGGCGTTGGCGCCGAGTTTCGATTTGTTTCGGGTGCCGTCCAACGCGAGCATGAGTTGATCGATGTGCGATTGCAGAGTGGCATCCTCGCCGGCGAGAGCGGGCGCGATGATTTTGTTCACATTATCGACGGCTTTACGGACGCCTTTGCCAAGATAACGTTTCTTGTCTCCGTCACGCAGTTCCAGCGCTTCGTGTTCGCCCGTCGAAGCGCCCGACGGCACAATCGAACGGCCAAGCACTCCGCTTTCCAGCACACAGTCCACTTCGACCGTGGGGTTCCCGCGAGAATCCAGAACCTCTCTGCCCCTGATGTTTTTTATTCGCATCGTTGTGCCTTCGTGTTTTCGGGTTTACTTCGTTAGTATCACTCTTGCCGGCGCTCCGTCGGCATCCTGCAGATTAAGCGGCAGCGCAAAAAGAGTATACTCGCCCGCCGGCACTGCGCTGAGATTCAGGCCTTCGAGGATGACGATATTCTTCGTGAGCAGCACAAAGTGCGACGGATGCGACTCCGACTTGAATTTATCGATGGACAGGTAATCGATTCCAACGAGCTTCAATCCACGCTGAACCAGAAACTCCGCCCCGCCGGGTTCGAGATAAACGAAGTCGTCGTAGAACTTCCCGTCACGCCAATGACTGGAATTCACGGTCTTGAACAGGACGCGTTCGACGCCGTCCCATTCCAGACTTTCGAGTGCCGCGCGGTCTATTGAACGCCCCACGCGGATTTCAAATACGGTGACTGGTCCCGTTAATGTTTCGAGAGGAAATTCATGAAGGTATTTTCCGCCGTCGATCATGTGATACGGAGCGTCGATGTGCGTGCCGGTGTGCGAGCCCATCTCGATTGCGGTGAGTCGTACGGTATGGGTCTTGTCTCGAGACAGATGCGACTTTTTTTGCAACTGAACCGGCGGATCGCCCGGCCAGACCGGCATGGTTGGCGTGATCGGAACCGTGAGATCGTAGATCATGAACGCAAGGGTTACAGTTCCAGCTTTCCGCTGTACATCATCTCTTTCAGATTGAATTTTCTTTTCAGCTTGATCGCGCCGAGTTTCAACTCCACTTCGACTTCCTTATCGTCTTCCGCAATGCGCATGGTTTTCGGAAATACAAACACGATATCCACAACCTTGCCGCGCGGAGTGAGCTGGTAACCGGCGAGGGAGATGGGCACCCTCTTTCCGGGGCGCAGTACCGATTCCTTCAGTTGTTCGGGGTTTTGCATTGCGCGAGCCATGGATGGCGGCAATCCGCTGAGGACAATCACGTAGCTGGTATCTTCGGTCGAAAGTAGTTTTTCAAGATCGGCCGGGACGCTTCCTTCGCTTGCAAGCCGCATTTTGGCGAGGGCCTTCTTCAGAGGCAAGGCGCTCCGCCAGGAAATGTTCAGACTGACAAGACTCTCTCCGCTCCCGCCGCTATCGCCGCCGGTTCTCCCGCCACGGCCTCCACGGCTTCCACCTGCGGAATTCTCGACATCGAAGCCGCTGTTGCCGGGTCCGCCTGAATTTTCTGCGCGTCCGCTGGGAATCATGCTTTGGGCATTGATCATGACATCCTTTGCCCATGGAGAATCCTTCAACATCTTCCGGACTTCGTCGTCAGTCCACTGCGTGTATTCTTTCTTTACCCAAAAATCTTCGGCGATCGCCATGGTTGCAACGCCGAAAACGAACAACCCCAAAACAAAGCCTCGTTTCATGGGCGCGGATTATGCCATTGCGCTTTTTATTTTTCATTTGAAATTCGCTGACCTCATGTTGAGATAACGAGGCCCGCCGCCCATAACCCCCAAACCTTCTGGAAATCCATGTCACAGCTACCTGCGTTGGTGCCGCGCGAAAAACCGCGCCCGGAGGCCGGCGATTCTTCTCCGGTTGTACGCATTCAGAAATTGATTTTCGAAGAGGCGGCGTCGATCGATGCGAGCGACATTCACATCGAACCCTGCCGTGGCTCCACGCGCGTCCGGTATCGCGTCGATGGTGTCCTCCGGGAGGCGCGCGAGATTCCCCGATGGTTGCATGAAAACCTTGTCGTTCGAATCAAAGTGCTGTCGCGCCTCGATATCAGCGAAAAAAAGATTCCTCAGGACGGTCACATTACGGGAGACGAATCGAGCGGCGCCGATATCCGGGTCTCGGTTCTTCCCACGCGCTGGGGAGAAAAAATTGTCATCCGAATGCTGCGGAAGGGCCGTTCTCTGATGACGCTCGCTCAGCTTGGTTTCCAGCCAGGCGTCGAAGAACGGCTGCACGGCCTTATTCGCAAGCCGCAAGGCATGCTGCTGACTGCGGGTCCAACGGGCAGCGGCAAAACGACAAGTCTTTACGCGTTCGTGAATGAGATCCGGCAGGAACCGATGAATATCGTGACCATCGAGGATCCGATCGAATACGAAGTCGACGGCATCAGTCAGGTGCAGGTGAACGAGAAAACCGGCATGACCTTCGCGAAAGCGTTGCGATCGATATTGCGTCAGGATCCCGATGTCATTCTCGTCGGCGAAATTCGAGACAGCGACACGGCCCTAACTGCGTTTCACGCGGCGATGACCGGACACCTGGTGATGTCCACGCTGCACGCAACAGATTCGATATCCGCCCTTCTGCGCCTGGCCGAACTCGGTGTCGGCCGGGCTGTTCTCTCCTCCGCTCTTATCGGGGTCGTCGCGCAGCGGCTGGTGAGACTGAATTGCAACGCATGCGCCGAACTGGATTTTCCAAGGCCGATCTATCTCGAGCATCTTTCGATCGATCAAAGCCGGCAAGGTTCGCTGCGCCAAAGCAAAGGATGTGCGATGTGCGGATCCACCGGAAGCCGCGGCCGCGTGGGTCTGTACGAATTGATGGAAGTAAGTCCGCCTTTGCGGAGTTCCATTCTCACCGGAACCGAATTCGAGATTCGAGAGGCGGCGGCACGATGCGGTCTGGTGACGATTACCCGGCAGGCTGTCGAACTCGCTCTGGCAGGCGACGTTTCGGTTCGCGAAGCTTATCGAACGTGCCAGATCGGAGGAGAATGATGCCGCTCGATTATTACCAACTTCTGAAGATCGATCCTGCGGCGACGTTTGATCAGATCCACAAGGCGTATCGAATGCTCGCCATGCAATACCATCCGGATCGGAATTCAGGTTCAGATGCATGTTCCATGATGATGGCCATTAACGAAGCATACTCGGTGCTCGGCGATCCATCGCGCCGCCGGGCGTACGATCAGGAACGCTCGTCGTCCGAGCCTGAGGCGGTGTCCGCTTCAATTCTTCGCGCGGCATATGAAACGCTGCTCAAGCAAGGCTGGATTGTCACTCAAAACCGGGACCGGCACTTTATTCTGGAGAAGGGTTCGCGTGCCGTCCGGGTGAGTCTCGTACCGCGTCTGGACAACACTCTCCTTAAGAAGATCAGCAGGCAGTTCGCCGGCTTTTCCGTTGTCCTTGCCGTTGAGATCGAACTGCCCTTGAATCTGTCGTTCCACACCGCGATCATTGATCTCATGCATTCCCGCCATCACGGTGCTCCGTTTCCGGACGATGTCTACCGCAACCTGTTCTCGGCGTTTGGACGGGAATTTCAGGGACACATACCGAATTCCTGAACTTCGGATCGAGGCTGGATTTTACCGGCGCCGAATTCCAAACTGACACTAATTTGGTGTCTGTCCCTGAAATTCCCTGACCGGTCCCGAATTACGTTATGATTCCGGCATGCGCGCGCAGGCATGGCTGTTTCTGCTGATCGGCTTTGGTATTGGGTTTGGAGGCATTTACACCTGGGAAAAGCAACGGGCTCCGGACATTGTTCGTGCGACTCCGCTACCCGTTGATCCGAGTACTCCGACGAACCTCGACGGCGGAAACAATTCCGAACCTTCAGCGCCTCCCGTCGATATGGCCCGCGTCCGGGAACTGACTGAGAAAATCAAAAAAGATCCGAAAGATTTCGATTCGATTGTGGAACTGGGCAATCTCGATTTCGATCAGAAGAATTTCGACGACGCGATCAGGCTTTACAAGAAAGCCCTGGAAATCCGTCCCGATGCGGCACACGTGAGGACCGACATGGGCACCGCGATGTTCTATCAGAATCGTTACGATGATGCGATCGAGACGTTCACTCAATCGCTCCGGTCCAATCCGAGCGACGCGGAGACGCTGTTCAATCTTGGCGTTGTGATGCTTCATGGAAAGAAAGACTCAAAAGCGGCGCTGCAGTACTGGACCAGACTCGTTGAAACCAATCCCAATCATCCGCAGGCGCAATTTGTCAAAGAGCAGATCAGAAAACTCACGGAACAGAACCAGCAGGCAAAGCCGTGAACAGTGAACTTACAGGAAAACTTCGAAGCGTTCTCGGCGCATCCGCAGTTGTGAATGATGAGACCGAACTTCTCGTTTACGAGTGCGATGGACTTCCTCTTTTCAAAAACAAGCCCGACATCGTGGTGTTTCCGGAAACCGTCGAACAAGTTGCGCAGGTTGTACGGTTGGCCAATGAATACCGAATTCCGTTTCTTCCTCGCGGAGCAGGTACAGGCCTGAGCGGCGGCGCCCTCGCGGTTGAAGGCGGTATAGTGATCGAACTGCAACGGATGAACCGCATCCTTTCCGTCGATGCTGAAAACCGTTTTGCTGTGGTTCAACCGGGCGTGGTCAACCTTCATATTTCGCAGGCTGTCGCGCCTCTGGGTTTGTATTACGCCCCGGATCCTTCGAGCCAGATGTCGTGCAGCATCGGCGGGAATGTTGCGGAAAACTCGGGCGGACCCCACTGCCTCAAATACGGAATGACGACGAATCACATTCTCGCTGTCGAGGCCGTGACTTCCGATGGCGAAATCATTCGCCTCGGCAACCCAGCCGGTGAGCCCATCGGCATGGATCTGCTGGGAACAATCGTCGGGTCCGAAGGGACGTTTGCGATTGTCACGGAAATCACAGTGCGGCTGCTGCCCAGGCCGCAAGCCGTGAAGACGCTTCTCGCCGCGTTCCATTCGGTTGAAGAATGCAGCCAGACGGTTTCGGATGTTATTGCGGCCGGCATTGTCCCGTCAGCTCTGGAGTTCGTGGACGACAAGACGATCGAGGCGGTCGAGGCTTCCGTCTATAAGGCCGGCTATCCCCGCGATGCAAAGGCGGCGCTGTTGATCGAAGTCGATGGATTCCATGAAGGCCTTGAGGAGACCTCCGATGCCATCGTCGCAATCTGCAGGCGAAATCACGCTTACGAAGTTCGCATTGCCAGGGATGACGACGAGCGCGCGAAGCTGTGGCTGGGACGCAAGGGCGCATTCGGCGCGATGGGACGGCTGGCGCCCGACATGATTACGATGGATGCTGTGATTCCACGAACGCGGCTGCCTGAAGTTCTCGTTGCCATCGATCGAATGTCCGAACACTATGGCCTCGGTGTGGCGAACGTCTTTCACGCCGGCGACGGCAATCTGCATCCACTCATTCTTTTCGACAGCCGGTATCCGGATCAGGTCGATAAGATTTTCGGCATGAGCGAAGAGATCATGAAGCTGTGCGTCGATGTCGGCGGATCACTCAGCGGCGAGCACGGAATCGGCCACGAGAAGAAAGACTTCATGGGCCTGGTTTTTACCGATGACGATCTGGATACGATGATGCGTGTGAAACGGGTCTTCAATCCGCAGGGACTCCTGAATCCCGCCAAAATTTTTCCTTCACGCAGTGGTTGCACCGAGATCGGAAAGCAAACCACCACCAGCACTGCCGAAATCGGAAAGCGTGTTGAAGAGGTACTATTCGCCAAAAATGCGAATGACCATTGAAGGACTCCCGATTTCGAGAATCCAGAGTCCGGAATCCATCGATCATCTCGCCGAGGTTGTATCCAGGGAAAAGGGAAACCTTGTGCCGCTCGGCGCGCTCACTCAGACGTATTTTGGAAATCCTCTCCGCGCGGCGGATTGCGCCCTGAATCTAACGCGGCTTTCACGGATCACCGAATACAATCCTGCGGATCTCACCATTCACGTCGAAGCCGGAGTCACTTTGGAGCAGCTTCAGCGCGCGCTGCTCGAAAACAATCAGTTTCTCCCGTTGGATCCGTGGAATGGTCCGGCTGCGACCATCGGCGGGATTGCCGCTGTGAATGCTCAGGGCCCATACCGCGCAGCCGGTACCATTCGAGACTGGATCATCGGAATGAAGGTTGTTGAAATCGATGGAAGGATTTCAAAAGCCGGCGGGCGTGTGGTGAAAAATGTAACCGGATACGATTTGCAGAAGCTGTACACGGGTTCGCTCGGCACGCTGGCAATCATCGTCGAAATCAGTTTGAAGCTGCGCGCAAAATTCGGAAGAACGGCGACCGCGGTCGCTCGCCCTGCAAGTCCGGATTCCGCCGCCACATTGATTGCCGCCATTCGAAAGAGCGCGTTGCAGCCGGTTTCCTGCGAATGGGTGGGACCCGAGAATGAAATCCTCCTGCGATTCGGCGAGCACCCTCGAGCGGTGGACTGGCAATTGAAGAATCTTCCCCCCGCAGACTGGAAAATACTGGAGGGCGATGGCGAGACTGCGTGTTGGGAGAAACTTCGGCAGCAGTATCACAAGCTTGGCCCGGTGATTCTTCGAGTGGCCGGACTTCCGACAACCGTGCATGAAATAATAAAGGAGTACCGGCCGTCTGCATGGATCGCGCACGCGTTGAATGGAATTGTGCTGCTTCAGGTAACGTCGCCGGCGGATGTATACCGGGTTCGTGAAAAATACAGGGCAATTATTGAAAAAGCGCCGCTGGAGATGCGTCGCGAAACTCCGACATTCGGACTCAACGATGCGGAATATGCCTTGATGAAAAAAATGAAAGAAGCCTTCGATCCTGATGGCCGATTGAACAAAGGCAGACATGTCGACGGTGAAAGAAACTAATTCCGCTTCTTCCGGCAAAGAGCAGCCGCTCTATCTCGACTGCATTCACTGCGGCCTCTGCCTCTCGTCGTGCCCCACTTATCGTGTGCTCGGCAACGAGATGGATTCGCCTCGAGGCCGCATTTATCTGATGCGTGCCTTTGATGAAGGCCGCACAAAAATAACAGATTCCTTTGTCGAGCACATGTTCCGGTGTCTCGACTGCCGCGCCTGCGAGACGGCTTGCCCTTCCGGAGTTCACTTCGGGCACATGATGGAAGAGATGCGCGGAAAGATTGTCGAGGAACGATCAGCGCATTGGATCGCACGATTGGTGTTGAAGCATGTCTTTCCATATCCGTGGCGCTTCGGGCTTGCTTCCCGGATGTTGCAACTGTATCGGGCAACCGGAATACAGAATCTTGTTCGCGGTACGCGGCTGCTGGAGTCGATTGCGCCTCGAATGGCTGCCGCAGAAGCGTTGATGCCGGAAATTCAAATTGAAAGCGGTGTACGGCTGGGAGGCTTTTATCCCGCCGAAGGGGAGCGGCGCGGCAAGGTGGCTTTTTTCAGCGGCTGCGTCATGAACTCAATGCTGGGATCGATCAATCGTTCTTCAGTCCGCCTGCTGACGGCCGCGGGCTACGACGTCGTCATTCCAGGCTCTCAGATCTGTTGCGGGGCGCTGGCCAATCATGCCGGGTTACGTGATGTCGCAGCCGGCATGGCTCAGACCAACATCAAGGCATTCAACGCTCAGGAACTCGACGCCATCATTATTAATGCTGCAGGATGCGGCGCCATGCTGAAGGAATATCCGCTGCTGGTTGAAGGTGCGGAAGGATTTTCTTCGAAGGTCAAAGACATTGCCGAATTTCTGGTTTCCACGCGAATCTACGATCGTCTAAAGACTCCATTGAAGGGCCGCGTTGGATATGACGATCCGTGTCATTTGATTCATGGTCAGCGCGTCAGGAGCGAGCCCCGAAAGCTGTTGAAAGCGATTCCCGGAATTCAGTTCGTGGAAGTTGAAGGCGCCGATCAATGCTGCGGAAGCGCCGGCATTTACAACATCACGCAGAACGAACTTTCGATGGAGATTCTGGATCGAAAAATGGAAAAAATTCAGAACGCGCATATAGATATTCTGGCGACTGGAAATCCGGGGTGCATGTTTCAATTCAAATATGGCGCAAAGAAACATGGAATGACGCTGGAAGTTCTGCATCCCGTTGAACTGCTCGCGCGAAGTCTGGATCAGGAGAATTCATGAATACGACAAAAACAGTCCTGCTGATGGCCGGCCTGACCGTATTGCTCATCTTTGTGGGCGGCGCGCTCGGCGGCCGGCAGGGATTGATGGTGATGTTCATTTTCTCGATGGCAATGAATCTGTTCAGCTATTGGTTCAGCGACAAGATCGTCCTGCGCATGTACAACGCTCAGGAAGTTACGGAAGCCCAGGCGCCGATGCTTTACGGCGTCACGCATGATCTGGCCGTGAAGATGAATATGCCGATGCCGAAGGTGTACATCATTCCATCGGATGCGATGAATGCTTTCGCGACGGGCCGCAATCCGAATCATGCCGCGGTCGCCGCGACTGAAGGCATTTTGCGATTGCTCACGCGGGAAGAACTCGAAGGTGTCATGGCGCACGAACTCGGACATGTGCGCAATCGCGACATCCTGATCGGAACCATTGCCGCAATGATTGCCGGCTCGATCAGCATGATTGCGAATATCGCGCAGTGGGGTTTGATTTTCGGCGGCTACGGCGGACGCCGCGACGATGATGAAGGCGCCGGTGGAGTGATCGGCACTATTGCGATGATCATTCTCGCGCCACTTGCCGCCGCATTGATTCAAATGGCGATTTCACGTTCGCGTGAATATGAAGCGGATGCCAGCGGCGCGAAGATTTGCGGGAATCCCATGTGGCTGGCGAATGCGTTGCGGAAACTTGAAGCAGGATCGCAAAGAGTTCCGCTGGATGCGAATCCCGCCACCGCGCATATGTTCATCGTCAATCCGCTGCGCGGCGGCGGCATTGTGAGTCTTTTCAGCACGCATCCACCGATCGAAGACCGGATCGCGCGGTTGGAAAACATGGCCTACGGGCGGCCGATTCATTAATTATCGTAGATTGCGGGTTCTCCCTCAGGACGCGTCTTCCAGCGGCGGTGGATCCACAGCCATTGATCCGGATATTTGCGAACGTATCCTTCCAGGATTCTGTTGAACGATTTGGTGTTTTCCAGCACGTCATGGGTGGGATCGCCGGTGTTGATCAGATCGACAGCGGGGTCCAGCCGTAGCCGGTGTTTTCCAATGCCTTCATCCCAGATCAGGAATCCAGGGACAACAGCGGCGCCGGTGCGCAGCGCAAAAGTCGCGATAGCCTGAGTGGTTGCCGCGGGAATTCCGAAGAATTCCGCAAACACTCCTTCACTCCGGGTCGTGTTTTGATCGAACAGGATTCCAACAGCGCGATTCTCCCGCAGCGCTTTCAGAATGCCGCGCGCCGCACTCCGCCGTTGAATCGGAGTATTGCCGCTGAGTGTGCGGTAGTGCGATATGAGTTCCTCAACCTTCGGGTTGTCGATGGGTCTCACAATGAAGTGCAGCGGATATCCATAGACAGCATGCGCGAATGAACTGAGCTCCCACGAGCCGAAATGCGCGGTCATGAAGATCACGCCATTGCCGCGGCGCAGTGCTTCGAGATAGTTTTCGAGACCATCGTGGACCACGTGCTTCGAAATATTGGTTTTGTTCAAATCGGGAAAATGTGCGAATTCGACGAGCAGCCGCCCCAGATTGCGAAAACATCCGCGCACAATCCGTTGCCGCTCTCTTTCGTCGATCCCGGGCATTGCAAGGCGAAGGTTCTGCATCGCGGCATTGCGCTGCCGGACAGCGAGATGAAATCCAAGCCAGGCCAGGATTGCGGCCGCCCGGTGCGCCAGAGGCCGGGGCATCAAACCGAAGACCTTGATCAGCAGCAGGGCCAGCGTGTATTCGGTGAAACCTTTAATGGGCCCTCGCATCCGTGATATTTTTGCATATTTCCAATGAAACCCGCCCTGCGTCCTTACTCTGATCACCTCATCCTCGCGGCTCTCGCGATCATGTGTTATGTCCTGTTCTTTCGCGGGCTCGGCGGGATCGGAATGATAGGTCCGGACGAACCTCGTTATGCTGCCGTCGCGCGGGAAATGTTGAGTACGGGCGACTATATTACGCCGCGGCTTTACGGTACGCCCTGGTTCGAGAAGCCGGCGCTCGTCTATTGGTTGTCTGCCATCGGTTACAAGCTGTTTGGAATTAATGAAGCCGGAGCCCGGTTTCCGTCCGCGCTTGGCGCGACGCTTTGTGTCGGTCTCCTTTACTGGTGCGGCCGACGATTGTGGAACCCAACCACAGGAGTTCTCGCCGCGGTCGTTTTTGCCACGTCGATAGGTGCGTTTGCGTTCGCCCGGGCGGCCTCGATGGATATGCCTTTGACGGCCTGCCTTACCGCCGCACTCGTGTTCTTTCTGTTTGCATTCAATGACTCCACACCCAACAGGCAGGCCTGGTTTTATACGTTCTACGCCGCTCTCGGTCTCGGGATCCTCGCGAAGGGTCCCATCGCGCTGGTCTTGCCTGCCATTTCGCTTGCTGCCTACATTGTGTTTCGAGGCCGGCGTGACGAATGGCGGACATGGCATCCGAAAGGCTTGTGGATTACGGCGGCTGTTTCTTTTCCATGGTTCATCCTCTGCACGCTTGTCAATGGTTGGGAATTCATCAGGATGTTTTTCATCAATCAAAACATCGAACGATTCGCGACGACAATCCACGGTCATGAGAGGCCGTTTTATTTTTTCCTGCCGGTGCTCCTTTTGCTGACGTTCCCGTGGACATTCCTGCTGATCTCCGCGTTGCGGAGAACTTTCACCAAAAACGATCACATTCTTTTCTGGTGGGCCGCGGTTCCGTTCGTTTTCTTTTCATTGTCGGGATCGAAGCTGCCCGGGTACATCCTTCCGATGGTTCCCGCGATTGCTTTGCTATTGAGTAAGGAGCTTCAACAGCCCGTATCGCGTGTTTATAAGGTGGCGGTGTTTATCGAAGCGGGAACGATGGTGTTTATCGGGGTCGCGTTTGGATTCTTTGGAGATACGCTGAATGTCGATCCTCATGTCAGTGGAATGTCGATCGTGGTTGTGACGTTCGTGATGGCGGCGGCGCTTATAGTGATGGCGTTGTGGACGAGTCCCTTATTTGTTGCAGGCCTGAATACCGTGGCGATCGTGGCCCTTGTGATCACTGCAACAACAATGGTGTTCCCGAGATTCGATGTCACCGACACCATGCGGCCCTGGCAAGGCGCGCTATCCCTGATGATTCCACCGGATCAGACCGTCTTCATGTACAAACCTGCGCGATGGGCGGAATACGGCATGCAGTATTACCGCTCAAATCACCTCCGCATCGTTTACACCGCGGAAGATCTGGTCCAGGCGACGAAAACGGAGCCTCGCGTTTTATGCATCACGGCGGACAAGACGCTGGAAGAAGTGAGTCGAATACCCAGCGTGGACCTGGAGGTGGTTCACACTATCGGCGACTACACCGCATTCTGGGTTTGGCAGTCGAAGTGAGAACACGTGGGAGACCGGGCATTTGAGCTTCAACCCGCCCTCTTGGACAACGTTTCCGTTTCCACTGCGGTTTTCGGCAACACGACGAAGAAGACGGCCCCACCCGGAGGATTGTCTTCAACCCAAATGGTTCCCTTGTGCGCTTCAACAACAGCACGTGAAATCGCAAGGCCAAGCCCAAGGCTTTCTCCGTGGCTCTTCTTACCCTGCTTGACCTGATGAAACATGTGAAAGACGGTCTCTTTGTGCGAATCCTCGATTCCAGGTCCGGAGTCGGAAACGGCGATGAGCGCAAAGCCCTGAGCGCCGCTGGTTGAGATTTTAGCTCGCGCGGCCTGAGGTATTCGCGGCAGTTGAGGGATGGAGCGGACATTGATACCGACAATCCCACTTTTGTTCGAGAATCGCACGGCGTTTTCAAGAAGGTTGGTAAACAACTGAACGATTCGATTCGGATCGCAATTCATCATCAAAGGTTCCCGCTGGATGTCCGTGAGAATTCGCAGGGATTTTGATTGGGCCTGAGTGCTGAACTCCATAACGACTTTGTGCATGAGCTCTGCGATATTCGACGTCTGCAGATCGTATTCGACAATTCCGGCTTCCAATCTCGAAAGGTCCAGAATGTTTCCAATCATTTGAGCCAGCCGTTTCCCGCATTGGAGGTTCAAGTCGAGCAGCCGCTGCTGCTTCTCGGTGAGGGGGCCGGGTATGCGCTCCAGGATCAAATGGGTTGTTTCCTGCATCGATGCAAGTGGAGCCTTGATTTCGTGGGATACGTGCGAGATGAAGTTTTTCTTCATCTGGTCGATTTCGACGAGGCGCGATGACATCAACCGGTTTTCACGCCGAAGCTGCGAAATGCGGACACACAAATAAACGACGATTCCGGCCGCCACGAATACCGACGCCCAGATCATCAGTCCTCAATTTTGTAGGATTTCAGCTTGTTCCGGATGGTCTTGACGTCGAGCCCAAGCTGCCGTGCAGCTTCGGCTTTGTTGTGCCCGGTTTTTTCCAGGGTCTTCAATATGAGTTCGCGTTCGGCCTCTGCGGCCGTGATCCCCAGGGGAAGGACGATTTTTGTCGAGGACTCCGCCCCGGGATTGCGCAGGTAGGGCGGAAGATGCAGTGTCTCGATCCATTCACCCCGCGCCAGAATAAGAGCCCGCTCCAGGACGTTCCGGAATTCACGCACGTTGCCGGGCCATGAATAATTCATCAACATTTCCAGCGCATCATCGCGAAGCGCTTCCACGTTCGTGCTGTGCTTTTTGTTGAATTCGCCTATAAAATGCTGCGCCAAAAGCGGGATATCTTCCTTCCGGTCCCGCAATGGCGGCAGATGGACCGTAAAAACCGTCAGCCGGTAATAGAGATCTTCACGGATGCGCCCGTCCTGAATCGCTGCTCGCGGTTCCTGGTTGGTGGCAGCGATAACCCGCACGTTGAATTCAAACTCCTGCTTGCCGCCGAGGCGGCGAACTTTGCCGTCTTCAAGAACGCGCAGGAGTTTCGGTTGAAGGGCGAGCGGCATTTCTCCAATTTCATCGAGAAACAATGTTCCGCCGTTGGCCAGTTCGAAGCATCCGGGCCTTGTTCCGATCGCGCCGGTGAACGCGCCTTTTTCATGGCCGAACACTTCGCTCTCGATGAGTGTTTCAGGAATCGCTGCGGCATTCACTGCGATAAACGGGCCATTGGCGCGTTTACTGAGCTGGTGAATGGTTCGGGCGGCCAGTTCCTTGCCGGTTCCGCTTTCGCCGGTGACGATCGCGGATGCATCACTCGAACTGAGACTCTGAATCAGGTCATAAACCTCGCGCATCGGTTTGCTGGTTCCCACGAATTCCCCGAAGCCCGAACCGCGCTCAAGTTGAGATGTGAGCTTGCGCGAGGTCTGCCGCATTTCGATATCGGATTCAGCGGCTTTAAGGATGGCGCGCAGTTTCGGATAGTCCATGGGTTTTGTGATGAAGTCCTGTGCGCCCTGCTTCATCGATTCCACAGCGAGATCGATACTCGCGTGAGCCGTAACTAGAATCACCGGTCGATTGGGATTTCCGGCTTTGAGGCATCTCAGAAGATCCAGCCCCGACAACTGCGGCATCACCACATCGGATATGACAACTTCCGGATCGTAGGATTCGACCAGATCCTTCGCTTCTGCGCCGTCCGATGCGAGGCGAACGTCATAACCCCACTCGGTAAGGATCATTTCCAGAACTTCCCGAATCGCCGGTTCATCATCGACGACCAGTACCTTTGTTTTGTGCATCGACGCTCGAGTTGTCGAATCCGGGTTTTGTGTGTTTGTGGTGCTCACGTGGAAAATTATATGGGAAAAATTCCCCTTTTCGAAGACCGGCTACACATCAGCAAGACTCTAACCAAAACCCAATGAGTCTAAATTAATCACAGGGCCAACAACTTAGAGACTTTTCCAACAACATGGAGCGACCCGTGCGACCTTGATCAGTGGGCCACAGACATCAATAAAAGGCACCTGAGTTCCTCTTTGAAGGTGAGGGTTTGCATATGTGGGGTCTAATCCGCGTATCGATTTTTGCTTCTGCTTTTCTAATCGGTCTGATTCTAGGCCATCCGCACGATGTCCGCACGGTTCCACCTCGTTGGAACCCAGCTTGCCAAGCTCTCTTCCCAAACAACGATGGTTTATCCAGGAGGAGAACTGATGAAGAGCTTGTTGTATGTGTTGTGCATGGTCGTAGTGAGTTGCAGCGTGATGGGATGTTCAAAGGACACCCCGGAGCCAGTCTCGGCTACCGGCGCTCCATCCGAACCGGTGCCGGGAGCATCTAAAACTTCCACGATTCCACCAGCCAGGTCCGTTGATGCGGCGCCACCGGTTGCGAAACTGGGTCCGGGCAAGGATTTCGAAATACCTGAAGGTACTGACGTAAGCGTGAGCCTTATCGATTCGTTAAGCACGGCGAAGAACAGGCCCGGCGATTCCTTCTCAGCGGCTATTGCCGAGCCTATCGTGATTAACGGAACCACGATCGTCGGCCGCGGAGCCAAAGTCGAGGGACGCGTGGTCGATGCCGAAGGTTCGGGAAAAATAAAAGGTCGAGCGAATATCCGGCTTGCCCTCACGAGCATCCTCGATGGTGGTAAATCGTATCCTATCGTGACGAAGCCGTTCGTCGCAGAGGCCGAATCCACGAAGGGACGCGATGCCGCCGTTATCGCGGGTGGCGCCGGCATCGGCGCGGCAATCGGTGCTCTGGCCGGCGGCAAGAAAGGCGCGGCCGAAGGCGCCGCCGTCGGAGGCGTCGGCGGGACGGGAGTCGTCCTGGCGACGAAGGGAAAGGAAATCGAATACGGTCCCGAAACAAAATTGAGATTTACTTTGGAGCGACCGGCTTCACTTCCGAAGATTCCTGCCAGACTGTAGCGGAATTTCAGGGACAGACAAGGACAGACACCAAAATTCGAACCTCAGGATTTGGTGTCTGCCTCTGAAATTCACCTCAGATGCGTGGGCATGTGCGCGTCAAGGTAACGAAGAGTCGGTTCAACAAGGTGCGGATCGAATTGCGTACCGGCGCAGCGCCGGACTTCGGCTGATGCCGCGGTAAAAGTGACGGGGTTGTTGTAGGGCCGTTTGTAGATCATGGCATCGATCGTATCGACGATCGCAAAAACGCGGGCGCCGAGTGGAATCTCGTCTTTGCGAAGGCCTCTCGGGTATCCGCTGCCGTCGAATTTTTCATGGTGCGCATACACGATTTCTGCGGCTCCTCTGAGGAATTCGATGTTACTGAGGAATTCGAAGCCATACTCCGCGTGGCGGCGCATCATGTCCCACTCTTCGTCTGTGAGTTTCGTGGGCTTCCACAAAATGCTGTCGGGGATTCTCAGTTTCCCGATGTCGTGCAGCAGCGCGCCGTGTTCAATTTGAAGAAGTTTGGAGCCCGTGATGCCGATCTGTTTCGCAGCTCCCGAAGTGAGGTGAGCGACGCGTCTCGAATGGCCGCTCGTGCTTTGATCGCGGAAATCGAGGGCCATTGAAAGCGTATCCAGCGTCGCTGAATGCATATCGCGTAGGCGGCTTAGCGCGCTTGAAAGCGCAGCCGCCTTGCTGTGCTGCAGACGTTGTTGTGCGTGAGACACTCAGCGCTTTTTCGAGAAGTAAAACACCAGGCCAGCCGATGTTTCCAGGTTTTGTATGGGGCCGGTCGCCGGAAAAACTGTCGCGTTCGGGTCATTGGACTTCCGGGCCAATCCGAATGCCGGAGTGCGTCCCAGGAATCCACGAACGTCGACGCGAACTCCAAGCCAGCCGGAGGATCGTGTTTTGAGTCCAACGCCGTAGTTCAACGTCAGTTCGTGTGAGTTGTCCATATCCGGCAGATTCCCACGCAACGGATCGCGTGCGATTGCCTGTGCTTCAGGTGTGAGCCGGTAAACGGTTCCGCCAAGGCCGATACTCAGGAAAGGACGAACGGTGTTCGATTCGTTTTCGCTTAAGTAGTAGAGTGCCGTGATTCCGTAGTTATGCACACCCATTCGAAGATCCGTCGAACGAGGGGCGCTGCCGCGCCGGATGAAGTGAGCCGTCGTGGGTTCGTAACTGTAAAAAAACTCCTCACTCCAATGGCCGCGTGTATACACGCCAACGCGCAAACCGCCTTTGATGGCGTGACCCAGTTTGAACTCGCCCGGTACCGGAGTGGGCGATTGCGGGGGGCCGATCTCGTATTTCTTGGTCGTGTAAAAGCTGCCGCCGCCAAAAATGTTCAGTTCGAAATTCTCTTTTACCTGCGCATATGCTTCGCTGCACAGCGCGATGCAGAAGACCGACACCACGATTGCACTGGCCAGCCGTCGTTTCATAGGCCCCCTTCCTAGCACGACACCCTATTGCACTGGAGGGACAGAACTGGTCCGCAAATAATCCGCTGGAGTGTTGATATTGCGAAAGATCTCGGCGCGAAACCCCGCGGTTTCGAGGTCGCCCTGCTCCAGAATTTCAGCCGCACAATCTTGCACCAACCCATGAACGCTGAGATCGCGCGTTCCGAGCCGGCGATGGATTTCCGGCAAAAGGGATTTCCGAATTCCGAGGCAGAGCGGAAGGGCGGACCCGATCCTGCAAGCCACGAGCAGCCGGCTCGAACTTTCGAGTTTTAAAGAAAAATATTTCAGGAAGTTCTGCGTCAAAAGAGGAAGGTCGACGGCCACCACCAGATTATTTTCAGTGGATGAGATCTCTAGCGCTGTCGCGATGCCGGAAAGGGGCCCGTGATCCGGGATAATATCCGGGAGCGGTTCGCGGCCGACGATGCGAACGGGATCGGTTGCCGCCTGCAGGAGGCTGATCATATGGTTCAAAAGTGGAACACCATTCCAGTCGAGGAGGGCTTTGTCCTGGCCCATCCGAGTACTTTTTCCTCCCGCGAGGATAAAACCGCTTATAGCCACAATGCCCGCGGCGTTGACATAAACTCCGTCGCTCCTTTAAGATGAGCTGTCATTTTCTGATTGAAAACATTGTATTTAGGAAGGGACCGAAACGGTCAACCATGAAAACGAAAACCCTCCGTCTTCTCGCCTCAGCGGCAATCCTGATTGCTGCATTTTCCCTCAGTGTTCCGGCTCAAAGTACCAGATTTATGCCGGTTGACGAAGTTCGTCCCGGCATGAAGGGAATTGGCAAGACTGTCTTTCAAGGAACCAAAATCGAGCAGTTCGATGTTGAGCTTCTTGGAGTTCTCAAGAACTTCGCTCCCAAGCAGGACATGATTCTGGCCCGGCTGTCCGGGGGGCCGCTGGCGCGTACCGGAGTAATCGCAGGAATGAGCGGCAGTCCCGTTTACATCGACGGGAAACTTCTCGGCGCCGTTGCGTTTTCGTTTCCTTTTTCTACCGAGCCCATCGCCGGCATCCAACCGATCCATCAAATGCTGGATTTGCTGGATGGAAAAAACGCGGGGCCGGTGCCGATCCGTCCCGCATCCAGTGGATCATTGCCGCCTGCCGAATCTCCAGCGGCATTTATCTATAGCCAATATCAAAAACTGGCGAGCGGAACTCCTCTTCATCAGTTGATGTTGCCGCAGTCTTTACTGAGCGCCAGTCCGTTTGGAACTGCCGCGAGTCCTTCGTTGACACGAATTGAAACGCCATTGTTTGTGTCGGGTGCGTCTCAGGCGGCGTTACAGCAGTTCGGCCCTGTCTTCAGTGCATTTGGCTTTATGCCGGTTCAGGGTGGCGGCGGGGGTAGCGCTGCGGGTCTCGCCGCGACTCCAGCGAAAATCGAGCCGGGATCTTCGATCGATATCGAGTTGATCCGCGGTGATCTGAGCTGGAGCGCGAATGGGACGGTGACTCACGTCGAAGGAAACAAGATCTATGCGTTCGGACATCCGAATTTGACCGCGGGTCCGACCGATGTGCCGATGTCCGCAGGCTATGTGATTTCGCTTCTGCCCAACATTCAGAACTCTTTCAAGCTGGCTGTGCCTCTCGATGTCGTCGGATCGTTTCAGCAGGATCGATCGACCGGAATTGCCGGAACGATCGGCGCCAAATCCAAAATGATTCCCGTGACGTTGTCGATGAAATCGAGCCTCAATTCAACGAACAAGTACAAATTCGAAGTTGCTTCCGACCGGTTCCTGACGCCGCCTCTGATGAATTTCATCGTATTCAATGCGATCACGGCCAGTGAGCGGGCCCTGGGTGAAATGACGCTTTATGTGTCCGGGCAAATTCATCTGAAAAACCAGGAATCGGTGAATATCGGAAATGTATTTTCCAGCGATATGAACGGTCCAGCCATGGCTTCCATCGCTGCCGTCAGCCCGCTGCAATATCTCCTGATGGCCGGATACGACGGCGTCGAGATCAACAATATTGATCTCGAAATCACCGCAATGGATCGCAAGACAAACGCTCAACTCGAGCGAATCTCGGTGAACAAGCCCGAAGCTGCGCCGGGAGAGACCGTGACGCTGACAGCGTACCTGCGAACCACTCAAGGCGACACCGTGATCGAGCAATATCCCGTGCAGATTCCCGCCGGCCTCCCCTCTGGGCAGGTTCAGTTGATTGTCGGTGATGGGACGACTGTGACCGGCATCGATATTCGCCGTGGTCCGTCAGGCGTGCCGACGGGGCTCAAACAAGTCATCAACGAACTGAACAAGCTTCGCAAAAACGATCGTCTTTATATCAAGGTCGTAAGCTCCGAACCGGGTGTTGTGATCGGTGGCGAGGAATTTCCTTCACTGCCTCCATCGATGGCGGCCGTTATCAATACCGACAGGTCGTCCAGCAGAAACGTGTCTGGAACGCCAAATTCCACAGTTCGAGAGTACGAACTTCCGCAATCGAAATATGTAATTCAGGGGCAGAGATCCTTAAATCTGGTTGTTAAGCCCTGAGACGACACTTCATGAAAAAGATTCTTTGGTTCCTGCCGTTGATTGCCGTCATTCCCCTGTTCGCCGTCACACCCTTGTTCTGGGAAACGCGGACCTACGACGATTTTAGAAAAGGAAAACTTTCCAACGTATCGCTGACCAGCGACGACGAGCTTGTTCTGGCGCCTAGGTTCGATACGGTTTTCAATACCGAGCAGACTCTGGTGTGGTCCGCGGTCGCGGATTCGAAAGGCAATGTGTACCTCGGCACCGGTCATGACGGAAAGATTTTCAAAGTCGATCCGTCCGGTAAAGGAACCATGATCGCCGACCTGGCCGAACTCGATGTGCTGGCTCTTGCGGTTGACGGAAAGGACAATCTCTATGCCGGCTCTTCGCCGGACGGCAAGGTGTACCGGATTGAAAACGGAACAGCCAAAGAATTCTTCAATCCGAAGACGAAATACATTTGGTCGCTGGTGTTCGACAAACAGGGCAGGCTGCTCGTTGGAACCGGCGACAAAGGCGTGATCTATCGAGTCACGCCTGACGGCAAAGGCGCTGCGTTCTACGATACGGACGAAACACACATCGTCTCGATGGCGATCGATAAAGACGGCAACGTGATTGCCGGCGGAGATCCAAAGGGATACGTCTACCGGATATCTCCCGAGGGCAAAGCTTTCGTTCTGTACGACTCGGGCATGCGGGAAATCCATTCAGTCGCGGTTGCGCCGAACGGAACGATTTATGTTTGTGCAATCGGCGGCGAACCTGTTCTGGCGCCCGCGGTTTCGCCGGCGTCTCCGGCAACATCGGCCACACCCCAGGGGAACGTGACTATTTCGGTGAATTCCGCCGCGGCGGCTCCGCAGGAAGTTCAGGTCATCGATTCTCCGGAACCTGTGTCCGCAGACACGCCCCGAGCTCAGACTCGCAAGGGCGGCAGCGATGCGAATGCGCAAAGCGCGGTTTTCGAAATCCTTCCCGACGGCGTCGTGAATACATTGTGGCGCTCACGTGAAGAAATGGTTTTCTCCGTGTTGCCGCGTGATGGAAAGCTCCTTTTTTCCACCGGCGCCAAAGGCCGCATTTATTCGCTCGAAGGTCCTCGCAATACCACGCTTCTGGTCGAATCATCAGAAGAGCAGACGACGCGCCTGATCCAGGCGGGCGATCGCGTGTACGCGGCATCGGCAAATATTGGAAAACTGTTTCGCATTAACGACGCCGTGTCCGGTTCAGGCACCTATGAATCGACCATCAAAGACACGGATGCGATTTCGTCCTGGGGCAGGATTTCGTGGAAGTCCGGAGAGAGAGATTCCATCGAAGTTTCCACGCGAACCGGGAATACGGGTTCTGCCGACAAAACCTGGTCGGACTGGCAGGCGCTGGATTCGAATGGAACGCCCGTGAGTCCCAAAGCCCGCTTCATTCAATGGAAAGCGGTGTTGAAGGCCGACGGATCGAGAACGCCCCGGCTCGGGTCCGTGCGTGTTCCATATCTTCAACAGAACTTCCGGCCGGAGGTCACAAATGTGGACGTTCTTCCTCCCGGCGTTGCGCTTCAAAAAGTCATTCTGAATACCGGCAATAACATCAATCCGAACGATCCTGCGACCATACGCGCCAACGCTCGCGCGGGCCAGCCGAGGATTCAGGCCATTCCCCCGCGCCGTGTGCCTCAGCGGGGAGCGCAGTCGTTTCAGTGGGCGGCGACGGACAAGAATCAAGACATCCTCACTTACGACCTCTACTACCGCGCCGATAACGAGCGAACCTGGAAGGTCCTCAAGAAAGATTTGGAAGACAATTTCTATACGATCAACTCGGATACACTACCCGACGGCGTGTACGTTGTGCGTGTGGTCGCGAACGATCAGCCGTCCAATCCGCCGGACATTGCCTTGAAAGGCGAGATGGAGAGTCGAACCTTTACGATCGATAACACGCCTCCAACAGTCACGATGACCCTGGATCGAATCGAAAATCGCAAGGTCCGGGTTGCTATCGAGGTTGTGGATCAAACGTCTACAGTGAATCAGGCGGAGGTCGCTGTCGATACCGGGGACTGGCGGCCGGTCTTTCCGAAAGACGGCATCATCGATTCGAAATCGGAATCGTTTAGTTACCTTTCCAATGAACTTCCATCCGGTGAACATGTCATTGCGTTTCGTATTTATGACCAGAATGACAATGCAGGAATGGGTAAGCTGGTCGTCAGAATTCCGTAAAACCAGGGTCGGCTTATGAAAAAAATTTCGTGGATGTGCTTAGCGCTGATGGTTCTGGTTGTGCCTTTGGCAGGCCAGCAACCGCCGCGTGTGCAGAACCCGCAGGATGATCAGTCCGATCGCCCGAAAATCGACGTTGATTTGTATACGCTCGACGTCACTCTCGACCCGCAGCAACATCGGCTGGCCGGAAAAGCCGATATTCGTTTCAAGCAGCTTGATCGCAAAACATACGCTGTCTTCGATCTCGACCGGCGGCTAAGAGTGGATCGCGCGACCGTCGGCGGATCCGACGTCAGATTCAGACAATTTGATGTCGATTCCACGGTCGAAATCGAACTAAGCAACCAGCAATTCAACAACAATCCTGTTATTCACATCGAATACTCCGGCACTCTGGATCCCGAGGAAAACCGGCACGAACCGGTGCTGGCACGGGTTTCTGAAGACAGCGCTTTCCTGCTGTATGAAGGAAAATGGTTTCCATCAAACGGCATGTATCGCGATAAGGCCGACATGCGTCTCAAGGTCAACGCCCCGGCCGGTTGGCAGCTCGTCACGGATCTCCCGAAATCCGGCGATGGCTTTGCGAGCAATCAACAGTCTTATTGGGGAACAGTCGCAGCGGGGAAGTACAACACGACGAATTACAAATCGGCCAGGACGGAGATTTCATTCAACGCCCTGAAAGGCGCCCCCGAAGTCGTAAAGACGATGGCAGATGACGTCGGGAAAGTTTATGACTTCTATGCCGACAAGTTTGGCGCGCCACCATCGTCCAGCCTTCGCATTGTTGAAGTCGATGGCGCTAATTGGAATGCGCAGTGGTCGGTCGGAATGCTTCTGTTGCCTTCGGGCCAGATTCGAAAGGATTACGATGCCGGAAGCCTGGCGGCCACGACCGCGCATCAGTGGTTTCCCTTGAAGATTGGAGTGAAGGATCCCGGCGCCGATGCGTGGCTCGTTGACGGCATGGCTCAGTTTGCGAGCCTGCTCTACTTTGAGAAGGCATTGTCGCCCGCGGAAGCTCAGGAGCATATCCATAAAGCTCTGGTGAAAGCCCTTGCTTACGAAGGAAGCACTTCGATCCGTCAGGCCGGCAACTTCGAGAAAGATTCGCCGGAATACCGTTCGCTGGTGGAATACAAAGGAGCATTCATTCTGAGAATGCTGCGCTGGGTGATCGGCGACGAGAATTTTGACAAAGTCCTCGCCCGATACGTTCAACAGTTTCAAAACACGCCCGCATCGACGGAAGCCTTCGAGAAACTCGCTTCGGAGGTCGCGGGTGGTGACTTGAATTACTTCTTCGAACAGTGGGTGAATTCGTCGGGTGTTCCGGAAATGACGACCACATTCACGATTCTCCGGCGTAAAGACGGCTACCTGGTTCAGGGGCAGGTGAAGCAGGATCTCGATTTATTCAAAATGCCCGTCGAGCTTCAGATTGTGACCGACGGCGATCCCGAATATGCGCGCGTCGAAGTTGTGAGTGAGTCGAGCGATTACGATGTGAAGACGGAACGCAAGGCGAAGGATGTGATCATCGATCCCCGCGAAAAAATCCTTCGAATGTCGAATGACATCAAGATCGCAGTGCTGATCAACCGCGGTGAAGAATTCGCGAATGAAGGACGATATAACGACGCGATCGATCAGTATCAGAAAGCCGTCGACATCGACGGGCATAATTCGCTGGCGTTGTTTCGAATGGGCGAAGCGCTTTTCGAATTGGGTAATGTTCAGGCGGCATCGGGCATGTTCCAGGAAGCTTTGAACGGCGATCTCAAACCGAAATGGGTTGAGGTGTGGGCCTATATCAATCGCGGAAAGATATTCGATATCCGGGGCAATCGCGAACGCGCCGTTTCCGAATATCAGAAAGCGGCCAATACCGGCGACGATTCGTACGGCGCCCAGGCTGAAGCGCAGAAGTACATCAACGAGCCTTTCCGAAGGGCGGGCAAAACAACGATCGGGTAATCCCGCGGTTTACTCGTCGAGCTGATAATTCGGCGATTCTTTCGTGATGAACACGTCGTGCACGTGACTTTCACGAAGCGATGCTTCAGTGATTTTCATGAAGCGCGTCTTCGTCTGCAGTTCCCGAATCGTGCTGACGCCGCAGTATCCCATGCCGGCTCGCAAGCCTCCCACCAACTGCGTCACCATTGAAGATAACGGCCCCTTGTACGGCACGCGGCCTTCAATTCCTTCCGGAACCAGCTTGCCCGGAGCTTCGGACTCCTGACCGTAACGGTCCCGGCTGCCCGCCTGCATTGCCCCGAGCGAACCCATTCCGCGGTACGACTTGAAGGTTCGTCCCTGGTAAAGAATTGTCTCGCCCGGGCTCTCATCGGTTCCCGCGAACAGGGAGCCGATCATGACGGCGTCCGCGCCGGCCGCGAGCGCCTTGGTGACATCGCCGGAAAACTTGATGCCGCCATCGGCGATCAGCGGAATGTTGGCTTCATGCGCCGCGCGCGCGCAGGCCAGAATCGCTGTAATCTGGGGCATGCCGACGCCGCTGACGACTCGAGTCGTGCAGATGGAACCGGGTCCCATGCCGACCTTCACCGCATCCACGCCTGCCTGGATGAGGTCGCGGGCTCCCTCTTCAGTTGCGATATTGCCGACGATCAGATCCATATCGGGAAAGCGGCGCTTGGCTTCCTTCGCTGCTTCGAGCACGCGCGAAGAGTGCCCATGCGCCGTGTCGATGACGACAACGTCCACTTTGGCGCGCACCAGTTCAGCCATCCGCTCCAGAAAATCGCCTGTGGCGCCGATAGCGGCGCCCACGCGCAGACGGCCTTGATCATCCTTGGCAGACAAGGGGTACTTGATCTTCTTGGTGATGTCTTTCACCGTGATCAGTCCCTTGAGATTCTGGTTCTTGTCCACGACAAGAAGTTTTTCGATGCGATGCTTGTGCAGAAGGCGCTGCGCTTCCTCCAGCGTGGTTCCGACGGGTACTGTTACGAGTTCATCCTTCGTCATCACCTCGCGAATCGGCAGGTGAAAGCGCGTCTCGAAGCGAAGATCCCGGTTCGTCAGGATGCCCACGAGCCTTCCGTTTTCGGTGATCGGTACCCCGGAAATCTTGTAGTGAGCCATCAGCTTCACGGCGTCTTTGATTTTGTCGTTCGGAGACATCGTAATGGGATCCACGATCATGCCGCTTTCCGACCGTTTCACTTTGTCCACTTCAGCAGCTTGTTTGTCCACCGGCATATTGCGGTGAATGATTCCGATTCCACCTTGCTGCGCGAGGGCGATCGCCAGCGGCGATTCCGTGACGGTGTCCATGGCGGAACTCACTATGGGCACGTTCAATTCGATTCGGTTGGTTAATCTGGTATTGGTTCGAGCTTCGGTGGGCAAGACGTCCGATTTGAGTGGAACGATCAGGACGTCGTCAAAAGTATAGGCGTCGCCTGAGATTTTCTTTTCGGTCAAACAGTCACCCCATGACACTTTTTGAATTTCTTTCCGCTGCCGCACGGGCAGGGATCGTTTCTCCCGACCTTGGGAGTATCGCGTTTTACCTGGCGCGCTGCTCCATCGCCGCCGTTGTTTTGCTGTGACATCAGAAACTCGGCGCGTTTGCGCTTGCGTTCTATTTGTTCGGCCTGTTTCTGTTCTTCAACAGGCTGCAGAAGGAACAGGAACCGCAGCGTGTCTTCCTCGATGCGGTTCATGAGATCTTCGAACAACGTGAAGGATTCTTTTTTGTATTCGACGAGAGGATCGCGCTGGCCATAACCTCGGAGCCCGATACCTTCTTTCAAGTGATCCATGGCGAGAAGGTGATCTTTCCAGTGCGAATCGACGATCTGCAGCATCAGCATGCGTTCGTGATAACGCATTGGAGCCGAGCCGATGATGGCTTCCTTTTGATCGTATTTCTCGTGAGCTTTATCGACCAGCGCGTCTTCCAGTTCTTTCGAGCTCATACGGCCCGGATCGATACCTTCGGCGCGAAAATCAAACCCGAATTGCTGCAGGACTGAGGTATGCAGGCCGTTCAGATCCCACTCGTCCGGATGAGTTTCCTGGTTGGCATGCTGGGAAGCGAGCCCTGCCATGATCTCGTCGGCAATATTGATGAGGTATTCCTTCTGGTCCTCTCCTTCGAGCAATTGCCGGCGCAGGCCGTAAACGGCTTCGCGCTGCTTGTTCATGACATCGTCGTATTCGAGGACGTGCTTGCGGTATCCGAAGTTCTGTCCTTCAACGCGCTTTTGCGCATTCTCGATTTGCTTGGACACGAACCGCGACTCGATCGGAACACCTTCCTCCATTCCAAGGCGTTGCATGATGTCTGAAATGCGGTCCGCGGCAAAAATGCGCATCAGATCGTCTTCGAGAGAAACATAAAATCGAGAC
>CAZWGA010000029.1:0-66140 GCA_964633285.1 uncultured Solibacteraceae bacterium | reverse complement strand
ATCAATCCATCGACGGCGTCAGCGTCAGCACCGGCCAGGACGGCACGCAGATCACGCCCCTTGTTCAGTTCATTGAAAGCTTCGAGGAAGTCCGGGTCGACATGGCGAACAACAGCGCCGACATCGGTTCTGTGGGGCAAGTGACGCTGATTTCAAAATCGGGAACAAACGACGTGCACGGAAATGTGTTCGATTATTACTCGACGCCGTGGTTTCGCGCTGTAGCACCGTTTGCAGCCGAACGGCAGACGGGAGTGCGTCACAATCCCGGCGGATCGGTCGGCGGTCCCGTGGTCATTCCCGGGATCTACAACGGGCACAACAAGACATTTTTCTTTTACTCATTCGAAACATCGCGGGGAAGCAACGTGTTGGATCTTGTGAATCCCACGGTGCCTCTGGAAACCTGGCGCACCGGCTGTTTTCCGGGCATCACGATCCGTGATCCGTTCAACAACAATCAGAATTTCGCAAACAATTGCATACCGCAGGATCGAATCAATGCCGTTGCGAAGAAAATACAGGACCGGTTCTGGCCAATGCCGAATCAGCAAACCGGAGCAACGACTCTGACGGCGAATAACTATCGCGCTCAGCTCAGCCGTCCCTTCGATCCCAATACGTACTGGACAACGCGCATCGATCATCGTTTCACGGAACGCGCGACGTTCTTCGGGCGATTTACATGGAACAAATCCTATAACCGCGCTTATGAATCAAACCTGCCGACCATCGGCCAGCTCGATCGATATCGTGATACTCGCGCTGCGACCGCTTCGATGACGTATACCATCACGCCGCATCTCGTCAGCGAGTCGCGCTGGGGACTGGCATTCAGCAACGATCCCCGGCACGGACCATTAAAGGGACTCGACGTTGTGAACTCGCTGGGATTGGTCGGACTCTACGATAACCTTCCCGATATTTACGGTGTTCCCAACGTCAGTTTTTCCGGCCTCGGTGTGACAACGATTACGCAGACAGCTTCACGCGATCCGGGATTCAAGAACCTGGTGCAACAATGGCAGGAACATCTCAATTACTATCGCGGGCGTCATTCGATCAAAGGCGGATTCCAGGTCGGGCGATATGAATCATCGGACCTGCAGCAGAACAACGCCCTGTTCGGCAGCCTCAGTTTCTCGAATCGATATACGGGGCATCCTTATGCGGATTTTCTTCTGGGATTGCCTTCCACTGTTACTCGCGCGAACCCGGCGGTTTATACGGACCGACTCCGGTTTGGATACGACTTTTTCGTAACCGACGACTACAAAGTTTCATCGCGACTGACACTGAATCTCGGAGTGCGCTATGAACTGCATCCGAATTGGACGGACGCAAACGGATACCTGTCCGCCTTCGATTTGAAGACCGGCAAGATCGTTATCCCCGACGGCACCCTCGGCAAAGTGAGTTCCCTGCTGCCGCGCGGTTATGTGGATGTGGTTGAAGCCGGAACGGCCGGATATCCGGGCGGGACCCTCATCAAGGCCGACAAGAACAATTTTGCTCCGCGGCTTGGATTTGCATACCGTCCGTGGAATAACTCGACGGTCGTGCGCGGCGGATTTGGCGTTTTCTACGATGTCGTGACGCGTTCGGCGAATTCGGGCGGCTCGCCGTTCGTCATTAACGAACCGAGTTATACAAACCCGTCGCCGAATCCAACTGTGATTCTTCCTCGAGTATTTCCGGCGGCGGGAGCCGGAGGACCGACCACGGTCGGGATTCCTCAGGCGGTCAGCAGCAACCTTCAGATCCCGTACTCGATGCAGTACAACCTGACGGTCGAGCATCAGCGCTGGAACACCGGCTTTCGGATTTCTTACGTCGGCACGAATACGCGCCAGGGCGACTACACGATCAACGTGAATCAACCGGTAGCCGACACACGCCTTTATGTCGATAAGCCGAGACTCTTCCCGAATTATCCGGCGATCAATTTGCGCACGAACGGAGCAGGACATCAGTATCACGCCATGACCATCGAAGCCGAGCGACGATTCACGAAAGGAATTTCCTACCAGGCTTCC
This sequence comes from uncultured Solibacteraceae bacterium, assembly GCA_964633285.1. GTDB lineage: Bacteria > Acidobacteriota > Terriglobia > 20CM-2-55-15 > 20CM-2-55-15 > 20CM-2-55-15. The sequence continues at coordinate 64,104 of CAZWGA010000029.1, read as the reverse complement.
TGGACATGGGCGAAAGACATCGAAGACTTGAACGGATTCTTATTCGATTCGCCGGAAAATGCATATGACCGCTCTCGCGAACGCGGGAATTCGCTCGATAGTCCACGGCATCGGGTCACTGCGAATACTATTTTCCAATTGCCCGTGGGCAGCGGTAAGAAGTTCCTCGGTAATGCGGGCCGCGGATTGAACGCGATTATCGGAGACTGGGAGTCATCCTGGGTTTTCGCCTATTACTCCGGCCAGTTCCTGACGCCTCAGTGGAGTGGTCCGGATCCGACGGGGACCGCGTTTACTTCAAGCCGCACGCCCCCGACAGTAACCTTGCGGCCGGATATTCTGCGCGATCCCAACCTGCCGTCGGATCAACGCACCATCAGCAGGTGGTTCGATCCCACGGCGTTCGCGCCGCCGCAGCCGGGCCGTTTTGGAACTTCAGCGAAGGGTGTCATTGTCGGCCCGGGCAACGCGGTATTCGATGCGGGTTTGTCGAAACGCATTCGATTGACCGAGCAAATGCGATTACGTCTCGAACTGACTTCAACGAACGTGTTTAATCATCCCAACTTCGGTAATCCGGCCGTGACGATCTCCAGTGCGGCAACGGTCGGGGTTATCAGCGGTACGAAAGACAGCAGCGACCTGGATCAGTCCGGCGCGCGCTCGTTCCGTACCGGTATTCGTTTGGAGTGGTAATGGCAAAGGCGCTCGAAGGGAGTACGGATCAAGTCGTCGCTCATATCCGGCAGTTGATCGAGCGGGGCCAACTGCGCCCCGGAGACCGGCTGCCGGCGGAGCGCGATCTTGCAACGCAAATCGGTGTCAGCCGGCCGACCGTGCGTGTCGGACTGCACGCGCTCGCAGCGATGGGCGTTGTGCGGTCCCGGCACGGATCAGGGACGTACATACCTGAAGGTCCGCCGACACTCGACAGCGAATCGCTAAGCCTCCTCGCGGCCTTGCATGGTTTTACACGGGAAGAAATGTATGAAGCGCGGAGACTCCTTGAAGTCGGCGCCGCTGGAATGGCCGCACAACGGGCAACAGCGGAACAACTGGCCACTCTCGCCGACGAAGTAACCAATCTTTTTGCGGCTCTCGACGACCCGGTAAAGTTTCTGCTGCACGACATCATGTTTCATCGTTCTGTCGCGGCGGCATCCGGAAATCCCATTATTGGCGCTCTGGTTGAAATGGTCTCCGCCCTCTATTACGAGCGCCGCCGCGAAACCGCCAGACAGGCATCCGACCGCGATCTGAAGGAAGCCGCGGAACTTCATCGCCGTATTTATCAGGCAATTCGTGCGCGCGATCCTGAAGCTGCCCGCAATGCGATGAACGAACATCTCATTCGTGCAAGCGCGCATCAGGCGATGGAACCGGATGATGGGAAACGTCCGAAACGCCGCCGATAGTCAGATCACAAAGCTTCCGCCCGAAGGAATTCTTAGCCGGCGGCTAAACATGAATATTTTTTATCATGATTATCCAATATTCATGTTGCGATTATCTAAGCGCGTTCCCTGCCCGGACTTAATCCAGCCTGAGAGCTGAACCCGCATCACGAGTCACGAAACGAACACGGTGAGGAGTGCCCAGATTGCCATCGGAACGGATAACGTGCGCAAAGGCATTCTGAAAATCGTCTTCAGCGACTGGCGCTCCAATCGCATCGACTGGATTTATCAGAACGACCGGCCGGGGAGAGAGCGACTGTATTAAATCGCCGGTGTCGTAGTGCCGCAGGACGCCGGGTATGACGACTTCAGAAACATTCCGATGAAACGGCTGATCCACAATCATCCGGTACGACACGAGTGAGTTTTCAATCACGATCCGGCCGATGCGTGGATCAAGAACGGCCGCGTGAAGGAGTGGCATGCCGAGAGGACCTTGCCCGTATGCGGTAATCGCGGAGCGGTCTACATCTTTGCGGGAAGAAATCCAGTTCACCGAACGAATAATGTCGTCGATCCGCAGGCCAATGATGGTTTTCCCCACAAGAAATGCTCGAAGAGAAAACAGATTGAAAGCGCCGAGGTACCGCGACTTGATGCTTTCAGTGCCGGGAGGCGTCGGCCGCGGATTGAGCGTCATCACAATACGGCCCGATTTTGCGAGACGGTCGATTTCATCCATTGGAGCCGAATCAGAGGAGAGGAACATCAGTACAACCGGCTTTACGCCGTTTCGACCGGGAATCGCGATGGAACCGGAAACCGACGTATCGCCATCGCTCCTCATCGAAAACGTTTCGAGGCGATAACCGGCGTGCCCACTGCCGCTCGCGATATTCACGACGGGCGGCGCGGTGCCAGGCTCCATCACAGAACCTGTCAGTGCTCGAATATCTTTCTTCAGGCGTTCCTGCAGTTTTTGAACATCGGTTTTTACATTCAATACCGCTTGTGGCGCCAGCAAGGTCTCTGCTCGCCGGCGGTTGATCGAATAGATTGTTTCTTCGCTGAGCAACGTCACAACCTGACCGGTCGGCAAAACTTTGATGTCGTCCGGGCGTGAGAGCCGCATTGGCGTGAAGACAGGATCTTCGTTCGTGCCTTTCAAAAACTTCACAAAGAAGCGCACGATATCCGGCCCGATTGGACCGAGGTTGCCGTGACCGCCGGGTCCGGTAATCCACTGAAGATTTTCTTCAGCTTTATACAACGCATAAAACCGTTTGGCCTCATCGTGCGTTTGTCTGGCGCCTTCAAATGGAAACATGTCGTCTTTCGTTGAAACGATGGCGTAAGGCCTGGGCGCGAATGCCTCGACCCAATCGGGAAAATCCAAACCCTGCTCGATGAAATGTGGAATGGATTGCTCGGCATCCTGCGCTCCCTGCGGAGATGCCAGCAATGCTTCGAACGAAGTAATGTAGCAGGCGGTAGCCGCGGCCTTCACTCGATCATCGAGCGCTGCGAAATATGCTGTCATTGTGCCGCCGCCGGAACAGCCGAATGCTCCGATTCGCGCGGCATCGACATCCTTGCGCGAGACAAGATAATCCACACCCCGCATCGCGTCGTTGACCATATAGCGCGCAACGGTGTCTCCGATCAGCATGGGTCCGATGTTCGCCTCGCCATGCTCGCCTGTAGGATTGCCGATGAATGAAATCTTTTTCTCCCTGTCGTAATACTGCAGCCGCTCGCCCTGACCGATCGGGTCATATGCCAGGGCCATGATGCCGTTGCGCGCGAAGTTTCCACCCCAGTTCCAGTCTTCGGTTTTTCCCGCGGCTCCATGGCCGGGAGCAACCACAATCGCGGGAAACGGTCCCTCGCCGGGCGGAATGTAGAGATTTGCGGTGACCCAGAAACCGGGCAGACTCTCATAAGCGATCTTGTCCAGGACGAATCCATCACCCGCGAGCGTTCCGAAGCTGATCGCACGGGCTGGGCCGCTGCGTTCCGGAAGTCCGCCAATCAGACGCATAACTTTTTCACGTACTTCAGCCTGCCGGCGTTCGGCATCCACGCGTGTCTGGACGCGGTTCAAGTTTTGTCTGCGGGCTTCAAGGCGCATATGCGCGATGGAATCGATATAACGGTAGAGTTGCTGTCGCGGCTCAAGAGACTGAGCGGAGAGCAAGATTACCGGCGCAATGAGAATGGATATGATGAACCGGAGACATCGGGGCATAACGTACGCGATTATACCCTCGCTTTTGTGAGAGAATTTTGAACATGTTCGTTGCGGTACTCCTTGCGGCGCTTGCCGCGTTTCAAACGCCTGCCGAAACAGGATTCATCGCCGGCGCAGTTGTACGAACGCCGCAGGAAACGATTTCGCGCCCGATACGGGTTCTTCTTCTGCCCCCGCAGTACTCGAATCTCTGGACCAGCGACGTGCAGAAACGGCTCGATGCGTATTGGGAACGTTACAAGCCCATGTTTGCCGCAAAGAAAGAATCATTCGTGGAAGTTTCGCGACAGGCTCATCGTGAAGCGGCGAACTACGTTCTAAGCCGTATGCTGCGCGATACAAGCAACATTTCGGATTATCTGAAAGAGACATCAGACGGAAGATTCGAATTCAAGAATGTTCCTTTTGGCGATTATCAAATCCTTGCGGTTGGAACAATCGGAGACCAGGACGTGATGTGGGAGGAATCCATCAATGTCCGAAGTGTCATCCCGCTATTCCTCGAACTGAAAAAACGCGTGCCGTGAACGCGCCTCGGTTTCTGATGGTTGCCGGGGAAGCCTCCGGCGACATGTATGGCGCTGAAGTGGCACGGGGTCTTCGCCGGAAGTTTCCTGATTGCGAAATCTACGGACTCGGCGGCCAGCGCATGCGGGCGGCCGGCGTTCAACTCGAGGGCGACATCAGTAAAACGGCCGTGGTCGGTCCGTTTGAAGTCATCACTCATCTCGGCTCTCTGTACGGCGTCTTTCGGCGGCTGGCCGATCGCGTTGAATCCGAGCCCTTGACTGCAGCGATTCTCATCGATTTTCCGGATTTCAATCTGCGGCTTGCAAAACGCATCAAGAATGTGGGCGCGCCGGTTATCTATTACGTCAGTCCACAGGTGTGGGCGTGGCGCGAGGGGCGGGTGAAACAAATTCATCGGCTCGTAGACAAAATGCTCGTGATCTTTCCATTTGAAGAAGAAATCTATCGGAAAGAAGGGGTCGATGTGGAGTTCGTCGGACATCCGTTGATCGATATGGTTCGCGCCACCAAATCGAAGGAAGAGTTTTGCGCGGCATATCGGCTGGATTCAATGAAACCCATCGTCGCTTTGCTGCCCGGCAGCCGCCGCAAGGAGGTGCGTTACATTCTGCCGACGCTTTGCGATACGGCCCAACTGATCGCCAGGAAAAAACCGGATTCTCAATTCGTTTTACCGATGGCCTCGGGCCTGGACCGTCCGTTTCTGCAGTCGATCATTGGAACGCATCCCATCACGATCGTGTCAAACGATACCTACAACGCGATTCGCTACGCGCGTACAGCCATTGTCGCGAGCGGAACGGCAACGCTCGAAACCGCGCTTCTGGGAACTCCCGAAGTCATCGTTTATCGCATTTCGGGCGCGACGTGGTTTCTCGGCAAATTCCTTTTGAAAGTGCGCTTGTTCGGAATTGTGAACATCATCCTCGGCGAAGAAGTCGTGCCCGAATTATTTCAGGACAAAATGACACCTCAGCAGGTGAGCCAGACTGCGCTTCGGTTGATGGATGATGTGTGGATGCAATCGCGCATTCGCGGCAATTACGAAAAACTGCGCCGCCAGCTTGGATCGGGAAATGTTGCGGAACGGGTCGTCGATGCCATTTCGAAGGTGATCGCTTAGTTTCTCACTGCGACAAATGAAAGGATGATTTTCGATTCCACCGGCCTGCCGAATGCAGTGGCCGGCGTAAATTTCGCCAGCGAAAGAACCTGGCTCATCCAGCCATTGACTTCAGGATCCCGTCTCACCGGGCGGCCATCCGGTCCGGGTAAAATCTTGTAATCGATCACGCGGCCTTCATTTCCAATCTGAGTTTCGACGTTAAGCGGCTCATCCAGGTGCTGCTCCTGATTTGAAGCGAGACGAACCCAGTTCGGATCGTCGTTATGCACCGACTTGTACAGCGCGAACACAGGTTGTTCCTTGAGGCGATCCTGGACCACGGCCGACGTGTCGGAAGCCATGGTGCCGAGAAGAATGCCGAAAAACAGCATGGTCACGGAAACGCCAAACAAAGCGGGAAAGACAACGGGTTTGAACAGGTAGCAGAGCTTGTTTTCGAAGCGCACCAGAAAGTTTTTGTTTCGTTCGTGTGATAACCGGACGCGGGTTTCCAACACCATATCTTCCGGTACCGCAGGTCTTTCCATCCGTGCCAGAAGGCTTCTCACGGACTTAAATGATTGAAGCTGCCGTTGGCACGGGGGACACACGGAAACGTGAAGTTCAAGGGACTCCACTTCTCCGGCCGTCGCCATGGAGTCAATAAACGGACTCATTAATTTCTGCGCGGACGAGCAGTCCAGTGATTTCATTCGAAAACCCTCATACATGCTGAACCGACAAATACCGCATCAGCGACTTCTTCAAATCGGCGCGCGCGCGAGCCAGGCGGGATTTGACGGTTCCGATCGAAACTCCCAATACATCGGCAATTTCGTTATAGGAGAAACCTTCGATATCGCGAAGCACGATGATCGATCGGTGCTCGCTTGAAAGTTTCCTCAGAGCTTGCTGAATTGCAGCTTCCTGCTCCTTCGACTGCAGAATCTGTTCAGGATTTGGTCCTGAATCGGCAACTCCGTAGCTGGTCGCCGTTCCGTTCGGGGATTCATCCAGCGAAACAGTGGCATGACGATACCGGCGTTTCCACCAGCGAAGCCGGTTCAGGATTTCCGAAAAGGCGATCTTGAAGATCCATGTCTTCAGGGCAGCTTCGCCTTTGAATCCACCGATATTGCGAAAGACCTTGAGAAAAATCTCCTGAACGACATCGGAAGCTTCGGCAGTGTCGCCTAGCATGCGGTAGGCGACATGAAAGATCGACTGGTTGTAGATCCGCACCAGTTCATCGTAAGCCGCGTCTTCATTCGCCTGAAGACGAGACACGAAGAGCGCTTCTTCGGCACTCAGAGCCGAAGGCCGGTCCAACCAGTTATAGGCGATCTCTCTCGGCATTCCGATCCTTCTTCGAAAAGCGATTGCTCGGTAGTCCGCCTGCCTCTTACTCAGACACCGGCAGCCGTGAATTGTTCCACAAATCTTAAACCTGCGGCCATGATTTCTGCCACTTCGGCCCGCGTCGGGGCTTCGCAATAGACACGCAAAAGCGGCTCTGTCCCCGATTGTCTGAACAGGATCCAACTATCACGTTCTAAAAAGACTTTGGATCCGTCGAGCTTCCCGACTTCGGTAACTTTCCGGCCCGCAAACGCAGCCGGAGGATCCGTTTTCCATTTCGCGACAACGGCCTGGCCTGCGGCGATCGGCACGTGCAGATCGCAGCGATCGAAATGGAATTCCCCAAACTCCTTCCACATATCGCGGATGAGTTCGGTGCATGTTTTGCCGGAAGCCGCGAGAAGATCGAGAAACAAAAGGTTGATGAAAATACCATCGCGCTCAGGCAGATGACGGGAAAGTCCGATGCCGCCGCTCTCTTCACCGCCGATGAGAATCTCGTTCTCGAGCATCAATTCACCAATGTTCTTAAACCCGATGGGCCGCTCATAAAGCTGCAGCCCGAACTTTGAGGCAATTCGGGGAATAAGCTGGCTTTGCGAAAACGTCCGAGCCACGGCGCCCCGCCACCCTTTGTTACGGTAGGTATGCAGGAGAAGAAGAGAGAGTGTCTGCAATGTATTTACGTATTCGCCGGTCTCGTCCACAATGCCGAGGCGGTCGGCATCGCCGTCGGTGGCCAATCCGACATCACTGCCCGTTTTGCGCACAGCTTCACCGAGCGGCGCGAGTTGGGGCATCATGGGTTCGGGATTGATTCCGCCGAAAAGCGGATCCGGATTTCCTCGAATCGTTTCGACAGTGCAATTCGTGTCCCGAAGAAGTTCTTCGAGAATGTATCCGCCGCAGCCGTGCATCGAATCCACAACGATCTTCAGTTTGGATTTTGCAATTCTGTCCCAATCGACGAGTCCCTTGATGTGATCAAAGTAGAATTTCTCGGGCCCAACGGTTGAAAAACCCGGGGCGGTCATCGATTGCGCGGGCTTCTGGAATGGCTCACCCTGCCCGGTTCTTCCCAGATTCGCTTCGATCTGGCCCGTGATCGAAGGCGTAGCACTTCCTCCGAAATGGGCTTTGACCTTGAAGCCATTGAACGCGGGTGGATTGTGGCTCGCCGTGATCATGATCCCGCCCGCGAATTTCCGCCGCCTCACTTCGAACGAAACGTAAGGCGTCGGATACGGTCTGTCCATCATGACGACCCGGAAGCCATTCGATGAAAAAACCTCAGCAGCAGCGCGTGCGAAACTCTTCGATTGAAACCGCACATCGAAACCGACGAAGACCGCCGGTTCGGCTTCATGAACAGTTTTGAAGTAGTCAGCGGTGGCTTGCGCGGCCCGGCGGACGTTTTCGAAAGTAAACGTGTCGGCGATGATGGCGCGCCAGCCATCCGTTCCGAATTTGATAGGGCTGCTCATAAGTAGGAAAAGTCCGTAACAACCGTTTTGTCGCCCAGGGTGACACCGGGCCGGAGGACCGCCGAACGTCCGATGTAGCAGCCCTTGCCGATAATACTGCCGGTGATTCGCGCATCCGCATCGATCGTGTTCCCCGGCCAGATGACGGAGTCCTGAATGTGCACGCCTTCATCGATCTTGCAGTTCTTTCCAATCACCGAGTTTTCGATCCGCACTCCGCTGCGAACTGTGACTTCATGATCGATGATGGATCTGTCATCCACGTAAGCGCCTGCCGGCAAGGCCGCGCGATCCAGCGCTGTTTTCCCAATCCGGGGCGACACAAATTTCTGCGAAAGGACGTCGTGGTGCACTTCGAGATATTTTTTCGGCGTGCCGATGTCGATCCAGTATTCATTGTTGATGTAAGACAGGACCGGTTCTTTATGTTCGAGCAGCGTTGGAAACAGGCCGCGCTCAAAGGAATATTGTTGCCCCTTCGGCATGTAGCCGAGCACCGAGGGTTCGAGAACATAGATGCCCGCATTGATCGTGTTGCACGTGATTTCATCCGGACCGGGCTTTTCGATAAACCGCTGCACCCAACCATCCGCGCTGGTCTCAACCAGCCCATACGCCGACGGATTCTCGACCGGAGTTAAAACAATTGTCGCGACAGCATTGTTCTTCCGGTGATGGGCAACGACCGCAGCCAGATCAATCGATGTCAGAACGTCGCCGTTGAATACTACAGTTGTCGAATTGATTTGCTCCTCGGCATTCTTGAAGGCACCACCTGTTCCCAGAGGAGTTCCTTCGACCGCGTATCGAATCCAAACGCCATAGTCGGAACCGTCTTTCAAGAGGTCTTCGATTTTTCGAGGCTGATACGAAAGGCTGAGAATCAACTCTTCGATACCGGCGCCCCGGAGCAAGTCGATCTGATACAAAAGAAACGGTGAATTGGCGACGGGGACGACGGGCTTCGGTGTATTGATCGTTAAGGGACGGAGCCTCGTGCCCTTACCACCGGCGAGTATGAGTCCTTTCATGGGTGCTCCCGAATTATCGCGTATGACCGAATTTCTATACTAGAATATGCGGCATGAATCTGCCTAACGGCCTGACGTTGATGCGGATCTTTTTAGTTCCGCTTCTGGTCGCCGTACTGCTTACGAAGTATAACGTCCTCATTGCGGCTGCGATTTTTTTGGCGGCCTCTCTGACCGATTTATTGGACGGATACTTTGCCCGGAAGCGGGGACAGATCACAACTTTGGGCACACTATTGGACCCGGTCGCCGATAAACTCCTGATCTCCGCCGCATTCATTTCCCTCGTCGAGCTTCAGGTTGTCAAGGCCTGGATGGTTGTCATCATTGTCGGCCGTGAATTCGCGGTGACAGGACTGCGCAGCATTGCCGCAGCTCAGGGGTTTACGATTGATGCTTCGAATCTCGGCAAACTGAAAATGGTGACGCAGGTGACGGCGATCACGTTGTTGATTCTGGGAATGCCGATGCCCGATGGCACGATGCATCCGATCTTTCATACTCTCGGCGGCATTTCTTTGTATTTCGTTGTCCTTCTGGCCATGACCTCCGCCTTCCGGTACTTCCGGACTTTCTGGACCAAGATTGACGGCCGTTTCAAAGAGAGACAGCGGCGCCGCCTGATTCTCTTGCAGAAGAAGCAACGCCGCCATGCATCCACCAGCAATGTTCCAACTCACTGAGAGCGATCAACGGCTTCTTCTTCAAATTGTCCGAAGTTCGGTTCGAGCCCATCTTTCCGGCGGCTCCATGCAATTGCCCCCGATTGTTTCCGGTTCCCTGACGGACGTTTACGGCATCTTTGTCTCAATCCACAGGCATTCGGAATTACGCGGATGTATCGGAAGCCTTCATACTGAAGAACCGCTCTACCGGAGTGTTGCCGATTGCGCCATTGCCGCAGCCGTTGGTGATCCCCGATTTCAGCCGCTGACAGCCGGCGACCTTCCCGAAGTTGATTTTGAGATTTCGGTGCTGTCACCGATGCAGCTTGTTCAGAATATCGGCGAAATCGAAATTGGAACGCATGGCCTGATGATCACCAAAGGAAATTCACGAGGTTTGCTTTTGCCGCAGGTTGCAACACAGTACGGATGGGATCGCGAACGATTCCTGCAGGAGACTTGCCGGAAGGCCGGCCTGAAGTCCGATGACTGGAAACACGATGCGATCATACATTGCTTCAGCGCGCTCGTGTTCGGCGAGAAGCAATTCCACCTCACTACAGCTCCATGATCTTCGTTCTTCCTTATCCCAACATCGATCCGGTTTTTCTGCACATTGGACCCGTGCAATTACGCTGGTACGGATTGATGTACATGGTCTCGTTCATCATCGGTTTCTTCGTTTTGAGGCGACTGGCAAAGTACCGCAAGATGAACATCACCACCGACGACTTATACGATCTGCTCTTTTACCTGATTCTTGGAGTCATGGCCGGTGGCCGGCTGGGGTATGTCCTTTTCTACGATTTCCAGAGTTACATCCACAATCCGCTTTCGATTTTCGCGATATGGCAGGGTGGGATGTCGTTCCACGGAGGTTTCATTGGATCGATCCTCGCCGTGATCTGGATTACGCGAAAGAAGGGTTGGAATTTCTGGGAGATCGCCGACCTGGTTTCAGCGGGTATTCCGATCGGCCTTTGCCTGGTGCGTCTGGGAAACTTCATCAACGGCGAGTTATACGGCCGGCGCACTACGATGGCATGGGGAATGATTTTTCCCGACGGCGGCGATGTGCCGCGGCATCCATCGCAGATCTATGAGGCATTCCTCGAAGGTATCGTTCTGCTGTTTCTGCTGAGATGGATCTACAGAAAGAATCTCGCCCGTGGAACTGTATTCTGGGCGCTGGTTGGTTTCTACGGCTTGTTTCGATTCCTGGTTGAATTTGTGCGCGAGCCCGATGTTCAGATCGGATTCGACCTGGGACCGTTCACGCGCGGACAACTGCTCACGCTCCCGATGCTGGTTGTGGGATTCGTGATGCTGATTATCTACGCTCGGCGGAATCCCCCAGGGAAAGCGCGTCGGTTGAGTAAGTCACCAGCGCGGTAGAAGCGCGCTCGCCCGCCTTCAGGATGATCAATTCGCCGATCGCCGTGCGCTTGCCTTTCAATGCGCTGACTTCCTTCGGCAACGCATAAAGTCTCTCATCAAGCTGGACATCGCGGAAAACGATAAAAACGTCACCGGGTTTCACATTCTTGTCCTGACCGGCATCGAGATAGACAATTGTTCCTTCCGATGCAATTCCACGCTCAACACCGCCCATGTGATTGCCGGGCACGCCCGGCGTGACACGCGATCCCTTGAATGTCGATCCGAAATTCAGAAGCACACCTTTGGTGCTGACGATCTTTGCTTTGACACCGCTGGTGACTGTCATGTTCGGGCTGAACGGCCGGGGCCGGGGTCGCGGGGGAAGAACAATCGGCCGGAATGGGATCATGATATCGCCGACTTCAATCGCATCTCCACAATTGTGAACAACACGCGCGAGTGAAAAGTCCGGTTGCGCCAGCGCAACCTTGACTTGAGCGATTTCGAGGTAGTGCATTCCAAGATCGCGCTCTTTCGAGGTGCGTCCCTCAGGATTCGTTAACGTCTTGGTAGGCCGCACCACTTGATACGTTGTCCCTACCGTCGCGCCACTCTCCGCGCCGTGACTCACATAAACATAGTCGGATTCCGCGGCGAGGACGCCGCCCGTCGCATCGAACTTGGAAATGACTTTCACATCTTTCGGAAGCGTTCCCGTGCTCACGAATCCCGAACAATACAGATCTTCGAACTTCACTTCCGATGCCGGCCTCCGTTGATCCAGGATCATGATTGCTTCCCGGGGAGGCGCCGGTGGAGGTGGCGCCGGTTGAGCGGCCGGACGCGGCTGCGGAGCAGGCGGAGCCGGCGGTGGCGGAGCTGCCGGTTCCGGCGCGGGCTCTGGCGGTTTCGCTTCAGTGATCGCAATGACCGGCCGAATCAGGATCTTGTCGTTGGGATAAATCCAATGCGGATTGATGATGTGGTCGTTCTGTTCCCATAGCTGCGGCCACAACCGCGAATTCTTCAGGACGTCTCCGGCGATCTGCGAAAGCGTTTCGCCCTGCTTGACGACATGAACTTCAAACTTCTCCGGACTGGCCGGATCCTGATTGGCTGTGAAGTGGCCATCGGGTCTCTGCGTCAGGTTTTTGGGTGGCGGTCCCTGGGCGGGTACCTGTTTTACCGGGGCCTGTCCCAAAGTGACCGTTCCCAACAGTAATGCAGCTAATAGGGTCTTCATAAACCTGACATTACTAGCAGATGTGCACTAGACCGTCAACTAAATGTAAGCCATTCTGTGGTATCCTCAGTGGTTTCTAAATTTCGCCGGATCCACGAACCAGCCATGCACGAACGGGTTTACGACAACATTTGTCAGCTTATCGGAAAGACACCCGTGGTGCGCCTGAATCGCATACCTCAGGGAAACTGGGCGGAAATGCTGGTGAAGCTGGAGTTTTTCAATCCCGGCGGCAGCGTCAAGGACCGCATTGGGTTCAGCATGATTGAAGCGGCCGAACGCGAAGGAAAACTGAAACCGGGCGGAACCATTGTTGAACCGACGAGTGGAAACACAGGAATCGGGCTGGCGATGGTGGCGGCCGCCAAAGGTTATAAGGCCATCCTGACAATGCCTGAAGAGTACAGCGTCGAACGCGTTACTCTTTTGCAAGCCTACGGCGCTGAGGTGGTCCTGACTCCGCGAGAACAGGCGATGCAGGGCGCCATTGACAAAGCCGAAGAGTTGGTCCGGAAAAATCCGGGCTACTTCATGCCTCAGCAGTTCAAGAACGCGGCCAATCCGGATATTCACCGGAAAACAACGGCCCGCGAAATTCTCGAGGTTTGCGGCGACAAGCTCGATGCACTCGTAGTAGGCGTCGGTACGGGCGGGACAGCCACGGGAACCGGCGAGATTCTGAAAGAGAAAATCAAATCGTTGAAGCTTTTTGCGGTTGAACCCGCCGATTCGCCCGTTTTTTCCGGTGGAAAAGCGGGGCCTCACAAGATCCAGGGAATCGGAGCGGGTTTCATTCCCCAGATATTCAACAAGAACGTCGTTGATCGCTACATCCCGGTTTCGTACGACGATGCGCGCAAAGCCGCGCAGCGCCTGGCGGAGCAAGAGGGAATTCTTTGCGGAATTTCCTCGGGAGCGATACTTCACGCAAGCTGCCTGGTTGCTCTCGAACTCGGTCATGGTAAACGCGTGCTCGCCATCCTTCCGGATACCGGCGAGCGCTATCTCAGCACGGAGCTGTGGTCTTGAAATGGTGGCTCCAGGCGCGCTGTGCGTTCCCCTCACTCCACGGAGTTTGGACGAAGTCTTTTCCTCGGACTTATCGGGAGCAGACTGCGTCGAAGTTCGTCTCGACTATCTGACCCATCCACAGGAATCCATCCACGCAAGATGGGACCGTCTGCCTTTGCCGGTAATTGCCACATGCCGCGGAAAGGAACAAGGCGGCGAATTCGCCGGATCGGTTGAAGAAGAAATACGCATTCTGGAACATGCCGCGAAAAACGGCGCGGGAATGGTGGATATCGACTATCGATTTTCCAGACCGATTCCCGGCGCCGAGGTTATCGCGTCATTTCACGACTTCACGGGAACGCCGGAAACAATCGCGAACGTTATGGAACGAGCCTGCGCGAGCGAAGGTCAGATCGCGAAGGTAGCCACCATGGTGAACTCGTGGTCCGACAATCGCCGGCTTCTGGATTTGATGTCGCGGCCGTGGCCCAAACCCATCATCGTTGCAGGCATGGGCGACATGGGCCAGATGACGCGCGTGATCGGACCTGCGAGAGGCAGCTTGTTGACGTGGGCCGTTTCCGGCAACTCGTCTGCGCCGGGGCAACTCACGGTTCGGGAAATGAAAGATGTTTACAAATTCCGACGCGTCAACCGCGAGACAAAGCTGATCGGCGTCATCGGCAATCCTTTGGGCCATTCGCTTTCTCCGAACATTCATAATCGCGCGTTCGAGTTGCTCAATCTGGATTTTGAATACCTCAAATTTCCGGTTCGCGATGTGAACGACTTCTTCGAGAATGCGCGCGCCATCGGCATCGAAGGTTTTTCGGTAACGATTCCTCACAAAACCGCGGTCATTCCTTTCTTAAGCAACATGACAGCGGAAGCGCGTGAGGCCGGAGCCGTGAATACCGTGAGCTGGAAGGATGGCGGCTGGATCGGCGACAACACCGACGTGCACGGAATTCGCGCTGCGCTCGCGTCCGCGGCTTTTGATCACGCCGATAAGATCGCTGTGATTCTGGGCCGTGGAGGAGCGGCAAGGGCCGCCGTCGTTGCGTTAAAGGGCGCGAAGGAAGTCATTCAACTGGGAAGGCAGGAAATTCCGGGCGCGGCGAACTATCGATGTGATCTGTTGATCAATGCCACTCCCGTGGGAATGTTTCCGGGAGTGGACGCAATGCCGTTCAAAGGGCCGATTCCGGCCGAGGTCGTGCTGGACATGGTTTATAATCCACCGATAACGCGCCTCCTGAAATCCGCTCGGGATCAGGGTAAAACGATCATCCAAGGCACAACGATGTTTCTCGCGCAGGCGGCCCGGCAATTTGAAATCTGGACGGGTCATCGCGCGCCCTCTGAAATCTTTGAAGAGAAAACAATATTGTCATGAGCCGAAACTATTCATTTCGAGTTCCGGCCGGCACCTCGAATTTAGGTGCCGGCTTCGATGCACTGGGCCTTGCGCTGGAAATCTATCTGCGCGTGCGTCTGGCGCCTTCATCTAAAACAGAAATCGTCGCACTTGGAATCGATGCGAATGAGATTCCAACGACTGCGGACAACCTGATTCTTCGTGTCGCCAATCGCGTCGCTAATCTTCGTCACAAGGAACTGCCGCCGTTTCGAATGACGATTGCGAACGAGATTCCGCTGGCGCGCGGGCTGGGTTCGAGCGCCGCCGCGATCATCGCAGGCATCACCTGTTATGAACTCATGACTCAAGACAGGCTCAGCGAGGCCGAGATCTTTAAATATGCGTTTGAGTTCGAGACGCATCCGGACAATCTTTCGCCTGCCCTTCGAGGAGGACTCGTCGCGGCTTGCCAGGGCGCGGACAGCCAGGTCTTCATTGCGAATCTCAAGGTCGCGGACGGCGTGAAGTGCGTAATCGTGATTCCTGAATTCGAAGTATCCACGGAGAAGGCGCGCGCTGTGCTGCCGCAGACGTATTCGCGGAAAGACGCCGTTTACAACATTCAACGCTCGGCGTTGATCATCGGCGCTCTGACAACCGGGAACTGGCCGATCCTGCAGGAGGCCATGAACGACCGGATCCACCAGCCTTATCGCTCGTCGCTGATTCCCGGATTCGACGAAATCCTCGCATTACGGACACCCGGAATGTACGGTCTCGCGCTGAGTGGCGCCGGGCCGACGATCTTTGCTTTCGCAGAGCCCGCAAAAGCAGACAGCGTTGGATGGGAAATCACGGCAGTGTTTGAAAAGCACGGCGTGAAAGCGCTTCCGCACGTTGCCAGCATAGATACTGAAGGAAGAGTCATAGGAGGTTCGGAGTAATTCGATGGCTACGAAACTAAAGGTTGGAATACTCGGTGCAACGGGAACGGTCGGTCAGCGGATGATTCAATTGCTCGAAAAACATCCGTGGTTTGAAGTGTCCTCCGTCGCCGCATCCGATAATTCCGCAGGCAAGAACTATGCGCAGGCGACACGCTGGATGCTGGACACTTCGATTCCGGACGCGGTCGCGAAAATGACGGTTGTGCCCTGCCAACCGGGCTTGCCTTGTGACTTCGTACTCTCAGGATTGCCGTCGTCTGTCGCGGAAGAAACCGAACTTCAACTGGCGAAATCCGCCGTGCCGGTGATCACCAATGCCGGCAGTCACCGGATGAAGGCCGATGTTCCGCTGCTCATTCCCGAAATCAATCCGGATCATCTCGACGCGCTCGAACTTCAGAGGAAGCGAATTGGAAGCAAGGGATTCATTGTGACGAATCCGAATTGTTCGACAATCGGTCTCATGTTTCCGATGGCCGCGCTCCATCGTAAATTCACGCTCGAAGCGGTGCACGTTGTCACCATGCAGGCGCTTTCCGGCGCCGGCTATCCGGGCGTGGCGTCGCTGGACATCATCGACAATGTCCTCCCTGCCATCGATATGGGGGGCGAAGATCACAAGATCGAAACCGAGCCTCTGAAGATTCTCGGCAAATGGCACGATAACCGTTTCGTGGATGCACAGATCCGCATGAGCGCGATGACGCATCGAGTCAACGTGCGCGATGGCCACCTTGAAGCCGTTTCCGTGAAGCTCCGGGACCGGGCGACACTCGAACAGGTCGAAGCCGCATTACGCAATTTCATGTCGCCGATCGATGAATTGAAATTGCCGTCGGCTCCGAGGCCTGTGATGCTGCTGGAATCAAACCCGCAGCGGCCTCAGCCCCGCCGCGACAGAGATCGCGGCGACGGCATGGCTGTGGTCATCGGCCCTGTCAGCCCATGCAACGTTCTGGATTTCAAATTCCGGTTGCTCAGCCACAACACCGTTCGAGGCGCCGCCGGCGCGGCGATCCTGAATGCCGAACTCATGTATCGGAAGGGGCTCATTGGATGAGGCTATGAAGTCCCATACGCAGATTCCTCCGGGAACACAGATTCTCATTGGACAGGCAGCGCGGCGGCGCCGTGTGCTCGAACGGGAGATCTGCGCTGTTTTCGAGGGCTGGTCCTACGAAGAGATCGTTCCGCCGATGTTCGATTACTTCGAGGTCTTCGCAAAAGGCATGGGCAGCGGTGAGGAAGAGCACATCTATCGCTTCATCGACAGGGAAGGAAATATTCTTGCGCTTCGTCCCGAGTTCACTTCTCTCGTTGCCAAGACTGTCGCCACGCGGCTGGCTGCGTCGCCCAAACCGATCCGCCTTTTTTATTCCGGCGAAGTCCTCCGATTCGAGAAACCCAAAGGCGGCAGGCAACGCGAATTCGCGCAGACCGGGATCGAGCATTACGGAGGCGAACGAAAAACGGCGGACATCGAAATTCTCCTGGTTGCCGTTGAAACATTTCAAAGACTCGGCATTCAAGGCTTTCAGATCAACCTGGGGAGCGTGGATTTCTTCGGCGGACTCGTCGATCGAATGGATCTGCCGGACGAACAGATCGCTGCGCTGAAAGATGTGTTGAACGTCAAAGATCAGCCTGGACTGGAATCCCTTCTCGAAAAGCTTTCTCTTGAAGACAAGCGGAAAACCATTCTGCGTTCCATGCTTCATCTCACTGGAGACAAATCGATCATCGCAAAAGCGCGCGGCCTCGTGAAGAATCCCCGATCGGTCGCGGCGCTGGATCATCTGGACGAAATCTATTCCATCTTTGAAAAGCTGGATCTGGCGAAACACCTCACGATCGACCTCGGTGAGATTCGTGGTTTCGATTACTACACCGGAATTCTCTTCAGGGCTTACGTCCGCGACTTCGGATTCGAAGTCGCGAGCGGAGGCCGTTACGACGGACTTCCCGCGGCCTTCGGCGAGGATCTTCCGGCGGTTGGTTTTTCATTCAGCCTCGATCGTCTCGAGCAAATCGTCACTCCAACATTGAAAGTCTCGGATGACGATACGGCTGTTGTCGAAGTGAAGCAGAGTTTCGAAAAAGCTATCGAACTTCGAAGATCCGGCAAGGCGGTGAAACTGTGCTTGTAATGGCGCTCTGCAAAGGCCGGTTCCTCGATCCTTCGCTCGAAGTGTTGGCGCGCGCAGGCGTTCGCTTTTCCGAGGATGTCGCTTCATCAAGAAAACTGATCTTCGAGGCCGAAGACAAACGATTCCGGGCGGTGCTTGTGAAGCCGGCCGACGTGGCAACTTATGTGGAGTATGGAGCCGCTGATATCGGGATCGCCGGCCGCGACGTGCTTCTCGAATCGCGCGCCGATGTTCTGCAGCCGATGGATTTGAAATTCGGATATTGCAAATTGGTTGTGGCAGGAGTGAAGGGGGAATTCGAGGGACGCACCCCCTCGAATTCGCCCACCATCCGCGTGGCGACTAAATATCCGCGGATCACGCTGGAGCACTTCACCGCGAAGGGCATTCCGGTCGAAATCATTTCACTGTCCGGATCGATCGAACTCGCGCCGTTGATCGGCCTCGCGGATCGCATTGTGGATCTCGTCGAAACCGGACGCACGTTAAAAGAAAACGGCCTCGAAGTCGTGGAAGTGATTACGGAGAGCTCGGCCCGGTTGTTGATCAATCGCGCCGGGTACCAGACCAAACAAATTGAAGTACTGAATCTGATTCAAGCACTGCAGAAGGCAATCCAATGAGAATCGCCGATCTGACCGCCGCGCTTGATTTTCGGGAAGTGGATGCGCTGCTTTCAGCTTCCAATGATGGGGAAGACAAAGTGGAAACAGCGGTACGCGGCATTCTCGACGATGTACGGCGGAAGGGCGATGAGGCCGTTTGCGCGTACACGCGCCGTTTTGATGAATTCAATCTGACGCCGGAGCTTATGCGTGTTCCCGAAAAACACATCCATGAATATGCAGCGGGCGCAGACGACGAGCTCGTTGAGATTCTGAAGCGGGCCGCGAAGAACGTCCGCGATTTTCACGAGCAGCAGATGGATGAATCGTGGGAATTCTACGCAGGCGACGGTGTTCGGCTGGGCGTTCGGCAGACCCCGCTCGCCAGCGCGGGAGTTTACATTCCCGGCGGCAAGGCCGCTTATCCTTCATCCGTTCTGATGAACGCCATTCCCGCTCAGGTTGCGGGAGTTGAACGCATTGTTGTTGTGACTCCGCCGCGATCGCTTGAAGAGAATCCTCTCGTGGCTGCCGCCTTGAAATTGCTCGGCCTGAACGAGGTGTATCGGATTGGCGGCGCACATGCCATCGGCGCGATTGCTTACGGCACGGAAACCATTCCAAAGGTACAGAAGGTCGTCGGCCCGGGAAACCAGTATGTGCAGTCGGCGAAACGGCAGGTGTATGGAACAGTCGATATCGACATGGTTGCCGGACCCAGCGAAGTCGCCATCATCGCAGATGAAACATGCGATCCATCCTGGATTGCCGCCGATCTTCTGGCGCAAGCGGAACACGACGAAATGGCAGGCGTGTGGCTCGTTACGTGGTCCAGAGAAGTCGCCGCATCCGTATTCGATGAAGTGCAGGCTCAATTGGAAATCCTGGATCGAAGCGCGATCGCGCGGGCCGCAGTCGTTAATAAGGGCATCATTTTCATCGTGGCCGAAAGGGATGATGCCATCGATCTCGTGAACCACATCGCGCCTGAACATGTGGAAGTGTTGATGGCCGAACCCGAACACGTCTCCGACAACATCCGCAACGCCGGTGCTGTCTTTATCGGCCGATATGCGCCCACGGTTGTCGGTGATTATTTTGCGGGACCAAGTCATGTGCTGCCGACAAATCGCACCGCGAGATTTTTCTCGCCGTTGGGAGTCCCGGATTTTCTGAAACGTACCAGCATCATTCGCTACTCCGGACGCGCTATCGAGCAGTTCGGAGGAATGATCGAAAAATTTGCAATTGCCGAAGGATTAACAGGACATGCCAGATCCATCACCGTCCGGCGTCATAAAGCCTGAAGTGCGTGGGCTCGCTGCCTACACACTCAAGCATGTGGACGCCGACGTTAAGCTCGACCAGAACGAGAATCCCTACGAACTTCCCGGCGATATCAAACGGGAAGTTGCGGATCGCGTATTGCGCCGTCCGTGGGGCCGCTATCCCGAATTCATTCCGGCGGCGGTGATTCGGACGCTGGCGAGGTTCACGGGTTGGCCGGAAGACGGAATACTGGTCGGCAATGGTTCAAACGAATTGATCCAGGCCTCTCTTACAGTCACGCTCGGACCGGGCCGCCGGCTGGCCGTGCCTCAGCCAACGTTCACGCTCTACAAATTGATGGCTACCGCGCTGCAAGCCACAGTCGACCAGGTATTCCTGCGGACGGACGATTTTGAGTTTGACGCCGACGGGCTGATCCAGGCTTCGAGAACATCCGATGTGGTCGTGGTCTGCACGCCGAACAACCCGACGGGAAATCTTCTCTCGCGGGAAGCGTTGGTTTCCGTTTTGAAGAATGCCAAAGGTCTCGTCATTGTGGACGAGGCTTATCACGAGTTCAGCGAACAGACGGCATTTCCCCTGCTTTCCGAATATCGAAACCTGGTTGTGCTTCGCACGTTCTCGAAAGCGATGGCGATGGCCGGATTGCGATTCGGCTACATGATGGCTCATCCGGAGATCGCTCGAGAGGTCTACAAATCGAAGCTGCCATACAACGTCAATATCTTCACTCTCACCGCAGCCGAAATCGTGATCGAAAATCGCGCGGTCCTGAACCACGGTATTTCGACGCTTATCCGGGAACGCGAGCGCGTGTTTGCCGAACTTCAAAAGCGGCCGGCTATCCGCGCGTTTCCATCAAAAGCTAATTTCATTCTCGTTCGAACCGAACAGCCCGCGCGCGAGCTGTTCGAAACGCTTTATGGCATGGGTGTGCTTGTGCGCGATGTCAGCTCGTATCCGCTGCTCGAACGTTGCCTGCGCATTTCGATTGGAACGGCGGAAGAAAACAATCGATTTCTTGCAGCGCTCGACAAGGCTTTGGAGAACCGGCGATGAATCCACGAAAAGCAGTCCAATCCAGAAAGACCAATGAAACCGACATCCGTGTGAGCCTCAATCTCGACGGTACCGGGGCTCATCAGGTTGCGACCGGCATTCCGTTCTTCGATCACATGCTTGCTCAACTGGCGCGGCATGGACATTTCGATCTGGATGTCGCGGCCAAGGGTGATCTCGAAATCGACGGGCATCACACGGTGGAAGACGTCGGTTGGGTTCTGGGACAGGCCCTTCGGGAAGCCCTCGGCGACAGGCGCGGCATCGTGCGATTTGGCCACGCTTATGTTCCGCTCGACGAAGCGCTCACGCGAGTTGTGATCGATTTGTCGGGACGTCCTTATCTCGTATACAAAGCCGAATTCAAAGCGGCTCGCGTGGGCGATCTTCAGACGGAGTTGATTGAAGAATTCCTGAAAGCGTTTGTTCAGGAGGGCCGGTTCAATCTTCACGTCGAAAACCTGTATGGCCGCAACCAGCATCACATCGCGGAAACCATTTTCAAAGCGACCGCGCGCGCCATGCACGCCGCCACGCGCGTGGAACATGCCGAGATACCTTCGACGAAGGGTGTGCTGTGATTACTGTCGTCGATTACAAGTTGAACAACCTCCGGAGCCTTGAGAACACGCTCCGCAGGCTCGGTCACGACGTGCTTGTAACGTCGAATGCAGGCGACATTCGCGCAGCCACGAAGCTCGTGCTTCCCGGTGTGGGCGCTTTCGGCGACGGAATGCGCAATCTGAAGCAGTACGGTCTCGCAGAACCCTTCATCGAAAAGGTGCGGACGGGAACGCCGGCTCTGGGCATTTGCCTGGGCATGCACCTTCTGTTCAGCGAGAGCGAAGAGTTTGGGCGTCACGAAGGACTGAATCTCATGAAGGGCCGCGCTGTCCGGCTTCCGTCGCATCTGCGTGTACCGCACATGGGCTGGAATCAGTTGCATCCGAAAAAGGCCGACGGTTTGACGGAAGGGGTGCTGGAATCAAGTTTCGTTTATTTCGTGCACTCGTATTACATCGAGCCGGAGTCGCAGGATATCGTCCTTGCCACTACCGACTATGAAATGGAATTCACTGCGATCGTGCGTTCGAAGAATATATGGGCGACTCAGTTTCATCCTGAGAAGAGTCAACACGTGGGCGAACGCCTTCTCGATAATTTTGCGCGATTATGAAGATTTATCCGGCAATCGATATTCTGGGCGGCAAAGCCGTCCGGCTCAAGCAAGGCCGTAAGAGCGACGCTACGGTTTATGGCGATCCCGTCGAAATGGCCGCGAAGTGGGTTTCGCGTGGAGCGGAGTGGCTGCATGTCGTCGATCTGGATGGCGCATTCGATGGCAGGCCCGCGAATATCGGCCTTCTCAAACAAATGATCGCCGCCGTGCCGGGCGCAAAAATCGAGGTAGGCGGGGGAATAAGAAATATGGCTGCCGTTGAAAATCTGCTCGACGCCGGAATTCAGCGCGTCGTTCTGGGAACGGCGGCAGTCCAGGATCAGGACTTCGTGAAAGTCGCGCTCGCGGGCCATCCGCACAACATTGCGATCGGCATTGATGCGCGCGACAGCTATGTGCAGGTCTCCGGCTGGACCGAAGACTCCAACATTCCGGCGCTTGATCTCGCGAATCGCCTTCAGGATCTCGGCGCCCGCCTTGTGATTTATACGGACATTTCACGCGACGGCGTTCTCACCGGTCCGAATGTCGCGGCAACGCGCGAGATGCTGGAGAACACCGAGTTGTCCGTGATCGCCTCCGGCGGTGTTTCGTCGATTGCCGATCTGCACCGGCTTGCGGAACTGGATCACTGGAGGCTCGACGGCGTCATCATCGGGAAGGCGCTGTACGAAGGCAAAATTCAAATCGAGGAGGCATTGGCAAATGCTGGCTAAGCGAATCATTCCCTGCCTCGATGTGAAAGACGGACGCGTTGTGAAAGGCATTCATTTCGTGAATCTGCGCGATGCCGGCGATCCCGTGGAATGCGGCCTGCGCTATTCCGAAGAAGGCGCCGACGAACTCGTGTTCCTCGATATCACCGCTTCTTCCGATCGCCGCAATATCGTCAGCGAAATGGTGCGGCGCGTGGCCGACACCATCAATATTCCGTTCACTGTGGGCGGCGGCCTGCGCAACGTTGACGACATTCAGGAAATCCTGCGATGCGGCGCGGACAAGGTTTCGCTGAATACATCGGCCGTCGAAGATCCTTATATCGTTCAAAAATCCGCGGAACGATTCGGAAGCCAGTGCATCGTCGTCGCGATTGATGCGCGGCGCGAATACGGTGGAGCGAAGGTATACACACACGGCGGCCGTGTGCGCACCGATCGGGACGCCGTCGAATGGGCCGAGATCGTCGCCGACCTCGGCGCGGGTGAAATCCTGTTAACGAGCATGGATGCCGATGGAACAAAGAACGGCTATGACACCGATCTGACCCGCCGCGTGGCGGATTCGGTTCAGATTCCGGTGATTGCCTCCGGCGGCGCAGGCACTCTCGATCACCTTTATCAGGGATTGACCGAAGGCGCGGCCAGCGCGGTTCTCGCCGCATCGATATTCCATTTCCGCGAAGCCACGATTTCTCAAGCGAAGACTTTTCTCAGCAGCCATGGAGTTGTGGTTCGATGAGCGACATTCTTCAAAAGGCAAAGTTCGGCCCGGATGGACTCATTCCCGCAATCGTGCAGCATGCGCGCTCACGGGAAGTACTGACTGTTGCCTACATGAACAAGGAAGCGCTCCAGCTCACGATCGAACGCGGCGAAACCTACTTCTGGAGCCGGAGCCGGAGCCAGCTCTGGCACAAGGGCGAGACTTCCGGCCATTTTCAGAGAGTCGTCAGCCTCAAACTCGATTGCGACGAGGATGCCGTTCTGGTCGAGGTCGATCCCACCGGGCCCGCGTGCCACACGGGATCGTATTCGTGTTTCGGTGTCGAGCCGCGGATTGAAGGTGTGTTGAGAGAATTGTACGCCGTGATCGCGCAGCGGAAGGAACAGCGGCCGGAAGGAAGCTACACGACGTATCTATTCAACAGCGGCCTGGACAAGATCCTGAAAAAAGTCGGAGAAGAAGCGACGGAGACCATCGTCGCTGCGAAGAACGCGGGAGATGAGCGTCTGGTTTCGGAAACAGGAGATTTGATTTACCACCTGCTCGTTTTGCTCGTCGAGAGAGGAATTTCGCTCGATGACATTGCGGAGGAATTACAGAAAAGAAAACAGGGCGCGGGTATGAAACCCGCGGCTACAAACTTGGATCCGAGTACGTAGTCGCGGGTTTTACACCCGCGCCCGCAAAATGTGACTTATGCAACCCAGTCTCGAAGAAGTAAAGAAACTTCAATCTGAGGGAAACGTCATTCCGGTTTACAAATCGGTCATTGCCGATTTCCTGACGCCGGTGTCGGCATTCCTGAAGCTTGAGAGAGATCGCGCATACGCGTTTCTTCTGGAAAGCGTGGAAGGCGGAGAACGCATCGCGCGCTATTCCTTCCTCGGCGGCGATCCTTTCCTGATCAAACGCTTTCGAGACGGCGAGCCTGCTGATTTCATGCAGGACCTGCGGACAACGATGGATCGCTTCACCTCCGTGAAGCTGCCGGACCTTCCACCGTTCACGGGCGGC
Organism: uncultured Solibacteraceae bacterium; assembly: GCA_964633285.1. Lineage (GTDB taxonomy): Bacteria > Acidobacteriota > Terriglobia > 20CM-2-55-15 > 20CM-2-55-15 > 20CM-2-55-15. The sequence goes on along the minus strand of CAZWGA010000029.1, from coordinate 39,599 downwards.
GCCGTCGGATATTTCGGCTATGACATGGTGCGGACCATCGAAGATATTCCCAAAACGGGCGTCGATGATATCGGCACCGACGATGCCGTCATGATGTTCTACAAAACCATTCTCGCATTCGATCACCTGCGGCATCAGATTCACATCATCTCGAACATCATTGCCGGTGAATCGCAGGAGCCGATCGAGGTCCAGTATGAGAAAGCCGTCGAAGAAATCCGCCGGATCGAGGCTCTTCTTCGTGAGCCCCTGGAGATTCCTCCAGTCACACATAAGGAAGGCGATGTCACGGTCCGCTCGAATTTCGAAAAGAAGGATTACCTCGACGCGGTTGATAAAGCGAAAGAGTACATTGCCGCCGGCGACATCTTTCAGGTCGTGTTGTCGCAACGATTCGAAGTGGATTTGCCGGTATCGCCGTTTGAAATTTATCGCGCGCTGCGGATTGTCAATCCTTCGCCGTATATGTATTTCCTCAAAATGCCCGACTCCGCCATTGTGGGATCGTCACCGGAAATGCTGGTGCGGGTTCGCGGACGCGACGTCGAATACCGGCCGATTGCCGGAACTCTGCCTCGCGGCGCGAACGTCGCGGAGGATGAAGCGCTCGCCGGTAAATTGCTCGCCGACGAAAAGGAACGCGCAGAACACATCATGCTCGTGGATCTCGGACGGAACGATCTCGGACGCGTCTCCAAATACGGCTCAGTGCGCGTCGAAGACCTGATGGTCATCGAGCGCTATTCACACGTCATGCATCTGGTCTCGTCTCTGCGTGGAGAATTGAGACCCGGTGTCGATCGCTGGGACGCGCTGATGGCGTGCTTTCCCGCCGGGACCGTTTCCGGAGCGCCGAAAGTCCGCGCCATGGAAATCATCGACGAGTTCGAACCGACGAAACGCTGTGTTTATGCCGGCGCCGTCATGTACGTGGACTTCAGCAAAAATCTCGATTCATGCATCGCCATTCGCACACTCGTTGTTCGCGGTAACAAAGGTTACATTCAGGCCGGCGGCGGCATCGTCGCGGATTCCGTGCCTGAGAACGAATACATAGAAACCGTCAACAAGTCCCGGGCGTTGATTCGCGCGATGAATCTGGCTCAGCGGGGGTTTGAACTATGATCCTCGTCATCGACAACTACGACTCCTTCACGTACAACCTTGTCCAGTATCTCGGCGAACTGGGCGATGAAGAGCTGCGTGTATTCCGAAACAACAAGATCAGCCTCGACGAGATCGAGAAGTTGAAGCCTGCCCGGATTGTGATTTCTCCCGGACCGGGCACGCCTGCGGACGCGGGCATTACCGAGGATGTGGTTCGGCGTTTTCACAAATCGATTCCAATACTCGGCGTTTGCCTCGGACATCAGGCCATCGGCGAAGTGTTCGGAGGAACCATTCAGCGCGCTCCGACTTTGATGCACGGCAAAATCAGCGAGATTCTTCATGACGGCAGAGGGCTTTTCGCGGGCTTGCCTCAGGGCTTTGCCGCAACCCGATATCATTCACTGATGGTGTCGAATATTCCCGCATGTCTCGAAGTCAGCGCCAAAACCAAAGATGGCCTCGTGATGGGATTGCGCCATCGAGAATTTCTGGCGGAAGGCATTCAGTTCCATCCCGAATCGATCATGACGAACGAAGGGAAGAATCTGCTGAAGAACTTTCTCAAGGTGTGATCCATGCTTACCGATTTCATCCAGAAAATGATCGACCGCGCAGATCTCACGGAAGCGGAAGCGCGCGCGGCAATGGAAGAAATCATGACGGGCAAGGCAACGGATGCACAGATCGCAGGCTTTCTGACTGCGTTGCGAATGAAGGGAGAAACAGCGCAGGAACTGGTCGGTTTCGCGTTGGTGATGCGGGAGAAGGCGGAACCGCTCTGGGATGGAGAAATCCTTCCGGTGCTCGATACCGCCGGAACCGGGGGCGATCGATCCGGCACGTTCAATATTTCGACCGCGGCCGCCTTCGTTGCGGCAGGAGCCGGCGTTCGGGTCGCAAAACATGGAAACCGCTCAGCCACGAGCCGCTGCGGAAGCGCGGACGTCATCGAAGCTCTCGGCATCGATATTCAGATGCCGATCGAACGGCTTCGTCGCGCGATCAAAGATTTGGGTTTCGGGTTTCTGTTCGCGCAGCGATTTCATACGTCCATGAAACATGTCATGCCGGCGCGCTCGCAGTTGAAAGTCAGAACCGTATTTAACATTCTCGGACCGCTGGCGAGTCCCGCTGCAGCGCCGTTCCAGGTTGTCGGCGTGTCGTCGCCGGAAATCATGGAACTCATGGCCAACGCGCTTCAGGGTTTGAATCTCGAACACGCATTTGTGGTTCATGGCGCCAATGGAATGGATGAAGTTTCCATTTCAAGCCGCACGTACGTTGTCGAAACACGGCGAGGCGAAATCCGGCAGTTTGTGATGACTCCGGAGGATTTCGATATCAAGCCCGCAAAGATCGAAACGCTCCTCGGAGGGGACGCCCCGGAAAACGCAAAAATCATCGAGAGCGTACTGCGAGGCGAGGCCGGTCCGCGGCGCGATGTCGTCCTGCTGAACGCCGCTCCGGCGATTGTTGCAGCGGGCGCTGCGAAAACATGGAAGGAAGGCATTCAGGCCGCCGCAAATGCAATCGACAGCGGGGCGGCGTTGAAGACATTGGAAGGATTGAGGAGTTTTGTGTAAGGAAACATGAAACACCTGGACGGCACCCACATTCTGACGCGCATCATCGAAGCCAAACGAAAGCGGCTTCAGGTCCAACGCCAGCGTGTGCCTGAAGCGATCGTGAAACGGATGGCGGAAACCGCGAAGCCGGTTCCTTCTTTCAAAGAAGCGCTGGAAACGCCGCAGCGGATCCGCATCATCGCTGAAGTGAAGAAGGCATCACCCTCGAAAGGAGTGCTCAATGCCGGCCTGAACGCTGCCGGGCAGGCAACGGCCTACACGAAGGCCGGAGCCAGCGCGATATCCGTCGTTACCGAAGAAGATTTCTTTCAGGGTGATCTGGGCTGGATCGGACAAATTCGCGAATTGTCCGCGTTGCCGATCCTGAGGAAGGATTTTATTTACAGCGCATTTCAGGTTTATGAAACGCGGGCCGGCGGAGCCAGCGCGATTCTTTTTATCGTTGCGATGCTGGAACCCGCGGAGCTCAAGGATCTCATGACGCTGGCGCGCGAACTAAAGCTGGATGCATTGGTTGAAGTTCATGATGAAGCGGAGCTGGGCGAAGCGCTCGAGGCCGGAGCCTCGATCATCGGAGTAAATAATCGCGATCTGAAGTCGTTCAACGTGGACATCGAAACTTCGATTCGACTCGCAACATTGATTCCTGCCGATCGCTTATTTGTTGTGGAAAGCGGGATCCACAACCGCGCGGACCTCGATCGGCTGATCGACTCCGGGGCGGACGCCTTTCTGATTGGAGAACATTTTCTTACTTCGGCCGATCCCGCTGCGGCTCTTCGAGGTTTGCTGTGACGCGCGTCAAGATCTGCGGGATTACCGAACTCGAGGATGCGCGAGATGCGGCGCTGCTCGGCGCGAATGCCATCGGTTTGAATTTCTATCCGAACAGTCCGAGGTATATCGAGCCGGCGCGCGCAGCGAAGATTATCGAAGGGCTCCCGCCTTTCGTGACGCCGGTCGGTGTCTTCGTGAATCATCCGGATCCGCATAATCTGGAGGATTTTGCATTATCGCTGGGATTGCATGCCGTCCAGCTTCACGGCAACGAAACACCGGACTACTGTTCGGTCATACAGCGCGTAAAGGTGATCAAAGTATTTCGGGTGGATTCGAATTTCCGCGTCGATACTCTGCGCTGCCACGGCAGTGGAAATTTCCTTCTCGACGCCTGCTCTCCGGAACAGTTCGGCGGAACGGGCAAAACGTTCAATTGGGAACTTGTGTTTGGCGCGAATGCGTTCGGCTCGATAATCATCGCGGGCGGATTGACACCCGAAAATGTGTCGCAGGTTGTGAGCACGCTGCATCCTTTCGGTGTGGATGTTGCGAGCGGCGTGGAATCGGTCCCGGGCAGGAAAGATTACGACAAGATGCGGCGCTTCATTGAAGCAGTTCAGAGTGCGGACGCCGCTATGATAGGTGCGTTATGAAAGGTCATTACGGAAATTATGGCGGGCAATTCGTGCCCGAAACGCTCATGCATCCCCTCGAGGAACTCGAGGCGGCCTACGCGGCCGCCCAACGCGATCCGGCCTTCCACGCGGAACTCGACCAGTTGTTTCACAACTACTCGGGCCGACCGACCGCGCTCTACTTTGCCGAACGGCTTACACGAACGTGGGGCAGCGGAAAGATATATCTCAAACGCGAAGATCTCAATCACACGGGCGCGCACAAGATCAACAACTGTCTTGGACAGGGCTTGCTGGCGCGGCGCATGGGCAAGAAGAGGATCATCGCCGAGACCGGAGCAGGCCAGCACGGCGTTGCGACAGCGACGGTCTGCGCGCTCCTTGGGCTCGAATGCGATGTCTATATGGGCGAGGAGGACATCCGCCGCCAGGAACTCAATGTATTTCGCATGAAGCTGCTGGGCGCTCGCGTTCTTCCGGTCGCGGCAGGCAGCAAAACATTGAAAGACGCAATCAATGAATCGATGCGCGACTGGGTTACCAATGTTCGCACGACTTACTACATGCTCGGATCGGTCCTCGGGCCGCATCCTTATCCGCTCATGGTCCGCGATTTTCAATCCGTCATCGGCCGTGAAGTTCGGGCGCAGATTCTCGAGAAGGAAGGCCAGCTGCCCGACGTGCTCGTCGCGTGTGTCGGTGGAGGAAGCAACGCCATCGGTTTGTTTCATGATTTTGTCGAAGACAAGCAGATTCGAATGATCGGCGCTGAAGCCGGCGGACGCGGGCCGAAACTCGGCGACCATGCCGCGCGGTTTTCAGGAGGACGGCCCGGAGTTTTGCACGGCACGTTTTCGTACATTCTTCAGGATGACGACGGCCAGGTTGTTCCGACGCACTCCGTTTCCGCCGGACTGGATTATCCGGCTGTCGGACCCGAGCATGCCCGATTTCACGATACGGGCCGTGTCGAATACACCAGCATTAACGATGACGAAGCCCTCGACGCTTTTCAGGAATTGAGCCATCTTGAAGGCATCATTCCGGCTCTCGAAAGCGCGCATGCAATCGCGCAGGCGAAGAAGTTGAAATTACCGGCCGATCAACTCGCAGTCGTAAATCTGTCGGGGCGCGGGGACAAAGACGTATCAGAAGTCATCCGGTTGATCCAGAGGAAGTGAGATCAGCGACATCATGACTCGAATTGAGAAGAAGTTTGCGCAGGGACGCAAGGCGTTCATTCCTTACGTCACGGCCGGAGATCCAAGCCTGGAAACCACGCTGGACCTCGTTCTCGCGCTCGAACGCGCGGGCGCGGACATTATCGAACTCGGCGTCCCGTTTTCGGATCCTATTGCCGACGGTCCTGTGATTCAGAGGGCAACCGAACGAGCGCTGCACAACGGCGTCACATTAAATAAAGTGCTGAAACTGGGCGAAAACATTCGCAGGAAATCCGAGATTCCACTTGTATTGTTCAGTTACTTTAATCCGCTGTTGAATCATGGTCTCGAAAAACTGGCCGCGGACGCCGTCAAATCCGGATTCGATGGCGTGCTGGCAAGCGACCTGACCGTGGAAGAATCCGAATCATTCGTCCGCACGATGAACGCAGTGGGTTTGAATACCATTTTTCTGGCAGCGCCGACCAGTTCCGAGGAACGTCTGAAGAAGATCGCGGAAACCTCGACGGGGTTTCTGTATGCCGTGTCGCGCACGGGCGTGACGGGCGAGACTCAGGAATTATCCGGAGAATTGCGGGTGTTTCTCCGGACATTACGGTCCCACACCAAATCGCCGATCGCTGTGGGCTTTGGAATATCACGTCCCGAACACGTTCAGGCCGTGTGGCAGGAAGCGGATGGCGCGATTGTAGGCAGCGCCATCGTCAAGGAGATCGAACGGAATCTCGGCCGCGCAGAATTGGTGGAGAAGGTGGCGGCATTCACGGAGTGGCTGAAAACAAAATGAGCATCGAGGACTGGCGGCGCAAAATCGATGAACTCGACAGGAAGCTCGTGGAGCTCCTGAACGAGCGCGCCAAATGCGCGATTGAGATTGGAAGAATCAAACATGCCCTGGATTTGCGTGTGTACGATCCGGAGCGGGAGCGGGAAATACTTCAACGAATCAAGACCGGGAATCCAGGACCTCTCGACGATGAAGGTCTGCAGCGATTATTCGAGCGAATCATCGATGAATGCCGCCGGATTGAACGTGTTGAGCGGGAGAAGAAGGATTAAGAATTCATGGTTGTTGTAATGCATGAAGGGGCGAAAGAAGAGCAGATTCAGAGCGTCATCGATCGCCTGATTCAAATGGGATTCGATGTTCACCGTTCGACCGGTGCCGCGCACACCGTCCTCGGTGCTGTTGGCGGCGCGCCCGTGGATCCGCGGGATATCGAACTGCTTGAAGGCGTGCGCGAAGTCGTGAAGATCTCGGCGTCGTACAAATTGGCGAGCCGCGCCTTCAAACCCGGAGGCACCATCGTCAAGGCCGGGCCGCCCGGGCGTCAGATTCAAATAGGCGGCCGCGATGTTGTGATGATGGCCGGACCGTGCACCGTCGAAAGCGACACGCAGATCATGACGCTTGCGGGAATCATGGGCGAGTGCGGCATTCGTGTCCTTCGCGGCGGAGCCTTCAAGCCGAGAACTTCACCGTACAGCTTTCAGGGAATGGGGGAGGAAGGCCTGCAGGTACTGCGGCAGGCGGCGGACAAGTACAACCTGATCGTCGTGTCCGAGATCATGAATCAAACACAGATCCCCATGTTTCTCGACTACGTCGATATTCTTCAGGTCGGCGCGAGGAATATGCAGAACTTCGATCTGCTGAAAGAACTGGCGAAAGTACGGCGTCCTGTTTTGTTGAAGCGCGGACCTTCGGCCACGATTGAAGAATGGCTGTTGTCGGCTGAATACATCCTGTCGGGCGGCAATCACGATGTGATGTTGTGCGAACGCGGCATTCGCACGTTTGAGGATTACACGAGAAACACTCTGGATATTTCCGCAATTCCGGTAATCAAGAAGTTGTCGCATCTGCCGATTCTTGTCGATCCTTCTCACGGCACGGGCCGGCGCGACAAAGTAGCTCCCATGGCTCGAGCAGCAGTCGCAGCAGGAGCCGATGGGCTATTGATCGAAGTTCATCATTCTCCCGAGACTGCGTTGTGCGATGGAGCGCAGTCCCTTTATCCCGCGCAATTCCGCGAACTGATGTCGCAACTCAACATCATCGCTCCAGCGGTGCAGCGCGCAATGATGTGAGTTTGTTGTCGAATGAAAACCGTGTGCATCTACGGGACCGGTTTGATCGGTGGATCGTTCGCTCTGGCGCTCCGGCGGGCGTTTCCGTCGATACACATCACGGGTGTGGATCGCCCTGAGATCGCCGCTCGTGCAAAGAGTCTCAACATCATCAATGAAACAGGTCCTGCGCCGGCGGATTTAACTGTCCTTGCAACTCCGGTGGGCGACATCCTGAAGCTTCTCGACCGGTTCACTTCAGAACAATGTCTCGTTACGGATGTCGGCAGCACCAAAGTGGCCATTTGCCATCGCGCGGAACGTCTGAACGTTCCTTTTGTGGGCGGCCATCCCATGGCCGGCATCGAACAATCCGGCCCGGAGGCGGCCAGCGCGGACCTCTTCAAGGGCTCGCCCTATTTTCTGTGCCCGGTGAAATCCACGCCGGACCATGCTCTCCGGGAGATGGAAAATATCGCCGGAGCCGTCGGCGCCGTACCTCATGTCATTTCTCCGGAGGATCACGACCGGCTTGTAGCGCAGATCAGCCATCTGCCTCAGGTGATCTCGACGGTGCTGGCCGGACACACTTCATCTCATAAAGAAATGGCCGGGCCGGGACTGCGTTCGATGACGCGTCTTGCCAACAGTCCTCTTCATGTTTGGCGTGATATCTTTAAAACGTCCGGGTACCTGCCGCGGGAGCTGCAATCATTCATTGAACGGCTTCAACAGATTCTGGATTCCATCGAGGCGGGAAACTTTGATGAAATCGAAAGCCTGTTCAAACGTGAGGGCCATCAATGAACAAGGTTGTGCGTGACGCGCGCGAAGCCATTGCGGACTTGCGCGATGGCGCGACGATCATGGTCGGCGGCTTTGGACTTTGCGGCCTGCCTGAACATCTTATCCATGCAACTCGTGAGAAGGGTGTCAAGGACCTCACCATTATCAGTAACAATGCCGGGATCGATGGCCTGGGCGTTGGTCTTCTGCTCGAAGCGCGTCAGATTCGAAAGATCATTTCAACTTACGTCGGCGAAAATCACCTTTTCGAAAAACTGGCTCTGGCCGGCGAACTCGAAGTGGAACTGGTGCCCCAGGGAACGTTCTCTGAGCGAATGCGCGCCGGCGGCGCGGGCATTGCGGGTTTCTTCACACCGACGGGTTATGGAACACTCGTCGCCGAAGGCAAGGAGACACGCGAGTTTGATGGCCGCATGTACGTTTTCGAACGAGGGCTGACCGCGGACTTCGCTTTCGTCAAAGCATGGAAAGGCGATAAGTGGGGAAATCTGGTGTATCGAAAAACGGCGAGAAACTTCAACCCGGTGATGGCCACCGCAGGCCGCATCACGATTGCGGAAGTTGAAGAGCTCGTCGAACTCGGAACGCTCGATCCGGACTCGGTACACACGCCCGCCATTTACGTTCAGCGCATTTTCCAGGGACCGGGGTATGACAAGCGCATTGAAAAACGCACTGTCCGAAAACGCGATGGTACGGGCCGATGAGCGAACTTCCCAAACGTGAAATTATCGCGCGTCGAATTGCGCGCGAGCTGAAGGACGGATACACCGTCAATCTCGGGATTGGAATGCCGACATTGTGCGCCAACTACATTCCTCCGGGCATCGAAGTCCTCTTGCAATCGGAAAACGGACTGCTCGGCATCGGGCCTTTTCCGTTCGAAGGCGAAGAGGATCCGGATCTCATCAACGCCGGCAAAGAAACAGTTACCGCCGTGGCCGGCGCATCCTATTTTTCCAGCGCGGATTCGTTTGCAATGATCCGCGGCGGTCACGTCGATCTCACGGTTCTCGGCGCCATGGAAGTCGACGAACGCGGGAACCTCGCAAACTGGATGATTCCTGGAAAAATGGTCAAAGGCATGGGCGGCGCAATGGATCTGGTGGCCGGCGCGAAACGAGTGATCGTCGCCATGGAACATGCCACGAAGGAAAACAAACCGAAGATCCTCAGGAAGTGCAGCCTGCCGCTCACCGGCGTGGAAGTTGTCGATACCATCGTCACGGAATGGTGTGTCATTGAAGTCACCTCCCGAGGTCTGGTGCTCAAAGAGGTTCGCACCGGGATTACCATCGACGAACTGCAGAAGTTGACGGAGCCAAAACTGATTGTCGAGCAGGATGTCGGCGTGATGGGGTACTAGCCTGATGAAATTGAACTCCATCGTTATTGTGAATCTGCATACGCCGCGCGAACGCTTCTTTGGACGGCTTCTGGATATTGCGACACATGGTGTCACAGTACGCGGGATCGATATCAATGCGTTTGGCGATTGGATGGACCATATAACGAATCGCGAGGAAAGCGGAGTGCAGCCGACCACCGTGTTCTTTCCCATTCATCGCATCGACAAAATCATTTTGGATGAAGGAATCGGCGCAATACCCTCGTTCTCAGCAACGTTTCTGACTAAAGTCGGATCCGCTGTCGAGGATCACCTGGAGTCTGAATGAACATTGGAGTCATTGGAACCGGTTACGTTGGCCTGGTGGCGGGAAGCTGTCTGGCTGAGAGCGGAAATGACGTTTGCTGTGTCGATTCCGACGCCGAAAAGATCGAAAAACTCAAACGGGGCGCGATCCCGATCTATGAACCTGGACTTCCCGAGATTGTCGAAAGGAATCTGCGCGAGGAACGTCTTTCTTTCACAACAGATCTCGATGCAGCCGTCAAGAAGTCACTCGTCATTTTTATTGCGGTCGGCACGCCGACGACGCCCAGCGGTGCGGCCGACTTGAGTTCCGTCTTCAACGTCGCTTCGCAAATCGGGCGCGCGATGGATCGATACAAAGTGATTGTTGTGAAATCCACGGTTCCCGTGGGCACTTGCGAACGTCTGAAAGAGATCATCGGGAAGGAAACCCGGCATCCGTTCGATGTTCTATCCAATCCGGAGTTTCTTAAACAGGGTGCGGCCGTCGAAGACTTCATGAAGCCGGATCGCGTCATCGTGGGCGCGGATGATGCCCGGCCGGCGGAAATCCTGCGGGATCTTTACGCGCCATTTGTGCGAACCGGAAGCCCGATACTCCTTGTGGATGTCCGCACCGCCGAAATGGTGAAGTATGCCGCGAATGTATTTCTCGCGGCGCGCATTTCCATCATGAATGAAATCGCGAATCTTTGCGAACGCGTCGGCGCTAACGTCGACATGATTCGAAAAGGCCTCGCCGCCGATTCCCGCATCGGTCCGGCATTTCTTTTCCCAGGTGTGGGTTTTGGAGGAAGCTGTTTCCCCAAAGATATTCGGGCGTTGATCCAGACCGGCCGCGAACACTCTTACGACATGAAAATTCTCGAAGCGGTTGACGCCGTGAATCAGGATCAGGCTTCACGGTTTGCCGGCAGAGTGCGGCAGCACTTTGCGAACAACCTGCACGGCAAACAGATTGCCGCCTGGGGCCTTTCATTCAAACCCCGAACGAACGACATGCGCGACGCGCCGGCCATCAAGATTATTGAAGAGCTTCTGGCTGCGGGCGCAACGGTTACGGCTTACGATCCGGAAGCCATGGATGAAGCACAGAAGATTTTCGGATCGCGAGTAAAGCTTGCTTCGACCAACTACGGATGTGTCGAAGGCGCCGACGCGCTCCTGTTGATTACCGAATGGCAGGCTTTTCGAAATCCGAACTTTGAACGCATGAAGAGTCTCATGCGCCAGCCGGTTATTTTCGACGGCCGGAATATTTATGATCCGGCTTCGGTACGGCAGCTTGGATTCACCTACTATGGCGTGGGAAGAACATGAGAGTCGTGGTGACCGGCGCCGCCGGGTTTCTGGGAAGCCATCTTTGCGATCGACTGATCGGGACAGGCTGCGATGTTGTCGGACTGGACAATCTTCTCACTGGAAGTACTTCGAACATTGCGCACCTTCTGGGAAGTTCGAAATTCAAATTCATCAAACACAATGTAACCGAATACATCTTCGTGGAAGGCTCCCTAGATGCTGTACTCCACTTTGCGTCTCCTGCTTCACCCGTGGACTATCTGGAAATGCCGATTCAAACATTAAAGGTCGGGTCGCTCGGAACGCATAAAGCATTGGGCCTGGCCAAAGAAAAGAAAGCGCGCTTCCTTCTTGCGAGCACATCGGAGGTTTACGGTGATCCTTTGTTGAATCCGCAACCCGAGCAGTACTGGGGAAATGTGAATCCGATCGGACCGCGGGGCGTTTACGACGAAGCCAAAAGATTTGCGGAAGCGATGACTATGGCTTACCGCCGATATCATGAAATGGACAATCGCATTGTCAGGATCTTCAACACCTATGGTCCGAGAATGAGACCGAATGACGGGCGGGTGGTTTCAAACTTTATCGTGCAGGCGCTTGAAGGAAAGCCGATCACAGTGTACGGCGACGGCCGGCAGACCCGCAGCTTCTGCTACGTCACAGACCTCATCAGCGGGATTGTCGCGCTGCTCACAGCCTCACCGTCGCCGGAAATGGAAATGCCGTTCAACATCGGAAATCCGGAAGAGCGCACCGTGAGCGATCTGGCTTCGAAAGTTCTCGCTCTGACGGGAAGCTCGAGCTCCATCGAATATCGAAATCTGCCTGTCGATGATCCTCACGTCCGCTGCCCGGATATCGGGCGTGCGAAATCGATTCTGGGATGGCAGCCCGAAGTGAGCATCGATGAGGGTCTCCGGCAGACGATCGATTATTTCAGAAAGCATCCATCATGATTCTTGTTACCGGAGGCGCCGGCTATATTGGGAGTCATACCGTGAAGGCGCTTAAGGCCGCCGGCTTTGAGCCAGTCATCTTCGACAACTACTCGACAGGACATCGTTCGTTTGTTAAAGGGACGCCGGTTTTCGAAGGCGATGTCTGCAATCCCGCGAATGTGTCGCGCGTGTTCGCAGAGTATCCGGTAGAAGGCGTGCTGCATTTCGCAGGGAAGGCGCTCGTCGCCGAATCGATGCGGCACCCTGAACTGTATTACGAAACAAACTTCATCGGCGGATTGAACCTGCTGCGCGCCATGCAGAAGGCCGGCGTGAAGTTCCTGATTTTCTCGTCTTCGTGCGCGACGTACGGAGTTCCGAGAGAAGTACCGATACGAGAGGACCATCCCCAGAATCCCGTGAATGCTTACGGCGAATCCAAGCTCGCATTCGAACGGGCCATGCGATGGTTTCATGAGGCGTACGGATTGCAGTATCTGTCGTTACGTTATTTCAACGCCGCCGGCGCGGACCCGGATGGCGACTTCGGCGAAGATCACGATCCCGAAACGCATTTGATCCCGCTGGCGCTCCAGGCCGCAGCAGGCATCCGGCCGGACGTTCACATTCTTGGGACGGATTATCCGACTCCGGACGGGACCTGCCTTCGCGATTACATCCACGTGACGGATCTCGCCGGAGCCCACGTCGCCGGTCTTCAGAAGTTGCGAGAAGGAAAGTTGGAATCGCAAGCCATCAACCTCGGCACAGGCCGCGGATATTCGGTTCGAGAAGTTATTGAAACGGCGCGGCGCGTCACGGGACGGGATTTCAAAGTGCGTGAAGCGCCTCGACGCGATGGCGATCCGCCGGAACTCGTCGCAGCCGTGGGTCGCGCGAAAGAACTTCTGGATTGGACGGCATCCCAAAGCGATCTGGAAGGAATCGTGAGAACGGCCTGGAATTGGACGCGGCGCCGCGCCTAGTCTTCGTTGTTCTCACCGAGAACTCGAGCCATACCCACCACAAAAGCCATCAATGAAAAAGCTGGCTTCGCAACGGCGTCTCTCATCTTTGTGGCTGTCGCCGTGATTTCTGCGGCCGTGGCTTCAAGTCTGGCGTCAACAGTCGCCAAAGTACGACTGTAGCTGGCCTGCGTTCGTTCGAGGATGGGTTCGAAATCAGTGATGCTCTTCTTCGTCGCCGCTGAGACAGCGACGGCCTGCTCCGCTGCCACCTTCAATGATTCGATCCAGGCTCGTGCCTCACGGTTCCTCTCGAATTCGGACACCGTTTCAGTCACTTTTGAAGTCAAGCCGGAGAACGCCTTGTAAAGGGACCAGATGACAACCGTGTTGAATATGACGGAGACGCTGCTGAGCGCAATAAACAAGAAAATTCGAATTTCCATGGCGGCTATATAAGCACAAAGACACGAAGACACAAAGAGCGAGATTACGTAACGGCAGGCTGGACTTCGGCGTCAGCGTCATGTGGCTTTTTACCAAACTCGTTCAGAATGGTTTCGAGCAGCGGAAGCATGAAGGTTACTCGCCGAATGCGAATGATGAAATCCCAGAGTGGCTCGAATTTCTTCCAGCCTCCCGCGTAACCGGCATGCCGTAATAGTCCGGAGAGAGTGGTCTTGGACTTTGCGCCTTGCAGGATGGATCCCCAGCGGTAGAAGTCCTTGTACGCCTTCCAGTATCCGGCCTCGAGTTCCTCGGGAGTCAATCGCGTCGGCTGAAACACGGCATGCCTCGTATCATAGAGGTCCCAGTTGTTGTGCAGCACTCGAGCTTCTTCGGTCATTCGGGTATGGAGCGCTGTCCCTGGATAAGGCGTCAGGATGTGGTAGGTGGAAGTCTCGATGCCTTGCGAGACGGCCCAGTCGACGGTGCGCGTGAAAACATCCCTATCGTCGTCATCCATCCCGAAAACAAAGCTGCCGTTGACCATGACGCCCAGATCGTGGAGCCGCCGCACCGCGGCGTTGTAGTCGTGACCAACGTTCTGCACCTTGCGCTGCCCCCGCAGATTATTCAGATTGGTGGTCTCGAATCCTACAAAGAGGCTGCGAAGACCGCAGGCAACGGCCTTCTCCAGCAGATCCGGCTGCAACACCGAATTGACAGTGCCCGCCGCCTGCCAGAGCCGGCCCATGCCCTTCATTCCGTCGAAGAGAGCGGACGCGAACTGCCGATTTCCGAAAAGATGATCATCGAGAAAATAAAGATGCCTGCCGGGCAACCGATTGATTTCCGCAAGCGCGCTGTCCACCGATTGCGTGTAAAACGATCGGCCTCCTTTGAAGAATGCTTCCTTGTAACAGAAGTCGCAGACATACGGACAACCGCGCGAAACCACAATCGAATTCGGGACGAGATAAAGATGACGCTTGATGAGATCACGCCGGATGCGCGGCAGATTTGCGAGCGTACGTTCTTGTGATCGATAAAGCTTCGCGGGATGGCCGGCCCTGTAATCGCGCAGGAACTGCGGCCACGTATCTTCACCGGGACCCAGGAATATGGTGTCGGCATGGGCCGCAGCTTCCTGTGGGAGCGAAGTGACATGCAAGCCGCCAAGCACAACGTAAACCCCGCGGCGGCGATAGTCATCCGCGATTCTGTATGCGCGATTTGCTGAAGTAATGTACACCTGAATGACAACCAGATCCGGCCGGTCTGCCAGGGTTCAACTTCTCAACGTGTTCATCGGCGATCGAAACTTCGTCGTTGTCATCAAGGTATGCGGCAAGAGTCGCCAGACCCAAAGGAGGAAACAACGAGTATTTGATTGGACGGAATAACGGGCTGGTCGCTTCGGTGAGGGCGGGAAGAATCATTTGGACTTGCACGTAAGGATATTAACATAGTGTACTTTTCTATATAAAGTACATTACACTGATTCAACTTGGTGGAGTCCCGCGGGAACAAGATAGTCAGCGGATTGCGGCGGCTCCCGGCGGAACTCCGGCCGCTAATCGCAGCCGGCGGCAAGTATGAGGGCCGAACAGACGTCGCGCATTTTGGCCGCGCCGAGGGTGCCGACAAAGGACTTCAAGTCGGCTTGCCGAACTGTGAAGATGTTACACAGATTGACGCAAGAAGTGGACTTGAGCCCTTCGTCCACCCCAAGCTCGACTTCCGTGGGTGATCCCCGAAGGGTCGAAGTAATGGCCGCAACGGTGGCGGTATGCAGCACGCTTAGCAGGGACGGGCGACTCAATACAAGAACCGGCCGTCGTTTGTCGGGCCGGGGCAGATCCAGCATCCAGATCTCGCCGCGGTTCAATCGTCTGGCCACGCTTGTGCTCCGATGAGACTCTCGATTTCCATCGCAGCGTCGGCTTCGCTCCCGCCGTAGGCTTGGAGAATTCGCTTCTCAATATGCCTTCGTTCCTTCGCCCTCAGATAGACCTCGACGGCTGAACGTATCAGCGCAGATCGCCCGCGTTCCCGGGCTTCAGGATCCTTGTCGATGCGTTCAAGCAATTCAGTATCGAGCGAGATCTGTATCGGTTTGGCCGGCATGTAGGTAAGGTACTGTATGGTTCTTGATGGGTCAACAACATAGATATTTGTTGTGGCGGACGGTCACACTCTTCGGTCAAGTACGTTTGAAAATTCACTCTGACTCTCCAAGAATCGCGCTTTCCACCGATTCCGGGTAGAGACTCGGAAAGTAGAAAGGAACCGCCTTCGCCGGCAGCGCCAGCCGGATTGGACCTTTAGGGGTGGTGGGCTTGAGAAGGCCTTCGACTAACAGTTCATCGAGAATTCGTCGTGCCGTCCGTTCCGGCTTCCCAGTCACACGAGAAACTTCACCCCGAGATAGCTCTCCACGTAACAAAGCCTCCTGCAGAATGTATTTTGCTTCTTTAGGCGCTCCGAGTGTTGCCCGCCGTTCAGCATATTTTGTGATACGGCCTTCCAATCGAGGCAAGTCCAATAAGGTAGCCATAAACGCGACCTGATCCAAAGCGGTGTTCAGGAAAAAGTGACAAAATTCTGACAATCCCGATAGAGATAAATTTCCTCGACCGTCTAACTCGCCTTGCCTGAGCTGATCTGCGGTCATTAGCGCCTGCATGTATTTATCCTTATCCCTGGAGAGTCCTCGTGTAACGGTCCACAATCCATGAGAATCCAACCCAACACGAATCATGTATGCATTGGTGAAGAGCCGAGTCACTCGACCATTGCCATCCAGGAACGGATGAATCCACGTTAATCGATGGTGCGCAGCGGAGGATGCAATGATCTTGTCGAGACCGTTCAAATTCTGCGGCTCGAAAATCTGTTCGAAGCGTTGCAGGAATTCGGTCAGGTTTTTGAATGCAGGTGGTACGTGGTGGCCGACGATTACGTTTCGATCTCTTAACTCCCCGGGCTCAAATCTTTCTTTTTTCCCTTTACCTCCGGTCACCACACGAAATTCCGGGGGCATGCGAGAATAGAATTCATGGTGGATCCACTGCAGAAAGTCAGTTGAACAAATCTTCAAATCAGGCTCCGCGCGAAGCTTTTCTTCCAGGAGAACCTGCACTTCTATATGAGCCTGACTTTCGAGTTGGAGTGCTCGCTTTACGGGCTCTTCGGAATAATCCTTTCGCAAAGCCTTTTCGATATCGAGCGGCAGTGTGTGATGGCCTTCTATGAGGTTGGAATAATAACTATTCATCTGCCGCAATAAATCAACGACGGCCAGACGTGTGATGGGATGAAGCATTCCTCCTAGTCCAGAGGCCTGCAGCGTAAGCTTCAAAGCAAGTTCTGATAAGGCTCGATCCTTATCCTTCGGTAAGAGAGGTTCCATTTCCCGAGGGTATGCGTAGAACTGTGGTTCGTCTTTTTTTGCCATTAATGTGGCCGGTTTTTATCTGCTTTACATTCCTGGATTTTGGCCGATGTTGTGGCCGATCCTTATTCTAATTCAACAATATGTAATATTTATAGTTAATAGGTAAACAACAGCTGAAATAGTCGGTGATTTGGCCGATTTAATTGCACCACCATTAGTTCTTGTTTGGCCGATCTTTTGGCCATTGTCATTCAACTGCCAATGTCGAACCAAACCTGCAACTAATCGAATGTTAATGGAGCAAACGGAGTAAGGGATTTTCGCTTCTTTATTCGTCTTTTAAGACTTCCCACGGTTAAAAACCGGGACATGCGCCTTGTCGTAATCGGTGCGATTGCGAGTGACAACAGTATGTCCGTAGTGGAGTGCAGTGGCACCGATGATCAGATCGGGTTGCGAGAATGTGTATCCGGTCTTTCGACCCTCTTCCACCAAAACGCGCCATTTGAGCATAACGTCTTCGGTGATTGGCAGAAGCCGCCCGTCAAACATCGGCCGCAATTTTAGAGTCAACCAATCAATTAATTCTGTGCGGTGTGCGGAATCTTCAAGGAGTTCGATGCCGAAGCGAATCTCAGCGAAGGTTACGATGCTCGTATACAGTGTTTCCAGCGGTTGAGAAGCGAGAAAGGCTGCAACTTTTGGCTCTGGCTTCCGTTTCCGGCCTTCCGACAAAACATTCGTATCCAGCAGCCATGCCATTTAGATCGCGACGTCTCGCACTGGCAGGCGTTCGCGTTCGGGCGTGAGGTCGGTCTCCGGATAAGGTGAAGCTTGAAGTGCTTCGAGAAGCGCTGCACCAGTCGCCGCTGGCGACGGCCCGCCATTGCCTAATCGTTCGTTGATAAGTCTCTCGACAAGAGCTTCCGCTGAAATACCCTGCCGGCGTGCCTCTTCGATCACTCGGGCTTCAATTTGTTCCGAAATATGAATCGTCATCCGTCTCGCCTCTTGTCCATTAAGGATACCGTAAGTGAAGGTCAGGTAATCCGATGTATTCTGCTTTACTCAGAATTAACAGCCCTTCCGAGGCGGCCCAAAGGGTGTGGCCGGAGTGCGTTCACTCCTGATCGGATTTGAGACTCGTATACAACTGCAACATTCCGGGGATGTTTCGGCGGAGCCGTTCGGCAAAGCCGATCGCATCGGATTTCCTTCCCTTCGCCGCCATTTTCGTGAGTAGGGATTTCAATCTGTCGTCATAGTCGTAGTCGGGCAAATGGCTTTCGAGAGAGGCATTGAGAATCTCGCTGACCTCATGCGGCTGAGCGTCTACTAACCGTTCCAATTCAGCGAAAAACAAATCATATCGATGGCCCTTGTGCGCATACGGCGCGACGGCCAAAAGAAGTTGTCGTTCTCGCCGGCCGATAGACTTTATGAACGGAACGAGATGACTCAAGCTGGCAAGCAGCTTCGCTGGCGCAGGTGAAACGCGGCGAGCCCATGCGACGCATCGTTCCCAATACCGGATGATTCGTTCAACTTGATCATCGCTTAGTTTGTCGTTGTGAACGCCGGAGAAGAACGCACTGCCCACTTCGAGGTCCTGTTCGTCATCGGTTTCAAAGAGGGCCGCGAATCGCGAAGTCTCAAGCTCCTCATCACCCCAGAGAAACGCGAGAACAAGCCGCTCGACGACCCGCGGATTCAAATGATTGATCTGTGCAAGTTGCCCGTGACTGAACTTGCCTTCGTCGACGAAAAATCGAAGTGCCCCATCAGCGAATTCACCCCAACTAGGGCAACCCGCGATCCGACTGACGCCTGCACCAATGAACGGGATCAACATACCTCGCTGGGCAGCTTCGCGGAGACCATCGGGCACCGATGGAAGAGGCGCAATCAAGTCATTCATGACAGCACAGTAACGCCGATTCGGTGGTTACGGTTGGGATAGCGGTCTTCAAGCGTTGTGGTGCCACAGCAGCGCCACAACTTTTTCAAGCCATTTAAAAGAATCAATCAACTGGGAGCGGAGAGGGGGGGATTCGAACCCCCGGTACAGCTTTTGACCGTACAACGGTTTAGCAAACCGCCGCCTTCAGCCACTCGGCCACCTCTCCCGGTCAATAGAAGCCGCGCGATTGGGCGCACGGCTCATCCATTATAGGAGAAGGCTTACACGGGTCTGGCGATATTTTTGGATTCCTTACCGACGATTCGCCGAGGGAGGCAAGGGTGATACGACTCACCACAGTTCGCCGCGCTTTTGTTTCAACAGAAGAATGAAGAATGGACCGCCTAAAAGGGCGGTGATGACGCCGACGGGAATTTCGGTTGGAGCGAAGAGCGTGCGAGCCGCGGTATCGCAGACGACGAGAAAGGCGGCGCCGAGAAAGAACGATGCGGGGATGAGAACCCGGTGATCCGGACCGGCCACAAGCCGGACGGTGTGCGGAACAATGAGGCCTACAAACCCGATGGGTCCGCTGAATGCGGTGACCGCTCCGGTCAACAGCGATCCGATGAAGTATGCGGCGGTCTTCATTCGATGCACGTCCACACCGCGTGAGGCAGCCCACTCTTCGCCGGCGGCAAGGGGATTGAGTTCCCGGGAAATCCAGATGAGTCCCACGAGACAGGCCACAACCAGCGGAGCGGCCCGAAGAACGGTTCGAATATCCGCAGTATCCAGCGCGCCCATTGTCCAGCGTGTCATGAGATAACCTTGATTGAAGTTCGCGGCATAGTGAATGAACATGATGAGCGCGCCGAAAACAAAATTCAGAGTGATCCCGGACAGTAACAGCGTGAATGTGGGGAGGGCGTTTCCCGTTCTTGCGATGGAATACACGAGGAAAATCGTCGCAAATGCGCCGAGAAATGCGGCAACTGAAATCAGAGGTATTCCCCAGACTACGGTTTCCAGGCCAAACCAGATCGCAACCACCGCTCCAAATGAACTCCCGGCCGATACTCCCAACGTGAATGGATCCGCGAGGGAGTTTCTCAGGATTGCTTGAAACAGAACGCCTGCCATCGCGAGCGCGCCTCCAACAACAGCGCCGAAAAGTATTCGGGGCAGACGGGCGACGATAAAGATCTCGCGGTCCGGGCTAACGCCTGCGAGGACGTTGCGCCAGGTCACGCCGGTGGATCCGATCCACGGCGCAACGAGCAGCACAACGAGACAGATCAACGCACATGGGCCGACCACGGCGAGAAATCGACGGATGGAAAGTCCGTCCTCAGGCCGTCGGAACGATGTAGCTGCCGCGGCCATCAGGCCGTTTGAGGATGGCAGCGGTAATTTCGAAGATTTCATAAAGATGTTCCGGTGTCAGGACCTCATCGGGAGTTCCGTCCGCCACGAAACTCCCATTGCGAATCGCAATCATCCGGCGGGCATATCGCGCCGCAAGGTTCACATCGTGCGTGACGCTCACGATGGTCATCCCCCGCTCGGTATTCAATCGCTCGAGAATATCGTAGAACTGAATCTGGTGCTTGAGGTCCAGGTAGACCGTTGGCTCGTCGAGCAACAACACTTCGGGATCCTGAGCAAGAGCGCAAGCGAGAACAACGCGCTGGCGCTCGCCGCCGCTCAGCTCGTTGAAGGTCTTCGCCGCCAGTACGGCAGTATCCGTCGACGCCATCGCCTGCCGGGCTTGTTCGATGTCTCTGGGCTTGTCGAACAGAGCGCTCGTCCGGTGCGGCAGCCGGCCCATCATCACAATTTCGGCTACCGTGAAAGGAAACACCATATGCGTTTCCTGCGGCACAAACGCAATGCGTTGCGCGATGTCGCGTGGCGGAAGATTGGACAAAGACCGGCTCTGAAAGTCCGCCACTCCTCTATACGAGCGGATCAAACCTCCCAGGATTTTAAGCAACGTCGATTTGCCGGCGCCGTTGGGTCCGACGAGCGCAACAAATTCGGCGGCCTCAATGTCGAGGGAAACGTCCTGAAGGACGGGAACCGCGGTGTAACCGAAAGAAACGCTCTGTAGATGAAAAATGGACGGCATCACTTCCACACCCTCACGCGGCGCGCGATCCCGCCGGTCTGACCGGCAGTCCCAACTCGTTGCCGCAAAGCTCCCGGAGGGAGAGGGTATCAAACAATTGCGACATCGAATAGAATCCGCGATATGCCGGGGAACCGCGATTCGTGGGTGTTTGGCCTTGTTCTGGCTTCCGCAGCAGCCGTACTCGTGTCCATTGCGGGCGCGGAGACCCTGCTCGCTGCTGCCTGTCTGGGCTGGCTCATCTCGCGCCCCCGGAAACTGATCTGGCCGAGTTACGTCATTCCGCTCCTGGCTTTCATGGCAACAACGGTCCTGTCGCTGCTCATGTCTGCAGATCCTGGATCCGGATTGCCGCCCGTCAGGAAATTCGTTCTTTTCAGCATGGGGTTGCTTGCGGCAAATCTGGTCGATACGCCGTGGCGCGCACGTGCATCTCACGCTGTCCTGCTGGCAGTGGCAGCGGGAGCCTCAACGTTTGCGCTCATTCAGTTCGGCATCAAGTATTACCGGTTCGTCGCTTCGCAAGGCAGCGCGGACGACCCCGTTGTTGTCTCCCGCATCACAGGATTCATGGGACATTGGATGACATTCAGCGGAGAACAACTTCTGATCTGGTGCGCGGCGATTCCCGCGATCCTCGTTCTCGGCAGACGGTGGCTGGTTCCACTGGCGATCGTCGGAGCCGCGCTTGTTCTGAGTTTCACGAGAAGCGCATGGCTTGGAGCTGCGGCGGGTTTTCTGTTTGCCGCGATCAAACTTCCCCGCAGGGTCTGGATGGGAGTTGCGTTACCCGTTGTGATTGTCGCCGTGGCGGCATCCGGCCTCATCATTCATCGGGTCTCGATGAGTTTTCAGCAACAGGGATTTGCACCGGACTCCGGGAGGCTCGAACTGTTTTTGGGTGGTTTGCAGATGATCCACGATCATCCGCTATTTGGCGTGGGCCCGGAAAGGATTCGCACGGAATTCCCCCGCTACTATCGTGGCAGTGATCTAGCGCACGCCAATTTCTACTACGGCCATCTTGAAAACAACATCGTTCAAATCGGCGCAGAGCGAGGATTGCCGTGCCTGGCCGCTTTTTTCTGGTTTATCTTCGAACTTTACGGAAGCCTGATAGGAATGCTGAAGATTGCCGGCGAAGAACTCCGCTGGCCGATTTTTTCAGCGCTCGCCGCGCTCACGGGTTTCATCGTATCGGGCTTCTTTGAATTCAACTTCGGTGATTCCGAAGTTCTGTTGTTGCTCCTGTTTCTGGTATCCATACCGTACGGCATTACAACACGTGCCGTTCAAGCTGAGAACACATGCCCCACGACATTGATCCCGACAACAAGCTGACACCTGAAGCTGACGAAGTGCTCCAGGGAATTATTCGCGAGACCGGCGTGCTGCGCGACGCGGATCTCGGCGATAATCCGCCGGCGCCTGTATTTGAGGCCGAATAATGATGACGCTCGCGGAAGCGGCACGCATGATTGCGCGGAAGGAAGTTTCGCCGGTGGAACTGGCACAGACGATCCTGGCCCGAATGGATCGGATCAACGAAAGAATGCGCGCGTTTATCACGGTTACCGCTGAAGAGGCTTTGGATAGCGCGCGGCACGCGGAACGAAAAAATACCGGCGGTAACGGATCACCGCTAAACGGAGTGCCGCTTTCGGTAAAAGATCTTTACGATACTAAAGGCATTCGTACGACGGCAGGTTCGAAGGTTTTTGCGGAAAGAGTGCCGGCCAGCGATGCAACCACAGTAGCCAGCCTCAAGGATGCCGGTGCTGTACTGGTCGGAAAGACCAATCTTCATGAATTTGCTTTTGGGGTGACGTCGATCAACAAGCACTGGGGAACTCCATTAAACCCCTGGGATCCCGGCCGGATTTGCGGAGGATCGAGCGGTGGATCGGCGAGCGCCGTCGCGCTTGGACTGGGTTTTGGATCGCTGGGCACGGATACCGGTGGATCCATCCGGATTCCTGCAGCGCTTTGCGGCATTGTGGGACTCAAACCGACGTACGGGCGAGTCAGCTTACGCGGTGTTGTTCCGCTATCGTGGTCTTTCGATCATGCGGGGCCGATGGCGCAGACGGTGGAAGACGCCGCAATCCTTCTCGAAACGATCGCGGGTCACGATCCGAAAGATTCATCTTCGCGAAAGCTTGAATCGCACCGATATACGGCCGCACTAACGGGAGACATCAAAGGCCTGCGCGCAGGCATTCCGAAAACCTACTTCTTCGAAAACGTCGCTCCGGAAATCCACACGGCCGTGCAGACAGCGATTCGAAGGCTGGAACAACTGGGCGCAAAGACGATTGATATCGACGTTCCCGGTATTTCGGTTCATCGCGCAATCTGGTTGCAGATTGCATCGCCCGAAGCATACTCATTTCACGAACGCTACCTGAAGGATCACGCCGATCTTTATGGCGCCGATGTGCGCGCCAGAATCGAGCCCGGGCGGATGTTGTCTTCTCTCGATTACGTTCGCGCGCAACGCGCCCGAACAAAGCTGAGAGAGGAATGGCGGGAAGTGTTCGAATCCGTCGATGTGGTTGTCACACCGACAACGCCTGTTCCCGCATCACGAATGGAAGATGTTCTTAAAGCGTGGGGCGACACCCCGGAACCTGTCTGGATTTCTTTGGCGCGCTTCACCCGCTTGTTCAACATTCTTGGATTGCCCGCTATTTCGATACCCTGTGGTTTCACTTCGAATCGGCTCCCGATAGGAATGCAGATTATCGGAAGGGCTTTCGATGAATCCACGGTGCTGCGCGCCGCCCATGCTTACGAACAAGACTCGGGCTGGTTCAGGGAATTGAGCCAAATCCAACAGTAAAACCATGTTCAAGAAAATCCTTGTCGCCAATCGTGGGGAAATTGCGGTTCGTGTCATTCGAGCCTGCAGAGAATCAGGAATTCCAACGGTGGCCGTTTACTCGGAAGCGGATGCCGGCGCCCTTCACGTTCGCATGGCGGACGAAGGGTATGCCATCGGGCCCGCGCCTTCGCGTGAAAGCTACCTTGTGATTGAAAAAATCATCGATGCGGCAAAGCGGGCCGGCGCCGATGCGATTCATCCCGGATATGGATTTCTCGCCGAGAATGCCGCCTTCGCGAAGGCATGTGAAGATGCACGCATCACGTTCATTGGACCCGCACCATCATCGATTGCACTGATGGGATCCAAAATCGAAGCGCGACGCGCCGTCGCAAAGTATGGCGTCGAGTCGGTGCCGGGCACACTCGATCCCATCCGTTCGGACTCCGAAGCGCGGCAGACTGCCGAGTCTGTCGGGTATCCCATCATGCTGAAGGCGTCCGGTGGCGGTGGCGGGAAAGGATTGCGTTTCGTTTCCTCGGCGGACGAATTGGAAAGCGCGCTTCGAACGACACGATCCGAGGCGCTCGCCGCATTTGGCGACGACGCCGTCTACATCGAGAAGTTTGTCGAGAAACCACGGCACGTGGAAATCCAGGTTATCGCCGATCGAAGCGGAAACGCGATCTACCTTGGTGAACGAGAGTGCACGATTCAGCGCCGCCATCAGAAGGTGATTGAAGAGTGTCCGTCGCCGATCGTCGATTCCGGCCTGCGGCGCCGGATGGGCGAGGCCGCATTGAAAGTTGTTGAAGCGGCTCAGTACTACAACGCGGGAACCGTCGAGTTTCTGGTTGATCGCCATCGAAACTTTTATTTTCTCGAGATGAACACGCGGCTTCAGGTGGAGCACCCGGTAACTGAGCTTGTTACCGGGGTCGACCTCGTCAAACTACAGATCGCGATCGCCGGGGGCGAGAAACTGCCGCTCGCTCAGGATGATGTGACGATGCGCGGGACTGCATTGGAGTGCCGTATTTACGCCGAGGATCCCGACAATAATTTCTTCCCTTCACCTGGCAGGATTACATTGCTGCGCACTCCTGCGGGACCCGGGATTCGTGATGACAGCGGTGTCTATGAAGGCTGGACTGTTCCGATTGATTACGATCCCTTGATTTCAAAACTATCGGTCTGGGGAACGACGCGCGATGAAGCCATCACAAGGATGAAGCGCGCGCTTGCGGAGTATCGTGTCGAAGGCATACGCACCAATATCTCCTTCTTCCTGAAAGTGCTCGACGACCGGCATTTTCGCAGGGGCGACTTCGACACGGGTTTTATCGATCACTGGTTGAAGACGCAGAATACCGAATCCGGCCTCATGGATCTCGATCGGGATCTGGCAGCCATCGCCGCCGGCATCTTTCATTCACAACGCGGATCCGCTTCCGGCGAATCGGCTGGAATCAAGAGCAGCTTGTGGAAAGTGGACGGCCGCCGGCGATCGCTGAGAACGCGATGAAACACACAGTCATCATCGAGGGCCGGCGTCTCGAAGTGGAACTGAACTCGAAGACCGAGGGCGTTATTCACGCAACTGTAGCGGATCGGACTTACACGCTCGAAGTGAAGAATGTGGAACCGAACATTCTTTGGATTCAATTCCAAAACCGGTCCTTCGAAATCTCAGTGGTGCCCGATCAGAGTGGCTATGCCGTATCCATCAATGGACGCAAAATTCAAGTGGAGATCATTGATGCCAGAGCGGCGCGCCGGCGGATGGCTCAAACCGGACAGGCGGGAATCGCCGAAATTCGCGCGCCAATGCCGGGAAAAATTGTGAAAGTACTGGCCCCCGAAGGAACGGAGGTTCAGGTCAACGAGGGAGTCCTCGTCATGGAAGCCATGAAGATGCAGAACGAGCTTAAATCACCCAAGAAAGGCACGGTCAAGCGGGTGCATGTCAACGAGCATGCAGCTGTCAATGCCGGCGACTTACTGGCGCTGGTTGAATAACCGGCTACTGAGTTTTTCCTGACGAATCCAGGATTCTCTGCGCGAGGTAGTTCACCACCGTTGCCTTATTTCGCGCAGCTTCAGAGAAGGCATTCTTCAGAGTCTGATCCTTGCGATTGAAAATCACCTGGCGCACTTGTGCCTGCACTCGTGGATCGGAAAGATCTTTCTGGCCTCCCGCATCCTTCTCCAGAAGTTTCAGGATGTGATAGCCAAATCGCGTTTCAATCACCTGGGGATATGTTTCTCCGGTCCGCATTTTCTGAACGGCCTGAGCCAGTCGCGGATCAATGTTCTCGATGGCATTGAGCGGCTGGAAATTCAGATCGCCGCCGGCAGGCGCCGAGCTCGGGTCTTCCGAATAGTCTTTTGCAAGAGTCGCAAAATCCATGCCGCTTTGAAGCTGCTTCAGTAAACGCGCGGCTTTTTGCTGAGCTTCCTCGGGAGTCTTCGCGTCGTCGTTTTTTCCGTTGTGAAGCTCAGGATCGGCCACCTTGGTAACCAGAATGTGGGCAATGTGATAACTCTCCGGCAGGTTGAAGCTCTGTTTGTTCTTCTCGTAGAAACCCTTGATTTCCGAATCCGTAACAGAAATCTTCGAAGTGATCTCCTTATTGACGAGCTTATCGAGCGTGATCTGCTTTCGAAGTTCGTTGCGGATGTCGTCTACGGACATCTTTTGTTCTTTCAGTAATTCCTGAAACTTCTCTTCGGTGTACTGGCTCTTGAATTCGTTGAATTTGACGTCGACTTCGGCATCTGTCGCGCTCAGATTCGAACCCGAGGCCATTTCGAGGAGAATCTGATCGTTGATCATGTTATTGAGGACCTGAAGTTTCAGATCCTGGGTTTCTTCGGGCGATCCGGGCTGTTCAGCGCCGTTCAAACGAGCCTGAAACTGCTTATCCAATTGAGCTGTCGTGATGTCCTTGCCGTTAACGCGGGCGACCACGTTTGCGGAAGCAGTCGTATCCGATCCGCACGAAGCTGTTACGAGCAGGCCGGCCAAAAGCACAGCCACTAAGAATGCTCTCATCAGGAGTGCACCATCCTCTTCAGAAATAACGGCCATTCTAACACAGCGTGCATGCTATACTTTTTGTTCTATTTCATAAGGAGATTGCCTTCATGGCTCGCTGTGAAATCTGTAACAAAGGCCCGATCTACGGTAATCGGATCAGCCATGCTCATAATCTGACCAGACGGCGCTGGAATCCGAATCTTCAACGTGTTCGGGTGATTGTTGGGAAAATCCACAAGAGTATGCGGGTGTGCACGAGTTGCATCCGTTCCGGCCGAATTACCAAAGCCTGATTTCTCCTAAGATTGCTACCTTCCTAACGAGTCGCGTCTAAGGTCCAGGAGCGTCGTAGGTTATATGAAGGTGCAAGGCCTGATGCTGGTATTGCTGATACCATGGGTGGTCCATGCGGAACAGCAATACTACGGCACCCGCGTGTCGCGTTTAGCGCTTTCCGGTTCTGAATTCCCGGCCGACATCGAAAAAGTTCCGCTTCACACCGGCGACGTCATCACAACTGATAACGTGAGGTCGTCCATCCAGACCCTCTACGACACAGGACACTACAGCTACATAGAGGTCGATGCGACTCCGGCGGGCGAAGGATCCACCAATCTGGACTTCAAAGTCCGCGCCAATATGTTCTTCAGTACCGTTCAGCTCGACCCCGAAGACCTGCTGGACCGTCCGCTTTCCACCTATTTGCGGGTTCCTTATGGAGACAAGTTTTCGAAAGCCAAAGTCGACAACCTGGTGCAGGATGCGACGGACCTGATCAAATCCGACGGATACTTCGAAGCCGTGGTCAAGCCCGAATATGACATTCAGGAGTCGACGCATCTCGTTTATGTGACGTTGAAAGTGATTCCGGGGCCAAAGGCCAGGGTGGGAACGGTTCAAATCCAGTCGGAGGTCGATACATTCTCGGAGAAGGAATTGCTGGATGCATTCGGCATCAAGGCAGGCCACGATTTCTCGGCCGCGAAAGTCGATAAGGGAATTGCGAACATCCGCGCCAAATTCGCAAATCTCGGATTCCTCAATACGAAAGTGACGCCGGACCGCAACTATTCAGAGGACACACACACGGTCGCGGTCAACCTCTCGATTCAACCGGGTCAGTTTACCTACGTCAAACCCGTCAACTTCGATATCCCACAAAAGAAGCTGCGAACTCTGGTGCCCGTTTTCGAAGAAGGCTCGGTGGATCTGGACCTCGTCGAAGAGGGTCGCGTTCATGTTGAACGCTACATGCAGCAGGAAGGCTATTTCGAAGCGAATGTTTCTTCATCGATCATTCCTGCGCCGCTCGACAATGCCATTCAGATCAATTACACGATCACGCCGGGGGTACGGCACGAAGTTTCATCCGTCACTATCGAAGGCAATCAATACTTCACCGCTGATGATATTCAGCATCGAATGAAGATTCGGCCGAGTCAGTTTCTGAATCGCGGCATCTTCAGTGTGGACCTGCTTCATGAAGATGAACACACGATTGAGGTGATGTATCGAAACGCGGGCTTTGAAGGCACCACCGTGCACGGTGAATTCGGAGAGACGGATCACGTCATTCACGTCACGATGCAGATACAGGAAGGGAAACAGCTCCCCATCGACTCATTGCACATCGCGGGAAACGCGGCCGTTACTGAGGATGAGATAAGAAAAGCGCTTCCCATCAAAGAAGGCGACATCTACGTGCCGGAAACGGTCGATCGAAGCCGCGCCCTGATTACCCAGATGTATTACGCGAACGGATATTCGGATGTTCGCGTCGATCGCCGTGTAAATCATGCAGCAGCGAACAGCGGGCTGGAAATTACATTTCAAATCACAGAAGGCGATTTGCATGAAATCGGCAACATTCTGGTTGCCGGAAATACGCTGACAAAAGAAAAAACGATCCGTCTCAACAGCAAGCTCAAGCCGAACTCCCCCTACAACCCCGAGGCGATACTTGAAGGCCAGCAGCGGCTGTATGCAACCGGCTTGTTCAGCAGGGTGGAAATTGTTCCAATCACGCAGAGCTCGGCTCGAGTTCGGGATTTATTGATCCAGGTCGAAGACGCAAAACCCATTCTCGTAACGTACGGCGCGGGCTATCAGGAATTCGAGCATGCTCGAGGCACGATCGAAGTGTCGCACAACAATCTCTTCGGCCTTGCCAAGTCGATCAGTTTTCGAGCCCGAGGGAGTCTGCGCGAGCGGTTGGCCGAGACAACGTATCGCGAGCCGCGGCTTTTTAATCACAACCTTGACGGTTTTGTTTCGGCTCTCGCGGAATATGCGGAGCGGCCATTCTACAAGGTCAATCGCGTGGATTTCGCCGTGCGTGTGCTGAAGCCGTTATCGGCTCAGAATCGTGAAAACCTTCTGTTCACTTCCGGCTATCAAACCGTCAACGTCCAGGATGTTCGCGTCTTTCCACATGCGATCAGCCTGCCTCCGGAGCACGGACCCTGCCAGGTCTGCCAGATTGCGCGTGTGGGCGTTTCCCTTATTCAGGATCATCGCAACGATCTGCTTAACCCGAGCACCGGGTCATTCAGCACTACGACGTTTCAAGTGGCGAGCCGCGCCCTTGGTTCGGAGTTGAATTTCACATCGCTGTTCAATCAATCGAGTTTTTATTCACCGCTCGCCTTCGGTGTTTTCGCAACGTCGATTCGTTTTGGCTGGAATCACCCTTTCGGCCAAACCGATCAACTGGCGCCGGGTCAAAATCAGAAACTGCCTCCAACAGAACGATACTTTGCGGGAGGATCCACAACTCTGCGGGGTTTCAGCCTGGACGAAGCGCAGCCGAGCGGCGGGAATGTCATGACCATCGGCAATTTCGAATACAGATTTCCGATGAAGTTTTTGCCGTTAAAGAATGTAGGAGGCGCCTTCTTTTACGACACCGGCAATGTTTTTTCGCAGATCTCCGACATTCATCTCGGCAGTTTCAGCCACACGATCGGCACGGGATTGCGCTATCAGACACCCATCGGGCCGGTGCGGCTGGATTTCGGGTTGAATCTGAAACCCAATGTAAATGGGCAAAATGAAAAAAGATTTCATATCTTCTTCACGCTCGGAAATCCTTTCTAGGAACACGGCGAACCCGGTGTTTCTGGTCTTCGTGTGGATGTGGCTCGCGGCGGCAGGCCGGGCGGAAATCATCGATCGTATTGTTGCGATCATGGACTCTCATGTCATTACCGCCAGTGACCTGCGGCAGGAACGAAAAGTCCGTTCCACACTCGGTGAAACATCTCCCGCCGATGACAAGGAATTGCTCCAGGAAGTCATCGATGACTATTTCATCCAGACTCAACTGACGGATTTCCCGGGCATCGATGTCACGGATGCGGAGATCGATGCGTACCTGAAACCAGCGGGCACAGAAAGTCAACGGGACGAGTCGGTCCGGGATGCCGTACGCAAACGAATCCGAAGAGACAAGTATTTTGATGCTCGATTCCGGCAATTCATCCATCCGTCCGATGAAGAAATCCGAAAATACTACGATGATGTTTTTGTGCCCAAAGCCCGGACCCGCGGCGCAGTTCCTCCACTGCCGCAGATTGTTGAACAAATAAGGAACGCCGTGCTGACGGAAAGCCTGAATCACGAAGTGAACATCTGGCTCGACGCGATTCGCAGAAGGAGCGACATTGAAGTTTTTGAATAGGCGCCGCATTCTTGCGGGACTTGGAATCATCCTATTCGTCGTCCTTGGAGCCGCCGGGATCTTTCTCGCTTACCTCAATTCATCCGCATTCCACGCGAGAGCGCGAGACTATATTGTTCAGGAAATCGAAAAGCGGACCGGCGCCACCGTTACGTTGCAACGTTTCAACTGGAATTTGTTGCGCCGTCACTTCCATATCGAAGACCTCACGCTTCATGGCCTCGAACCCGCCGGGCAGGCGCCGCTGGCGCACGTCGAGAGCATCGATATCGGTTTGAATATTCGTACACTTCTGGAAAAACATATCGATCTGTTTGAGCTGACGGTCAATCACCCCGACTTCCATATTCTGGTAAGCAAGGACGGAAAGACCAATTTCCCCGCACCCCGTTCGCGGCCGGATGAAAAGCCATTGGGCTTCACAATCTCGATTCAGAATTTCAACGTCGTTTCCGGTTCTGCCTTGATGAATGAAAGGCAGGTCGATATCGATTTTTCATTACGAAACCTTTCAGCATTGCTCAACTATCACGGCAGCCGTGAAGTTCTTGAAAGTCATCTGCGCTATGACGGAGTGCTCGACCGTACTGACAGTGAAAAACCGGCCATTCCGTATTCTCTTTCAGCCGATCTCGATTACACGCGGGCGACGCTGATCGCGCAGAAGGTTGTTGTGACATCCGGAGCGAATGAAATCCAGTTGCAGGGAAGGGTCAACCAGCTTCTCTCTCACAATATTTCCGGAAAACTCGACTACAAGGGCAACGTTCAGGTCCCTTTCCTCAATTATTTTTTCACGAAGGAAAGTTTCGGGGGCAAGGCCGCGGTCGCGGGCTTCCTCGAATTCTCTCCAGGCTATTTCTTCACGCAGGGCAATACCATATCGGATGAGGTGGATTTCGAAGGGTGGCGTGCGTCCAGGTTTTCCGGCGAGTACGCCTACCGTTATCCGGACAAACGACTGTCTTTCCGCAAAATGAAATCCGCAATCATCGGTGGCTCGGTTTCGGGAAACGCCGTCATCGACAATTTACCGGGCGAGTCGAGGGTGAATCTGGACATCGATTATGACGGTGTTGACGCCGCTCAAATGGCGCGCGCTTATCCGTGGGATCCAAAGTATCGCGTTTTTTCAACGATGACTGGAACCTTGAACGGATGGTTTGAAGGAAAGCTCGCGCGATTTGATTTTTCAGGTCATGCCGCTTTCAAGAGCTATACACCCGGGGGCACTGCCGGTCTCATCCCATTGCCTTTGGACGGTTCCACCGATTACGCGACGCAGCCAGGTCAGGCGAGAGTAAGCAACGCGGACGTGCGTTTCTATTCAACTGCGGTCAAGGCCGAAGGCTTGATCCATCGAACGATGTCGGACCTCGTTGTCCACGCCGTCTCTTCAAATCTGAAAGACATTACCTTTCTTTACTCCGATGCCAACGGCAGCGGCTCCTTCGATGGTCAACTAACGGGCCGAATCGCGGCGCCGGTACTGAACGGAAGTTTCACGGCCGACAATCATGTTTACCGCGGACAGTGGAAAATTCAGCATGCCACGGGTACGGCAAGGCTGGATACGATGCTGGAAAACGCTTTTCTGACGAATGTCCGAATAACACAGGGGGAATCGCAAATCCTGGTCAACGGCCCAACAACGCTTTCAGGAACAACATCAGACCTGCGCATACAGTCCGATCACGTCAACGCTCTGGATCTGAAAGCATTCGTCAACGTTAACATTAACGGGATCTTTGGCGGCGACATGCACGTCGCGTCACTTTCTCCGGCCATCAAAGCCGAGGGCGACGTCCGGGCGGATAATTTTTCGATCGAAAACCATCTGGTAGGGACGGCGCGCGGGCACGTTCGATATGCCGACCCCACAGTTGAAATCGACCAACTTTCGATACGTCAAAACGGCGCCACGCTGACTGGCAGTGTCGGCTTCAATCGCAGCACGGATGCGTTGAAATTCACGGTTCGCGGAAATTCGGTCAATCTTCGCCTTCTTGATGCGCTGGGATTTCCGGACTCGGTCGAAGGAGTTATTCGTCAAGCCGATCTTCGCGCGGATGGAACAATCACTCGGCCGAATTTAATCGGGGACGCGACGATAGAAAATCTTTCCGTCCGCGGCGAATCTTTTTCACAGGCTCAAGTCAAGCTGACTTCAACTGGAACGAGACTGGATTTAACGCTGACGACTGCCCGGAACATAGCGCTTACAGCTCAAATCGATACTGCCGGCGCCGGTTATCCTTTCAAGGCGCAGGCCACCTTGACTCAATACCCGATTAAGGACATCGGCAATATCTCTCAAATTCGGGCGTCAGGGAACGCGAATCTGGATGGATTCCTGAAGGATCGAACACAATTACGCGGCCAGGGGCGGATTGAAGCGGACTTCAAATTTCAAAATACTCCGCTTCGAACAACGAAACCCTTCACGTTCGATCTGTTCCCGGATCGGGTAACGCTTTCGGATATGACATTGACCGGGAGGGCTACCCAGGTCAACGTTTCAGGAACTGTCGCTCTCCTGGAACGAGCGCCCTTGAATTTGAACATCACCGGAGAAGTCGATCTGGCGTTGATTCCCGTCGAGGACGCGGAGTGGATCACAGACGGAAAGGTCAATGTCGTACGCATGCAGGTTACCGGCACTCCGGATTTGCCTCAGCTTAACGGACAGGCGCACCTTTTGAATGCCACGTTCGGACGGCGGGGTTTATTTAACAGGCTGTCCAACGTGAACGGTGATCTGTTCTTTAATCAGGATCAGGTGACGGTCACGAACATCTCGGGCCAAATGGGAGGGGGTACCGTAAGCGCGCAGGGCACAGCCCGTCTGGAAAAGTTCGCGGTTCAGGCAATGAATATCAGGATTGACGCCGAGAAGGTCCGCTTTCGGCCTGAAGAGGGACTGCGCGCAGTCGTCGACGGATCACTTGTCCTGCAGGGCGCCTGGGAATCACCGCTTCTCCAGGGGCGCATTCAAATCGAGAACATGGCCTATCGAAGCAACTTCGAAGACTTCCTCGCTCTGCTCCGGGAACGCAGTGCGACAGGCGGCTCTTCATCATTCAGCGCCATGCGTCTCTCCCTGCATGTTGAAGGAGGCCGGAATATCACGATCCAGAATCAACTGGCGGATGTGGAAGCGCGCGTCGATCTGGACGTGAAAGGAACAGTTGGAGATCCATCCCTCACCGGCCACATCGAAGTCAGTGGCGGCAGTCTGCTTTTTCAAGGCAATCGTTACTCGATTACGCGCGGCACGATTGATTTCGTTGATCCGGTGCGCATCGATCCCGTCATTGATATCGAGGCCGAATCGCAGGTCCGCGATTATCGCGTCATTCTTTCGATAACAGGCCGCGGAAATGAACCCAAGCTGGCTATGCGGTCCGATCCACCATTACCGGAACTCGAAATCGTGAGCTTGATCGCAGGAGGACGAACCCGTGAGGAAATTGCGGCCCGGCCCGGGACGGCAACAAGCCTGCCCACGAGTGAACAACTCTTTCAAAGCGCGGCTGGAAATATTCTGTTCGATCTTCTACAGGAACGTGTGGGAAACCGGCTCGGCTTACTCGGCGGCAGCAAAGTTCACATAGATCCTTTTGGGATCGGCGCGGAAACCGGCACCCGGCCGCGTATCACTGTGTCTCAGACGGTGACGAAGGATCTTTCGATCACGTACTCTTCGGACCTGTCGTCAAACCGGCAGCAAGTCATCCTGATTGAATACTTCGTCAGTCAAAACACTTCGATTCTGGCGTCGCGTGATGAACTCGGAAACTTCGGACTGGATATCAAGTTCCGCAAGCGAATCAAGTAATTCAAAGTATCGCGATGCAATCGATTTCGATCGATACGTCTTTAGGCAGACGGGCTGCCTCTATGGTGGAACGCGCGGGCGGACTTGATGGAAAGAACTCCGCATAAACGGCGTTCATATCCGCAAATTGTCCCATATCTTTAAGGAACACCGTTGTTCTGACGATGTTGTCCGCGGAGCCGCCGGCCGCAGAAACAATCGCCAAAAGATTCTGAAGGGCACGCCGCGTTTGAGCCTGGATGCTTTTGTCGCTGATGAGGTTTCCCGTCGCGGGATCGATCGGGACTTGTCCCGATACGAAAAGCAGATTTCCCGCGCGGATACCTTGCGAATATGGACCGATTGCCGATGGAGCCAGTGTCGTGGAGACAACCTTTTTATCGATCATAAGAGTTATCGTGCAGTATTGACGGTTTTTGTAGAACGCGTCACATCATACACGCCGTCGATTTTCTTGACGGAGGCAATGACACGTTCGAGATGTTTCATATCGGGAATTTCAACGGTGATATCGATCGTACCCCGTTCATCGGATGTTCTCGCTTCAAGATTCAAAATATTCGATCGCACTTCTGAAATCGCCGCCGCAATTTCCGCCAGCATGCCGGGACGGTCCTCGGTAAGAATCGTCAACTGCACGGCGTAAGCTTCGGCGGCGGGCGCTGTACCGGCCCATTCCACCTCGATCTTACGGTCCGCTTCATACATGAGATTCTGGACGTTAGAACAATTCTTCGAGTGCACGGCCACCCCTTTGCCGCGGGTGATGTAGCCGATCACTTCCTCGCCGCGAATCGGGTTGCAGCATTTGGCGCGATAAACCAGGAGATCGTCGAATCCTCTTACCTGAAGCTTTGCATCCGTGCCCAAACCCAGAACACGCTTAACAACGGACGCGATTCTCGATTCTTCTTCCGGAACAGTTTCCTGCAGTCCGTCGGGTGAGAGGCGCGTGATGACATTCTTTGCGGACACCTTTCCATAACCGATGGCGGATAACAGATCCTCCACTTTGCTGGATCCGAACTCCGGCAGGATTTCCTGAAGCAACTCGCTCTCAAGAAGGTCTCTCGCATTCTGCTTGTACTTGCGCGCTTCCTTCTCGAGCATCTTTCTACCCAACTCGATCGCCTTCTCGCTCTCCTGCTCGGTAAGCCAATGCCGGATTTTGTTGCGCGCGCGCGATGTCTTGACGAAAGCGAGCCAGTCCCGGCTGGGTTTGTGGCCCGGTTGCGTCACGATCTCAACGATATCGCCATTCCTTAGCTTGCTGCGCAAGGGCGTCATACGGCCATTGATCTTCGATCCGACACAGGAGTGACCGACTTCAGTGTGAATGGCATATGCGAAATCGATCGGTGTGGCATCTCTCGGCAGCGTGATGACCTTCCCCTTCGGCGTGAACGTGTATACCTCTTCCGGATAGAGGTCGATTTTCAACGTACTCAGAAAATCCGCCGGATCCTTCATCTCCTGCTGCCATTCGACGAGGTGGCGCAGCCACGACACGCGCTGATCTTCGCGATCGTCCGCAACCAGTTTGCCGTCCTTGTATTTCCAATGAGCGGCAATGCCTTCCTCCGCGATGCGATGCATTTCCTCGGTTCGAATCTGAACTTCAAACGGCTGGCCGCCGGCAATGACAGACGTGTGGAGAGACTGATACATATTCGGCCGGGGCATGGCGATGAAATCCTTGATGCGCCCGGGAACAGGCCTCCAGGTATTGTGAATCACACCCAGTGCCGCATAACAGTTCTGTACGCTGTCGGAGATGATGCGCAGAGCCAGGAGATCGTAGACCTGATCGACGGTGATTCGCTGCTTCTTCAACTTTATATAGATCGAATAAAGCCGTTTGATCCGCGAATCGACAAAACACGGAATCGCGTGCTCCTTCATCTTGTCTTCGACAATTCGCGTAACCTCGGCGAGAAAGACTTCATACTTTCTGCGATTCCGCTCGACGATGTCCTTCAACTCCTGGTAAGCCTTGGGATCCAGATAACTGAACGCAAGATCCTCGAGCTCACCGCGAATTTTCCCCATCCCGAGCCGATTTGCGAGCGGCGCGTAAATGTCCATCGTTTCGCGCGCGATCGCTTCGCGCCGATCGGCAGGAAGGTAGGCGAGGGTTCGCATGTTGTGCAGGCGGTCTGCAAACTTCACCATGATGACGCGAATATCGTCGGTCATGGCCAGCAGCATCTTGCGGAAGTTTTCGGCCTGTTTTTCTTCCTTGGAAGTAAATTGAATCTGGCTGATCTTGGTTACACCATCGACGATGTGCGCGACTTCCGGGCCAAAGAGTTCCTCGATCTTTTCAAGCGTCGTGAGTGTATCCTCGACCACATCGTGCAGGAGACCGACGCTCACCGTAACCGCATCCATCTTCATCTCCGCCAGAAGGTTCGCGACTTCGAGAGGATGCGTCAAGTAAGGCTCGCCTGAGGCGCGCACCTGCCCTTTATGTTCCTTGGCTGAAAAGATATAAGCCCGCCGAATCAGGTCGAGTTGATCCCCGGGATGATGCTTTTCGACCTGATCGAGAATGGTTTCAAGGCGGATCATGAACCATGATTACATAGAGAAACAGAAACGCAAAAACACGCATTTGAGAGTGGAGATCCCAATATTTGAGATCTCAGATTCTGGGATCTCCACTCTCAAATGCGTGTTTCTTATGTTTCCTGTTTTTATTTACCGGCGTCTGCTCCAACCGCAGCGCTCTTCTTCTTTTCCGCCAGCCTCTTTCGCGTTTCAAGCGACTTGTTGAACCACTCGTCCGCTTTAGCGATGAGATCCTTCTTGTCGGATTCAGGAGCGAGACGAGCTTTCTCTCGATAAAGGAGGTTCTTGTATGTCATCGCATCCTCGTAGTCCGGGTTCAAAGCCAGCGCTTTGTCCAGATTGGCGATACCTTCATCGATCAGCTTGTTCTGCTCATCTTCCGGTGGTGGGTTGTTTTTGTTGTAAACGATGATCCAGTCGACGCTTCCGATGGCGTAATAAGGAACGGGATTGGACGAATCCAGTTGCGCATATTTCACATAGTAGTCGTGTGCTTTTTGAAACTGGCTTGTGTCCGTCTGGCCGAGGTTCTGATACATGCTGGCGAGACCCGCAATGGCGTTCACATTATTCGGATCATGCTTCAAAACATCCTCGAACGTTTGAATCGCCATTTTGGCGTTGTTGTCGTTACCTTCGCTGCGTCCGTTCGGTACGTACTGCTGTGAGTAGGCGGTTGCGAGATAGATTTGAGCTGTAGTCAGTTCCGGATCCAATTCGACTGCGGCCTTGAAGTAGTTGACCGCGTTTTCGTAGTGAGCATCTCTGAAGGCGCGAACCCCTTTGTTCAGGTTGTCACGCGCCTGCAGCTTCGCGCAGCTAGTCAGGCTCAGCGCCAGGATCGCCACGAGGGCGAGCATCAATTTTGCATTTCGCTTCATCGTATGCCTCCCTACTTTCCCGCTTTGATCTGTTCGGTCATCAGACCGATCTTATCGACGCCGGCGCCTTTCGCGACGTCGATGATTTCGACGACGTCCTTATAAAGGAGATCCGGATCCGCATTGACGAAGGCGACGCGGTCATTCCGCGTCTTGAAAATGTCCTGGAGTTGATCGCCGAGGTAACGAAGCTCGAACACATCCTGATTGATCTTGATCGTGCCCGCCTTGTCGATCGAAATGACCACCGTCTTGTTCAGCTCATCCGGTGGCGGAGGAGGCGTTCCCGGCGGGGGTGGCTGCGGAATATTCGCGTCGAGACCTTTCGGAGTCAACGGCGTAATCGTCATGAAGATCACCAGCAACACCAGCAGAATATCGATGAACGGCGTTACATTGATATCCGCTTTGGCTTGAATCTTTTTTCTCAGTTTTTTCACCACGCCCTCCTACTTGCGGACCTGGTCATCCAGGCGTTCGGTCAGCAAACCCACCTGATCCACGCCGGCATTTCGGATGTTGTCCACAACCGAAACGACATCACCGTATTTGGCTCGACCGTCACTTTTGACGAAGACTTTCTTTTCAAGCTTCGTCGCAAGCAGGTCGTTGACTTTACCGGCAAGGTCATCAGCGCTGACTTTGTCATTGCCCAGATAGAATTTACCGTCGCGCGTGATTGCCACAATAACCGAATCGTCGCGATCGGCTTCTTTCATATCGAGTGGGTTCTTTGTCTTGGGTAGTTCGACGGGCTGGCCCTTCTGCAACATTGGAGTAACGACCATGAAAATGATCAGAAGGACAAGCATCACGTCGGCCATCGGCGTAACGTTGATGTCGGCGGTAACTTCTCCTCTACCGCCGCTTGACCCCATTGCCATAAGTTACTTCCTTCCCCCGTGCTGCTTGATGAAGTAGTCGATCAACTCAGAAGAAGAGTTCGTCATTTCGATGCCGAATGCTTCGACCTTGTTGGTGAACCAGTTGTATGCCCACACTGCAGGGACGGCCACGAAGAGACCGAATGCCGTGGTGACCAGAGCTTCCGAAATACCGCCCGCGACTGTGGACAAACCGGCGGTCTTTTCAGACGACATTCCTTTGAACGCGTTGATGATGCCGACCGTCGTTCCAAACAATCCCACGAACGGGGCCGTTGCACCGATTGTCGCAAGACCGGAAAGGCCGCGCTTTAATTCGGCGTTCACAATGGCTTCAGCGCGCTCGCAGGCGCGGCGTGAAGACTCAATTTGTTCGCCCGCGATTTCTTTTGAAACCGCATGAGCGCGGAATTCCTGAAGTCCGGCTTCGACAACTTTTGCCAGATGGCTGCGTTTGTTCTGTTCCGCAACGCTGATGGCTTCTTCGATCTTTCCTTCCTTCAGGCAGCCTGCAACCGCGGGAGCGAACTCACGTGATTGTTTGCGGGCCTGACTGAAGGCAATGTAGCGATCGATCATGACGCCGATCGACCACGCGGACATGACGGCCAGAAGAACAACGACCGCCCTGGCAGGCCAGCCCATGCTGGACCACATTGAGCGAAGGTCGAAACTGACTTCGCTACCCTGCAAGAGCATCATTGCTAGAAAGTTGAGCTTGGCGAGAAGCATAAAATCAAAATCCTCCTGAATCCTGCCGGAGCAGGCGTAAATTTAATTTCAAATAAGTTTTCGGAAATTTTCACGGACGGAATCGAGATTCCGCCCCGATTCGCGCGCGCTGTCTCTTACTGAGAGAACGCGAAGTTCACAGTTACGGTTGTCACCACGGGCACGGGCTCACCATTCAACATGGTGGGCTTGTAGCGCCACTGTTTGACAGCATCGATGGCTGCCTGAATCAACAATGGGTGAC
>CAZWGA010000028.1:0-68386 GCA_964633285.1 uncultured Solibacteraceae bacterium | reverse complement strand
GAGTGATCTTCTGCCGAAAACAATCTAAAACGACCCGGCCGGTGACGAACTTGGGCTAGGTAACACCGTGACTGAAGTCATGTTCGCCGACATCAAGCGTCTGCGTTTCGCCGGCGAGGATTGTCCTCACCACGTCAAATGCCCGCGCAATTGAATTTGACGCGCGGCGACGAGCGCTGGATTCGTGGAGCTGATTTGGCCGAAGGACGCTGAATCGATGCTGATTGTGCCGCCGGTGGCGCCAATGTTCAATACGGGATGGTTGAAGATATTCGATGCTTCGGCCTGCAACGTGAACTTCAACCGTTCGGTGATCGGAATCAGTTTCGTCACGGACGCATCGTTGCTCACGAGAGGATTTCCGTACAGCACGACATATTGCGCGACCTGACCGGGCGTTGACGGCGTCTGCAAATACTGCGGATTCGCCCTGCCGTCGGGACCGACCAGGGCGGGGTCTACGTGATACGCATTCCGGTTGGGTCCCGGACTAAACTGCCGCATTTTGTCTTGCAGTTGCTCGACTGTGATTCCGTTCAAGATCACGCCACCGTCGCGCTGATTGAAGGTGCCGCGGCCGCTGGTCAGCATGTAGGCGCGGCCCGAGTTCCATCGATGAATGGCGCCCAGGGTCCAGCCGCTGATCACTCGATTCACAACGCCGTTCGCGCCGGCGCCCCAACGATGCCCGCGGCCAAAAGGAAGGTCGTAGCTCCAATACACCGTCGCAGCGTGCCGCAGGTCGAAGGGCGATGGATGCTTATCGAGCCCTCGATTGCGGAGCGTCACATAATTCGCCGAATTGTCGGAATTGGGAGCAGAGAAATAGTCACCCAGTGTTTTGCTCCAGACGTAATTCGCGTTGACCGTCAAGCCGTTCCTGAAGCTGCGCCGCGCTTCGAGTTGAAGGCCGTGATAATTGCCCCACTGTTCGTCATCCAGCAGGGATGTTCCGGTGACGAACGGGTTCGGCCTGAAAAAATTCATGGGATACGGTCCCGCCGCATCGAAGCCTAATGCGGCGCACGGCGCAAACGTGCTGCCTGTCATGCGGCACAGATATGTCGGCGCGTTGCTGGTGGAAATAAGGGAGTCGGCCATGGAGCCCGCCGTCCCAAGCTTCAACTGATTGATGAATGTTGAACTCGTCCAACTCGAGCCAGCCGCCAATGCGGGCTGCGAGCCACGGGCGCCGAACGCCGCTTCGAGAATCGGCAACGGCAATTGGCCGGCCAACCCGCGGTTCTGAAAACTATTCACGCCAGCGTTGACGTTGATCGCAAGATTCTTTTGCGCATTGATGAACTCCTGCAAAAACCCATTCTCGAAAATGTTGGTCTCGCTCAGGCTATACGTCCGCCAAACATGCGTCGATTTGTTCCCGACATAGCGCACTTCCACAACTGTATTGGGCGCGACTTCACGCTGCACGCCCAGCGTCCAATTCTGAACGTACGGCGTGTGCATTTCCGGTTTTACGGATGCGATGCTGCTGATGAATGTGAAATTGGATTGCGCCATCGGGAACGTGAACGAAGCGGGATTCACGGCATACGGCGGCAGCGTGGACTGCAGCGTCAATTGTCCCGGCGCAAAACCGGGAGTTCCAGGCAGCAAGCTGATCGACTGCGTGCCGCCTGGATTGCTGCCGATGCCGAACTGTAGCGTATTCAAGCCCTCGTCGTAATAGTTGATTCCATATGCTCCGCGAATCACATTCTTCTTCGAACCCGGATTCCAGGCGAATCCCACATTCGGCGCGGGATTGACCTTGTCCGATTTATAGGAGTAGGACTTCTGGAAGAGCTGCGGATTCAAGACGCCGTCCAGCACGCCCGGAGCGAATAGCTTCTTCGACGGACCCATCAGATTCTCTATTCCAGGATCCACATAAATGCCGTTCGTATTGTGATGCGTTCCCGAGATCTCCCAACGGAATCCATAGTTCAGCGTCAGATTCGGAGCCGCGCGGAATGAATCTTGAAAATAAATGCCGCCGGTCGAAAATGCCTGGCGCGGCAGGCGCGGGATGTAGTCCTGATAGGTTTTCGTTTTCTCCTCAACGTTACGGCTGCCGGTGACCTGACTCAATCGTCCGGTCAGCGCGGCGTATAGATTCAGCGCGCCTGTAAGATCGGAGTTTCGTAGAGATGGAAGATTCGCCGTGCTGAAGATCGAATTGATGGGGTCCGCCGCGACGATGCCGAGCGTAAAAGTTGGAATTCCCGCCGATCCATAGACCGTCTCATACATGCTCGTGTAAAGAAACGAACCGCCGGCGCTGAACGTGTGCTTTCCCCGCACCCAACTCCAATTATCGGACAGGCTCCAAACCGGATTGTTGCGCGGGAACGGCAATCCGGTCGGCACGGGCGACGTGATGGTATTCGTTGGAAATGTCACTCTTGGAAAACCCGTATCTCTCCACATGAACACATTGGCGTGTTGATTGAAGTTTTCCAAATTCGATTGCACGCCCCAGGTGAAGCTATTCAGCATGGATTTGTTGATCGTCCAATCCAGGACACTCGAAGCCACGTACGTGGTCACCTTCGATTCGCCGGACCACAGCAACCGGTTGTTTTTATCGGCAAGCCCCGGATACAGCGGCGCGCCGTCAAATTGGTTGTAACGAAGATTCCAGCTTCCATGCCACGCGAGTTTGCTCGTGATGGCGTAATCCACGCGAGCCGTCGGATAGACGTTGCCGGTGTAGCGTTCCTGATTCCATTGCAACGTTTCGCGATTGAGTTCGGTCGTGCTTGGAAGAAGGATTCCCTTGGACCGGCTGCCATCGATCAGGCTCAACATTTTCTGGACTGACGGATCGACCTGACTCGAATAGCCGTTCGTGCCCGCCAACTGCAGCAGGTTTACCGAGTGCGTCAGGTTGTCGCTGCCGATATATTTGAAGATTCCGCGAGCCGCGTCTTGCGTGA
Organism: uncultured Solibacteraceae bacterium; assembly: GCA_964633285.1. Taxonomy (GTDB): domain Bacteria; phylum Acidobacteriota; class Terriglobia; order 20CM-2-55-15; family 20CM-2-55-15; genus 20CM-2-55-15. Next base: position 65,447 of record CAZWGA010000028.1, on the reverse strand, counting down.
GGATGGTTGCGGTCGAAATCTGTTTGCTCGGTTGAGGATTCGCTTCGAAGTTAACGAAGAAGTAGACGCGCTTTTTCGTTTTCGGAATCGGAATCCAACCGCCGATGTTGCCTCCGAAATCATGCTGGCGGACACGGCTGCGCGGCAGGTCTCGCGCATTGTTTAGCCAGGAATTCGCATTGAAAGCGTCGTTGGAAATCTGATGAAAGACTTTTCCGTGAAACTGATTTGTTCCGCGCCGTGTGACCATTCGAATTGTCATCGCGCCGCCGGCCGCGGCATCGGCGCCGCTGCCCGCGGTAGCGACGGTCACTTCTTCGATGGCGTCCAGACGCGATGGCGCAAAACCAAAGAAGCTGGTTCCTCCCGATTTCCAACGCTGCGAGTTGTTGTTCATGCCGTCAACGGAAATGTTCATCGATGCGTTGGGCAGTCCGTTAAATGTGCTGTCACGCGTGTTTGTGCTCGGCGTTTGCGCGCCTGCCATCAACGTTGCAAATGGAAGCGTATTGCGGCCACTGAGTGGAAGGTCCTGGATGTAATTGTTGGAAACGGTGGTGCTGATCATGTTCGCCGTCGTTTCAAGAACAGGAACGTTCGACGTCGACACCTCGACTGTTTCCGACCGTCCGCCTACAACGAGGCGGACTTCAATGTCGGTTGCGCGCGCCGCCTCGACCACGACCTGCGGATAGACCGATGTCTGAAATCCAGTGAGCGTTGCGGTCAATTCATACACGCCGGGAAGGACATTCAATAAAACGAATACTCCCACCTCGTCGGAAATGGCTTCCCGCGTTTCGCTTGTCGCTCGATCCTTAATCTGAATGTTGACACCCGGAATCAACGCGGACGACGGGTCGAGAACTTTCCCGCGGATCTCGCCCGCTGTCCGCTGCGCCGCAACAGCAAACGGCGCGCCGAGCAGAACAACCATAATGACTTTGGCTAACGGTTTCAGCACGGAGTTCATCGGAATACCTCCACAGGAAACGGACACATAGGGCTGCGTTCCCATTTTTTGTTGAGCTTTTGTTGCACTCTTTTATCGCGATGTGTTTCGAAATTCAACACTTGCCTTGCACATTACGGAGTGCGCAACAGACGCTCCGCGAGAAATTGTTTAAGATCGCGGCGGCCATCGAGAACGGCAAGAACGGTCACGTTCGATTTCTCGATCCGGTACACGATGCGATAAGGAGGCGCAGACATCTCCAGATAGCCCGCAACATTCAGCGCGGCTAATTCAGGAACAACGTGTCCACGTTTTGGGAATGCACGTAGACTGCGTGTTCGCTCGCGAATCCGTTTGTAGAGCCTGGCCGCATTGAGCGGAGAATCTTTGGCAATGAACCGGATGATGTCTTCAAGATCGGCGCTCGCCGTTTCGGTCCACTCGACGCGGAGTTTTTGCCGCAAGCTATGCCTTTAGCTTGCGTGGATTGGATGTGGCTTCGGTGATTATTCGTTCGGCTTTACGAAAAACCTGCTCTTGAGGGATAGTGCGGCCTCGCCTGATATCGGCTTCGGACTGCTGAACAATCTTCAGAAGGGCGAGCGCGTTTTGAAGCCGGTCGTATTCTTCGACCCCCATCACGACCATTTTCGCTTCGCCATTTTGAGTGATAACCAAGGTTTGACCTTCGTTCACACGTTGAACCACATCCGCTGTACGATTCTTCAAATAGGTGATTGGCTTGATATCCCTCTGCAAATTCATACTTTGCTTATAGCACGGAATTCGGTCCGATAACAGACCGGCGCGTTAACAATAGGGAAGGATGTGCGAAACACGCGGACCGGAGCGTTCAGCCCGCGCTGCGGTGGGCAGCCGGCGCGGTCAGCACCGATGTTTGGTGTTATAAAATCGACGTGTCAATGCTCATCGCGCTCTTTCAGCAGTCCCTTCTGCCTCCCAGCGCGTGATCTGAACGTCTAAACGCAGGCATCGCCGACGGATCCATTGGAAACGGCGAGACGCTGGAATCGGCGTTTGTGAACTAAATGCGGCAGAACTGGGGCAGAAAAGTTTGTAAAGTAAGAGCGGGACACGGGATTCGAACCCGCGACTTCGACCTTGGCAAGGTCGCACTCTACCACTGAGTTAGTCCCGCATAGAGAAGGTCCATTATACACATGGATGTCACGAGGCAGAAGGCCGTAGGAGAAATCCGGCATCGGGCACTGACCCCAAAAAACAAAATGGTCAAAAATATGGTCATGGAAGCTCCAATTGCAGAAGTGAAGAAGAGGTTTTGCGAACTTGTAGATCTCGTGGAAACAGGCGCAACAATCGTGATTCTTCGTCACGGCCAACCCGTGGCAAGACTGATGCCGATGGCGGTCGCCGCAAAACCATGGCGGGTGGAAAAACCCGATGATCGGCGCGCGTACAAAGGAATCGATATTGATGAACCGGTCCTCGAAGAGTCTGATGCGCGCTCCTCTGTGACAGCGCGGCTAACTTAACTAAGTCCGATCGTCGACGTTAAATGCATCGCGAAGGTGCCGAAACTCCGGCTTCGATCCGGGCAAAGCGGTGATTGCAAGGATATCGAAACGATAAGGCACGTCGTGAAGCCGGTGGTATGCCATGTAGCTTTGAGCGGCGCGGATGACACGGCGTTGTTTTTTGAAGCCCACGGAATCCTGAGGCGGCTCAGAGTTGCGCCGGGCTTTGACTTCGATAAACACAAGCGTGTCGTGGTCCCAGGCGATGATGTCGACTTCGCCGTTTTTGGTGCGATAAGGCGAGATCACAATGCGATAGCCGAGGGAACGGAGATGATCGACGGCCATGATTTCAGCGTGGCGGCCGAAGGAGAGGAAACGGTGGAGGAAAAGAGGGAATGGCATAACTTCGACCTTCACCCGGCGCGCTTTCGCCTGCCGGTTTCTCCCAATGGGAGAGGCTTACAACGCATTCGATATTGTTTCCACGGCGAAAGTCGCCTGCTCTTCATCAATGATCAACGGCGGACAAATGCGAATCGTTGAAGGGCCGGCGCCAAGCAGGAGCAGACCACGTCGAAAACATTGATCGATGACATCGTCGCGAAGCTGCGTGTCCTTCAGCTCGAGGCCGATCATCAGGCCGCGGCCGCGAACATCAACGATCGCGGAATGCGGCGACTTCAGCGCTTCGAGTTTTCCGCGAAGGAAGTCACCCATTTTTGCAGCATTGGCGATGTATTTCTCTTTGATCAGGCGTACCGTCTCGAGCGCCGCGGCCAGGCAAACCGGATTCCCTCCGAATGTCGAAGCGTGAGCGCCGGGTTCCCAGGTCATTAAATCCGAGTGCGCCATCATCACGCCGAGCGGCATTCCCGACGCGATACCTTTCGCGATCGCCACAATATCGGGATGAAAATCAAAATGCTCGAAGGCGAACAGCTTCCCGGTCCGCCCCATGCCGCTTTGAACTTCATCCGCGATGAGCAGGATGCCGTGCTTGCGCGCAATCTTTTCGAGCGACGGCAGAAAATCCGGCGGGGGGATTTTGTATCCGCCTTCTCCCTGAATCGGCTCGACTACAATCGCCGCAACCTCTCCGGGATTCACGGTCGTCTTGAAGAGCACGCGCTCGATATAGCCCGCATCTCCGAACGGCGCGTGAGTGACGCCCGGAATCAATGGTCCGAATCCGCGGCGCTGAACGGCTTTGGATGAAGTCAGCGAGAGCGAACCCAGCGTGCGCCCGTGAAAGGCCGACTGAAACGCAATGAATTGCCAGCGGCCCGTGGTATATCGCGCGAGTTTCATCGCGGCTTCGATGGCTTCGGTTCCGGAATTCCCGAAAAAGCAGCGCCACGACCTTCCGTCCGGCATCAGCGACTCGAGCTTGTGTGCGAGCTGCGGCATCTGCTCGTAATAAAAGTCCGTGCCCGACATGTGAATGAGCGACTCGGCCTGTTTCTGAATCGCCCGGACCACATCCGGATGGCAATGTCCGGTCGAACAAACAGCAATGCCGGCATTGAAATCGAGAAAACGGTTTCCATCGACATCCTCGACGATCGCGCCCCGCGCGCTCTTCGCTACGAGGGGATACGATCGCGTGTATGACGGAGAAATGTAATGCTGATCGTTTTCAATGATGACGCGAGCTTTGGGTCCGGGGAGTTCGGTAACAATCTTCGGAAGTTTATCGCTTGCTACTTTCGCCGCCACCTCGTGCCCTCCCGCGTATCTTCGATAACAACGCCGCGATCGAGTAATGCCTGACGCAGCTTATCGGAGAGCGCAAAGTCACGATTTCTCCGGGCTTCATTTCGCTGCGCAATGAGCGCCTCGATCTCCTGATCGCCTTGCAATAGATGTTCCATTGGAGGAACGATCGCCAGTCTCTGGTCGACTTTTTTGAAGAAATTGAAAACCGATTCCCGGTCATCCTTCTTTAAAGCGCGCTCAACGAGAGCGGTATTGCACTTCTTGATCAAGTCGAACACCGCGGCCAGCGCCCGTGCCGTATTGAGGTCGTCGTCGAGCGCAGCTTCAAAATCCTGATCGGCTTCCCTGACGGCACCGGCAACAGCCTCGCTGGATCCATCCGCAGGATTCGCCGAATGCAACTGGAACAGAAATTCCACGATCCGGTCGAGCGCGACTTTCGCGGCGGCGAGACCATCAAACGTAAAGTTCATCTGCTTGCGATAAGGCACCTGAACCAGGGCATAGCGAATTGCTATGGGATCGTGGCCGCGCTCGATCAAATCGCGGAGCGTAAAGAAATTGCCTTTGGATTTCGCCATCTTCTCGCCTTCGACGAGCAGATGTTCGCCGTGAATCCAGAAGCGGACGAAAGGCCGTCCCGTCACGGCTTCACTTTGAGCGATTTCGTTTTCGTGATGCGGGAAGATGTTGTCGACGCCGCCGCAGTGGATATCGAGTGTCTCGCCGAGATGCTTCATCGCCATTGCGGAACATTCGAGATGCCATCCCGGGCGCCCTTCACCAAACGGCGCCTGCCATCGCGGCTCGCGCGGATCCTTCGGCGCTTTCCATAAAACGAAATCGCGAGGCTCTTCCTTTTCATATTCGTCGGCATCGATGCGCGCGCCGATCTTGAGCTCGCGGCGGTCGAGGCGTGAGAGCCGGCCGTAATTCGGAAATCGAGAAATGCGGAAGTAAATCGAATCACCTTCGCGATACGCGAAGCCCTCATCAAGCAACCGCTTCACAATATCGATCATCTCGGCAATATATTCCGTCGCCGGCGTGATGAGCTCAGGCTTCTCAATCCGCAGTTTTGCGCAGTCCTCGAAGAACGCTTTCGTGAATGGAGCGGTGTAGGAGCGGATGTCTTCGCCGGTCTCGATGGACTTGTTGATGATCTTGTCGTCGATGTCCGTGATGTTCATCACGTGACGAAGCTGCCACTTGCTCAACAGATGCCGGCGCAGGAGATCTTCGAACACATATGTCCTCAGATTCCCGATATGAACGTAGTTGTAAACCGTGGGCCCGCAGGTGTACATGCGGACAGTTTTTCCGTCCTGCGGCTCGAATGTTTCCTGGTTACCTGTGAGGGTGTTCGTCAGTCTCATTACACAAATGGGCATGATAACATGAGCGGCATGAGGCGAATGAAGCGCGGTCCCGCTCTGATCCTGCTTCTCAGCGTCCTGACAAGCATTGAATTTGCAGGGCGTTCGCTTTATCCGTCTCAGTCCAGCCAGGATACGTTGAAGGTCCGCGTCGAGCTCGTCAACGTTTCGTTCTCCGTCAGGGATCGCCACGGCAGATTTGTTCCGGGACTCACCGCGCGCGACTTTCTTGTAGAAGAAGACGGCCGCCGCCAGGAAATTCGGAACTTCTCGAAAGAAAACGAATTACCGCTGACCCTGGCCATGCTGATCGACACCAGCCCCAGCGTCCGGCGCGTGTTTGACGAAGAAAAGATCATGGCGGGAGCATTTCTGGATTCCGCCTTGCAGCCTAAGGATCTTGTGCTTGTCATCGGATTTGATCGTTCTGTAACTTTGGTCCAGGACTACACCGACGATACCAAGTCGCTCAAGCGCGCCATCAATGAACTGGAGATCCCGGTATCAGGCGACTTTTGTTCTACGTGCGGTACATCCCTCTATGATGCCGTCTACCTGGCGGGAAGGGAGAAACTCAAAGGAGAACTGGGACGCAAAGCGATCATCCTCATCAGCGATGGTGAAGACACAACGAGCAAAGTCAAGTTCGGCGAAGCACTCATCGCTGCGCATCAAAGCGACTCGGTCATTTACGGAATTTCAAATAGTGTTCGCGAAGGATTCTTCCAGTATGGAAGGCGCGGCCGAAGAGGCGGCCCCGGTGGAGGAGGAGGCGGCGGTGGCTTCGGCGATATCAATACGCTGAAAAAGTTCTCCGACGAAACCGGCGGCTCCACTTTTATCGTGAACGACGAAAACAATTTCAAAAGGATCTTCGATCAAATCTCGCAGGAACTCCGCAGCCAGTACAGTCTCGGTTATTTCTCCACGAACACCGCGCACGATGGCCGGTATCGTTCGATCAAAATCGTGGCGAGGGACTCCAGTTATACAGTCAAGGCAAGGAAGGGTTATTATGCGCCCAAGAATTAGGATTGCTGTCAAACTCCTGGTGCTTGCGCTCCTGCTGTTGGTCGCCGCGGCATCAGCGCAGGATTTCAAAATCCGCGCCAAAGTCGATCTTGTCGTTGTGCCGGTTACCGTCAAAGGCGACAGCGGCAAACTCATTGCCGGTTTGCAGAAGGGCGATTTCGTCATTCTCGAAGACGGCAGACGTCAAACGATTTCCAATTTCACCGCCGATCCGGTTCCGTTGTCGGCAGCCGTCGTCGTCGATACAGGCCTCGCTGCAGGATCGCTCTCAAAAGTTCAAAAAACATTTCCGGCGCTTGCCGGCGCGTTCAGTGAATCCGACGAAATTGCCGTTTACAGCTACAGCAAATTCGTGACGAAAGTTCTCGATTTCTCCCACGACAACAATCTTGTCGAAACCGCAATGAATACATTGCGCGCCCTCAAACCTGATGCCAATGCCGATCCCAGCGTTCCGCGCGGACCTTTCTCCACACCGGGCCCGGTGATCAACGGCGCGCCCGTCATTCCCTCCGTGCAGGTGATTGGCCCAGGAGCTTCGCGCCCGCAAAGAAATGTTCGCGTTCTTCACGATGCGATTTTTACGGCCGCGGCCGATCTTTCCAAACGCGAACGCAGCCGGCGAAAGATTGTTCTCGTTATCTCCGATGGGCAATCGGCGGGAAGCGATCATTCCTTCGATGAAACCGCGCAGCGTCTTCTCGAACAGGGTGTTCAGGTCTACGCCATCGGCCTCGATCAGCCTTTTCCAATGCGGATAGCGTCAGTCCTGGATCAGTATGCAAAAACGACTGGAGGCGATGTGTACTTTGTCAACTCCATTCTGAACATCGAAAGATCGTATGCGACCGCGACAGAGGAAGCCCGGAATCAGTACGTCCTTGGCTTTATCTCGAATAATGAATTATTCGGTCCGGGACCCGTCTTCCGAAATATCGAAGTGCAGATCGCCGGGAACAATCTGAAGACTCTTCACCGGAAGGGTTACTACCAATATCCCTAATCAGTTAACTCCCTCCCCGAATGCGAAATAGTGCTTGACAGGGAAAACTTTCACCACAATACTAGCGGCAATAGTTAGTAACGGCCTCAAGATGTTGTGAGGCCCAAATCAAAAACGAAGGAGAAAAAGATGAAGAAAGCTCCAGCAAAGAAAAAGAAAGCCACAAAAAAGAAGTAACAAAAACGTATAAAAACTAGGCGCGAAGACCGAGATTAAAGAAGGGCCGCTATCCAGCGGCCCTTATTTTTTGGGCCGAAATTTAACGAAAAAGGACGTTCCCAATGAGTGCCGGAAACGGCTAGAATCGCGGGGTCAATCGGGTGATACATGGAAGTATATATTTCATCCAACGCATTCTGGGCACTCCTGATTTCGGCGATCGAAGTTTACAAGAAGGAATGTTTCGGCCTGCTTCTTGGATATCGCGACAGCAGCAATATCTATGTTGTCGAGCACGCGGTTTCTTATCAGACCGCGAATCGCCGCCACACCAGCGTTGAGAAAAACGGCCGCGCGTCGCGGCGAATGGAAAAGTTTCTGGCAAATCTGCCGCATTTGTCGCTGGTCGGAGATTTTCACTCGCATACAGGCTGGGGAGAATTAAAGGGCGTCGGCAATCTCAGCACTCAGGATGTTGTCGACATGATTCCAGGAAATCTCTATTTGATTATCGTTGCGAATGACAAACGCCGCACGAGCGCGTGGCAATACAACGGCGATGGAACTTTGTCAGGCACCGTGGACGATTATCATTTTCGAATCGGCGGTTACTATCTGGATGAATTCTCGCGCGCGAAACGCGCGAATATCTTTTGTCCGTATGCTATCGGATTCAACGCGAAAGAAAGCCAGCAGAAAATCCTATTAAGGAGCGCGAGCGCCAATTCCCGGTGGTCAAGATCAAAGGCCTGACGAAAACGTTCGGCAACCACAATCTCTTCAAAGATCTTTCCCTCGAGTTTCCACACGGCAGACTCACTGTCATCAGAGGGCCGTCCGGCTGCGGAAAATCCACGCTGTTGCGGTGCATCAATTTTCTCGAGCTCTTCGACAGCGGCGAAATCACGATCGGTGAGTTGAGCGTGCGGTGGTCCAACGGCGAATCGCAACACCTGCCGGCGGAGAAGAAAACCGCGCTCCAGAAAATGAGATCGAAGACCGGCATGGTCTTCCAGAGTTTCAATCTCTTTCCGCATCTGACGGCCCTTGAAAACGTCACGCTCGCGCCCGTGCAGGTCAAGAAGATGAATCCGAAGGAGGCCGCGTCGATGGCGAAGCGCATCCTCGATCGCGTGGGTCTGGCGCAGAAAATCGATTCCTATCCTTCGCAGCTTTCGGGAGGCCAGCAACAGCGCGTTGCCATTGCGCGCAGTCTGGCCATGTCTCCCGATGTCATGCTCTACGATGAACCCACTTCCGCGCTCGATCCGCAACTCGTGGACGAAGTGTTCAACGTCATGCGCGAACTCAATAACGAAGGCATGACGCAAATTGTGGTGACGCACTACGCGCAGTTTGCGAACGAAGTGTCCGGTAAGGTGTTGATGTTCGAAAACGATACATTTTGCTGGGAGTAGGGAAACTCAGTATTTCGTGCGGAGCTTGCTCTTCGCGGCGTGGCGTTCGATCGCCAGCGCGATCAATCGGTCTATCAGTTCCCCATACTTAATCCCCGACGCTTCCCACAACTTTGGATACATGCTGATCGTCGTGAATCCGGGAAGCGTATTGATCTCGTTCACGTAGAACTTTCCAGCCGCCTTTTCCAGGAACAAATCCACACGCGCCATTCCTGAACACTCCAGAACCTTGAAAGCAGCGATCGCGATTCGCCGGGCCTCGGCGGTCTGCGCATCGGTGAGCGGCGCCGGAATCAACAATCGCGAGTCCTCATCCACATATTTCGCTTCATAGTCGTAGAACTCGCGTGACGGAATGATTTCGCCGGGTTTCGACGCCATCGGTTCATCGTTTCCGAGAACGCTCAACTCGATTTCTCGCGCATCGACACCGTGTTCCACAACGATCTTCCGATCGTATTCAGCGGCCGTCTGCAATGCCGCGGGCAATTCTTCCGGAGCGTGTACCTTGGTGATCCCTACGGACGAGCCGAGATTCGCGGGCTTCACAAACACCGGATACGGAAGCGCGTTGATATGCGACTGAAGGAAGGACTCGAGTTCCGGCGCTCGTGTTGTCCAGTAGTCAACGATCGGCAGTCCGGCATCGCGGAGGAGGCGCTTCATCACATCCTTATCCATCCCGATGGCCGAACCCAGAACACCAGCTCCGACATACGGAACGTTGGCGAGCTCCAGCAGTCCCTGAATCGTTCCGTCTTCTCCGAAGGTCCCGTGAAGAACAGGAAAGATCACATCAATGATTTCGCGCGCCGCCGGCTCGGCAGGCAGCGTGATCGGCTCACCGTCGGTCAGCGTTTTCTGAATGGCCTCTTTGGACGGAAGCAACCCGATCGCGTTTTTCGATGAAAGCCAACGGCCTTCGTGAGTGATGCCGATCGGCACGACTTCATATTTGGATGGATCGATGGATCGCAGAATGGATTCGGCCGAACGAAGCGACACTTCGTGTTCACCCGATCGCCCGCCGAAGATCACGCCGACCCGAATCTTCTTCATCGCTGAAGTGTGTCTTTGACGGCAGTCGCGGCTTTTTCAATGTCGTCGCGATTAACGTCGAGATGCGTCACCATGCGCACATGCTCTCCGTCCACAGGAACCGCGAGAACGTTGCGTTTCGCGAGCGCCTGCAGGAACTCGGAAGAGGACCAGCCCGCGGGCTTCAGGCTGAAGATGACGATATTGGTTTGAACTTTCGCCGGGTCCAGTCCGATACCGGGAACCGCGGCGATTCGAGCAGCAAGAACCTTTGCGTTATCGTGATCGATCTGGAGGCGCTTCGGCCCTTTTTCGAGGGCAACCAGCCCCGCCGCCGCCAGCACTCCAGCCTGGCGCATGCCTCCGCCGAGCATCTTACGAATGCTTCGTGATCGTTCGATGAATTCACGCGTACCCACGATCATCGAACCCACCGGCGCGCCGAGCCCCTTGCTGAGACAGAACTGGATCGAATCGAATTTCTTCGTCATCTCCGCAACATCTTCGCCGAGATATGTCGCGGCATTGAAGATCCGTGCGCCATCGAGATGCACGCGAACGCCGGCATCGTGCGCTTTGTCGCAGATTTCTTCGGCAAGCTTCGTCGGGTAGACCGTGCCGCCGGCCATGTTGTGCGTGTTTTCCAGCGACACGAGCGCGGTTTGAGGCCGGTAATAAATCTTCGGACGAATCGCCTTCGAAATGGTCTCCCAACTCAGAATTCCGTCCTGCCCCGTTACAATTCGAGGAAGCACACCGGCGATGGCCGACATCGAAGCCATCTCGTAGTTGTAAATGTGCCCGGCCTCCTCACAGATCACTTCCTGCCCCGGCCGCGTGTGACCCAGGATGCATGTGAGATTGCCCATCGTGCCTGAAGGAACGAATAAAGCCGCTTCCCTTTTGAATACTTCGGCGGCGCGGTCCTGAAGCCGGTTGATCGTCGGATCTTCGATGAAAACATCGTCACCCACTTCCGCATCGGCCATCGCGCGCCGCATTTCCGGCGATGGCCGGGTTACGGTGTCACTTCTGAGATCGATAACAGTATTGGGCATAAGAGTTCCTCGGTTACTCCGCCGGCCACAAGCCGTCCGGGAGTTGTCAGTCTTAAGAATTTGCCGTCAAATTGAATCCAGCCCGCGTCCTCAAACTCACAAACGCGATCGAACCATTTCTGCGGATATTCGATGGTCAGTTCGCGCGCAACGGCCCATATATCCAATCCGCAAGCGCGGCGCAAACCGATCAGGAAAGCTTCGTGAAGCCGCATCTCACGGGTGAGCTCTTCAGAGCCGGAGACTGGAAGTTTACCGGAGTCGATAAGGTCTCCGTACTCCTTCAGCGATGCGGTGTTCCAGAATCGTTTCCACGGCTCGAATGAATGCGCGCTCACGCCGAATCCGCGATACGGCGCGCCGGTCCAGTATTTCAGATTGTGCCTGCATTCGAAGCCGGGCTGCGCCCAGTTCGAGATTTCATAATGGATGTATCCGGCCTTCCCCAGGCGATCTGAAGCCTCGAGATAAAAAGCCGCGAACACATCGTCATCCGATATATCGGCGCCGGCTCTCCCCCAGGCGCTGCGCTCTTCGACATCCAGCATATAAATCGAGACATGTTCGGGACGAATCCGCTCGATCCATGCAAGGTTCTCGCGCCATGGCCCGATCTTCTGGTGCGGCAGTCCGGCAATCAAGTCAATGCTGAGATTTGTGAATCCATGCTTTCGGAGCGACTCGATGTCTCGAAAAATATCCGAGGCCGAATGAAGACGGCCGGCATTCTTCAAGTCTTCATTGTGAAACGACTGCGCGCCCAGGCTGATTCGATTCACACCCGCGGCCCTGTAGTGTTCGAGCTTTGAATCAGTCAAAGTTCCGGGATTGGCTTCAAGACTGATCTCGGATGCAGTCTGTGGAAACGAGGCAAGGATTCTCTCGATGGAACTCCCGGGAATGATCGACGGCGTGCCCCCGCCCAGAAAAATCGTTTCCGGCGAGTCCCTGAATTCCGACAGCTCAATTTCCCGGATCAGCCGCTGGACGTACGGTTCCCAGGCATCTTCGGGGGAAACTGAAATTGTGAACGCGCAGTAATAACATCGCTGCTCACAAAACGGAATGTGAACGTACACGCCGGTTTTCATAAATCACGATCAGCCAGAGGGCCCATACAGCGCCCACACCATCGTAACCCACATCGACCACGGATGCGCCGCGGGAAACCGTGAATCCCTGGTGCAATTCATCAAAGAGCGCCGCGAGGACCACGAACATCATGGTGCGGACTTTGGCTCGCGCCAGGTCGGGCGCTTCGAAGCTCAGGCTGCGGTGCGTGAACAACGTAAGAATAAAGTACTCGCTGATGTGGGCGAATTTTCGAATGACTCCGTGTAAGAAGTCGATCTCTCCCGGTGACAGGCTGGGAAAGAAAAACGTTAAAACCGAGGCAATGATTCCGGACGTCTCGTTGGATGAAAAACGATCGGTGGAAAAGTAGAAAATCAAGGCAAGCCAGACGGCAAGGGGAAGCCAGTATTCGAGGACGAGTCGTTTCACTTAATACTGGACGACCTTGACAACCACGTTGTCTTCAAAAGTCACAAACAGGACGCGGTACCCGCGCTGCCTGTAAATCCAGTCTTCGGTGGGAACACCGTCTTTCTTCTCGCGAATTTTTTCGTCCGGGCGGCCAAGAGCCATGATGACGGTGCTGCGATCCATGCCGATTCGAGCTTCTTTAGCTTTAACCGCTTCCTGGAATTCCGGTGGAAGCGCCTCGATTCCCGTTTTCAGAAAATTGTGTTTGTTGAAATCGAGAATCGGATTTAGGAACTGCTTCAATTGTTCCGGAGTGAGATCCTGAGGGACTTTTTTCGCGAACCGAAGAACGATCCTTGATCCTTTTGCCTTGGCGGTTTTGTCATCGCGGCTGACAGGAACGGTCGTACTCCCGGTCCCGATACCGACTTGAATCCGGTCGAAAATGTTCTTCTTGTTCTTGCCGCCGCCGTCGAGTTCGATATTAATTTTGTTATCGTCGAACCCGATGTCCGTGACGGTTACGATCTTGCCGCTTTCAACAGACTGGCCGTTCTTCCGGAGATCCCGGTCGAGCTTTTCCTTATTGATTTCGCCGGATTCGGACAACTCGATGCCTTCTTCTCCGAACGGTAATCCCACGCGCGCAGCCGCCTGATCCGCGATGACGGTCCGAAGTATTTCGAATTTGGAATCGCGGGAGATCTGTGCCGGCAACGGAAGACAGACACAAAGGGCAATCACGCCTGTCAGAAAACCACGATAAAACATGGGGCGATTTTACCACCTGGACAAAACGGGAACAGTGCGCAATTTCTGCCGTACGCGATATGTTTCACCGCCGCGCCATTTTGCCCTTTAGTTCTCAATGCTGACAAGGTTTGCGAACAGCCGATAGGCACCGGTCACGCCTGCCGGCAGTTGCCGGAAAAAGGAATAGCCTGTGTAAACATACGTACCCTTGCCGTACTTCCCGACAACGAGCCCTCCTTCTTTCGGCTGTTCGCCGGGATCGTGACTCTCCAGAATCGGCACATACTTTGGATCCCAGGACCGCAGGAAAAACGTGCCTCTCTCATCCACCCAATTGGAAAAATCCGCATCGGTAATCTTGTTGGGAACATTCACAATCGGATTTGACGGATCGAGAATTTTAACCGGCGCATCTTCGTGCGTGACACGGTCGGTGTTGTTCTGATTCACGTTCAGCATGGTCATCGGATATGGACCAATTTGAACATTCCCGGTTTCGTTCGCGCGGTTGTATTGCACAACAAGCGTCCCGCCGTTGGAAACATAATCCATGAGTCTTTTGTTGTACGCGCGAAGATCGTCACGCACGGCATAAGCGCGAACACCCAAAACGATCGCGGGAAATTTCGAAAGATCGGCATTGGCAACGTCTTTGGGAGACAGCATTGTGACGTTGATTCCCAATTGCCTTAAAGCGTCGGGAATCGTATCGCCGGTTCCTTCAACGTAGCCCACCGAAGAAACAGTTGTTGCCACGTCGACAACTTCCACCTTCGACTCCGCGGTCGAATACACGTGCCGCGTCTCGATGTGCGGATAGGCAACGGTTCGATATCCATTTCTGAATTCCTGATTGCCCGGCCGGGCAACGGCCTGAACCGCAAAGTCACCCGCAACCGCAGGCACGGTCACTATGAACTGAAGCGATGCTTTCTCACCCTGCCGTGTGAGATTCACGGAAGAGGATGCAGGCGTGAAGGTCCAGCCCGCCGGAACCACAAGGCTCACGCCGGCCGTGGTCGCCGACGGGCTCTGGTTCTCGACAGTCACTGTCAGTTCCTTCCGCCGATTTCCCTTTAATGGAACGATCGCAATATCGGGAGAAACGACGAGAGACAGCGACGGCACAACCTTAACGCCGGTTCGCTGTTCGCCGTTCATTTGATCCACACGGCGAAATTCGACCGGCTTCGTCAGCCGGAGCGGCATTCCCTGGTAGTCCACATCGGCGCGAGCTGAAAAAACCGGCTCGTCCATCGGCAATTCGCCAGGCTTCACCGCGGGCCAGACGAAGCGATCGCCCTGCCGATGCTGGCGCAGCCAGTACGGCTGGGTGAAGTCGGCATTGCGGGCCACTCTGACTTTGAATCTCTGATCCATCCGCTGGCCGGGATCGAGCGAACCCGCGGCGCCATCGGGAATGATTTCCCAGCCCGCTGGAAGATATGCTGTCGGAACAAAACTTGGAAACTTGTAAGGCCCGCCATTCGTGACACTGATCGTCAAATCGAATTCCTGGCCGCGAATGACAGTGTCGTCGGAAGCGAGCACGTCGAATGTCAGGCCGGCTGCCAGTCGCAGCGCTTCCTGAAAATCCGTTTCTTTTTTCTCGAGCAGGAACCGCGCATGTTCATTCGCCGTCCTGCCCTTGATGCGCTGAAGGTCTTTGAGCGCGGAAGCAAGATCCGGCACGATATCCGCGGGACGAATCAAATTCACTTTTTGACGAACGCTGTTGATGTTCTGTTCGAGGCTCATCAAATCGCCGGCGATGCCGGCGTCGAGCTGCGCCAGATCCGGCAATTTGTACAGAACGCCGGAAAACAGCGGCGCATTATCGGCGATATTGATGGATTTCTGAACCAACTGAACGCGCGTTTGACGAGGACCGCTGTCCTGCGCGCCGCCCTGGCCCTGAGACCGGTGCAGGCTTCGGCCTTCAGAGGCAATCTGCCCGTAAGAGCGTCCCAGCGACGGATCGAAATCACCAACATTGATCTCCACTCCCGACGGAGCCGGCGGCGGGGCTTGCCCCGGCTGTCCGGGTTGATCGTTGCCGTTCAGATAAAGCTTCTTTGCCTGCCATGGCTTGCCGTATTCGGGAAACCGGCCGGCATCGGCGGCAACTTTGAAAGCTTCCTGCGTAATGATTCCGGCAACCTGATGATGTCCGTGTCCGTCACGCGGAGTTCCGGTAAATCGGGAAATGATGATTTCAGGTTTGAAGTAGCGGATAACGCGGACAAAGTCTCCGAGGATTTGCTCGTGCTGCCATTTGGTGAATGTGTCGTCCGCGCTTTTGGAAAAACCAAACTCGTAATTCGGAGTGAAGAATTGCTGCGCATGATCGAGACGCCGGGCGCCGAAGAGTTCTTCCGTGCGAATCACTCCCAGCAATTCGAAGAGCTCGCTTCCGACAAGATTCACTCCGCCTTCGCCGCGAGTCGCGGAGAGGTACGCGGTGCGGACACCTTCTCCTCTTGCCAGCCAGGCAAGAAGGGCGCTGTTTTCGTCATCGGGATGGGCTCCGGTGTGCAGCACACTGGCAATCACATCGAGACGCTTGAGGACCTGCGACAGGCCCATGGCACCACGGTCCTCGGGGATTTCCGATCCGGGAACCCGTGAAGGACGAACCACGGCGAAGAGGATTAAAAGCAGGACGAGCCACTTGGTTCTCATTGATTTCATAGTGAAAATGACTTAAACAAAGTCCCGGGAATTGTACTAGTATCTCCACGAGCAAGGCCACGGAAACCCATGTCGTCAACTCCCCAACTGTATTGGCTCGGCCCTGATGGACAGGAGAATGTGTTGCCGCTCGTCGCGACGGAAGTCCTGATCGGACGCAAAGGCGACGCGGACGTTGTGCTCAACAATCAGCACATTTCGCGTCATCATGCAAAACTGGTGAAGATGCCGGATGGCTATTCGGTTCAGGATCTCGGAAGCACGCACGGCACTTTCGTTAACGAGAATCGCGTCGAGCAATACACGCTCAAACACGGAGACAGGATTTCGCTCGGCAAGGATCGCATCGATCTCCATTACCTCATCGGCGATGCCAAACCGTCAAAGAGCGCAAGTTCCAACACGACCGCTATCTTCGAAAAATCGCTCATCGATCTGGGCGTAGTGCTGCCGTCCGGATATTCGGACCTTGAAAAAATCTCATGCATCCTCGATTTCCAATATCAATGGGAGCGAATGTTCACGCCCGATGCGGCGTTTCAGAGGACGCTTGAATCCGCTCTGAAGATCAGCGGCGCCGAACGCGGTTTCATTCTGGTGCGCGAAGGCGAAGGTTACGGATACGCCGCGGGCTTGGACGGCCGTGGACGCACGTTAACGCAGTCGAGCTTCAAGACGAGCCAGTCCGTTGTGAACGATGTTGTCAAGAAGGGCTCTGCTGTATTCATGGTCGAAGGCCTCGACAACAAATACAAGGAACAGGCCAGCATCGTGGCCATGAATCTGCGCGCGATTGCCTGTCTTCCGTTGATGGGAATCCCATTCCAGTCGGATTCGCCGTCGATCCTGGGAATTTTGTATCTCGACAGCAAACAGCAAATGCATTCGTTATCGGGTTTGGATCAGAAGATCCTGAGCAAACTTGCGGTCGAAGCCGGAAACGTTCTCGAGCGCGTCGAGATGATCAAGAGCATCGAACAACGCAAGAAGCTCGAGCAGGAACTGACTCTCGCTGAAGAAACTCAACGCAGCTTGCTGCCGCAGACATTGCCGCAAGTGAAGAACCTCAGCATCGAGGCATTCTCGAAACCTACACGATACGTTGGCGGCGACTTCTACGATTTTGCCGAACTGGACTCGGGAGATCTCTATGGCGTGCTCGCGGATGTGTCGGGCAAAGGAATTTCGGCTTCGCTGCTCAGTTCGATGCTGCTCGGCTGTCTTCAAATGCAATTGCGCGCCGGTCTGTCGGTTCACGACGCGATCAACCGGCTCAACAAATTTCTCTGCGAGAAGTCGTCGGCCAGCCGTTTTGTCACAATGTTTCTGTTTACGTTGAATTCAGAAGGCCTGGGCAACTACATCAGCGCCGGCCATAATCCGACTTACGTGTTTCGGGCAGCGACTGGAGATATCGACGAAATCCAGTCCAACAACATGATCGTCGGAGCCTTTACATTTGCCGCATATGAATCGGCGACGCTGCAATTGAACAAAGGGGATGTGGTTCTTGCTTATTCCGACGGCTTGACGGAAGCGGAGAATCCGCAGGGCGAAATGCTCGGCGAGGAGCGCGTCAAGAAAGTCATGCGGGCTGAAGCGCCGGCAGGATCGCAGAATCTCAAGCAAAAACTTCTGGACACAATTCAGACTTTCACTATGGGCCGCGCATTGCCGGACGATATTACGATCATGATTGTAGAGAGAGTTTAACGAGGCCCGCGGGGGGGAGGAATTCGAGTTTTGAAACGGTTCGCTTCCATGGTACAAGGTTTGTTATGGACACAACGGTGAGTTGTTCCGCAGGCGCCCTCCTCGATACGTGGTCGTCACACAACTGGAAAGAAGGCGTGCAGCTCGAAACGCTGCCGGATATGGAGTCCCTGACTGTCCGCACCGAAAACAGCGTGTACGAAATCACCGTTATCTGCGGCAGATCCGGCGACATTCTGATTCGGGGAGGCCGATTCTTTCCGGAATTCACGGAAGCCCGTCTCGCCGGTAGTTCTCTTGGCGGCAGCTTCCTGAAACTTCGCGGCATCTACGCGGGGTTCAATCTCGAAATCCACTTCGACAAGCGGTTGATCATTACAAGCCGCGTCCGTCAGATTTCCGTAGCTATCAAGTAGATCAAGTAAATAAAAAAGCCGCGAACTACGCTGATGCATTGCCATAATTCGCGGCCGGAAATTTGTTTTCCGGAACCTGGCGATTCTTTCTCTCCCCTCACCCCCTGTGAGAACGAGACTTCATCGAATACCAGGTTCCGGAAACCTTAGGAACACGCTTCCTCTATATGCAATATCAAGGCCACGAACCTCTCATCAGGGATTCAATGAGTTAGGGATTCGCAGAGAGCTGAAAAATTCCGAAATCAGAAAAGTGAATTCAAAAAAGTGGGGACAGTGTCAGCGCATCACTCGTTCGTAGGCCTCGACATACTTTTTTGCGGACGACTGCCAACTCCAGTCCTGGTTCATGCCGTTGATCGTCAGCCGTTGCCAGGCGGAGCGATCCGGCCAGAGAGCCAATGCGCGCTCGACAGCCGCCTTGAAATGCTCCGGATCGTACTCCGAAAAAAGGAAACCTGTTCCCTCTCCGCTCGCCGGATCAAATTCCTGGATCGTATCCGCCAGACCGCCCGTTTTTCGCGCGACCGGAACTGTTCCATAACGCTGGCTGTACATTTGATTCAAGCCGCAGGGCTCGTATTTCGAGGGCATCAGGAAAATGTCGGCGCCGGCTTCAGTCAGGTGCGCCGCTCCATTATCGAACTCAAAGCGCATGCCGCCCTTCCCAGGATGACGATCGATGATGGTTTGCAGATATTTCTCGGTCTCCTTGTTGCCCCTGCCGAGCAATGCAAAATAGAGATCCTTCGCCAGGAGGTAATCGAGGATGCTGATGACGAGATCGAAGCCCTTCTGAACATCGATGCGCGAAATCATCGCGAGCACAGGCCACTCGGGATGCGAGTCGTCCAGGGCATATTTCTTCATCAGCGCTTTTTTGTTGAGAAGCTTGCCGGACAAATCCGTGCTGCCGTAGGTTGCAGCAATGAACGGATCGGTCTCCGGGTTCCATACCTGATCATCGATGCCGTTGAGAATTCCCGTCAGCGCGCTCGATCGATCTTTTAGAACGCCCTCGAGGCCGTAGCCGAATTCCCTGCTCTCCTGAATTTCGCGGGCGTAGGCCGGGCTCACGGTGGTGATGAGATCCGCATAGGTGATCCCGATCTTCATGAAGTTCATGGCTCCGTAGAATTCGAACGGACTGGTGGGATAAAACTCCGCGTCGCTGAATCCGGCGCGCGGCATCACCGCCGAAGGAAAGAGTCCCTGATAGCCCATGTTATGGATCGTGAAGACGGAGCGCGTGCGGGAAAAAGCCGGATCGGCGCGGTAGATGCGCTGCAGATATGCGGGCATCAGCGCCGTTTGATGATCGTGGCAATGCAGAATGTCGGCGTGAGGTGTAATGGTCTTGAAGAACTCCATGACCGCGCGCTGAAAAAAAATCCAGCGGTCCACCTGATCGGGATAATCCCGGCCGGTCTCGGGATCGCTATAGATGCCGTCGCGATCGAAGAACCTGTCGTTGCCGATCAGAAAGACGTCGACAGAAGTACCGGGCAGCTTGCCGCGATGCACATCGAATGCGAGGCTTTCCCATCCGAGCGGGACGCGAATGCTGTCGGGTACCGCGTAAGGGACGAAACCGAATTTCTCAAGATCGATGACACGATGCCGCGGTATGACAATCGTCACCGATACGCCAAGTTTTTCGAGAGCCGGTGGGAGCGCGCCCAGAACATCCGCCAGACCGCCCACTTTGGCGAACGGCACACATTCGCCCGCAACCATGAGGACATGCATATATGAATTTGCTTTATCCGTTCACGAGTTCTTTCGCGCGATGTGTTGCGCGAACCACTGCTTTAATCAGAGTGACGCGGAGGCCTCCGTCTTCGAGTTCAAGGATGCCGTCGATAGTGCATCCTGCGGGTGTCGTCACAATATCCTTGAGTTTAGCGGGGTGTTCTCCGGTCTCAAGCACCATGCTCGAAGCCCCCAGCACCATTTGCGCCGCGAGCTGCGTAGCTGCCTCGCGCGGCAGGCCTACTTTAACGCCGGCTTCCACGAACGATTCGATAATGATGTACACAAATGCCGGCCCGCTTGCGCTCAAACCGGTAACGGCGTCCATATGTTTTTCATCGAGAATTAATGTCCGGCCGATGGCATCGAAAATCCTGCGCGCCAGAGCCACGTGATCCGCGGAAGCGTGCTTTCCGGGCGCGATCGCGGTCATTCCTTTTTTAATGAAACAAGGAGTGTTCGGCATTGTCCGGATGACAGGCACCGGCTTGTTGATGGCTGCTTCCATGAAACGCGTCGTCACGCTCGCGGCGACGGAAACAACGAGGTGCTCCGGCGTGAGATCGGGAGCAATCTGTTTCAGAACTTCTTCGACGGTCTGCGGCTTAACGCACAACAAAACCAGTTGCGCCTTGCGAACGGCTTCATTGTTGGAAAGAGTCGTTTCGATATCCAGTTTGCCGTGAAGCTGCTCGACACGTTCCTTGTGCGCCGCCGTCGCAATAAACTGCTTCTTTGAAACAATACCGGCGTCGACCATTCCCGTAATCAATGCTTCGCCGAGCTTGCCTGCCCCCAAAACCGCAATTCTTTTGTTATCGAACATCCCGTTCCCTTTCAGTCAAAAGGGAATCATAGTATCGTAAGGCCTCTGAATGTTAATAGGACTTACTGGCAGAAACGCCGCAGGCAAGGGCGAAGTCGCGCGATACCTGCAAACCAAAAGCTTCTACTACTACTCGCTGTCCGATGTGATTCGCGATGAGGTCCGTTCGCGCGGCCTCGAACCGACTCGCGAATATCTCATCACGATCGGTAACGAACTTCGTCAGAAGCATGGCGCAAGCATCCTTGCCGAACGCATCCTCTCCAGAATCGAGGACGATAAGCATTACATCATCGATTCCATCCGCAATCCGTCCGAAGTCACCGCATTTCGAACGGCGAAGCATTTCAAGCTGATTCGCATCGAAGCGCCGCCTGAAGTCCGGTTTCAAAGGATCGTCAAACGGCATCGCGAAAGCGATCCCCGAACCCTTGAGGAATTCATCGATTTGGAAAATCGTGAAGCGCATGGTGACGATACATCCCAGAACCTCGTCAAAGTCGAACTGATGGCGGATCATGCTCTGATCAACGACGGGCCGTTGGAGAAACTCTACCCACAGATCGACGCGCTATTGCTTCGGCTGCTGAAGGAAGTGCAGCGCCCGAGTTGGGATGAATATTTCATGAATATCGCGAAGGTTGTCGCATCGCGATCGAACTGCATGAAGCGGAAAGTGGCCGCCATCATCGTGCGGGATAAACGCGTGGTCTCGACCGGATACAACGGCACGCCGCGCGGAACCCGCAATTGCAATGAAGGCGGATGCCCGAGATGCAACAGCCTGGCGGCGTCGGGAACCAATCTGGAAGAATGCCTTTGCTCGCACGGCGAAGAAAACGCCATCGTGCAGGCTTCGTATCACGGAGTCCCGTTGAAGGACGCCATCATTTATACGACGTTTGCTCCCTGCCTTCAGTGCGCCAAGATGATCATCAATTCTGGAATACGCGAGGTCATCTTCAACATGGAGTATCCGCTGAACGACAGCGCCTTCCGGTTGTTCAGCGAAGCCGGCGTCTTCGTTCGAAAACTGAAAGTCGACTAAAAGACAAAACCAGAATAGGCACATGAGGATCATAAAAAGGCACAAAGGCTCGTTCAGCACTGCGGTTGTGGCATTCCTGACTGTCGTTTTGCCGGCATTACCTGCGAACGCCCAGGACTCGCTCCGCACGGTCTATGAACATCTTTATGGGGGTGACGGCGCCGGGGCATACAACGAGTTTCGCACCCAGTCGGATCGGGAACCGGAGAACCTTGGCGCTTCATACGGCGTCCTGATGGCCCTTCACTCCCGAGGACTTCGCAATCCAACGCTACAGAAGGAATTCGAAGCACGCATCGATCAGCTCATTCAAAAAGCGTCAGCGCGATACGAAAAGAACAAGCGCGATACCGATGCGGTTTTCTACCTCGAGCAGGGCTATCTGACCCGCGCCCGATACCGCATGGAAAACGACAAAGGCATCGTTGGAGCCGCGCGCGACGGCATCAAGGCGAAGACGTATGCCGACGAATGTATCAAGCTCGATCCCGGCCGCCCCGATGGCTATCTCGCGGCGGGCTTGTACAACTACTACGTCGACATCATGCCCGCCGCCTTCAAATGGCTTCGGACATTGCTCTTCATGCCGGCTGGAAATCGGACAGAAGGATTAAAGCAACTCGCACGTGTTGCGGAATCAGGAGATCTTTTCGCGCCGGCCGCTCAGGATTTCCTGCTCGACATTTACGCATCGGAAGAAAATCGTTATGAAGATGCGGTCCGCATGGCGGAGAACCTCCAGAAGAAATATCCGGAAAATCCCCAGTTTCGCTTCACTGTCGCAGGTCTCTACTCGAACGCGAATATCGAAGACTACGAACGGGCGGCGCAGCAGTACTCAACGATCATTCAGCGCGTCGATCAAAAACATCCGCACTACAAAGATCAGGATCGTTATCAAGCTGTGATGAATCTGGCGCGAATGCGCCAGTCGCAATGGCGCTACGATGAAGCCATTTCCCTTCTGACGCCTGTCATCGATTCCAATGTGACTCAACCCGACTGGATCATGCCGAATTTTCTTCTGACGCGCGCGAACTATCGCGCGCTGATGGGCGATAGTCATGCCGCTGATGACTCTCGGCAGGTTTTGTCGAACGTGAAATGGAAAAACCGGCAGGCCAGCGCCCAGCAACAGCTCAAGTGGATTGAACAACGGCAGCAGTCGAGCGAAGGAAAGATCTTTGCGGAATTGATCCCCGGTAATCGACTGGTTTCCGAACATCGCTGGGATGAAGCGCGGCAGGAATACGACAAGCTCCGCTCGCGTTATCCCAACGACTGGCAAGTGCGTTACCGCATCGCCTATCTTCAGTTTGCGCGCGCCGACTATGCTCAATGCGAATCCGCGTTGAATCCCATCGTCAATGCCAATGCGCGCGAAATGCCCGATTGGATCAAACCTGCGGCGATGCTTCAACTCGCCCGAATCTACGACATTCGAGGCCAGCGCGAACAGGCCGTCGCAATGTACAAACGAATCGTTGCCGCGTATGAAAAAACGGGCCCGGGCCAAACCGCCCAGGCCGGCCTGGTGACTCCATATCGCCGCCCCGCAGCATTGCTGTCGAATTCGAAATGAATTCCAGCTCCACACTGTGGTCGTTTTATATGTAATAATGACCACATGATAGCGCGGTCGATTGCTACGCGCCTGAAAAACGCCCGCAAGAGCGTGTTGCTCCTCGGTCCGCGTCAGACCGGAAAATCCACTCTGGTCCACAGCCTGAATCCGGAATTAACCGTTAATCTGGCGCGAGAATCCGAGTTTCTGGCATTCTCCGCCAACCCCAGTGCTATCGAAGAGCGAATCTCGGCCGTCCGCCCGGTGACCGTATTTGTGGATGAGGTTCAGCGCCTCCCGACTTTATTGAACACGATTCAGGCTTTGATCGATGACGCCAAGCGGTCGGGCGTCCCCTTGAAATTCTTTCTTACCGGATCGAGTGCCCGAAAGCTGCGGCGCGGGCAGGCCAATCTTCTCCCCGGCCGTATTCTGCTTTACGAGATGGGTCCGCTGACAACGGCGGAACTCGGGAGCGACTTCAATGTCCGGCGTGCCCTCGAATTGGGCACTCTTCCGGAGCCCTATCTCGAACCGGATCGGGCAACGGCCGAAAAGCAGCTCGAATCCTATGCTGGAGTGTATCTAAAGGAGGAGGTCCAGGCCGAAGCGCTGTCGCGTAATATCGAAGGCTTTTCGCGTTTTCTGACGGTAGCGGCCGCATCATCCGGACGGATCCTGGACCTCTCCAAACTCTCCCAGCGCGCTCGCGTATCAAGAACGAGCACACTCCGGTACTTCGAAATGCTGGAAGACACACTGCTGGTCCATCGTCTGACGCCGTTTCCAAACGCGCCCAGGGCGGATCTGGTGAAACATCCGAAGATCTATTTCTTCGATCCGGGGGTCCTGAATAGCTTGCTGGGAAATTTCTCCGCCTCGCCGGACCGGATTGGCAGCCTCTTCGAACACCTCGTCGTCAGCCAACTCCGCGCCGCAGCGATGGCGCGGGACGTCAAGCTCGACATTCATACATTTCGCACTCGAGGGGGCCTTGTAGTGGATTACATCGTATCCAAAGGAGACGCCACCTGGGCGATTGAAGCCAAGACAGCTGCGAACATTCAGGTTCGTGATTCGGACAGTCTGGTAGCTGCAAAAACCTACTTGCCCCGCCGCACCCGAATGATCATTGTCGTTCCTGGAGGCTCTCCGCGACGCCTGGCTAATGGGGTGGACATCCTGCCTCTGGCAAAGTTGGTGGCGGAAATCGTGTAACTGCTGCTGTTGGCTTCGCTGGGGCCTGTCCGGCGAACGATTTATCAATCAAGTCTTAGCGAGTTTTGCGTAGAACCTGGCAAGCAGCGAGTGAAGCAGAACACTGAAGGCGCTGCATTCGTCCCACCGGTGTTTAGATAAACGAATTTAACCATCTTTAGAAAACGAATCGAATCCACGCCTGGAGAGACCGTGCCGATTGATAGGCATTAGCTACGCCAAAGCCTGCGTTCTTCGGTTGCGATCGCGACGAAATCAGATTTCCACTGGAGTCGAACGGGAGATTGGTAATGGTCGAATCGGTCGGGCTCACCACATTCATGATGGTGTTCCGCAGAGTAATACCAGCCCTGTTCGGCGCATTGAAAACGTCGAGCCGGAATTGAAGCCGCCGCTTTTCACCCAGGCGGATATCACGATCCAACGCCAGATCTAACTGTTGGAAGAAACAGCCACGCAGGTAGTCGTTGCCGGACTCGAGCCCGACGCTGCCTACCAAAGGCGGCGCAAACGCAGCGGTGTTGAACTGCCGGTACGCATCGCTGCTGCATCCCGAGCCCGGATTGGAAAGAACCCGGACGCGGCTGCCGTAGTTCGGCGACCCGGTGATGTTCTGATTGCCGGCCCCGCTCTGGTAGGAATTGAGAATCGTGTAAGCGCTGGGACTATTAGCGCTCCAGATTCCGGAGAGCCGCCAGTCGTTGGTCACCAGCTTCAAAGCGCGTTGAGCTGCGGTCGTACTGCCCTTGAAGCCCGGCACATCCACCACGAAATTGCCCTTCAAGGTGTGCCGCGTCGGAACGTAGTTGCCGAGCAGCGCGTCGGCCTGGGCCTGATCGGGACGCTCGAAGAAGCTGCCGTCGAGATTGTGTTGCAGCCGGGCCGCCGTGCTGCCCTTCTGCTGCAGCACTATAGTGTCGTTGAACCCAAACGCCAGACTTCGAGTAAAGCGGCGAGTGATCGAAAGTTGCAGAGTGTGCGCGGTGTACCAGCCGCGCGGCTGCTCCTGAGTAATGCTGCCAAAGCCGCGGTATGCGCGCATCAGATCCGCGCTTACCGCTGCACCTCCCGCAACCGTGCTCGACACCGTTGGGTCCTGGTTCGCCGGCAGGAAAGCTGCGCCGAAATCGATGGCGTTGATATTGACGTCTTCAACGAGGTTGTGAGAATGCTGGCCGGTGTAGGACACATCCAGCACCGCAGCCAGGGGCAAAGTAACCTGCACGCCGCCATTCCAGTTCCAGGTGCTGGGAAGGCCACTCTCCAGTTGATAAACATTCAGCGTGGGAGATGCTTCGGTGGTGAGCCCCCCCATGGTCTGCAATTGAGAATAACGCAGCGTCAGATTGCGAAGTGTCGGGGGGTTCTGGACCTGCGAGTAAATGGAGTTGCCGGCAGGCCGATCGAAAAAGAGACCGCCGCCACCGCGCAGCACCAGCCGATGCTTTCCAGTGACATCATAGGCCGCGCCGAAACGGGGCGACATCTTGAGTGTTGGCCAGTTGTAGGTAGTTTGAGGTATGCCCTTGCCGGATATGAACAGCCCGTTAGTCGTATTTCCCGAACCTGACACCAGCGTGCCAATCGCTACCGAGGTATTGGGCCCCAGGAGTTGGCCTGTGCGCGGATCCATCGCCTGGCGATTCGCACCGGTACATGGCTGGGCGGCACAACCCGCCGCATAGAGGACCGGCGCAGCCGACAGACTCCATTTATCGGGTAGAAAGTTCACACCCTGCCCTAACTTATCGTATTGCGGCTGTTGGTGGACGAAGCGCAAACCGTAGTCCAGTGTGAGTCTGGAATTCAGTTTCCAGTTGTCCTGCAGGTAACTCTCGGTGTTGTTGTACACGTAGCTGCCTTCGACATAGCGCGACAACTGATTGTACGAGGAAAACACGCCCAGCGCCGCGTTGGCAAAGCCGAAGCTCGAATCCAGCGGATTGTTCGTGTCGTTTCCGAAACCGATCGTACCTGCCCAACCCTGGCGTTGCTGCGCTTTGAAACTGTGTGTGTTGTAAAAGCCCGTCTTCAAGGTGTGGCGGCCGGCGATTTTTGTCAGGCTGACGGAAACATCGGTGGTCTGGTTGACATTCAGCCAGCCGGGAAATGGAAAGTTCGGTGGCGCGGATCCGATCCGGCTGCCCCAGGTGAAACTCGGCACCATGCTGAGGCGCGTACCGTCCCAAACGGGTGGCTTGACCGCTTGCAAAGCCTCGTAGGCGTAATAGCTCTTGTCGATCATGCCGGCATCCGGAAAGACGAACGGCAGAGCGCCGAGACCGGCCTTGGCCGGATTCGCCTTATCGTTCATAGGAAGGCCACTTTCGCAGAACGTTGGCCCGGCGTTGCTCTGCGCTTGTACGCAACCGGCAAGATCGTTCCGTGAACGGCCGATAGTCCCTTCCATAAAAGTTGTCGGATTGACGCTGTAGTTCATGGTGGCGGCAAATAATCCGAACCAGGCCTTGTACTGCCTGGAATCATTGAAACCGGGAATGGAACTGTAAATGATATCGCTCGGCTGACCCCACAAGGCGGCCTTGAACGAACCCCTCAACTTTGCGGAAGGCTGATAGTCGAACTTAACAATGGGCTGCTGCGACATGAGGGACTGCTGTTTCCGTATACCTTCGTAATTGTAGGAGACACCCGAAACACTGACGTTCGGCATGGGATACAAATCCAGAATCTTGAGACCGGAGGCGTATTGCCGGTCCTTGGGGATTCTTCCGACGACGCCTCCGTCCCTCAAACAAGCGGACTGATTGGAAGCCGCACATGTGCCGTTAAGAAGCGGATCCTTAATATAAGGATACGGAGTGCCGTTATTGTCGGTGGATTGAGAAAAATCTCCTGCGCGCTCCAGCGCCGTCGGAAAGCGAAAACGCACCGTACCGCCACCGGTCGACCGGGGATCGAATTCATGGCTGTAAAAGAAGAATAGTTTGTTGTTGCCTCCCGGCCGTCCGATGGGTCCGCCAATCGAGTAGCCCAGATCCTTTTCGTCGGTCACGCTCCGTGTGTCGCCGTTCAAAAAGGTGGCTTTGTTGATTTCGTTCCACCTCGACTTGCGCATGATCATGAAAGCCGAGCCGTGAATCTGGTTCGTGCCGCTCTTGGTGACCGAGGTGATCTGCAGACCGCTCGAACGTCCGTACTCGGCCTGGTAGTTCGACACGAGTACTTTGACTTCTTCGACCGACTCCGTGTTCACCACAACCATGACTCCGTTGTTGCCGGTGTCCATCGTGGATACGCCGTCCATCATGACGTTCGTGTCGCCACCGCCTGATGAAGCACGGTCTCCAATCCGGTTGATGCCGGCGACTCCTGGCGTCAGCGACGCCAACGATGTGAAACTCCGGTTCGAGATCGGCAAGTTCTGCACGGCAGTCGGCGTAATCGTGAATGACCGTTCCGCGCTCTGTGTCTGTAACAAGGTGGCTTCGGCTGTAACTTTAACGTCTTCGGTCAGTGCGCCCACTTCGATCACAAGCGGGCCAAGGCCCACACGGTCGCCTGGACTGACGGTGATGCCGGTTCGCCGAAGTGGCTTGAAACCGGGTTGAACCACTTCGAGTGTGTAGGTGTCCGCCGGCACGTTGGGAATTACGAAATCGCCGCTTTCCGAAGAGATCGCATTAGGAAGCCGTGTGCCACGCGATTCACTGAAGAGGCTGACGGTAACACCGGGCACGACTCCCTCTTGCGCGTCCCGCACACTCCCTGAAACAGTCCCTGTCGTCAACTGCGCATACGCCTGGGGAACCATCACACCTACAAGAAGCACCGTGCCAAGCACAGCCAAGCCTGCGCGCTTAACCGATCTTACGCTCGAAATAGCATCCATCTCTTTTACCCTCCCCCGTTCTTATTCACACTTGCAGCCCGACACGGTCGCGCCAACATCTTTTGATATTTGGCGGCGAAGTGTATCACTTGAACGAAACTCCACTCAAGAGATCATGCGATAATTGATTATCGTGCGATCGTTTCAACGCAGCTTCCGCGTGTCGGGGTGGCAGGCGACGGAATGACTGCCTAACATCATCATTATGTTTTCTCCGATAATTTCACGAGTCCATGCTCGTGTGGTTCTTTGCGGATTGTGTTTATTCGGGCCCTAAATCAAGTTTTGCTTTATGCTGTGCCGATGCAAAAAGGGTTGGCTCTGTTACTCGCGACTGTGGCGCTATTGGCCCAGAATGATGTTCTTCGAGTCAACACCCGTCTCGTCGAAGTGGATGTAGTCGTTCACGGCAAGGATGGGCCGGTCATGGATCTTGCGAAGGACGATTTCACGCTCCTCGATAATGGCGTGCCTCAACGGATCGACGTGTTTTCAGTTTCGGCCGGCGAGCGATCCAGGCCACAGCCGGAGCAGGCTCCCTTAAAAGAAGGTGTGGTGGCCAACCGGCGCGGGAGAACGCCGCCGGCAAGCGCCACCGTGATTCTGTTTGACCGGCTCAATACTGCCGATATTTATCAACGCCAGGGCAAGGTGCAACTTCTGTCTTATATGAAATCCGCGCGGCGTGAGGATTTCACCGCATTGTACGTTCTTGGCGATGACCTGCAGCTCATCCAGGATTTCACAGGCAACACGGATCAACTGGTGCGCGCGGTGGAGAACATGCCTGTCGGGGATTTGCCCGGAGTGGACAATCGAACGGTTCAGGAAATCGCGCAGTCTCAAGCCGTCGGACGCGTCACCCGGCGTGATGTGCGAGTCGCCGTCGCGGAAGCGGATTTTTCTGTGGTTCAGCGAACGGACCCCACCGAAGATGCCATTCAGACAATGGCGCGGCATTTGAACGCTTTTCCAGGACGCAAGAGCCTCATCTGGATGTCTGCTGCGGGCATTCCGCTGTCGATTCAGCCGGGAAGCAGCCGCAACGGCAAGGAGTCCGAGCTCGACCATGCAACGCGCACGTTCACCGCGGCGAACATTGCCGTGTATCCCATCGATCTTCGTGGACTACAGGCTCCCGACCCGCCGCGAGGACGGCGCGGCTCCCGGCAGGATCCCCCACCCGACGTCATGATCCGGCTGGCCGATCAGACCGGCGGCCGCGCGTTCTATTACAACAACGATCTTGCGGGATCGGTCCGAACCGCGATATCGGACGCGGCTACGAGATACACGCTGGGTTTCTATCCTTCCGAGAACGCGTTTGATGGGAAGTTTCACAATCTCGACGTGAAGGTCGCCCGGAAGGATGTTGAAGTGCGGCATCGCACCGGATACTTCGCAGTGAAAGACCAGGCGCCCAGTGAGAAAGAGCGCAAATTGATCATGTCTGAAGTGATCTCCAGTCCGCTGGATTCGCTTCAGATCGGATTGGAAGCATCGTCGCAACGCATTTCGCCGAACGGCGGCGCTTTTCGAATTGTTCTGCACATCGATGCATCCGATCTCAAGTTGGAACACCGCGGCGATCGCTGGATAGGAATCGCCGACATTGCCACTCGCCTCGAATCCTCGAAACAAAAGAATATTCAGGGCAAGACCAGCAGCATCGATCTTTCGGAAGAAGGCTTCCGCGCGGCGCTGGCCCGAGGCCTGACGCTGGAAGAAACCGTTACGACCGATCGCCCTCCCGACCGCGTTCGCGTTGTAGTCCTGGATCGCGCTACGGGATTCGCCGGTTCCCTGTGGGTCCCGCTGAAACCGTAGTCGACTTGGCTTCTCACATGCAGGACTATCGCCCATGGAGAGGCGCAAGCGATACAATGCGATCCATGAAAGTCCGAGCCAAGGCGACGATCGAAGACCTCACGAAAATGCCCATTGATGGGCGGAAATATGAACTTGTGGACGGAGAGACTCTCGTCAGTCCCACGGGAATGCGTCACTCGGAAATCGCGGTAAAAATATCCCACATTTTCGCGACTTTTCTGGAAAAGTCGCCGATCGGGAAGGTCTATAGCGCCGACGTCGGAATCATACTGCCGAACGAAAATCTTCGTTCTCCGGACGTAACGTTTGTTCGAAACGAGAAACTGCCCGGCGGACAGTCACCGGAGAGTTTCGGCCAAATCGTTCCGGACCTGGCGGTCGAGGTTCTCTCACCGGGCGACAGCCTTTCACAAATCGGCCGGAAAATCGGCGAGTATCTCGAATGCGGCGTCCCTCTGGTGTTGCTGGTGGATCCCGCGCATGAAACCGTCACCACTTATCGATCCCTGACAGATACTGAACTCCTGCACGGCGAAGACGTACTCACTGCTGAACCTGTTCTTCCCGGATGCTCCTGCCCCGTGTCGAGATTCTTTCGGTAACGGCCTGTCGGCGCCCTTCATTAACGGCGCAGCAGGTTCTTGTTGATTCTCGCGACAACCGTAAAACTCGGATCGACGACATTGGCCACTTCGTATTCGGCGGCCTGCCCCATGAATGTCTGCGCGCCGCGTTCGGTCATGTGGTAATCCGCCATGAGCCATTGCTGCAACTCGGCGGTGGCGATCTGAAATGCTTCGAGGAGAGGGCGGGCGCTGCCGAGCACCATGATGTGCGTCGCGTTTTCCAGGCGAGGCCAGCCGATAGCCTTCTTCTTGACGAGATCGACGGTGAATTCCACATCCATCGACGTTTCAAGACCCGTGCCCGCGACTTCCCCTTCACCTTGTCTGGCGTGACCGTCACCGAGAAACAAAAACGCGCCGGGTTCATTGACTGGGAGCATGAGTTTTGCGCCGGCGATCATCGACGCATAGTCCATGTTGCCGCCCCACGCTCCGGGCGTCGAGGTTCCAATGGCCTGTTTCCCGCTGGGCGCAACGCCGATGCAACCCAGCATGGGCCGAAGCGGCAACTCGATCCCACCCGGTTGCACTTCAGTCTGGTCCAGCCGCGCAACACCTTTTGCTTTGTCGATGGTCCAGGTCAGACGCCGGGCTTCGTGGTCGGTTCGCGTGTTGATGGCCTGAGGTGTCGTGGCGTATGGAGAAAGAAGGCTGCTTGAATAAGCCATCGCCCGATTCGTTTCAATCTTCTCGAGTGTGATCACAAGCATGTCGCCCGGCTCAGCGCCTTCGATATAGAACGGGCCGGTTTGAGGATTCGGACCTGCGCCAACGGTTTTGCCGTTCCAATCGACACCCGCGGCGTCAATCGTTTTGGTCACCACGCGATCGCCGGGTTTGATGCGCAATGCCGGTGGATGCGAGGCGGACCACGTGTTGTAAAACACCGTCGGCGTGAAGCGATGCGTTTCGGCAAGCAGGACCGGCGAACCGGCCGCCATCAACATCAATGCAGTTGATAATGTGGATTTCGTCATCCGCATATATTCCCACAACAGCCCGCATGTGAGAAAATCATCCGCCCTTTCGGGGTCCTTCATCATGAAATATCGTCATCGCGTTCTTGGACTTCTCATTCTGCTGTTCGCGATCATGTATCTCGACCGCGTCTGCATTTCCGTGGCGGGGCCGCGAATACAGGATGATCTGCACATCGATCCGGTTGGATGGAGCTGGGTGACGGCGATGTTCACGTTGTCCTACTGCCTCTTTGAAATTCCTACCGGCGTGTTGGGGGATCGAATTGGCGCTCGGCGCGTGCTGACGCGCGTGGTGCTGTGGTGGTCCGCATTCACGTCGCTGACCGGAATGGTCTGGAATTACCGCATTCTTCTGATCACAAGGTTCTGCTTCGGCGCTGGAGAAGCCGGCGCATTTCCAAATGCTTCGATCGTTATGGCGCGCTGGTTCCCGGCGACGCAGCGCGCGGGCGTCTCCGGTGTCCTGCTGATGGCAAGTCAGATCGGCGGAGCGATAGCGCCGCTGCTTGTTGTGCCGATCCAGATGCGTTACGGGTGGCGCGCATCGTTCTACATTTTCGGCGCTCTCGGACTGGTCTGGGCGGCCGTCTGGTACGTCTGGTTTCGCGACAATCCTTCCGAGAAGCGAGGAATAACATCGGCTGAGCTGAACGAAACGGTTCCCGCACACGCGGTGCACTTGAAAGGTTTCCCCTGGCGGCAGGCATTGCGTTCGGGAAGCATGCTGGCCATGCTCACCACCGCCTTTTGTTATGTCTACGTGTACACTTTTTTTCAGACGTGGTTTCATACCTTTCTTGTAAGGGGCCGGGGTTTCAGCGAAGGGAGTTTGATTCTTTCCGCATTGCCGTACGCCGTCGCCGCATGCGCCAATCTGACAGGCGGAGCGGCCAGCGACGCGCTGGTCCGCAGGCTCGGTTTGAAATGGGGAAGGCGCCTGCTCGGCATTTTTGGCCTCGGCAGCGCGTGCCTTTTCACGATCGCGGCCATGGTTACCCAGCAGCAGTTGTTCACGGTTATTCTCCTTTCGCTCGTCTACGGAGGAATTACATTTCAGCAGGCGGGAGTATTCGGTGTTTGCCTGGATATCGGACAAAAGCATGCGGGATCCGTCGTCGGTTTGATGAACACATCAGCACAGGTGGGCGCTTTTATTTCGACGGTCGTCTATGGATATCTCGTCGACCACTTCCACAGCTACAACGCTCCGTTTGTACCAATGGCAGCGTTTTTGCTTCTTGGCGCGGTTTTGTGGTTCAGGATTGATGCGTCTGAAGAACTCGCTGCATGAACGCGGGTATAAAACCCGCGGCTACATGATCGAATTCAGGTGAGATCACCAATAAGGGTTATCGATCGTACATTCTTCAACGCGTGAATCGCAAAAC
The DNA here is from genome assembly GCA_964633285.1 of uncultured Solibacteraceae bacterium. GTDB lineage: Bacteria > Acidobacteriota > Terriglobia > 20CM-2-55-15 > 20CM-2-55-15 > 20CM-2-55-15. The sequence goes on along the minus strand of CAZWGA010000028.1, from coordinate 32,047 downwards.
GCGGCCATCGGCCAACGCGATCCAGACGTCATCGGATGCTGTTCCGGTAAGCGCTGTAACGGCCGGCAATGGATTTCCCACAATAGCGGGAACTAGTGAGGTGATATTGCTCCATGCGGTTCCGTTGTAGTGATAGAGACGCCCCGTTGGTGTGCAGTCCGTCGGACTCACGCCAAGCCGGCCGCTGACCCAGATGTCGCTTCCGCCAGAACCCCACAAACCCGTTGCGGTCCCGTATTGGCCCGTGCCGCACAAATATCCACCTTGCAAGGGTCCATCATTAGGATCGGCGAGAACCGGCGTCTGGCTGAAGTTCGTTGGACCGGTCTGTCTCCAGACGCGAACGCCATTCGAAGAACTATTGTCTCCAGCCGTATGCAGATATGTGGGTGTGCCCCAGATTTGACTGACGTTGCAAAAATCCCATCCATTTGAAATGTAGGCCCAGCTTGTGCCATCCCAGAATCCGAAACCATGGCATGTCGTGTAATAGCCCTCAGTAGCGCTGTTGACGACTATCGGACCAGGGGGATCATTGTTTTGAATTCCGCCGGCATTAAGAGCAGACCAACTCGTTCCATTGAAACGGATGATCTGATTCCCCGCCCCGCTGGCATGAATATTGTTCGGAGTCCCCGTCAGGCTGCCTACTCTTGCGGAGCCGATCGCGGCAGGTAAAGTCTGCTGTGTCCAATTGACGCCGCTATTCACGGAACGATAGACAACGCTTGCGTTCGCCGTCGTCGAGAACGCCGAAATCCAAACCTCTGAAGCGCCCGTGCCGAAGACACTGATCGCCGAAGCACTGGCGAGATAGAACGCCTGGCTCCACGCCGCGCCGTTCCAATGATAGAGATAACTTTCCGGCGTCGTTGTGTTGGGTATGTTGCGCGCACCCCAGACGAATGCATCATTCCGGTTTCTCGCCCAGATGGAGTTGATCGTCACACCCGCGGGCAAACCCGGATTTGAGACCTGCCATGCCACGGGACTGATCGTGAATCCTGTGAATACCGCAGATGTTCCAGCCGATGTATGGACGGTGATGGTCCGGACACTTTCAGCCGTGTCCGCGGAAATGGCAATCGATATCGGCAGGTTCGTTGCGGTACCGCCACCCAGGATGGTTCCGGTTACACCTGTTCCGCTGAATGTCACCGCCGTTGCGCCGAGAAAATACGTGCCTGTCAGGTTCGCCGATATCGTCGTTCCACGGGAACCGGTAAACGGCGTGATTGCCGAAATCGCGGGCGCAAGAACGACGGTATCCAGTTTTCGAATTGTGGAATTCCCCGTGTCGGCAACATAGAGCCGGCCGCCATCGCCCCAAATGCCGTTCGGACTCCAGAATCTCGCAGCAGAGCCAGAACCATCTGCACTGCCGTTAATTCCGGATTGTCCGGCTATTATTGAGACTGCGGCCGTTGAGAGAACAATCTGACTGACGATGTTGTTTGCCGATTCCAGAACGTAAAGGTTGACTCCATCGCCCCACAAGCCCGCCGGACCATTAAAGGCATAGTAAGCGGCTACGGTTGAAACGTTACCCGACACAATGTTCATTTTCCGGATCGCGTGATTGGCATAATCCGAAATGAAAAGGTTCGCACCGTCACTCCAGAGTCCATTGGGTTGACTGAATCGCGCATCTGTCGCGGCGCCATCAACCATCGCAGGTGTTCCCGGATCGCCGGCTACTGTTGTGACCGCAAGACTCGAAAGATTCATTTTTCGAATCGTATTGTTACCGGCATCCGCAATGTAGAGATTGTTGTTGTCACCCCAAAGTCCGCTGATGCCCAAGAATCGCGCCGCAGTTCCTGTGTCGTCGGCCGAGCCAAGGGCGCCTGCCTGTCCTGCCAGTGTCGTCACAACTCCGGAACTGAGCACAACTTTCCGAATCGTGACCGAATCGGCGACATAAAGGTTCAGTCCATCGCCCCAGATCGCGCCGGGATAGACAAAACGCGCTGCGGTACCGGTTCCATCCGCAGATCCCGCAGTGCCCTTCAAGCCGGCAAGGGTCGTAACGGCGCCGGTCGTCAGATTTATTTTCCGGATGGCGTAATTGTTCGTGTCGGCAACGTAAAGATTAGCGCCGTCGCTCCAGATCCCGCGGGGAGCACTGAATCGCGCTGCAGTGCCCGTTCCATCGGCGGTGCCAAGCTGAGTTGCAAGTCCGTAAGGCGTCGTCACATTGAAAGCTGTTGCGGAAGACAACGTGCCGGCAATAACCGTGAAGGAAACGTTTCCGCTTGTTCCGCCCGGCGTTCTGACAGCAACGCTTCGGCTACCCGCCGGCCCGGAGAGCACGAGAGTCGCCGACAAGGAATTGGCGTTCGTCACCGTCACGCGGCTTACCACAACCCCACTGCCGCCGGCTGTTACTACGGTGTTACCTGTCACAAAACCGTTGCCCGTCAGGGTCACTGAAATCGTGTTGCCCTGCGTGCCGGAACCGGGACTGATCGAAGTCAGTGTTGGAATTGAACTGGAAGCGGCCGTTGCCGTCGCGGAAAAGACTACCGCCGGAATTCCATTCACCGATGCCGAGAACAGCGCAGTTCCGGGAGACGTTCCGAGCGTTGCCGTTACCAACGCACGGCCGTTCGATGCGGTAATCTCCCGCATTGAAGGATCGACAGAGCCACCACCGCTGGTAACGGAGAACGTGACACCGATACCCGTTAACGTGTTTCCATTCTGATCCCGCGCCTCGACTATGAGAGGCTGTGGCAATACCGCGCCGATCTGCGCCGTTTGGTTGTTGCCGGAGACGATCGCCAACTGCGCTACAGCAGGACTCGATGGGACGGGGCCGCGCACAGCACGAACACGCTGGTTGTAGGCATCGACAATAAACAGATTTCCAGCGCTATCGAAAGCCATCCCTGAAGGCATGTCTAGAGTAGCGTTTCGCGCCGGACCGTTGTCCCCTACCGCCGCGTTCGTGACGCCGTTGCGCTGCACGGTCGTAGCGGCGCCGTTGCCTGCCACCGTGACAATGCTTCCATCTGTGCCTATCCGGCGAACGCGGTTCGTGAAGTCCGAGAAGAAAAGGTTACCGGCTGAATCGAATCGGATTGCGTTTACATAGAACCCGGTGCTGTTGGGCACTTGCGTGACGACACCGGTCCCCGCGGCGATCTTGAGAATTCCACCATACATTGCCACGTAAATGTTTCCAGCAGGATCGAGTGCGACGTACTGAGGCGATGAGGTCAGGTCTGCAATTGTTGTGATGGTTCCGTTGGCGGCGGCAATCTTTCGAACCTTGTTGTTGCCGGTGTCTGCTATAAAAAGATTGCCGGCTGAATCGACCGCGACGGAAATCGGTTTATTGAGTACGGCAGAGATCGCGGGACCGTTGTCTCCCGAATATGCAAACTCACCGGTTCCGGCAACAGTCGTAATGGTTCCCGTCGATGCAGCAATCTTTCGGATTCTGGAGTTCCAGGTATCGGCAATGAAGAGATTTCCTCCCAAGTCCATGGCGATTCCATACGGAAAACTTAACGCTGCCGCAGTTGCCGGACCGTTATCCCCTGAAAAAGCTGCCAGACCCATCCCAGCCACAACGCTGATGGCTCCTGTATCCGCGCTGACCTTCCGAATCTGATTGTTTTCAACTTCGGCAACATACAAGTTTCCGGACTGATCGAATGTAATGTCCCACGGAAGGCTGAGAGTTGCAGCAATGGCCGGACCTCCCGTGCCCGAGTAGTTGCTTTCACCTGTGCCGCCCAGGGTGTTGACTGTTCCATTCCTAGACGTCACTTTACGCACTCGATGATTATTGAATTCCGCAATGAGCAGATCTCCCGACGCATCCAGCAGAATGCCTGAAGGATCCAATTGCGCGCTCAACGCAAGTCCGCCGTCACCGGAAAATCCTGTCCCGTTGCCGGCGACGGTGCTGATGGTTCCTGATGACGCATTTACTTTTCGGATTCGGCCTCTTCCGGATTCCCCTATATAAAGGTTGCCGTCTTTGTCGATCGCAATCGATGTTGGAGTGTAGAGTTTGGATTGAGTGGCCAGGGCACCATCAAAAGTCAGAGTGCTGCCGCCGGCTACTGTTGAGATGATTCCCGTGGCGGCATCGATTTTGCGGATCCTGTCGTTACTGGAGTCTGCGATGTAAAGATTGCCTGCCGTGTCCGTGGCCAGCGAACTGGGCACGTTCAACAGGGCCGCTGACGCCGGACCATTGTCTCCTGAGTAACCGGGACTAAACGGATTGCCGGCAATGGTCGTCACGACTCCTGTCGCCGCTGCAACCTTATTAACGGCGTTGCCTCCGCTTGCTCCGATGAAGTAGATGTTGCCGGCGGCGTCGACCGTCAGCGCATTCGCCGCGAGCCCCTGGTCGTCCTGGCAGGATGAGGGCTGGACGCAATCCAGCATGCTGCTGATGATTCCCGTAACCACGTTGACCTTGCGAATTCGCCGGTGCTCAAAATAGGGGGCGGCCGACGGACTTCTCAGATCGCTATAATCCCCGCTTCCATCGGCAATGTAGAGATTGCCTGAGGCATCGACAGCAACACCGGCGGGATGTGCAAGGGATGCGGCAACAGCGGGCCCGCCGTCATTGACATTGAGATCGATGCTGCCGTTGCCGGCGACTGTCGTGACCACTCCCGTTCGCGCATCGACTCTTCGAACACGATTGTTCGCCCAGTCCGCGATGAATAGATTCCCCGAACTGTCCATGGCCATGTTTGCCGGACCGAGCGTTGCAGAAGTGAATTGAGAGCCATCGCCGACGAACGTCGTTCCACCGGCAATCGTAGTGATATAGCCCGGAGGCAGGCTGCTCAATGGAATTGAATCGATCGAGAGTGGCCGTTGGGCCAGGCCTCCGCGATTCTGGACAGTGAGCGTAGCGATGCCACTCGGCAGTAAAGGAATGGTGAACGTCAGGGTTTGCGTGTTGTCTATATGCACGCCGGAAACGATGGTGGCGCCAACGACAACGATGGAATCCGGGGAGAAGTTGTTCCCGCGAACGGTGATCGTCACGTTGCCCTGTGTGGGAACGTGATCGGGGGTGAGACTTGTGATTTGCGGCTCACCGTAGTGGAGTTCGCGCGTACGCACAGCATCCGCAACCAGAATTCTTCCAAGCCGGCTGATGATCACGCTACGAGGCCCGCTGAATGTTCCAGACTGAGTCGCTTGAACAATCTGTCCATTGCCGAGCAGGACGGCAAGTTGCCCTGAAGCCGGGTCCGTCACGTAAATGTTTCCGGCTGCGTCCACGGCAATACCGGTTGGAGCGGGAACGATTGGAGTCGCTGCAAGGATTGCGGGTTTGATACTCGCGTTCATGAAAGGGGTCGCCGCAGGCGTCGTTACCTGAAGCGTATCGACCACGCCGGTTTCCTTCACCCGGCGCAGCAACCCGTTGCCGGTATCGGCCACAAGGACTGTCATCGGAGGCGGAGCGCCACCGTTTCGCAAACGATCGAGACTTTCCGCCAGTGTTTCAGGTCTGATCGCAATTCCAATTGGACCGTTGAATCGAGCGGCTGTGCCGGTTCCGTCGGTGGATCCTGATGTTCCCGCCAACCCGGCCACTGTCTGTACGGTTCGTGCCGTCAGGTTGATTCTGCGGATCGTGTGGTTTCCCGTATCGGCAACCCAGAGATAGCCGGCAGAATCCAACGCAATTCCCTGCGGATTCCGGAACGTTGCAGAGGCAGCGGCGCCATCCTGCGATCCTGCAGTGCCGGTACCTGCGATCGTGTCCACGCGGCCGTTGGGTCCGGGTGTAATCCTGCGAATCCGATGATTGCCGGAATCGGCGACATACAATGTTCCGTCCGCCTGATTCAGTGCAACAAAGGATGGACTTCGGAAAAGCGACTGCAGCCGCACGTTGTCGCTGAAGCCGGCAGAGCCCGACATTCCGGCGTAAATCTGAGCAGGCTGGGTTAGATCCAGACCTGTGCGAATCGTCTGATCGGAGGTGAGCGCGAGATAAATCTGCTGGCTGCTGTCGATCGCAATACCCGACACGTTGTCCGCAGCGCTGCCCGTCGTGACTTCCACGACCGTGATGATTCCTGTCGCCACGGCGTTACCGGACGTCACGGTCAATGTCGAAAAACCGGCGCGAAGACCGCGAACGAGGCCGGTTACATCGATGGAAGCGATATCCGAATTCAAGCTCGTGTACTGGACCGGCACGCCGGTTCGTTCCTGCCCGGTGCTGTCGAGAATTCGAACTCCAACTTGAAGCGTATTACCGGCATTCACAACAAACTCGTTTGTTGAATTGCTTGTTACCGAATCGCGCAACTGAATCGTGGAGATCGGTGCGAGTACATTAAACGCTATGGAACTCAAACCACCAGTCGTCACCACGCTGATACTGGTAGCACCGAGAGCGGCTGAGCTCTGAATGACGAGATTCGCAGTGAGAGAAGTTGCGTTCGGAACATTAACAGCGGTCACCGTGATTCCCGTCGACGCGGCCGTGACCGTAGTCGCACCAGGAACGAAATTCGTTCCAGTAATCGTTACATTAACCGTCGTTCCCGCTGTGCCGGAATCCGGATTGATGGAAGAAATAAGAGGCCTGGATCCTGATCCGGATGCGGCCGTGAAACCAAGCGTGTTCGAAGTAACCGTGCCGCCGGTCGTCTTGACCTTCACCGTTCCCGTAATGGCGTTGGCTGGAACGAGAACAATCAATTCCGTTCTCCCAACCGCCACGACTTGTCCCTGCACCTCGCTGCTGTTCGGAGCAGTGAACAGAACCTGATTATCCGACGGCGCCGCCGAGTTGAAACCGGTTCCCTCGATCAGGACCGGCTCACCCGCAACATCGGGATAGTAAAGTTGATTCAGCCGGAGAACGGTCGGTGTTCCCTGACACAGAATCGATTTGTGATTGGATTCGCGCCCGCTGACAGTGACATAGACGAAACCGCTTATCGCCGGTGCCGGAACCACGACGGATAACGAAACCGTTGAAGCCGTCGCCGCAGTCGTCGTGATTATTGTGCCGTTCGGTCCTGAAAATGTGATCGCGTTATTGGCAGGCGTAGGATCGAAACCGCTGCCGGTTAAGGTAACCGAAGTCGTACCGGGTTGGAGATTCGCATTGGGCGTGACGTTGCTGATGTAAACCGGAACAACGGATCCCTGGATTGGAATAACAATCGGCCTGCCTGGAACCTCGACGTCATTGCGCTTGACGAATACCGGGCCGCTGGCTGCGCCGGATGGAACAGTCACTGTCATCGTCCTGTCGCCGGATCCCGTAGTAACGCTCGACGGAGCAATCGAAAGGAAACTGCCATCCAGCATGGAAAAAACAACGGCGTTGTCGCCAACCGCCGGCGAAAATCCCGGTCCTGTCAGCGTGATGGAATCGCCGGCGTTAACTGGAGCGACAGCGCTGGTCGACGTGATTGCCGGCCGATCCAGATTCGTTCGAACACCACCCGTAAAAAGCGCGAGCACGAGCGCATCACCGATGCTGGTGACGTCATTGAAATTCACATCGCTGAGGGAGACCGGCACGGCAGGTCTGAAAAGTCCTCCGGATGACAGCGCAATGACCAAAGCGTCAGCGATGTTCACGCTTCCATTGCCGTTGACATCCGCGCGATAGGTTACGGTGAACGCGAGAGCGTTCGATGTCGTGTTACCGTCAACTACGGTTATGCTCGGAGCACCCGTTGTCTTGAGCAAAGAAGACGGCACGAGGGCGGTCAGCCTGTTCGCACTGACAAACGTCGTCGCCAGATTGGTCGATCCAAAGCGAGCGATGGAATTCGAAGTGAAGCCCGAACCGTTCAGCGTAAGCGTGAAGGATGCGGCACCTACCTGCGCGATATTCGAGGAGATGCCCGGCGAAGTATCCGTAAGACTGTTCAATGTCAGTTGAGCCAAGGCCGAGGATGAAACAAGCAGCAACGCCGTGATGGCGAACGCGACACTTCGGAACAGTCTCTTCTGGCTTCCTGCCATCTCTCTTCCGTTTCTGTGAGCTGAAATCGACTGGCTTTGCGCTATAGGGCTGCGAGTCTACGTAACGGGCCAGGATCCGTCAAATTGAATTGCCGGCTTATTTTTTTCGCGGACGTTTCGGGACGAACGCAAGAAACCGGCGCGGATTGTCCACCATGATGCGGTGAAGAACCTGTTCGTTCACGCCGGCAGCTTTCAGCTTCGGCAGGAACACGGTCAGGGTCTTGGAGTATCCACTCGACGCATCGGAGGAAAACATCAGGTGATCGGCAAAACCCGCATCGATGAGCGCGACGACCATCGGCACTTGCTGCGCATCACCATTGCCGCCCTGCCGGTCGAAACCAACAAACGCGCCACGCCTGCAGATCGCTTTGTGGACATAGACGTTCGTGTCCACAAGATTCCCCAGATGCCCGATGATGACGCGCTCGGGTTTGACACCGGCGTCTTCGAGGAGATCGAGTTGTTCAAGAGCCGATTTGCCGGGAATTCCCGTGTGCGTGAAGATCGGAATGTTTGTGGCGACGTGCGCCTTGCCGACGGCGCGAAACACTTTGCGTTCATCCGCGGTGATTTCGTCCCACGAACCGATTTCTCCGAATGCGCCGAGAGTATCGTCGTCCGCCTGCTTGATGAGCGCTTTGATGATCTGTTCTTCGCTCATCGTTGAAATCTCTTTCGGATAAAACGGCTGCGAATAAAATCCGCCGCCCGCAACAATGGGAACTCCGGATTTCATGGAAACCTGCCGGAGGAAGTTGATGTCGCGCCCCATGTCGGCATGTCCGCCATCGACAATGCATGCCACGCCGTCGCCCTTTGTTTTGGCGACTTCTGCGGACATCAGATCGACGTTATGCATGATGTCGGGTGGCGGTGCGGCAGGCGCGGCGCCACGGCCGGCGCCCGCTGCGCCCCCGCCGCGTGGAGGAGCAGGCGGCAAACCATTTGCGGCTCGGGCTGCGGCTGTCGCCGCTGCAAACTTCGCATTGAAATCGGGCGCCAGTTGCATGTGCTCATGAAACAGAGTGGCGCCGCCGGCCAGTTCCTCAGGCGCGTAGTCTTTGAGAATTGTTCGGATAATCGCGCCCTTTGGAAATGCAGGCTCCTGCGCAAACGCGAAACTGGGCAGCGCCGCGGCAATCGTGCTCATGCCCAGGAATTCGAGAACTTCCCGTCGGTTGACTTGCATTTGAGTTCCTCTGTAAATGGATTCACCTTTGTTAATCCACGAAAACCCGGCAGCGCCGATGCGCATGCCGCCGGGCGAGCCGATCGATCCGGCTTCGCTGGCCTCCGCACATGATACACAGACCCAATGCTCGTCGAGCCTCATGAATCTGGTGTCTCTCTTCGTTCGGTTCGTCGGTTCCTTGGCGTTGAGTTTCAGAAAGAGTTGTGGGCATCGGGGCACGCTTTTAGTTTGCTTAACGCTATTTCTGCTACTTCTGAGTAGTCGCGGCCGGCTTCGGCATGTAATAGCCGACCTTGTGGCGAGCCTTGAATCGCTTGTCCGCGACATCCACACGAATCCGGCGAAAGGTTCCGTCGGGTCGGCCGTTGCTCGGACGATAACCAATCTGGTATTGCGAACGAAGCTCATCGTGGATATCGAGAAAGCTGCTGGCGAGATCCTGAATCTTCAGAGGGAAAAATGCTTTCCCTCCGGTCTCTTCCGAAAACTTCTTGAGAGTCTTGTCTCCGCGTTCCTGTTCCTTGTTGGCGAAAAATGCGGCGGAATTAGTGCTGATCGAATAGATGCTGACGTTCTCCCGCTGCGCGGCTTCCAGAGTTTCCGTCAGCGAGACACGGCTTGAATTGTCGTCGCCGTCGGTGATCAGAATCACGACGTGCCGTCCTCCCTGGCCCGCGAGCTTTTGATTCACGGCCGTATAGATCGCGTCATAAAGCGCGGTACCGCCGCCGGCCCGAATCTTGCGGATGCTGTCGGCGAGTTTTTCGGGATCGTCGGTGAAATCCTGCAGTAGTTCCGGTGACGAATCGAAGGCAACGACGATCGCCTTGTCTTTTCCACGCTGAAGCGTCGAATAGAAAAACTCGATGGCTGCTTCCTGCTCGAAGCGAAGTTTGTCGCGGATGCTGCCGCTGGTATCGACCAGAAGCGCGATCGTTAAGGGGAGATCCGTTTCACTGCTGAAATTCGTGACATTCTGAGTTTTTTCGTCTTCGAAGACCCTGAAATCCTCTTTCTTGAGGTTGGTTACGAATTTTCCTTTTTTGTCGGCAACAGTAAAGAGGATATTGACCAGATCCACGTTGACTTGAATGATCTGATCCGAGGGCTTGGCAGGCTCCGGAGGCTTGGGTTGCGGCTGCTGGCCTCGTTGACCCGCGGCGAATCTCGACAGCGCGACCACCACTACCAATCCCAGGAGAACCTTTTTCATAGAAGCCCAGATTATAGCATCGCCCGGAATTGCTCTTCGTTGAGAATCTCAACCCCGAGTTCACGCGCTTTTTCCAATTTCGAGCCCGGATCGCGGCCGGCGACAACGAAACCTGTTTTCTTGCTGACCGACGACGTGACCCGTCCGCCGCGTTCCGTAATGAAGGCTGCGGCTTCTTCGCGCGTCATCGTATCCAATGTTCCTGTCAGAACGATCATCTTTCCCGCGAAGACCTGCGCAGCCTGCGACTGTTCGACGGCGCCCGAAGTCATTGGTAAGCCTCCAGCTCGCAGCCTCTCGAGGAGCGCCCGGTTTTGATCCTCGCCGAAAAACTTAACGATGCTTTCCGCCAGCTTGGGACCCACTTCATGAACCTGTTCGAGATCCTCGACGGAAGCCTGTTCGAGGCGTTCGATCGATCCGAAGTGTTTTGCAAGAATCTGAGCCGTGCGCTCACCGACGTGACGTATGCCTATGCCGAAAAGAAGCCTCCAGAATTCAAGCGACCGGCTCGCGTCGATCTCGCGCAACAGGTTTTCCGCCGATTTCGGCCCCATGCGATCGAGTCCTTCGAGTTGTTCCTGAGTGAGGTGGTAAAGATCGGAAACATCATGAACGAGGTCTTTCGCGACAAGCTGGTCGACAAGACGAAAACCGAGTCCGTCGATTTTCATCGCCTTCCGGCTTGCCCAGTGGAGGAGTGATTCCTTCAGCTTCGCCGGACATGCCTGCGACAGGCACCGGCGGACCGCTTCGCCTTCTTCACGATAAACCTCGCCGCCACATACCGGACATCGCTCCGGCATGCGGAACGCTGTTCGATCGGGCGCTTGCTCGACGACTCGCACGACCTTTGGAATCACATCTCCGCCGCGCTCGAGCAGAATGCGATCGTTGACCTGCAATCCAAGCCGTTCGATTTCATCTTCGTTGTGCAGCGTCGCATTGCGCACGGTTGTTCCGCCAAGCTGCACGGGCTCGAGTTCCGCAACAGGCGTCAGAGCGCCGGTCCGGCCGACCTGCACGCGGATATTCATCAGCTTCGTGACGGCCTGCCGCGGCCGGAATTTGACGGCTACCGCCCAGCGGGGAGACTTGGACGTACTGCCGAGTCGTCGCTGCAAGTCGATGGAATTCACCTTTACAACAACACCGTCGATTTCGTAATCGAGTTTGTCGCGATGCTCTTCCCAATGCCGGTAGAAATCGATGACTTCCTCGAGCGATCGGCAAAGTTTCCGGTTGGGATTTACTTTCAATCCCAGATCGAGAATGGCTTTCAGATTCTCCGATTGCAGACGACGCGTGGGATGAATCCAATATCCGTAAAAATCGAGCGGCCGTTTCGCAGCCATCGCCGGATCGAGTTGCCGCAATGAGCCTGCGGCAGCGTTTCTTGGATTCGCCAGGCGAGGCTCTCCGGCTTCCTCGCGTTCTTCGTTCAGTTGGCGAAACGCCTTCAGGCCGAGAAAAACCTCACCTCGAATCTCGAGAGAGACTTCTTCATCCAGCCGCAACGGCACGGACCGGATCGTGCGGATATTTCCGGTAACGACTTCGCCGGTTCGGCCATCACCGCGAGTGACGGCTTTGTCGAGACGCCCATGGTCATAGATCAAAGCCACACTGAGCCCGTCGATCTTCAGTTCTGCGACGTAATCGACGGAATCGGTTTCCGCCAGTTGAGCAACCCGCCGGCCCCAATCGAGAAGTTCTTCTTCGGAGTACGCATTTTCCAGACTCAGCATCGGCCTGGAAAACGTATAGGTTGGAAATTCCTTCTCCGGTTCGCCGCCCACACGCTGTGTCGGCGAATCCGGTGTGACCAATTCCGGATGCTCCTGCTCGAGCTTCTGAAGCTCGCGCAGGAGTTGATCGAAGTCGTAATCCGAGATGGCCGGGTCGGCAAGCACGTAATAACGGTGCTCGTGTTCCCGCAACTGCCTGCGAAGCTCTTCGATGCGATCGATGACGGATTGTTTGGGCTGTCCCACTACTTCTTCAGACTTTGTTCCCGGATCGCGCGAAACTCCGTGCCGGGCTTCCACTCGGGCCACTTATCTCCGTTCGCGACACGAATCGCCACCTGCAGCAACGCATCACCGTCAGCTACTGCGGCTTTCATATCCCAGTTCGGATCGAACTCATCGGATGGCTTGTGATACCGCTTCGCCGTGAATTCCTTGTCGTCCTCGGGAGTGACACTTTTCGTGTAGAGCGCCGGCACACCTTTCTTCGCGAGGCTGAACTGATCGGATCGGAAATAGTGTCCGTTTTGCGGTTCCTGATCGGGTATGACCTTGCGGCCCTGCTGGGCGACCACATCCTTCAGGATGTCTTCCAGAGTGGTGTAGCCGAATCCGACGACTTCGATTTCATTGTTATTTCGGCCAAACACGTTCGCCTCATCAATATTGATGTTGGCGAGCGTTTTGTTGAGTGGGAAGAGGGGATTGTCAGCGTAATAAGCCGAGCCCAGCAGTCCTTGCTCTTCGCCGGTGACAGCGATGAACGCGATTGACCGTTTCGGTTTTGCCGGAGCTTTCGCCGCGGCCTTCGCGATTTCCATCATTTCGGCGACGCCGGACGCGTTGTCGACGGCACCGTTGTAGATTTTGTCGCCGTTCTGAGGTTCTCCAATTCCCAGATGATCCCAGTGCGCTGTAAAGATCACGTACTCATCATGCTTCTCCGAACCTTCGAGTACGCCTGCGACATTCTTCGAATCCACTGTCCGCATTTTGTTCTTCACATCAATCGAACCCTTGATGCCGAGGGAGACCGGCTTGAAGTCAGGCTGAAGCGCTTTCTTCTTCATATCGTCGAAATCCAGGCCGGCGGATTTGAAGAGACCGGCTGCGATATCGCGCGTGATCCAGCCCTGGAGCGGAACGGTTGAAGCGCCTTTGTCGGGCCGCACGATATCGAATTGTTCGCCGGACCACGACCCGCGCACGACTTCCCATGGATAACCGGCAAATTCCGTTTCGTGAATAACGAGAGCGCCTGCGGCACCCTGCCGGGCGGCCTCTTCGAACTTGTAGGTCCAGCGGCCGTAGTAAGTCATGGCTTTGCCGCCGAATTTTGTCTGATCGTCGAGCTGCGGATCGTTGATCAGCACCACGATGATTTTTCCTTTCACGCCGCCTTTGAAATCGTCCCATTGATATTCAGGCGCGACAACGCCGTATCCGCAGAACACGAGATCGCCGGACGCCGAAATAGCGTCCTGCTCCCGCTTCGACCATGCGACGAATTCATCGCCGTATTTCAATGTCCGCGCCCCGCCCTTGCCGGTCAATTTAAGCGGCGATGCCGTTGAAGTGATACCGACGAAAGGCACAGGCTGAACCTGAGTCTTCAAGCCGATCGATTTGAAGAAATCGCTAATGTACGCCGTCGCGAGTTCCTCGCCTTTGCCGCCCGGAGCACGCCCTTCCATCTCATCGGATGCCAGTTTTTGAATGTGCGCCTTGAGGGCATTGCCATCCAAGGATGGGGGCGGCGGCGTAGTTGTAGAAGGAGAGCTGGTTGGTGCGGTGCTGCAGGAAACGAGTACAAAGAATAAGGATACGAACAGTGATCGCATGGTTGTGAGAATATCATTGTTCAATTGAACCTATCGAGGAGGAGTCATGAATCGAAGAACACTTTTGGGACTGGTATTAATGGCTGCAATTCCAGTATTGGGGCAAACGCCCGCGGCTTCAAACAAAGCTGCAACCGAGAAACAGATCGTTGCAAACGAACGCGCCGTCAATGAAGCATTCGCGAAAAATGATCCGAAAGGGTTTCACGCCCTCGTGGCGATGGATGGGATCAGCGTGGATGCGGGCGGAATCAGCAAAGTCAGTGGACCGGATTTCGACAAAATGATGGCGAGCGTCAAAATCACGAGCTGGAACATTGACGGATCGCAGTTCTATTGGGTCGGAAATGACACGGTCATCCACATGTACCGCTGGACCGGCAAGGGAACCTATCAGGGCCAACCCGTGGATAGCCCGGTCTGGTGCTCTTCAACCTGGACCAATCGGGGCGGAAAGTGGCTTGCCGTTTTCCATCAGGAAACCAACGCGATGATGCCGGCTCCGGCCAAAAAGTAACCACGAAAGACAAATTCGGGGTCAGGCACGTAATGCTGATAAAGCAAATGCCCGACCCCAGGCCCGCGATCCAGGCTGTTCCTTAGAAGTTCAGCCGAACGACCCATTCGAGGATGCGTCCTCCGGGATCGACGGTTCCCGATGTGTCCCGGTAAGCGCTCGTGGTCTGGCCGAATGCCGCGCCGATGTTGTTGTTCGGAACGAAATTCGTGAGGTTGAATGCATTCAATGCCTGCGCGCGAATTTCGAGATTCACATCTTCCCGGATTTGGGTCTTCTTGATCAGACTGAAGTTGAAGAACCGCTGCCACGGATTGTAAAAGTAGCAGCGGCAGCCAATCGTGCCCGGCGCAGCCGGCCCGATGTACTTCGCAGCCGGATCGACCTGGCTCGGATTGAATCCTCCTTGATTGAACGCGGCCTTCGTATTGTTGATGACGCCGTCGGGCAGGAAGGTCACCACGCCGATTCCGGTTGTGGGACTGGTCGATTTGTAACTGCCGATCATTCCCTGCAAATCCTTCATCGTCATGTTGTGCAGAATCACGCCTCCGCCGTTCTGATTGAATGTCGAAAACGTCGACAGGAAAAATGGAACGCCGGATTGCAATCGAACGTTGCCGGCAAGCTGCCACCCTTCCAGCGTTTTGCGGGCGACACGATTGCCGGCGCCGCTGAAGAAATAACGATTCGGCCCGAAGGGTAGATTCCAGATACCGTTGAGCTTCACCGCATGTCGAATATCAAATCCCGAGGGCACGCGGTCCAGGCTGCGATTACGCATGGTTGTGGGCGTGGAGCTGTCGCTTGAACTGGAAGTTGCGCCGTTCGCAAGCGACTTCGAAAAGACATAGCTGAGCTGAGTCTGAAAACCGTAACTGAGCCGTCGATTCAACTCAATTTGCCCGCCGTTGTAGTACGACGAGCCGGCATTGCTGAGAAGGAAAGAACCTCCATTCAGAACCGCCGGGTTGACCAGAAAGAAATTTGCCGGAATGGCCGGATTCGCTCGCTGGAGATTTCCAAAACGTGAAGCATTCGTGGCGATACTGTTTGCGAGTGTACCGGCCTGTCCAAGCCACAAGTTGTTGGCAACCGTGGTGTCGGTTGTGTTGCCGTAAGCATTATTAATGATGCTCAGATTCGTTTGCCCGGGAAGATTCTGGTTACCCCAGTTGGTAACCTTCAGGCTCGCGAGCGAAGACAATCCGGCCACAGTTGTGCCGTTAGCGATCGCCAGATTGTTTCGCGCGGCATTGAATTCGTTGATGAAGCCGTTTTCAATAATGTTGACTTCATTCAAATTGAACTGCCGCCAGAGACTCGTTCCATGGTTACCGGTGTAGCGGAATTCCACGACGGTATCTTTGTCGAGCGCCCGCTGAAAACCGATATTCCAACTTTGAACATAACCGAGTTTCAAATTCGGATCGAAATCGTTCAGCGAATTATTGGAATTCGGAATGATCGGATATGTTGGAGTCGCCGGGAACGGACGCGCCGGCAAAACGGCGTCGCGGAACCACGCGCTTCCCGCCGCACCGAAATACTGCGGGTAGTTGGACGGATCCACGGAATTGTCGATGTTCAGGCCCTGGTTCGAACCCAGAATGCTGGTAAAAACGCCCGAACCCTCACGCACAACGTTCATGGCGTAACCCAGACGGAACACCGAAGAACTGGGCTGGCTGCCGAACAACAGCTTCAAGAAACCAGTGCGAGCCGGTAATTGCCACGCCAGGCCAACGGATGGAAGTACACGGCCGGGAATCGCATATCCGGCAGATGTGCTCTGCAACTGGTTGTATTGCGGAGAGACTCCTCCGGTCACACCGGGCGCAAAGAGATTCCCAATGCCGGATATACCCCACAAGCCCGCGAGTCCGACTGTCGTATAGCTGCGGGTCATATTTTCGTATGGCAATTGCTTTTCGTATCGCACACCGAGCTGCAAGGTAACACCTGGCCTGGGGCGGTAATTGTCCTGGACGTAAAGGCCGTAGTCCCGAATCCGGTCACGATCGACGCTGGCAGTCAGATCGTAGTGACCGCTCGCGTCGAGGCTGCGGCCCTGTGTGATTGATGAGATGCGGCCGGTAAGGATGGCATAAAGGTTCTGGGCGAAGGGCCGATCCGTTGTCGAAATGCCCGGAAAATTCGTGGTCGTAAACATATCCGTCGAACCTGAAAACGCCGGATCAATGGTAGATACTCCAAACGTGATGCCGGGAATGACGCTGTTCACGGTACCCGTTCCCGCCTGGAACAAACTGACCGTTTGAAAATTCCCGCCAAAGCTGATCTGATGCGGTCCCCCGACCCACGACACGTTATCCGTGAATGATTTTGTCGGTGAATTCCGGCGCGATGGCGTGCTCGTGCTGGTCACACCCGCAATATATCCACCGGCGAAGCTCGGATTGTATCCTCGCCAGGTCGAGAACAAGTCCCGGCCGATAACGTCACGAAAGAGCACGGTTCCGCTCTGCAGGCCAGTGCGAAATTCATTTGTCAGGTTCGCTCTCAACGCTGATCGCAGCGAAATATTTCCTGAAAAGCGCGTGCTGCGCTGACCGGCGTTGACGTCGCTGCCAAGTACGGTGCCGGTTCCATCATAGATCGGCACAACGCTGTTCAATCCGTCAGGCGCAGCGAAATAGCTGTTGTAGTTGTACGTGAAGGCAACCGTGTGTTGTGGAGTGATGTTGTAATCAAAACGTCCGGTATAAAAGTAACGGCGGTCGAGGCTGTGAGGCTGATATCGATAATCGACGCGCACGTAGTCGTTGTTCGTATCGGTACGCGGCTTCAGATTGCCCTTGGAGGTAAGGTCATTGATCTTCTGCAGCGTGGAAAGGACAATCGGATCGGGAGTCGTTGGAAACGGCCGGATTGAAGAAGCAAGCGTGGCGTTCGCCTTTGCCGCGACCTGATAGACATTGAGTGTGCGGACGACACCGTCGGTACCCTTGTACGTAAAGTCGCCGTTGATGGCTGCCGGCGTCAGGACCTGCCGCGTGAAATTGTAGGTGTTGGGCAGCCGGTACGTTTCAACGTTGGCGAAATAAAACAGCTTGTTCTTGAGCACGGGACCGCCCACGTGGCCGCCGAACTGATTGAGGTTGATTCGATCGCGGGGTTGTCCATTGATGTTATTGAAATAGTAATTGGAATTGAAGATGGTGTTTCGGTTCTGCCAGAACACTCCGCCATGGAGTGAGTTCGTGCCCGAAGGTGTGACGAATTTGATGTTGGCTGCGCCTTCTCCGCCGCCGATGGCGTCTGTCGCGGAAGTCGTCAGGACGACCTCCTTCACCGCATCGATGGGGTTATAGATATAGCTGAAGAAGCCATCGCTGCTTCTCAACAAGCTCTCCTGCGAATTCATTCCATCAATCGAAACGTTGATGGCTCCCTTTGGAAGTCCATTAATGGAAGAACTGCGCGGATTGGTCGGCGTCGCAACGCCGGGCTGCGTTACCAGCAACTCGACAGCATTCCGTGTCGCAAAAGGAAGTTCGGCGACCAGCGCCGCCTGCACCGTAGAGGATAAGGTGGCGCTTTCGGTTTGAAGAATCTGCGCGCCGGCTTCAACCGTGATGCTTTCGTTCAAATCACCGGGTCCAAGCACCACATCCACCGTTGCCGGTACGCCGGCATTCACGACGACTTTGGCGACTGTCTGAGTCCGGAATCCAGGCTTCGCTACCGAGACGCGGTAGTCGGCCGGCGGCATCGACGAGAGCACCCAGTCCCCTCTCTCGTTGGTAGCAGTGTTGAAAGTCTGGCCCGTACTGGAATTCGTAACGGTGACTTCGGCTCCGGGAATCACTCCCTTTTGCGAATCCATCACCGAACCCCGCATCAGACTGCTCGAACCCTGTGCGGATACCAGAGCGGCAAACGCAATCATTCCACAAAACAGGCATGCAAGTTTCTTGTACATAGATCCCTCCCCCAGGGATATATCCATCCTTTGATGCTGGGATGTTCTACTTTTCCTGCAGATTTTTCAACAAACGAAATCGTGGGTATCGTCGATGTGGGAGCGCGCAGTATATCGATTCCAGCCGGAAGCCCGATGTCCTTGCCATTCCTCAATATTTGTTCTATATACTCGACTATATGAAAACACTCATAGTCGAACTGGACGATGATGCCGCTGAGCAGTTGGACCAGGTAGCGCCGGTAAAATCGCGACGGCGTTCAGAGTTTATAAGGAACGCTATTCGCAAAGCCCTTTGGGAAATCGAAGAGCAGGCTACGGCGGAAGCATATCGGCGGCAACCGGACTCGCCGGACGATGTCCTGATCGATCCCAGGCTATGGGAAGGCCGAGCGAGTCCGGTAAAGTCGAAGAGACCGAGTACGGCTTCAAGGAAACGCGCGAGATGAAACAATTCGACATCGCATGGGCAAACATGCCGGCTCCTATCGGCAGGCGTCCGGTTTTGCTTCTGACTCGCACGGCTGGATATGCGTATCTCAGCAAAATCGTGATTGCCGAAATCACCACAACGATCCGGAACATCCCGCAGGAAGTCGCTCTCGGCGCAAAGGAAGGTCTGAGACAGAATTCGGTAGCGAATCTTGACAACATTCACGTTGTCCCCAGAGCTGTCCTCAGCAATCCGATCGGATCGGTTGCGGCGAATCGGCAACGTGAAGTAAAGCGTGCTCTCGGGTACGCACTCGGCTGGCCTGAACTGAAGGTGCTCTAGTTATTGTTGGTCAGTCTGGCTTTGGAGTGGCGACTTCTTCCGGAAACTTGAGGATGGTATCGACGGAATATTTCTTGTGGTCCGAGTATTCAACGACGTCGAGTTCTTTCAGTCCCTTGACCAGGAGCAGCCTGCCGTCGACGAAAGCCTCTTCCCTGACCGGCAGCCATATCTCGCCATTGATTTTCCGGCGTTCGAAAGCGAATCGGGATCCCTTCTGAAGCTTCGCCAGAAATCCGCCACCGATTGAAATGGCGTCAATGACTTCGCCTTCGACTCTGGCCAGTTCATGGTCGTCTTCGGCGATCCACATGCGGCCTGTGATGTGCTGGAGTATCTTCCCGATACGCGTCTTCGGTTTGTAACTCGCCTTCGGTTTGAAGCTGGCCAGGATCGTCGATGTACCACCGATCGGTTCGCGCCGAATCAGTTGAACGTCGAACATCGCAAAGACATCGTCGAGAGCTTCCTGCTCGTCGCGGTCTGCTTTTGCTTTCTCTTCTCGGCGCTTCGCTTCCGGCTGGTTCGCCCGTTTGTGAGTCTCCTTTGCAACGCGCTCCTGTTCCTCACGGTCCTGCTTTTGAAGCTCCGCTCCGGTCAAAGCGACCCCATTCTTCACGATATGCCGGCGATATGTCTGCCATTCTTCGGCTCCGTGAATAACCTGATACACATTGATCTCGGTCTTTTTCTTGAGGCCTTTCGAATCGAGCGTGGTCTCCGTTTCCTTCTCGGTATAGGTGTACTGACTGAGGAGCTTCTCATCGTCATGCAGCGTCTTGCGGAACCCTGCGATGAAAGCCGCCTTGTCCGGGAGTGCTCTTTCGGCTTCCTGTGACCAAAATGCGAGAACCAGCAGACAGAGTTTCATTTTCCTAGTCTTCTACGGATTTCTGTCCTTTGCATCCGTAAATTTGAAGCCCGGCGAAGTCCATCACACACGGATGTACAGCGGCCACACGGCCGCCACTTGATCCGCCGGATCATTCGAATTCATGTTTTGTTGTTTCATCCCTTGATTCAGATGACTCGTCCCGATGAGTTCAGCCCTCTGCCACCCCGGGTTTGAATCTGCACGTCTCAACGCACACGAGGAGGACGAATGATTTCCAGGATTTTGATCGGAATACTGTTAATCGGAACATGGACCGGGCTGGCTTTTGGACAGGCACAGGACGGAAATCTGGTCGGCACGATACTCGATGCGACCGGAGCTGCAATCGCCAACGCGTCAGTTGAAGCCGAAAACACGGCAACAGGTGTGAAGACTTCCACGGTGACGGATGCCACCGGCTCGTATCGATTCAAGAATCTTCTGGTCGGCACGTACAAAGTCACTGCGTCTGCGAGCGGCCTCTCGACCGCAAGCCGCGACGTTGTTGTCGAACTGAACAAAACAGCGACGGCGAACATCACGCTTGCCGTTGGTGGAGTGAGCCAGGAAATCAGCGTCATTGACGCTCCGGCTTTGATCGATACCACAACCGCACACGTCACGAATAACTACACGAGCCAGATGGTATCGGATTTACCGCTCGCGGCGAATCCCGTCGCAGGCGGCGTCTACAACCTCTCGCTGGCCGGAGCCGGTGTGGCGAGCGCAGGCGGTGTGGGCGTGGGCTTTGGTCCGTCGGTCGGCGGCCAGCGGCCGCGTAACAACAATTTCATGGTCGAGGGATCGGACAACAATCGCAAGGATGTCACCGGTACCGTCGTGGATATTCCCGTCGACAGCATCAAGGAATTCTCTGTTCAACAAAACCAGTTCAGCGCCGAATTCGGACACTCTTCGGGTGGCCAATTCAATGTGGTGCTTCAAGGTGGAACCAACGATATTCACGGCGACGTCTACGAATATTTTCAAAATCGCAAACTGAACGCCGTTGATGAAAAGGAAAAACGCCAGGCGCCGGCCGGAGTTCCGTTCCAGAAAGCGCGCTTCGATCAGAGTACCGTGGGAGGGCAGGTTGGCGGGCCCATCATCAAGAACAAACTCTTCTTCTTCGGAAACTGGGATTACAACCCGATCGGCCAGCAAAGCACGCCGTCCGCAGTACGGCGCGCGCCGACTGAAGCGGGTTATGCCATGCTCGCGACAATTCCAGGTTTGTCGCAACCCAATCTCGGCATTCTGAAACAATACGTACCTGCAGCCCCGGCTGCATCGCAGACGACTCCGGTATGTTCGGTTTCGGCGGTACCGTGCCCGGCGGCGTCGGTCGTCAATGTTCCTCTGGGAACCTTTCAAATCATCGGGCCGAATTTTCAAAACGAATATCGCTGGGTTGGATCGCTGGATTACAACCAGTCGGATCGCGATCAGTGGCGCGGACGATATATCGGAAACCGAATCGATACGATCGACACAGGCACCGGAGGCTCGGTCAATCTGCCGGTCTTTTATTTACCGCGGCCGATCCGGCAGGCGTTTATCTCCGTATCCGAACTTCACACATTCTCGCCGGTGATGACGAATGAACTGCGGCTTGGATACAACCGTTACACAAGCGTCACGTCCGCGGGAGACTTCAAGTTTCCCGGTCTCGACAAATTTCCGAATCTTCAAATCCAACAGGACTTGAATCTCCAGATTGGCCCCAATCCCAACGCGCCGCAGGCCACGCGTCAGAACACATATCAGCTTTCCGAGAATCTGAGCTGGGTGAAATCAAGACACGACATGAAATTCGGCTTCGATGGCCGCGATCTGATTGCGTGCTCCTGCCCTCCATTCATTCAGCGTGTTCGCGGCGACTACAACTACTCGAATCTCGATCGCTTCCTTCGCGACCTGACACCAGATGCCCTGGCGCAACGGAACGTCATCGGCCCGATTGGAGGCAATTACAACGGGAATAATTATCAGTTGTTTTTCTACGCGAATGACAACTGGCAGGTGATGCGGAGTCTCACGGTCAATCTTGGCCTGCGTTACGAATATTCATCGGTTCCAACATCGATGAAGGAATTCGATCTCAACCGCATTGCAGATGTTCCCGGATTGATCACATTCCGTGCGCCTGCCGCGCAGAGGAAGGATTTCGCGCCGCGCATCGGTTTCGCATACACACCGGGGAATAGCGCAACGACATCGATCCGCGGCGGATTCGGTATCGCCTACGATCTGATCTTCGACAACGTCGGCACGAATGCCCGGCCGCCGCAGGCCACGTCGACGGTTGATGAAACCCTGAAGGATAATCTCACGGGATATCTTGCCCGCGGGGGTATCCGTCCCGATGCAGTTCCGGTCGCGGCTAGCCCGGATACAGCTCGCGCCGCAACCTCGTCGTATCTCGGGGATCAGAAACTGGGCTACTCCATCAACTGGAACCTTGGCGTACAGCGAACGTTCGGCAAGGACTACACGGCTGAAGTGCGTTACCTCGGCAATCGAGGAGTTCATCTTCTCTTCCAGACCCAGTTGAATCGAAATGCGGTCGTTACCGCGAATCACAATCTGCCGCTGTTCTTCTCACAACCGGCGCAGTCAACGCTGGATGCTCTGCCGTTGACGCTCGCTCAGCTTACTTCGGAGCGCGATTCAGCTATCGGGAATCCGTACAGGCCCTTTGGCTTCACACTTCCGATTACGGCGTACGTTCCGCAGGGAAATTCGATTTACCACGGACTCGCGATCGATTTGAACAAACGATTCTCGAATCACCTGCTGTTCAAGGCGGGCTACACGTGGAGTCATCTCATGGATGACAGCACTGCCGAAGTGAATTCCACGACGCTGTCACCGCGGCGCCCTGAAGACTTCAACAACGTAAGAAAGGAATGGGCCAGCTCCGCACTGGACCGCAGGCAGCGCGCGACCTTCCTGTGGGAATACGAAACACCATGGTTCGAGCGAAGCTCGAATCTGCTCCTGCAGAAGGTTGTAGGCCATTGGCAATTCGGTGGAGCGTGGCTTTATGAATCTCCGGAATACGCCACACCGCAGAGCGCCATGGATGCAAACCTTAATGGAGACGCAGCCACGGATCGAGTTGTTCTGAACAACAGCGGCACACGCGGTGTTTCAAGCGACATTACAGCTCTGACATCCGTGCGCAACGGCGCGACGCAGACGGTGGCATACCTCGTCAACAATCCGAATGCGTATTACATTCGCGCCCGCCCCGGCGTCTTTACCACTTCCGGGCGGAACATTCTGCAGATGCGTCCAGTCGATAACTTCGACATGAGCGTCGCCAAGATTGTTCCCTTCAAGGAACATTACAAGGTTGAATTCCGCGTGGATATGTACAACGCAATCAACCATCCTCAATACATTCCCGGCCGGCCCAATCGCGTCAACAATTCCGCCCACTCCGGAGAAACAAATTACCTGACACCGGGAAATGTGGACTTCGCGGCATGGGATCGCGTGTATGCGAGCAATGCACGCCAGCTCCAGTTAACGGCAAAGGTGCATTTTTGATTTGAGTCATTAGAGTTCGGCCAACCCAAAATCCTCGTGTTTGGCCTCGGGCCGGCGCCGCTGTGGGGCGGCGCCGGCCCTTTTTTTATTGCACAGGTCTTCCGGTCTGTCCCGTTGGGGCCAGGTTCGGTGTTCTGGAGTATCGGACAACGGCGTCAGTACCCACGAAATAACCGTAGCGCCCGGCATTCGGTGTCACCGGATTTGCCGTGGCCGTATAGCTTCCGCCGGCTAAGGTGATCGTAAATTCGTATCCACTGACCGCGCCGGCGAAGCGTGAATCCAACAATCCTTCGCGAATGAGCGTTGGAAGGTTCGCGTAATTTCCGCGCGTGGTCGCGGCATAAGTAACTTCCGCCGTCGCAATCGTCCTCAGATTCGCCACAGCCGAGGATTCCTGTGCGGCCTGCCTTGAACGCAGGAGGCTGGGAATAGCAATCGTCGCCACAATCAACGTCACGGCTGAAGCGGGAAGCAGGAACAGCGTTGTCGCTGGATTCTGACCACCATTCCCCGTATATAGAAAGCCTTCATCCGAATTCGCTCCGACGGAATATGACCCGGCAATGCCAGGCGTACCGAATAAATTGGACAGCATCTGAACCTGCGTGGCATCGCCGGTCGCGGGAGCCTGCAGGCGTGCCAGTGTTGCCAGAATGTCTGCGATTCTGCTGCTTCGGAATGTAAATGAGTTTCCCTGGACGGGGACTCGCTGCGATAGTTTTCGGAATTCATCCGTGGATTTCAGTCCCGGCCTTGTCCCGGCTTTCGCTGCGAGAGCCGCCTCGATCACCACATCGTTCGAAGCAATAAAAAGATAATTGTCGCTTCGGGCGATGGAGGGCCGAATGTTGATGGGAGCCGGAGCCGGAGAAGGAATGGTCCTCATTCGAAGGCCGCCGCGATTCGTTCGAATGACCTGTGGATTGGTTCTAAGACTGGAGTCCAGAGCATCGAAGATCGTGTCGTCTTTAACCTTGCATGCCAGCATGAGCGCGAACTCCGGAATCGGAATGGTCGTCCCGGGAAGGAATGCATTGTTGTTCCCGTTTTCATCCAGCGTGAATACAACCCCGCATTCACCCCCGAGTGACGCAATCGCTCTGTCAAAATTCACTCCACTCGCTGCCGTGAACTGGCTACGAAACGTTTGCAGTCCCTGAGGGGCGCCGGGAATTCCTGATTGTTCGATTTCCCTGTCCAGGATGGACCACAGTAAGAACAGGTCCAGATCGGAAAACGCGGCGAAAGCCGTATTCGCCGGCAGCAGGTCCAGTCCATCCAGCGCGTGGGCCTGCTTTCCGAATATCGACCAGAGGAAACCGGAATCGTTGCCGCGATAGTGATGCAGCATCGATTTGCTTTGATACAAGCCTTTTTCAACTGCCACCGAACTCATACCGAAACCACTGATTTCCTCGATACCGCTCCGCTTGACGAGATTTGACAGGAGGCCGAAGGCGAGATTCGTGTTCTGTCTGTCTGCCGGAGTGGTATTCGGAACCGCGGCGACGAGGTCGCGAAATTGATTGATCTGCGTCGTCAGATCCTTGAACCATTCTTCCGTACTCAAATAAACGTAGAGATTCCCGCCTGGATCGAGATGCGACGTGACTTCCTGAAAACTATTCTTTACCGCGGATGTCTGCGGTTGCGTGAAAAACGCCGACGGGAGCAGAAGACATAATACGATCGCGATCGATTGGCGCATGGAGAGCCTCCGGATTGCGCGCTAGGATAGTGAGTCGACATGCCAAAGTCAAAGGCGAGCGTTCATATCTGTTGCCGGACGTCGGGGGAGGACTTTCAACTTACTCGTGCCGTAGCACAACCAGAGGATCGATGCGGGAGGCTCGGTGTGCGGGAACGAACGCGGCCAACAGCGAGCCTGTTACCAGGATTAAAATCGCGGCGCCCATTGTCCATGCGTCCGTTGGCGTCATTGCAAACAGAAAGGCTTTCACGTACGTGGACGCCTTCAATGCGACCGGCAAGCCAATCCCAAGGGCAACGAGTACCAGAGCCAGGACTTTTTGCAGGATCATGCGCATCACGCCGGCGCGCGGGGCGCCAAGCGCCATGCGAATTCCGATCTCGCTGGTTCGCCTGGCCACGTTGTATGCCACGGTGCCGTACAATCCGACGCACGCGATGGCCAGTGCGAGAATGGCAAAAGCGGTGCAGACGCGCGCAAACATGATTTCCTGACTGATGGTCTCCTCGATCTGGGCCGTCTGCGTCGTCATCTTTGCAACGGGGACGAGAGGATTCAGGCTGCGCACAATCTCACGGATCGTATTGACGTGAAGCAGGGGATTATCCGCCGTACGCAACTCAAACGTCATGCGATCCGCGAATGTAGATGAGCTCTGATTGTATGGGACGTACACGACGGCCGGTAAGGGCCGCTTCAGTCCGCCATACCGCGCATCTTTCGCCACACCGACGATTTCGGCTTCACGTTGATCACGTCCGACCATCACATGCCGTCCAATAGGGTTTTCATCACCGAACGCCGATCGAGCGAACAGTTCGCTGACTACGGCCGTCATTGGCGAACCCGGCTTCTCGCGCTCGTCGATCTCACGGCCCATGACGATTGGAATCTGCAGCGTCGAGAAAAAACCGGGGCCGACCAGCAGCATCCGCGTATCCCGATTCTCTATCAGCCGGCCATTCACGCGGATGCCTAGTGAAAAACCCGCGGTGATGATGGGACGATTCGACATGCTGAGACCGGCAACACCCGGCACGGCAGCAAAGCGTCTCTTGAGGTCTTCGTAAAACGAAATCATTTCCGCGCCTTTGTATCCGGCCTGGCGGGCATTGATTTCGAAGAGCAAAAGGTTGCGGGTGTTGAATCCGACGTCGACCGAGCGCAAATTGGATAGCGTCCGGACAAACAAACCCGCGGCGACCAGCATCAGGAGCGACAGCACAACCTGAGAAACGACCAGAACGTCGAGCGACGAGAGCCGCCTTCGCACTGGCCGAATGCCTGCTCGGGTCTCTTTGAGGCCGGCTACGAGATCGGCGCGGATGAGTCCGAGCGCCGGAGCGAGACCAAAGAGCAGTCCCGTGATCACAGACAAGACAACCGCGACCGCTAGCACATTCCAGTTCAATTCGGCGCGTGGCAGAACGGCCATCGAATCGATCGCCAACAATGTGGTGAGAAAGCGAATGCCATAGATTGCGACAAGGATCCCGAGAATGCCACCCACGGACGCGAGCACGACACTTTCAGTCAGCAGTTGCCGGATCACTCGTAGACGCCCGGCGCCCAGGCTGAGCCTCAGCGAGATCTCGCGCGTGCGCGCCGTTGCCCGGGCGAGCAAAAGATTGGCGATGTTGGCGCACGCAATGGCCAGGATCAGTGCAACCAATATCGTCAGCACAACCAACGGCCGCGCGTACCGGCGGCGTAGTGGATCCGGTCCGGTCGCGCCCTCGACCAATCGGAGTTTCGGCAGATCCGACCGTTCCCAATCCGTAGTGGCGGTGGTCGCGACCCACTGCTGGAACGGTTCCACGAGAGCAGCCTGCGCGCCGGCAAGACTCGTTCCCGGACGGAGGCGTCCCATCACCTCAACCCAGTAATAGTTATTGTCCAGGTATGCCTTCGGGTCTGTTGGGAATGGTCCGTCCGGAACAACGAGATTGGCGTGCATCGGTAGAAACACTTTGGGAGCCCATGCGGGATCCACGCCGAAAAACTCCGGGGGAGCGACGCCAACAATGGTGAAGGGAATGTTATCGATGAAGAACGACTGTCCGACGGCATTGGACGCATTTCCAAAACGGCTTTGCGCCACTGCATAACTGATTACCGCGACCGCGGGAGCGCCGGCTCGATCGTCGTCAGGGATAATCGGCCGGCCTGCGGCCGGAGAGATCTGAAGTCCGTTGAAGAAGTCGCCGGAAACGTAGACTCCATCGGTCATTTCAGAATGCTTCTGAATCGTAATGCTCAAATTCCGCGCCGGAGTGTAGGCGAACAACGTTGAAAAGAGGTCGGACTTGCGCAGCAACTCGAAAGCAGGATACGGAAAGATCCCGCTGTTCTGTATGCCGTCGTCGTTGAAGATGTTGCCGTCCATGCCATGGACGACATCTGAAGGAGAGCCGTCGGTACGGCGCTCGGGGGCGCGCTTTTGCCAGTTAAGCAGTACCAACGAATCTGGATTATGGACAGGCAACACACGAAAGAGAACCGCATCCATAAAGCTGTAGATCGCGGTATTGGCGCCGATGGCTAAAGCGAACGACACCACGGCAAGCAATGTAAACAGCCGGTTCGCCGACATTGTGCGTAGCGCGTAACGGATGTCCTGGAAGAATTGTTCCAGAAAAGTCCAGCCCCAGCTCGCGCGCGTGTCCTCCTGGACCAATGCCATATTGCCGAGATCCCGGCGGCCCGCTCGATGCGCGTCTTCCGTCGTGAAGCCCTGCGCCCGGCGCTCTTCGGCTTCCTCGTCGATGTGAAACTGAAGTTCTTCCTGCAGTTCGTCTTCTTTGCGTCGCCGCCCGATCAACCAGCCTAATTTGCGAAGGAATGGCGTCACTGCCCCTCCTGATCCGCAGGATTCAGAATCAATCCGACGGCCCGGGAAAAGGCCTGCCACTTGGACTGCTCCGCTATCAAATGTTTCTTTCCTCGCGGCGTCAGGCGGTAAAAGCGAGCGCGCTTGCCCTTGTCTGACAGATCCCACTCCGCAGCAATCAAGCCCTGCGCCTCCAACCGATGGAGCGCCGGATAGAGGGATCCCGTTTCGACTTGCAGCAGATCTTCAGAACTGCGCTGGATGTGCCTGCCGATGGCGTGGCCATGAGCCGGCCCGCCAAGCAGCGTTCGCAAAATCAGAAGGTCCAGTGTTCCTTGCAGGAATTCCACGCGCGAAGGTTGTTGATTCATTATGTAGACAGCCTACGGAATATTGTATAGGGCGTCTACTAAAAAAAAGAAGCGCGGCGGAGTTAACAGAATTGACGGATTGCAATCGGTATGTCTGCTAATTCGGCATTGCCGGCTGCTCTGCCTTCCGAACCGACTGCTGAACGCGCTTCAGAAAAGCCTCCCGGGCGGCTTCCAGAATGGAAATTTCATCCCGATCTTTAATGTTGATTTTGTTTTTCTGCGCCCAGTATCGAAGGTTGCTGATGTCGGGACTGTTTCGGAAATCGCCGCCGAAACTACAGCACCACCGCACGAAGTCGCGGGCTTGAGAAGTCGTGGGAGGCGGAGGCGCATCGAATAATCCGGGTGTATCCTGATCGAGTTCACGCATAGGAAGACAGTGTGGTTAATACGGCGGACAAATCAGGTCTCAGCCAGCTCGCGGAAAAATCCATCGTCATTCTGGGCTTTGGAACGGAAGGTCAGGCAACGTACGGATTCCTCAGAAAACGATGGCCGGAAAAGGTACTGGCCATCTCGGATCGGCGGCCATTAGAGGAATTCCCGGAAGACGTCGTGGATCGCCTGAAGCACGATCCGGCGCTGCAGCTTTACCTGGGTTCAGACTATCTGGATTCGCTCGATCCGGCAAAATGTGACGTCATCGTCAAGACACCCGGCATCCCGGCATCGATGAAAGAAATCGCTGGTGCGGTCAAGGCCGGATGCTATCTGACCTCGCATTCGCAGATTTTCCTGAGCAACTATCCGCGCGAAAAAGTAATCGCCGTTACGGGAACGAAAGGTAAGAGCACAACAACAGCACTCATCCATCACATCCTGGAATCGGCTGAAATCCCGGCGGAACTTGCGGGCAATATCGGTCGGCCGCCGCTGGCCCGAATCGACGAAGTATCGCGCGACACGATTTTTGTGCATGAATTCTCGAGCCATCAACTGGCCGAACTGGAAACGAGCGCGCACATTGCGGTGCTTTTGAATATCGTTCCCGAGCATCTGGATTACTACGCCACATTTGAAGACTACGTTGCCGCGAAGGAAAACATCACCCGGTTTCAAACGGAGGACGACTTCCTCGTGTTTAACTCCGGTCATGAGATTCCGGCTGCAATCGCGGCTCGATCGAAAGCGCGCCTGAAACCTTTCAGCACACACCGTCAGCCTGATTCGGTCGGAGAGATACCGCTTCCCGGCAAATACAATCTCGAGAATGTGTTCGCCGCCGCAACAACCGCATCTTTGTGCAATGTGCCTTCTGATGTCATTCGGGACGCGATTCGCACATTCAAACCGCTTCCCCACCGGCTCGAACTTGCCGGCACGTTTCGAGGCATCACGTTCTACGATGATTCGATCGCGACAGTGCCGGAAGCAACTCTGGGCGCTCTGGAAGCCCTGGGCCCGCGAGTTCATACGCTGATCCTGGGCGGGCACGAACGTCATCTCGATTTCAAACACTTCGCATCGAATCTTCCGGAGAATGTCAAAACCGTGATTCTCTTCCCCACGACAGGCGCGCGTATCTGGCGGGCAATCGAACAGTATTCGAACGCGGCCTTGCCTCAGGCCTTCTTCGTAAGCACGATGGATCAGGCCGTCACACTTGCGTACGCACACACGCCTCAAGGATCGATCTGCCTGCTGTCTCCCGCTTCTCCAAGCTTCGGAACCTTCAAGGATTACAGGGAACGCGGCAATCTCTTCAAAGCCCTGGTTAAAACGTTTTCAAACTCCTGAGGAATCCGGTGAGGACCATAAGAGGCGAGGAGAGCTGCCGCCGAACGCGTGTCATGAACTTCCGGGACGTTTTGAGCGGCAAAGCTCAGCACCGGCGGCAGCGACTCACCGCGCTCTCGAAGATCCGCGATGGCGAGAGCAAGCGCGGCCTTGATTTCTGCCGTGGTTGCGACGCATTCGAAGGGTTTCACATCGAACCCCGCGAGTTCGCGAAGTATCGGAATCGTTTCGTCCCGGGAAAAGAGGTCCGCACCGAAAATCTTCGTAAGAATCGAGCGCGGCACAAAGGGATACATCGTCAGGAAGACCGAAACGCATTTCGGACACTGCCCGCACCACGAGTCCGAGCGGTTTCGATTGCAGCTCTTGAATTGATTGAAGAATCCCGGAAAGTTTGAGAACAGTTTTCCGATCTGCAATTCGTAAAGCGAGCGTACAAGGCTGAAGTATCGCCCGTGCGCGACAAGATGCCGGGCGAGATACTCGTCGAAGAGCGCCTCGAATCTGAAACTCTTCGAGTATTGATGATTGATATCGGTGTCGCGGTATCGAACATTGCCTTCTTCGGAACTGCGTTCGTTGGACACGATTACATTGGAATAGCCATACAACAGAAGACAGGCCGCGCCGAGAAATGCGAGATACGCGGAAAAAGGCGTATGCCCGTTCAGGTATCCCTGCCGGTTGAGTTCCAGTAATTCAGCGCAAATCGAACGTCGAATAACAATCGGACCGGCGTTCGCGGCTTCGCTTGCGATTGTCTGTGCGGCCGTTGATGGATTCAACACCATGCCGGCAAATGTGAGATCCGAACCTCTCAGCAAACCCGCAGCCAGCGCGGAATCCCGGCCACCACCGATCGCAAGCAGACTTCGCTGCGGTAACGAATCGGAATAAACCGCATAAGCGGCCTTTTGTGAATTCGAAGTTATTTGGACGAAACCGGGAACCGTAAAATCGATATCATTTCGATAAAAGAACTCCCCCATTCCGTGAAGGAGCAGATCTTCCCACCAGTGCGCTTGATCGGCGGTCAAATTTCCGGCCTGAATTTCGATGAGCGGCGATGCAGTGGCTTTCCAATAGCTGAACGCTTCGATGATTCCGAGTTGAAAGACGACGTTTTCGAGAAACCCTTCCGGAATGGAATGCCAGCCCTCCTTGACGGACTCAAAAGTGACTTCAGGGGTAAACGAGATATCGGGTGGGATGGAAAAACGGAATCGAGCAGTCACGCATGACGGTGTCCTGTCGATGGAAAACGATTCGTAACGAAAGACGGGATACTTTTTTCGCAGTTCTCCGAGATGCGGCATAAGAAGGAACGCGGGTATAAAACCCGCGACTACATAAATTGTTGCGTATGCAGTCGCGGGTTTTATACCCGCGTTTGAATTTCAGATTCCTAATACATTGGAGGCGCGCCGCCCGGAGGGCCGGCCGGAGCTTTATCATCTTCCGGAATTTCGGAGACGAGGGCTTCGGTGGTCAGCATCAGAGCGGAAATGGACGCCGCGTTTTGCAGCGCCGTACGCGTGACCTTCGCCGGATCGAGGATGCCGGCGGAAATCATATCGGTGTACTCTTCGGTGGCAGCGTCGAAGCCGAGGTTTGCATCCTTCGATTCCTTGACCTTGCCGATGACGACAGCGCCTTCATGGCCGGCGTTCGAAGCGATCATGCGCAGCGGCTCTTCCAGCGCCCGCTTCACGATGTTCACACCGATCTGCTCATCGCCT
>CAZWGA010000027.1:0-72388 GCA_964633285.1 uncultured Solibacteraceae bacterium | reverse complement strand
CGTCCGTTTAATTCCCTCCGATGCTGAATTTGATCGTGCGAGTGGTGCGGGTGAGACTCTTGTCAACTTGTTCGAAGACGTCGATCTCAAACGGGCGGCCGATCATATTGCCCGCGAGGTCGGCGAGCGTTGTTCCTACTTCGATCGAATAGTTTCCTTTTTCCCAGGCTGTGTCGGGTGTGAAAATCCAGCTTTTTTCTTCCGGACCCATGGAGATCGAACCTGAAACTGCGGTTCCGGATGAATCAAGGACATCCACTTCACGCTGCAGAATGGCCTGATCCAACGGTTTCGGGAAAAGGATCGTCAGAGAACCGCGGCCGCCGGCAACAGGTGTTTTGATGGTCCAGGTGTTCAGGTCGATTGGTTTGCGATCAGCCGGTCCGGCACGGAACGTCTTTCGGAATTCAGCCGCGAGAGGATTCCCATCCGCATCCTTCCAGCCTTTGTCGATTACCAGCGTATAGCGCTTGCCTTCGCGCAGAGCCATGCCCAGTTGTTGCTGCGACAAGAGACCGCGTTTGATTCTTCCCGGATCGAAGAACAGCGTGAAGCGCCGGCCTTCGGGATCCCAGAGTTCTTCGTTCAGTTCCAGAAAAGGCACGCGAACTTTGGCGCCCGATTCGTCGAGAAGAGATACATGCTCGTATGCGAATCCTCGAGCCATGGGTTTCGAAAAATAGATGTAGAACTTGAGCTGGTTTTCCGGAAGAACATTCGAAGAAGGATAGACGCGGGAAACTATCGTTGTCGGCTTGACCTCGGCTTTTCGGATGTCGAAGAGCGCGGAAATCGGCGCCCGTCCCGGTATTTTCGCAGTGGCGCGATATCGTACGCCGGGCTGAACTGGAAACTGGGGCGCAAACCGCAGCGCGCCGTTCTCAATCCGATACTGGCCGAGCATTGGAGGAAGATCCGGACCGTCTACCGAAACCGTGAACACGTCGGCGTATCGGTCCGGCGGTAATGAAGCGGCGCCGGGCCAGTCTTCCAGCAGGAACAGATTCTTCGCGCCGTCGAAGCCGATGGATGGAGATTGTATGAGAAGGAGGCACGCAGCGATGAAGCTGCGTGCCACGGACATCCACATTACTTTATGAACTCAGGGAAGAGCGACGGTGTGCAGACTGAGGCTGGATCCGGCGCGCTGGAGAATGACGGCGCGTTGCGAATCCAGTTGATCCATCTGAACGACGCCGGTCAACGATGTGATCGTTTCGTACGGCACACCCGCTTTGTCCGCGATTCCCTCGGTAATCGGCCTGAACGTTTCAAGGCCATCCGCCGAAAACTTCATCACGCCGCGCGACGTGTTGCTCATCAGGATGTAATTCTTGCCGCCCTTCGAATACGCGATCATATCCAGCGGTGTGTTGCCTGCGCCGAATTCGGCGATCGTCGTGCCCTTCACCTTGGCGCCGCCCTTCAAGGACGAGACCGGAATCTTGACCAGAGGTGTGCAGGTGTACGACGCAAGAATGACTTCTTCGTTATTCACCTTGTACGGCAGGAATGTGCGAATCGGTGAATTCGTCTCGAATTGATTGTGCGATCCATGCCAGATCTCGACGTTCGTGCCCTTGTCTGCCTGCGCAAAAGGAAACGGGATCGCGCGCAGCGCCGACGAAAATTCCTCGTTCGAAAGTCCAGCGACGAAAACCCGATTATCCACAAAGGCCAGATCCGTGATCGCCTGCATTCGAGGATTGCCGCGGCCGCCGGCCGTGGCGTTGATGGGGTTCGGCAATGCAACGCTCGAGTGCTTCACATTGTCCAGCGGGAGGGCTTCCAGTTTTCCGGTGGAATCGATGCGCACGATGACCGGAGCAGCGGTTGGGCCAAGCCCGCGGGAAACTGAAATGTAGGTCTTGTGAGAAACCGGATTGACTGCAACGTCATTGATCTGGATCTGATCCGGCATGGTTCCCAGCATGGCAGCAATCTTGGCTGCGATGTCCGTGATTTCGATAGCCGCTGCCTGTGCGGCAGTCCGGTCCTGCGTATCGATGGCGAAAATCGCTCCACCGACCGAGTCTCCGACAAAAAGAACTCCATCCGGGCCAAAAGCCAGGCTGCCGGCGGATTTTAAATCCGCTTTGCCGGCCTTCAAACTTTCTGTCAGATCCGCCGCGAAGCCGGCAGCCGCGAACAGAGCGAACGCCAGAAGAACGCATCCCGCGATTCGTAATGTCCTCATGTACCCTCCGAAAGTAGTTACAGGAATGCGTCAACGATGTCACCGCACCCGCTTCCGGTCAAGAAAACTGTGAAGCAATTCGAGGGGACGGAGCTACTTTAACGAGCCGCGTACTCGTTCTATCCGCAAGGACTGTCATGTTGTTTGCGTCACGCTACAATAGGAACCCTATGACCCACACAAACTCAATTCGCAATTACCTGCGGCTCTGGATCACGGCCGTCGCCATCGTTGCCGCGTGCAACAAAACACCGGAGAAGCCGGCCGCGGCGACCACTCCTGCGCCTGCGCCGAAGCAGGACGTCCTCGTTTCCAACATGGACACCTCGGTCAATCCGGGCGACGACTTTTTCAGTTACGCGAATGGCGGCTGGATCAAACGGAACCCGATACCGGCTTCCGAATCCGCGTGGGGAATCGGCAACCTGGTGCGGGAAGAATTGTACGTGCAGCTTCGAACGATCAATGAAAGCTCCGCGCAAAAAAAGGCCGCGACGGGAACAGACGAGCAGAAGATCGGTGATTTCTGGACGACCGCCATGGATGAAGCGAAGGCTGAGAAGCTGGGACTATCGCCGTTGAAGCCGCAGCTCGATCGCATCGATTCCGCCGTCAACGTCCAGGATGTGCTCAATACCGCTTTCGATCTCCATCAAATCGGCGTCAGCGTTCTGTTTGAAGCCGAGGTTTACCAGGACGAAAAGAAAAGCGACGAGATGGCTGTGCATCTGCAGCAGGGCGGCCTCGGATTGCCCGATCGCGATTTCTATTTCAACACCGAAGCAGGTGTCACGAAGATCCGAACCGAATACGCCGGACACTTGCAGCGAATGCTGAAGCTTGCCGGCGAGGATGATGCGAAAGCGGCGAAGAGCGCCGGCGACATCATGGCGTTTGAGACGGCTCTCGCAAAAGTGTCGCGTAAACTCGAGGATCTCCGCGATCCGCAGAAGAACTACAACAAAATGACTCCCGCGGATCTGCGCCAGAAAGACACGCCGTCAATCGACTGGACGGCGCGATTGGATGGATGGAAGCTCAAGCCTCCATTTGTCATTGTGGGCCAGCCCGAGTTCTTCAGCGGCCTCGAAGTATTGCTCCGGAAAACGTCCATCGACACATTACGCGACTACCTGAAGTTTCATCTCGTGAGCGAGTTTGCTCCTTATTTGAGCAAGGACATCGACAACGAAGATTTCGCCTTCTACCACAAGGTGCTTTCCGGACAGAAAGAGCCGAGGCCGCGCTGGAAGCGCGTTCTCGATTCGGAAAACCGCGCCATGGGCATGGTGCTGGGCCGCATTTTTGTTCGCGATTATTTTCCGGAAGCGTCAAAGAAGCGGTATTCCGACCTCGTCGAAGCCATCCGCGCCGTGTATGGCGAGCGCATCGACAAACTCGACTGGATGAGCGATGCAACCAAAGCGAAGGCGCATCAGAAACTCGCGGCCGTAACGAAGAAGGTCGGCTACCCGGACAAGTGGAAAGATTATTCGGCGCTCATAATCGGCACTTCGTCGTACTGCGAAAACATGATCAACGCGTCCCGCTGGCGTTTTGACGACAACATCTCGAAATTCGGCAAGCCCGTCGATCGCACCGAATGGACCATGACGCCCCAGACTTACAATGCCTACTACAATCCATCCAACAACGAGATTGTCTTACCCGCCGCCATTTTCGAAGTCCCCGGAATGAAGGACTCGGAGCTCGACGATGCCGTTGTTTATGGTTACGCGGGCGCATCCACCATTGGTCACGAGATCACTCACGGCTTCGACGACGAAGGCCGCCAATATGATTCAGCGGGTAATCTCGCCGAATGGTGGACCAAAGAGGATGCTGCAAAATTTCAGGCCCGCGCCGCAGTGATGGTGAAACAGTTCAACGCATATGAGCCGCTTCCCGGACTTCACATCAACGGAAAAGCGAGTCTGGGCGAGAACATTGCCGATTACGGCGGCATCCTCCTGGGACTCGACGCTTTCAAGAAAACGGAACAGTACAAGAAAGGTGAAAAGATCGCCGGCATGACGCCGCTGCAGCGTTACTTTCTCGGTTATGCGCTCGGTTGGCTCGACGAACGCCGCGAGGAGCTTCTACGGCGCGGCCTGCTCAGCGACGTGCACGCGCCGCCGAAGTGGCGCGTCATCGGACCGTTTTCGAATATCCCGGAGTTCTACGAAGCTTTCGGAATCAAACAGGGACAACCGATGTGGCTTCCCGATGCCGCGCACGTGCACATCTGGTAGCTGCTTATTTCACGCTCTTCATCCACTTGAGGATCGGTCCCGTCACGGAGTTGTCCGCGGTGTTGGGCGAAAACACGAGGGACACGTGACTGTGGTCTTTGAAGAACGCTGTTGTGGCGCAGCGGCCGGCTTTGCAGAGCGCGTTCTTGAGCGTTTCGTCGAACGCGTAGATGTTGGGTGGATCGAGTTCTCCCCAGCCGATGAAGACAACGATTTTTCCCTTCGCTAGTCCCTGGAGATTCGATCGAGCCAGTTGAGTTGCGGCATCGACCGGCGTCGGCGCGGCTCCGGCGCCGCGGCCTGCGCCTCCACCGGGAGCTCCGCCACGCGGCGGTCCACCGCGCCCTTCACCCGCGGCACGTCCGCAATTGGTGGAGAGTCCCTGAGGACCGGGACCGGGAGTGCCGCGAGGCGTAACCGGCACCGTTTCCGGCAGAATATTGAAATTCGGCGAGGACATCAGGACAATGCCCTTCACTGCAGCGCCATTCGCGCCTTGAATGTCCGTATGCGCGGCATACGTGCTGACGGGACCGTTGCCGGCGGAGTCCGCCCAAAGAAAAATGCGATTCGGATTTCCTTTGTACTTCGTGATGTTGGTCCGAACCCAATCGACGACGCGTCCGACATCTTTCGCCGGCTCGTCCCACGCCAGTCCGCCGCGGCGCTGCATGTTGACTCCGGTCATGCCATTCTTCAGGGCCCAGAGCATGATGTTGTCGTAGAAGGGGGCGCCGTCGGGACCGGAGACGTTCTTGTCGCCTGCGCCGCCCGAGACATAAATCAGCACGGGACGATTCCCGCCGCCTTTTTCAGGAGCGAATACATCCATGATGGTTCTCGGATCGGGCGCGTAAGAAATATCGCGAACGACTTTGACTCCCGGAGGCGCCGCCGGCTGCAACGGCTTATAGAGCTTGGCGGTTTCCGGCACACAGACGCCCGTTCCGATTTGTCTCAGTTGAGACGCGATGTCCGGCGGCACTTGCGCCTGCGCGGTGGTTGCGACAATAACGCTGACCACGAACAAAAGTTTTTGAATATTCCGTGATTGCATCTTTCCCCCTTCAGTTTTGAAGTGCGATGACGAGCAGCTTGAATGTGCCCGGCACCACGCTCGGCCGTCCGCCGCGTCCGCGCGGCGCACCTGCTGCAGGTGCGGCCGGCGCGGCGAATTCCGCGGCGGCGACGTAGATGCGATGCGTTGTGGGATCAAGTCCCATGTTGCGAGACCCGGTTGGTGTAGAGACCGTTTGAACGACCGAATACTTATCCGGGCTGTCCTGGTGAATAACCGTGAGCGTGCCGTCGGCATTTGTAGCAAACACGTTTGCTGTGGACAGGTCGTAGCCTGCGCCGTCCACGCCCATTCCAATCGGAAGTGTTGCGATGGTTTTCCCCGCCTGATAATCCGACACAGCCAGTACTCCGCTGCGGCAACCGCTGAACAATCGATGATGAGCGGTGTCGATTGACATGGAAACCGGTTGCTTGCACGGATCCGTGGACCATCGTCGGGTTACAGCCGCCGATTTCGCATCGATCTCGACAACTTCGCTGATGTCCGTCAGATTCGCGTAGACCTTTCCATCGCCGGCAGACGCTCCATATTCCGGCTTACCGCCGAGGTCGATGTTCGTGATTCTTTTTCCCGCGACCGGATCGATCACCGTTGAAGAGTGCGCATCGCCATTGAACGTAAAAACTCGATTGGAGGGACCATCGTAGATGATGGCGTCCGCATCTTCCGCAGCGGGAATGCGGGCGAGTTCCTTAAACGTTTTTGTATCGAACATCACGACCGACTGATCGTTGCCGGATGTTGCGAATCCGTGGCCGCTGGCCGAAGCGATTGCCGTTCCGTGCGCTCCATTGATCCCCATGACTTCACCAAGAAGCTTCCCGCTGTCTTCATCGATCACCATGACGCGATTCGTGCGGCCCACAAAAACGCGATGTTGCGCCGGTTCGGGAACGATGTAGTCCCAGCCGCCGTCGCCGCCAACGTTGAAAGTTTGAACAACGCGATATTGGCGCGGCGTCTGGGCAACGGCTGTCAAAGCAAAGAGCACCGCGAGCATGATCACGGCTCGATGCATCGTGCCTCCTTATTTATTAGCGTCGGGCCCACCGTCCAGTTCAGTTCGGTACACCGCTTCGCGGCCTCATTACTGCTGGCCGGTCCCCCCACGCCAGGGGAGATGGATTTCATACCATCTCCTTATTTACCAACCACGAGAATGGTGAATGAGCCCGGCACCGGCGGGGCGAATCCGCCACGGCCGCCGCCCGCGGGCGCTGCCGGGGCCGGGCCGCGTTCCTGGCTCATCGTCAGAATGTGATTGGTCTTGCTGTCAAATGTAATTGTTCGCGCGCCGTTCATGGTTTCCAGGTTTTGTTCGACGGCGAAACTTGCCGGACTGTTTTCCTTGATGACTGTCAATGTGCCGTTGCCGTGGGTGCTGAAAGCTTCCATCGTTGAAGGATTGAATGCCGCGCCGTCAGAGCCTCCGGCGAGAGGAAGAGTCGTGAGGATCTTGCCGTCTTTTGCGCTCAGGATCACCATCATGGGCTGGGGCGGTTGAGCCGGAGGATTTCCGGAGCTCGCGCATGCCGCGAAGAGCACCTGGTTCTTCTCATCCAATGCCAATCCGTTGCAACGGCCTTTGTCGCCGAACGGATAGTGCGCAACAGCCTTCATGGTCTTAACATCGACGGCCGTAACGCTGCCCTGCGCGTCCTGCATCACAACGTACAGCATGCCTTTGCCATCGGCCACGCCCTGCTCCGGAACGCCACCGAGATCGATCGTGCCGAGAACGCTGCCGTCTTTCGAGTCGATGACCGTGGCGTCTTTGGTCGGATGACTGAAGACGTACACTCGGTCGTTAAAGCTGTCGAAGTAAATTCCATCCGGTTGCGCGGCTCCGACATCAATTGTTTTGATGAGCATCATTGTTTTCGTGTCGAACATCGAAACGGGCTTGCTGCTGGTGAACCCATGTCCCGACTTCGGATCGACCGCGGCGCCGTTTCCGCCGATGCCTTCAATCTCTTTGATAAGTTCGAGTGTGTCGAGATTGTAAATGGACAAGCGTGTCTGGACCGGCGGAGCGCCACGCCGCGGAATGTACAGGCGGCGGCCTGCCACGTCGGCATAGATGTAGTCCCATCCGCCTTCGCCGCCGACTTTCGCCGTTTTGAGAACTTTGTACGAACCGGATTGCCGGGCCCATGCCATCGAACTCAGAATGACCATTGTGGTTGCCAGAAACAGTACGACTCGTTGCATAGAACGTCCTCCTGGATTGGATAAGAGCGAACGCCCGGCATCATACGCCTCTTGCTCCCCAAATCCGAAATGGGGACAAGGGGGCAGACCCCTCGTCCCTATTTCAGATTTGGGGAAACCCGGGTGAGGTCGTAAGATTGCGCTTCAATCTCGGAGGAAAACAAAAAATGAAACGCCACGCCCTCACGATATGGGTCTGTCTCATCGTCGCAATGGCGGCGCCGCTTGCCGCACAGGACATCACGATCACGAACGCGCGCATTGTTGTTGCGAACGGCACCGTCATTGAGCGGGGATCGATTGTAGTGCGAGGAGGAAAAATCGTTTCCGTCGCGCCAGGCGCGCCCGCTGCTGCGGCTGGCCAGACCATCGACGCGAAAGGCATGACGGCGATGCCGGGATTCATCGATGCGCACCGTCACATCAACACCGGGCCGAACGAGAAAGCGCAGATGCAGGCGCAGCTCGAGGCCGGCTATACGACGATCCTTTCCGGAGGCGGCCCGGCTGATGGAAACATCACGCTGAGGGATCACATCGAGAAGGGGCTGATCAACGGTCCGCGCATCATTCCATCAGGTTCACTGAGACTGAACAACAACACTCCCGAAATGGCTCGCGCGGAAATACGAAAGATGGCGGAGATGGGAATCAAGTTCACCGGTGAGATCCTGCTCACTCCTGTTCCCGGGCCGAGCGAAAAAGAGTTGGAAGTCCTCAAGGCCGTTGTGGACGAAGCGAAAAAGGCCGGCGTCATGGTTCAAGTGCATGCAGTGAGTTCAAAGGCGATGGTGGCCGCGGTCGATGCGCACGTTCCCTTGCTGGTGCATCTGCCGAACAAGGATTGGGTCAGCAAAGAAGACGCGAAAAAGCTGGCGGCCTCCGGTACGAAGATTCTCGGGACGGTCGGATTCGGTACGCCGGTCTTCGGCGTATTTGCAGAGGACAACGTCGCGCGTTTCCGCGATGGCCGCCCCTGGCCCGACTCGATCATCGACGGAGTGCGTCTGGGCGAAGAAGCCGGGTACATGCCTGTCAATGCGCGGACCGTGTGGGATGCCGGCGCGATCCTTGGCTACTGCACCGACACCACGTATGACCCGAAGGCGGGACTCGAACACGAACTCAAGACCATCAATCCCATGTTCTCCATGAAGGACATCATTAAAATGATGGGCCCGAACACGGCATCCTACATCCAGATGGGCGATCAACTCGGAACGCTTGAACCAGGCAAGCTCGCCGACATCATCCTCCTCGACGGCAATCCGCTCGACGGCTACTGGAACATGCTCAAAACCAAATTCGTGCTCAAAGGCGGCGTGATCGTGGTTGATAAACGTTAGCCGCGGCGGTCTCGGTTAAAGACCTCAACTGTGAATCTTGCGGAAGCCACGCTGTGGCCTTAGTGCGTCACTTCAGAAATACGCGCATGTATTTCTGCCACGCAGTTGATAGAGTTACATGCCGTTGCGCAGTCGTAGTGAATCGGACGGAACGTTCTTTCAACGTGACCTGTGGTCCCGCAGAATCTCTTCGGCATCGACGAGGCGGCCAGCCGCGATGTCAGCGTCGGACTTGCGAAGAGCTTCGTGTAGCGCGGCCCGTTCGCTTTCATCGAGCCAGTCGCCAGGATCAAGGGGGAGTAGTTCGATTTCGGTTCCTTCAGGGAGGTCGGTCGGTTCGTCTAAAACAAGCCGTCCCTCTCGGACACGTGCTTTAATAGTCACGCTTTAAAGCGTAACACCTGGCAGGTCGCCCAACAAGGCGCTGCAGGCCGACGAGCGGCGCGCATCGATTTCGCCCTTTCTCAAGATGGCTCGCGCGCGAGGTTTTAAACCATGAAGCTGAATTACTATCCAGATACCGACTCCTTGTACATCGATCTCTCAGAGCAGACCAGCGTCGAAAGCCGCGAGATCTCAGAAGGTATCGTGTTGGATTACGATGCTGGAGGAAATCTAGTAGGGATCGACATTGACAATGCGAGCGACAAGGTCGAGCTTCACAAACTGATTGTGAGCAAACTTCCAGGTTCAGTCGAGACCATTACTGGCTAACAAGAGTTAGCCAGATCGGAGAGTTCATGCCCGAAGACCACTTGTACACGAAGGAAGCGTCTTTGGAACGTGCGTTGTCCGAATACGACCAAATCGAAAAGCAGCATCGTGTTCAGGGCAAGACTATTCGTCGAATTGCGAGAGAGGGTGGCTGGTCTCGGCGGGCTGTTAGGATGGTCCTGACCGGAGCCTCACCGGAATACTGGCTGGGTTGGGGTCCCTTCGCAATCGACGGAAGCCGGATTCTCTTTAGTGCTGTCGCGGAAGTGACACGAGGAGGGGCCAATTGGCGGAGAACAACCGTTGTGGCCTTACTGCTCGTTATGAGATGGGCTGCGCTACTGATCGTCTTATGTGCAACTCCAGCCGGACTGGCGATATCGTGGGTGGTCTCGCCGATTATGATCCTCGGCGGTACCGCTATGGCGCGCTGGGTTAAGGTCCGAACGGCAATGCGATTAGAGCGGGCGGTCAAGGAAGATCCAGGGTTCTCCAAGTATGCGGCGGATAACCGGCTCTTCTATCGAAAACTTCACCGGGGGGATAGCCTTTGGCTCGACGAGCTTGTTTACGATCTCGTCATTTTGCCCGGACTTTTATTGCTGCTTTCAAGCGTCTTGGCGATCCTGAAATACCTGAGTTCCTGACGTGGCGCGTGCACAAACCAACACCACGTTTCTGCCGCAAGATTCAAAACGGAATGACTACCGCGGCTCCCGTTACGGTTTGTGAAAATCGAGCAGCTCGACTTCGAAACTTAACGTCGCTCCAGGGCCGATGGCCGGCGGCGATCCGCGATCGCCAATTCATCCGGCTTCAGCGCGAAGGGCTTGATGTTTCTGCCAAGCAGCAGGCCAAGCGCATACAGTGTTTTTTGTTCGTCGTTGTCCAGCTTTGGCGTTGCGGATGAACCGGTGCCTGGTTGTAATCCGTTCGGTAGACAGTGTGCGAGATGCCGGCTTGCTTTGCCTTAGAATTGGCGTGTGACGATCAGTGAGTTCATTTGGCCACAAGATCGAATTGATCACATCGGCAAACACAGTGTTGAACCGAATGAATTCGAGGAAGTCTGTTTTGGCGAATCCCTGGTACGGCGAACCATAAGTTCAGGGAAGAATCCTGTTTACTATGTTCTCGGACAAACGTACGCCGGCCGCCACCTGTTTTGCGTTGTCATCGAGTTTCCCGACGGGAAAGGATTTCCCGTCACCGCTCGTCCGATGACGCCCCGGGAAAAGAAACGCTACAATCGTTGGAAGAACAAATGAAATCTCCGCGCATTCCGAACACAGATTCAATCGAAGAGCTTTCCAAGTTTTGGGACACGCATGATCTGACGGATTTTGAGGATCAACTCGAGGAACTTACCGCTCCGGTCTTTTCGCGTCGGAAAGAATCGACAGTCGCGATTGAACTCACACCGAAGGAAGTACAAGCACTATCTCGGCTTGCTGAATCTCAGGGTGTCGAGGAAACCAAACTCGTGCGACAGTGGGTTCGCGAAAAACTGCGCGCGTCTTCATTCAAGAAGCCACCGAAGCCGTTGCAGCCGCCGGGTCAGAAAACGCGCCGCGGCTGATGCCAAGACGTTAGGCAGTTGTTCCAAATCGTGAAGGGTCCTATCCTGAGGATGTGCCCGAACTCTCCAGATTCTTTGGGATCGTGATCGGCGTGTTCTATCGCGAGCATGGTCGGCCCCATTTTCACGCGGTCTATGGAGAGTTTGAAGCTGTCATCGACATTGAAAACGGTGACGTAATCACAGGTGAGTTGCCGAAGCGCGCATTAAATCTCGTCTTGGAGTGGCGGGAGATGCACGCGGCGGAATTGAGAGAAAACTGGGAACTCGCCCGTGCGCAGAAAGAGCTAAAGAAAATTGCGCCGTTGGAGTAGTGATGAAATATCACGTGATGTCCGCAGATTATGTTTCAGGCTACGTGATCCGTTTGAGGTTTCGCGATGGGACGGTCGGCGAAATAGATCTATCCACTGAACTCTCCGGTCCGATGTTTGAACCGCTTCGCAAGATAGAGTATTTCAAGCAGTTCAAAGTGGATCCAGAGTTTCACACGTTGGTTTGGCCAAATGGCGCCGATCTCGCTCCCGAGTTTCTGCACGAAAACCTGCGAGTCACCGCCTAACGCTGGAGCGGACCGCCGAGAAGCGCGCCCGCCCAGCAGCGCGTTAGCGGATTTGTGAAACCAGTAATCAGGCCGCAAGATTCAAAACGGAGTGACTACCGCGGCTCCCGTTACGGTTTGTGAAAATCGAGCAGCTCGACTTCGAAACTTAACGTCGC
Source organism: uncultured Solibacteraceae bacterium (assembly GCA_964633285.1). Classification (GTDB taxonomy): domain Bacteria; phylum Acidobacteriota; class Terriglobia; order 20CM-2-55-15; family 20CM-2-55-15; genus 20CM-2-55-15. The sequence goes on along the minus strand of CAZWGA010000027.1, from coordinate 60,288 downwards.
TCCCGGACCGATGGCCGGCGGCGATCCACGATCGCCATACGCCAGCCCCGACGGGCACACGATCTGCGCCTTTCCGCCCTTCTTCATCGTCTGCACCGCTTCCGTCCAGCAGGGCACGACGCCGCTCAACGGAAACTCGATGGGTTCACCGCGCTTGATCGAACTGTCGAATATCGTACCGTCGATGAGCTTCCCTTCATAGTGCACTTTTACAACGTCTGTTGCTGCCGGGCTCGCTCCCGTTCCGGCGGTAATCGTGCGGATCACGATGCCTGTGGCGGTTTTGATCGCGTCTTTCTCTTTCGCGACTTTGTCCGCGAACTCCTGACCTTTTTTCTTCGCCTCGTCCGCGCCGGCGGCCGCTCTCTTCTGTGCGAGGTCGTTGACCTTCGGGCCGTAAGTTTCGATTTCAACCTGAGGCTTGGCATCGGTCACGGCATCCGTGAGACCTGCTTTCACGATCGCCAATTCATCCGGCTTCAGCGCGAAAGGCTTGATGTTTCTGCCAAGCAGCAGGCCAAGCGCATACAGTGTTTTTTGTTCGTCGTTGTCCAGCTTCGGTGTTGCGGATGAACCGGCACCGGGCGCCTGTGCACACGCAATGATCGAACTGAGGCAAAGGAGCAGCGCAAAGTAAATGATCCGTTTATTCATAGGGAATGAGCATAGCCGCTGAAAATCGGGATTGCGATTGAAAAAACCGTCTCCCGGCATTTCGATCCTCGCACAGGTTCCGCCGTTATCGCGGAGTTCCGCGGCCTCCGCGCGGTGCTCCGCCACCGCCTCCGAATGGAGGATATTCTTTCGGATTCACAATCAGCCGGTCGAAGAAGAGGTGTGCGAGTTGTGCTGCGGCCTGCGCCGCATCCGGATTGTTGGTTTCGAATGCGTGAGGCGCACCTTGAAACAGATGCAGGTCAACCTTTACTCCCGCTGCTCGAAGTTTGTCGAAGAAGTTGATGCTGCTTTCAGGGCGGATCGTGACGTCGCCGAGGCCGTGGAAGAAAATTGTTGGGGCAAAGGAAGGCGAAATGTAAGTCGCGGCGGACGCGGCCTCAATGGCGGCGCGGTCACTGCCGTCGGGCAGCAGTCCGGCGTTCGCCGCCGTCGCCGCGTAGAACGACACGCACGCTGCAACCTTCGAACTGACACCGGAGTTGCCGCCGCTGCCTTCGAATTCCTTGCGATCGGGAGTGCCGGCTGCAACAAGGGCCATCAGACCGCCTGCGGAATAACCGGCAACGGCGATTTTATCCGCATCGATGTTCAGCCGTGAAGCATTGGCCCGAGTCCACCGAATCGCCGCTTTGACATCCTCGATCTGCGCCGGCCACCTTGCCTGACCCGACAGGCGGTATTGCGATGCGATGCTCACATACCCCATGCGCGCGAATGCGCGTGATGAGCCGGCCACGCCGGTTTTGCTGCCCGCTCGAAATCCTCCACCGTGGACATGAATCGTTGCCATCCGTCTTTCGGTTCCTGCCGGCGGATGGTAGATGTCGAGATGGAGATCCATGTCTCCGCCTTTTCCATAAACAATGTCGCTCTCAACTTTGATGTCGGCAGGGCTGGGTTGTTGCGCAATGGCAACTGTTGGTACCAGCGCCGGCACTGCGGCGGCAATGCCTGCCTTTTGAAAGAAACTTCGTCTTGTCATCCGCGTCATGCTGGGGTTCCTCCATCGATAAATGAATTTCGTTGGCGAGACTATAGCGGCGAGAGCACGTGAGTGGCAAGCTACTGAATCAATAATTGGAACGGTTTGTTTTTCTTCCAGCGATAGAACGTGAAATCGGAATCCAGGGTGAGGATTTCGCCCGAATCCAATTCTTCGGCGAGACGAATGAGGCATGCATCAGCAAGGTCAATCGGTCGATCACGATACTTTCGAATCAAACGCCGTACGAATACCGCAGAACGTTGAATCGAAAACGGCACCCGAAAAGTGCCTCTTTCGACGTTTTCCAGAATGGCTTCCGGCGCGCCAGCCACTTCTCGGAGCAGGTAACAACTCTCGGCAATGACCGCTTCGCACGTCGCCAGCGGTTGCGCCAAATTCTCAACGGCGCGAATGCAACGCTGGTGATTCTTCTCGCTCCGGTCGAGCAGGGCGGCGATGACACCGGTATCCAGAAGGACTGGTTTCACCGCCCGAATCCTTTCAGATGAGCTTTATTGGATCCCAGGTCTGATTTTCCGGACGCGAACCTGCCGGCGCCGATGATTCGTGCCGGCGGGTGCTGTGTCTGACATGCGGCAAGGAGCCGAATGCCTTCCCGTACGACTTCTGAAGGGCTCAACCCCAGCCGTCGAACCAGTCGGTTTAATTTCTTTTGCGATTCTCGATCCAGCCGGGCCTGAACTGTTTCAGCCATAATAACGGCATTGTACTACAGACTCTAATCTGTATTACACCGCGAAAGCCGGAACTTACTCCCGGATGATCGAAGTGGCTTCGAGGTCGCCTTTGCTGCCTTTTGGAGTTCCGGAAATCGTGATTCGATCGCTGACGTGAAGGTCGTTGAATTCGATATCGGTGTTGGCGAATTTGAACACGGTGTCTTTCGTGATGTAGACCTTGTATTCCTTGGCCTGATTCGACGAAGCTCCGCCAGGATATCGTCCTCCCCCTCCGCCACCAGGATATCGTCCGCCGCCACCGCCTGCCCCACCGCCCCCGCCGCCGCGGCGCCGTCCTCCGCCACCACCTCCGCCTCCGGGATACTGTCCGCCGCCGTTACCGCCACCCCCGTTGCGGCGATTACCCTCTTGCCGTGTTCGCGGGGGGGGAGTGGAGTCGACAACCTGCCGGACCTCGAGAATCTTCTTTTTCGCGTCAATCTTCAGGATGTCGGCAGCGGCGACAAGCTGGGCATTGTCGGAAGTCTTGTTCTGATCGGTTTTGGATTGGGCCGCGGCGGAAACTCCGATGAGGAGTCCGCAGACGAGCAGGAGGCTGTATTTCATTTTCGTGTATCTCCTCAAACGCCAGTTTGACAGCCGTTCTTGCGCGATCGTTTGTAAAAAAATGCAAAAGCCGTAGTAACATGGCTGCGTTTGAGGCAGCATCAATGTCGATGTCCACGATCAAGCTTTGCACTGCGGTTTTTCTCATCGCGTTCATCGTTTTCCCATGTGTGTCGGCCGAAGACGACCTGATCCGTCTCCAGGCTCTCAACATCAATGCAACGAATGACGATGGAATTCATGCGGCTCCCCAGGTCGCTCCTCCCGGCATCGACATCCAACTCGACAGGATGCTGGAGGAGCACAACACTTTCCAGGTTGGCTCTCTTTACTTTTTCTCGTTTCGTCTTTTCTTCTGCTTCCTTGCGGCTTCTTTACTGATCGCGCCTGCGTTCCGGCTTGAAATGCAGCCGCACGGCAGCCGCGCACCACCGCTGTCACTGTAGTCCGCGGGCTTATTCGCCCGATTCCCGTTTTTTCAAATTCATTTTGGAGATTTTGCAGTGAAGCGATTGAATTGCTTTTTTTCTATCGTCTTGTTTGCGGCTCCCCAGACGGCGAGGCCACCGCGGCTGACTCTGCCTCAGGCCGAATCACTGCTGTTGCAGCGGAGCCTGGCGATCGCAGCCAATCGATACCAGCTTGATGCGACCGAGGCTTTGCGGCGAATTGCCGGCTACAAGCCGAATCCCGTGGTTCAGCTTGGCGCCGAGCAGATTCCGTTTGTTTCCCCGGTGCCGGGCAGCGCTCCCCGGCTTTTCGCGACGAATGGAGACGCCGGCGCGAATCCAGTTTATTCGGTCCAGTTTAATAAGATCATCGAGCGCGGAGGCAAGCGTGAGCTGCGCATTCAACAGGCGGAAGCCGGCATCGAAGCCGCGAGAGCGCAGATTGAAGATACTTTTCGGACTCAGCTCTTTCAGTTGCGGCAGGCATTTTCTTCCGCAATCCTCGCGCGCGAAAACCTGCAGCTTGCCGAGGCACTCGACAATCAGTACGACCGAACCGAGCAATTAACCAAAGTTCGAGTCGATGCGGGTGACTCGGCTCCTGTCGAGTTATACCGGGTGAGATCCGGCCGGTTGCAGTACAAGCAGGCCCTGCTGGATGCGCAGACGGCTTACAACCAATCGTCGCGCGACGTTCTCAATTTGCTCAATGTCCGGGCGGAGGATTTGACCGCGGGACCCTTGGTTGTGACCGTCTCGCAAACGGCGGATACGCTGCCTGTATTGCTGCAATCGTCGCCTGTTGATTTGAGCGGCACGCTTGCGGACCGCGAAGTTCCGGTAGCCGTTGAACAGCTCATCGACATCGCGCTGGCCAGCCGTTCGGACCTTCAGGTGGCGCGCGCCAATCTGAATTCGGCGATTCAGGCGACGAAGCTCGCTCAGGCGCAGCGTATTCGCGATGTGTCGGTAGGAGTCGAGTATCAGCGAGTGGGAAGCGATCATTCGGCCGGCATCACAACACAGATTCCGCTGTTTATTTACAACAACCATTTCGCCGAGATTTCGCAGGCCGAGGCGCAACAACGTGCGGCAGAAGCCCAGGTTCAGCAGGTCGAGCGTCAGGTTCGAACCGACGTTGCGAAGGCTTACGAATCGTACGTGGCCGCAAGGAGATCCGTCACGCTTTACAGTTCCGACAACCTGGTGCAGGTCGACAGGCTTCGAAGCATCGCGGATTACAGTTATCGATCCGGCGGCACAAGTCTCTTTGAACTGCTCGACGCTCAGCGTGTGGCGAATCAGGCGGCGGTCGCTTTCAACCAGGCGCGCTTCAATTATCAAATCAGCCTGTGGCAAATCGAACAGGCGATCGGCCGTCCGCTGGAAGGTGCGAAATGAATCAACAATGCAAACCCGTGGAGAAGGGAACCCGCGGCATCGGTTTCATTCTGCCGCTGATCCTGCTTCTTGCGGGTTGTTCGGGCTCGACCAAAGCCAGGAGCGATGCACCTGCAGACGCCAAGCCTGTCCCGAAGGCTCACAAAACGTTCAAGCTCGATCCGAAGATGACGGCAACTCTCAAAATCGATGTATTGAAGCAGGAAGCCATGCCGTCGTATCTGACCGCTTCCGGAAAAGTGCAATTCAACGAGGACGAACTCGCCAACGTTATTCCGCCCATTCCCGGACAGGTTCAGGACTTGAAGATCAAAGTCGGCGATCACGTGCAGAAGGGCGACATCCTCTTCTTTATTTACAGCCGCGACGTGGCGGCCGCTCTGGCGGAACATCAGGAAGCGCACAAGGACCTCGATCTGGCGCAGAAGGCATATGCGCGGACAAAGGATCTCTTCGAGCATGAAGCATCGTCGCGCATGGCTCTGGATCAATCCGAAAGCGAGTTGGCCAAAGCGCAGGGGCGAGTCCATCGCACGGAGGAGTCTCTTCGCATTCTCGGAATCGCCGATGGCGACATGCATTCAACGCAGCCCGCGAAAATCGCGGTTCGATCTTCGCTGACCGGCACGGTTGTCGAGCGGAAGGTTACCGAAGGTCAGTTCGTTCAGCCCGATGTGAACCCGCTGATCACGATTGCGGATCTCTCCACTGTCTGGGTGTTGGCGGACGTGTTCGAGCACGATCTTCGATTCGTCTCCACCGGCAATCGCGCCGAAGTGGCCGCCGATGCGTATCCCGATGAGCGCTTTTCCGCCCGCATCGCGCGCATCAACGACGTCATCGATCCGAATACACGCGCCGTCAAGGTTCGCTTTCTTGTTTCCAATTCGGCCCAACGGTTGAAGCCGGAGATGTTTGCTCAGGCACGCATCGTCCTTCAGGAGTCCCAGCAGGGTTTGTCGATTCCCGCAAGCGCCATATTGACCGACGGCGGAAAGACCTATGCCTTCGTGGCTGCAGGTGAGAACGAGTTCGAGCAGCGCGAGATTGTGGTGACTCAGGATTCCGGAAACAGGCTTCGCGTAGTCAGCGGTCTGGATCCCGGCGACCGGATCGTTGTTGACGGTGTTTTGCTGGTTCATGCGGAGCAGGCGAAAGGAGAGTCGTAAATCATGGTGCGGAAATTTGTTTCACTCGCGCTGGATCAGCCGCTCTTCACCGTCATGCTCACTGTGATGTTCATCGCCGGCGGCGTTGTGGCTTTTCGCGCCCTGCCTGTTGAAGCGTTTCCCGATGTAACAGACGTTCAGGTTACGGTGGTGACGCTCTTTCCGGGACATGCCGCTGAAGAAGTCGAGAAGCAGATCACCATACCGCTCGAAATCGAGTTAAGCGGATTGCCTCATTCCGTGCGGATGTTCTCGCATACGCAATTCGGTCTTTCATACTTATCGATCACGTTTGATGACAAGGTCGACAACTATTTCTCGCGCCAGCAGGTTCTCGAACGATTACAGGGCGTGGAGCTTCCGCAGGGCGTGGAGCCGCAGCTTGCGCCGTTGTCCACGCCGGTCGGCGAGCTCTATCGGTATCAACTGGTCAGCAATACGCTGAGTCCCATCGATCTGCGTACCGTTCAGGATTGGATCGTTTCGCGCTACTTGCGGCTCACTCCCGGTGTGGCGGACATCGTCAGCCGGGGCGGCTTCATCAAGCAGTATCAGGTGAATCTCGATCTGCCGAAGATGAAGGCGTACAACATTCCGATCCAGCAGGTCCTGTCGGCCATGGCACGCGGCAACACGAATGCCGGCGGCAGTTACATCGAGCTAGGTTCCCAGCAGTTTCTGATTCGCGGCCTGGGATTGATGCAATCGAGCGCGGACATCGGAGCCACCGTCGTTGCAGAAAAAAACGGCACTCCGATTCTTGTGCGCGACATCGCCGATGTGAGCATCAGTACCGTGCCTCGTCAGGGCCTCGTCGGGCGTGATGAGAATGACGAAGCCGTGACCGGAATCGTTCTGATGCGGAAAGGCGAGAATCCGTCCGAAGTTTTGACGTCTTTGAAGGAACGCATTGCATCGCTGACCAGTTCGGTGCTGCCGAAAGGCGTCGAAATCAAGTCGTACTACGACAGAACCTGGCTGATCGATACGACGCTGCACACGGTTTTCAAGAATCTCCTCGAAGGGGCCATTCTCGTATCGATCATTCTTTACCTCTTCCTGGGGAATCTTCGTTCCGCTGCCATCGTTGCCATTGTCATACCGCTGTCGCTGCTGGCGACTTTCATCGGATTAACCATACGAGGCATTCCCGCGAATCTGCTTTCGCTGGGCGCGATGGACTTCGGGATCATCGTGGATGGGTCGGTGATCGTTGTCGAAAACATCTTCCGGCGGCTTTCGCGCCGCGAGCACGACGCAGCGTCGCATGTTTCCATCAAGGCCACAGTTCTTGAAGCTACATCGCAGGTGGGCCGGCCGACGCTGTTTTCGATGCTCATCATCATTCTGGCGCACCTGCCGATCTTTTCTTTGCAGCGTCACGAAGGGCGGATCTTCGCGCCGATGGCGTACACCGTCGTTTCGGCGCTGATCGGGTCTTTGATCTTTTCGCTGACTCTGGTTCCTCTCCTCTGTTTCTTTCTCCTGAGAAAAAATCTTCCTGAGAAAGACAACAAGCTCGTTGAACTCTGCAAGCGCATTTATCAGCCGGTATTGAAGGCCGCTTTGAACCACCCGGTCATCGTGCTTACGACGGCGGTTTTGCTGCTCGCAGTCACACTCGCCGTAGTGCCGCGGCTCGGAACGGAGTTCCTTCCCGAACTCAATGAAGGGACGCTCTGGGTTAATGTCACGATGCCTCCTGGAATTTCAGTAACGGAAGCCGAAAGGCAATGCGCAAAGATTCGCGCCGCCATTCGCGAGTTTCCCGAAGTGACATCCGTCATTTCTCAGGCGGGCCGGCCGGAGGACGGAACGGATCCGAAGCCGATCAATATGGCGGAGTTTTATGTCGACCTGAAACCTCCGGATCAGTGGACACGCAAGGTCACCAAAGATGAACTCATCGGCCAGATCGAAAGCAAGATGGATGACCTTCCCGGTATCGAAGCGAGCATTTCGCAGCCGATTCGCGACAACGTCCTCGAAAGCATTTCGCAGATCGATGGGCAGATCGTGATCAAGGTTTTTGGAGAAGAAGCGGGAACGGTAAAGCAGAAAGCCCAGGAAGTGTTGAAGGCCATCAACGGCGTTCCCGGTGTGGATCGCGCCTTTGTGGATCGTGGAGGCGAGGTTCCGCACCTTCGTATCGAAATTGACCGGCTGCATGCGGCGCGGTATGGCTTGAATGTGCAGGATATTCAGGATGTGATTGAAACCACGCTTGGCGGCAAAGTCGCAACAGAGATCTGGGAAGGCGAAAAGAAATTCGGCGTGGTTGTGCGGCTTCGCGAGGAGCAGCGGCAGGATATGGGCGCGATCAGGAACATTCTGGTCGATACGCCGGAAGGCTCAAGAATTCCCCTGGAGCAGATCGCCACGATTTCGGTCGGCAGCGGAAGCATGAATATCAGCCGGGAGTCCGGAATGCGCGTGGCCGCCATCGGCGTTTTCATTCGAGGCCGCGACATGGGCGGCGTCGTTAAGGAAATGCGCGAGAGGGTAGACCGTCTGGTAAGCCTGCCGCCGGGATATTTCACGGCGTGGGGAGGGGAATTCGAGAATCAGGAACGAGCCATGCGGCGGCTGATGGTGGTCGTTCCGCTGAGTGTGTTTCTGATTTTCATTCTTCTATTCAATGCATTCCGCTCCGTGAAGAGCGCCCTGCTGATTCTTTCCAACGTTCCATTTGCAATGATCGGCGGCGTGTTTGCGCTATACCTTACCGGCATTCATCTCAGCGTGTCGGCCGCGATCGGGTTTATCGCTCTGTTCGGACAGGCCGTTCTGAACGGCGTCGTCATGGTGAGCTACTTCAACGAGCTTCGGGATGTGGGAATGAGCGCGCGTGGCGCGGTCCTTGACGGCGCAACGGTTCGCTTGAGAACCGTCCTGATGACGGCTCTCCTTGCGATGACCGGTCTTCTGCCGATGGCTCTGTCGCACGGCATCGGGTCTGAAGTCCAGAAGCCCCTGGCTGTCGTCATCATCGGCGGCCTGTTCTCGGCAACGTTGCTGACTCTGATCGTCCTGCCCATGCTCTATGCGCTCGTCCAGCGCAACGAAGAGCGCGGCTACGAACAACAGGCCATGCACGAAAGCGAACTTCCGGCACCGCTATAAAACTGGAAATCTTCCGCGGTTTCGAAGCGCGAACCGGCTTTGATAACCAACAACTCCTTCCTGCCGGCGTTTCCGTCCTCATTTGTACCTGGTCTTTCCATTGCTATTGGCGTGATCGCAGATCGAATACAATTCGCTTCGCTTTAAACAACGCACAACAGAAGGATGGAGACCATGAGTTTCTTGGAGAAGGGTTGGCGAACGGTGGTTCGCCTGGTGGGGAGAACACTGTCTCCCGTCGTCGGCCGCTGGCAATGGGAGGCGCCGCAGTGGCCGGCATGGATCGATCGTCAGCGTGTTGCCGTGTGGCGTTATCTGGCAGCCGACGTGAAACGTCTGGCGTCGTTCCTGATAGCCCTGGCTGTAATTGGCGGAGGCCTCATCTGGTATCTCAGCCGCCCAACGCCGCACTACGTGACGTATAGCGTCGTCTCGCCGCCGTTGACGGAGTATAAGGACAACGGATCCCTCGTCATCAAGCCGATGAAAGTTCTGTTCAGTGAATCGGTCGCGCCGCTGAAGCTGGTGGAGAAACCCGTTACCGCGGGCATTACGCTGTCGCCTTCAATTCCGGGGACCTGGTTCTGGGTCAGCGACAAAGAACTTCAATTCACGCCGCGTGACGATTGGCCGATCGATACCGGCTTCAAGGTCAACCTTTCCACGAAAGGTTTTCTCTCCCCGGGCGCTCAGATCGAGGATTACACCTTCAAATTCCGTTCCGAACCGTTTGCGGCGCGGATCAGCGATAGCCAGTTTTATCAGGACCCTCGCGATCCCAACCTTAAGAAACTTGTTGCTACGGTTCAGTTCACGCATCCGGTGGATGGTTCCGAACTGGAATCACGCATATCGTTCACCGCTGCTAAAGAAGCCCAATACCTTGGACTCAAACCCGATAGCAGGAATTTCACGCTTGTTTACGACAAGTTCAAGCTTGCTGCTCATATTCATTCGGCTGCTCTGGGCATGCCGCGAGATGACGTCGCAATGACTGTCCGAATCGACAAAGGTGTTCGCGCCGCACGCGGTGGCAATTCGACGGGAGAGAAGCTGGAATCGGTCGTGACAATTCCCGGCCGTTCGAGCCTGCGCTTTTCAGCCGCCCGAATGACGCTCGTGGACAATGCGCGTTACGAGCCGGAGCAGATCCTTCTGGTCACCAGCTCCTCGCCCGTAGCCGAGAAGTCGCTCGCTGGGAAAGTAACTGCTTATGTTCTGCCTGTCCGGCATCCGAATCAGCGCAAGGACGATCCCGAGCCTTTTCATTGGGACGATCCGAATCAAATCGGAAACGATATCGTGGCGAAGTCGGATCCGATGAATCTCAGCTACGTTGCCTCGGACGAAGGCGGCGATACATCTCACGGTTTCAAGTTTCGAGCGCCGGTCGATCGCTACCTTTACGTTGTCGTCAAGGATGGAGTGCTGGGTACCGGCGGCTACATTTCCGGCAAGCCCTACGTGGCGACCCTTAAGGTTGAACCCTATCGTCAGGCACTGACGTTCCTGGGGCAGGGTTCACTGCTCTCGTTGTCGGGCGACAGAAAAGTCGGGTTTCTTGTTCGTGATGTCGACAAAGTCGAGATCGATATCGGCCGGCTGCTGCCCAATCAGGTCCAACACCTGGCCCCAACCATGTGGGAGTATTCGCGGCCTTACCTGTACCAGGATTTGGAAGACAAGCTCGTCGAGCGAATCACAACGACCCGGGAGTATTCGGGCAAACAGCCGGGCAAGCCGGCTTACGAGAGCATCGATCTCAGCCAATATCTTCAGGACAGAACGACATCGAAGCACGGTTTGTTTCTTTTGCATATTCGGTCTGTGTCAGCGGCCGCGCAATCCGGCGAAGACGATTCCAATCGATATGCGTATGGACGGGCCCGCGTTCCCCAAATCGAGGATACGCGCCTGATTCTCATTACCGACCTCGGGTTTGTTGTGAAGCAGGCCAAGGACGGAACTCGCGATGTATTTGTGCAGTCGATTCGCAATGGATTGCCTGTAGACGGCGCGCGCATCGAAGTCCTCGGCCGCAATGGCCTGCCGGTGCTTGCTGCCTCAACGGATGCCGGCGGTCACGCGCAGATCGCAAAATTCGTCGACTTGAAAAGAGAACGGACGCCCTTAATGATCGTGGCGCAAAAAGACACGGATTTTTCGTTCATGCCATTTGAATCGCGCGGCCGAAGACTCGACCTGTCCCGCTTCGATACAGGCGGCGTTGAGAATGCCGCTTCCGCGCAGCAGTTGTCGGCGTACCTTTTTTCGGATCGTGGAATATATCGTCCAGGCGAAACCACGCACCTTGGGCTTATTGCGCGAACCGCGGACTGGAAAGGATCCATCGCGGGCCTGCCTCTCGATGTGGAAATCACGGATGCCCGCGGCTCCATTGTCAGCCGTAACGTGGTAAAGCTGTCTCCGAGCGCCTTCGACGAAGTTACCTACACAAGCCAGCCTGCATCTCCAACCGGAACCTATCAGGCTATCGCTTATCTGGTGAAAGACGAGAAAAAGCGGGAGATTCTGGGCAGCACCTCCTTCAAGGTTCAGGAATTCGAGCCCGACCGAATGAAGGTGCGTCTCGACCTGGCTGACAAACCCTTCGATGGCTGGCTGAAACCGGATGACGTGAAGGTCAGAGTCACAGCGGCACACTTGTTCGGCGAGCCCGCTTCCAATCGAAGAGTCACGGGCGAGATGAGTCTGACTCCCGTATTGCCGAGGTTCACGCGTTACCCGGACTACCGGTTTCAGATTGGTGAAGTTTTGAACGAGCCGTTTCACGAGGACCTCACATCAACGATCACGGACGACAAGGGCAACGCCGAATTGAAACCGGACCTTCGCCGTTTTGTGGGACGCGCTTATCGATTGAGTGTCCTGGCTCGCGCCTACGAAGCTGAAGGAGGACGAAACGTCGCAGCGCAGAACGGAGCCATCGTGTCGGATGCATCGTATCTGGTTGGCGTCAAACCCGACGGTGATCTGACCTTCGTGCGACGGGCCAGCGCCCGCCAGGCCCGCTGGCTGGCAGTCGATCAGCAGCTCTCGAGTGTTGCTGCCGACGGACTTTCCCTGGAGTGGGTACAGCGGAAATACGTGTCAGTGCTGACGCAGCAGGACAACCAGACATACAAATACGTTTCCCGTCTTAAGGAGATTGTTCGAGACACCAGGTCCGTAAAGATTGCAGCCGGCGGAAGCAACTTCGTGCTGCCAACCCAGGAACCCGGCGATTTCGTTCTCGTTTTGCGCAATGCATCGGGCGCTGAACTCAACAGGCTTGCGTACACGGTTGCGGGACAAGCCAATCTGTCCCGCTCACTGGAACGCAATGCGGAATTGCAAGTCCAGCTTGACAAGCCGGCGTACTCAGGAGGCGACACGATCGAAGTCAGCATCCGCGCGCCCTATGTTGGAGCCGGACTCATCACGGTCGAGCGCGAGCGCGTGTTTCACTATCAATGGTTCAAAACTTCGGCGACGAGTACAGTGCAACGGGTCGTGCTTCCGAAGGATTTTGAAGGTAATGGGTACGTTACCGTTCAGTTTCTGAGAGACCCTTCGTCCGACGAGTTATTCCTGAGTCCGTTGTCTTACGGTGTCGCCGCATTTTCGGCCGTTCTCGATGCGCGAACGCAATCGGTTCGTCTTGTATCGCCGCGTGAGGTCAAGCCTGGGGCAACAATGGTCATGCGAATCGCGCCGGCAGAGCCTTCACGAGTTGCGGTGCTGGCGGTTGACGAGGGCATCCTGCAGGGCCGGCGCTACAAGAATCCGGAACCTCCCGGTTACTTTTTTCAGAAGCGCATGCTCGAAGTCGAGAGCACGCAGATCCTCGATCTGATTCTTCCCGAGTTCAGACGTTTCCTCGCGCTTGCAGCCCCGGGCGGCGATGCGGATGGCGGCTATTCGCGTCATTTGAATCCTTTCAACAAAAAACGCAAGCCGCCGGCTGCATTCTGGTCGGGCCTGATCGATGCCGGTCCGTCCGGGCGCGACATCCGTTACACGGTGCCGGACTATTTCAATGGACGAATTCGAATTGTGGCGATCGCGGTAGGCGCGCGACGCATCGGAATTGCTGAAGCAGGAACGGACGTCAAAGGCGACTTCATCCTGACTCCGAATGTGCCGGTGATGGTCACGCCCGGCGATGAGTTCGTCGTTACCGTCGGCGTCTTCAACAACACGACGGATGGAACAAATCCCGTCCAGGTTCAGGCGCAAGCCGGTCCGGAATTATCCGCCGTGGGATCAACACTGGTTCAATTGCAGGTTGCGTCCAAGAAAGAAGGAGTCGCGGAATATCGCTTTAAGGCGAATGTCCGCCTCGGTCCCGCTGATTTGAAATTTGTCGCGCGCAGAAATGCTTCAGAAGCGCGCATTGACGAGAGTGTCGGTGTCCGGCCGGCTGTTGCTTACCGCACGCAGTTGAGTCTGGGCCGCATGGACTCAGCGAAGACGGTGGCGCCACTCACGCGCGACATGTATAGCGAGCAGCGGAAAGTGGAAGCATCCGTTTCGACTTTGCCGTTGGTATGGGGCCAGGGCCTCACGGCCTATCTGGATGACTATCAGTATTCATGCACCGAACAACTGGTGAGCAAAGGTGTTGCGGCTCTGCTCATAGCGTCTCGTCCCGAATTCGGCGCTGTGAAGAGCCGTGATGCACAGCCTCTGGCGGTAACGTTCTCGGCTTTGATGAGCCGCGAGAACGACGAGGGCGGTCTTGGCCTTTGGGCATCGTCACCGGAGACGGCCGAGTTTGCGACGGTTTATGGCGCGCATTTTCTAATCGAAGCAAAAGAGCGCGGTCAGCAAATCCCGGCTGAAATGCTGGCAAGTCTGAACGACTGGCTCGCAAGATTTGCAACAACGCCGGCATCGAGCCTGCCGGATGGGCGCCTGCGGGCATACGCGGTATATTTGCTCGCGCGGCAGGGAATCAAGCCAACAGTGGCGCTCTCGAATGTGGAGCAGGAATTGTCGCGGCGCTATGCGCAGACCTGGGGCACGGATCTCGCGGCGGCATATCTCGCATCAACCTACCGGCTCATGCAGCGCAACGATGAAGCGGATCGCATTGTGAAAAATGTGCCGTGGTCGCCGCAAAGGAAAGACTGGGGTGGAGAAGTCTACTACGACGCGGTTGTACACGACTCGCAATTGCTGTATCTGCTCGCGAAACATTTTTCCAACCGCCTCGGCACGACGCCTCCCGTTGGGCTTGAAACCATCGGCAAATCCGTCAGCGGAAACAACGCGAATTCCCTGACTGCCGCGTATGCCCTTCTTGCCCTCGATGCTTATGCCAAAGCTTCTGCCGTAACAAACAAGGCCGGTATCAGCGAAATCGGAAAGGATGGACGTGAACGCGCGATCCCGCTGCCTGCCGGGACGATGCCAAAGGTCAATATCTCCGAGAACGCGGCGAAGGTGCAGTTTTCAAAAGATGGACCGAGTTTTGCCTATTACGCGATGAACGAATCCGGGTTTGATCGAAATCCTCCGGCGGCCGAAATCAATCAAGGCATCGAGATCATTCGAGAGTTTCTCGACATGAAAGGAAATGCCCTTGTACGCCCGAAAGTCGGCGACGAGTTTCTAATTCGTTTGCGGCTTCGAGCGACAAAACGGGATCAGCTTCAACAGGTCGCCGTTGTGGACCTGCTGCCGGGAGGAACGGAACCTGTACTGGAATTACAGCCACCGGCTGACACCAGCGCGGCCCGAACCGATCCGGCATTTCGCAATTCACGCCGGTCCCGTTTTTCAGCGTTGCCCATCGGTTTGCCGGATAAATCCACATGGGCGCCTTACCACATCGATGTGCGCGATGACCGGCTCGTCTTATATGGCGATGTTACGAAGGACGCCTCCACGTTTGTGTACCGCGTTCGAGCGACGAATGCCGGGATTTTCCAGGCCGCTCCGGCTTTTGCGGAAGGCTTATACGACCGCAGTATTGCCGGCCGCGGTTTGGCAAGCCGGTTGGAGATTGTGAAATGAGCGCGCGGATTCGAATATTAAAGCGCGCTTCTCCGTTCGCCGTGGTCATTCTCGGTTTGATTCTGCTTCGCGTGTGGCCTCACGCTTCACTCGCTGACCGTGTTCCGTGGTCCACAGCGGTGTGGTCTTCCGACGGCGATCTTCTTCGCGTCACGCTTGCATCCGACGGCCAATACCGGCTGTGGACTCCAATGGAACAGATGCCGCCGGAACTGGCGCAGGCATTCCTGCTGAAAGAGGACCAGTGGTTCTACTGGCATCCCGGTGTGAATCCCGTCGCATTGATTCGCGCCGGAATCAATACCTGGCGGGGACATCGCCGTCTGGGAGCCTCGACAGTGACCATGCAGTTGACGCGAATGCTTTATCACCTGAACACGAGGACGCCATCGGGCAAGCTGTGGCAGATAGGATGGTCGATGTGGCTCGAGGCGCGATACTCGAAACACGACATACTCGAGGTCTATCTTAATGTCGTCCCATTCGGGGGAAATATTGCGGGCGCGGGCGCCGCCAGCCGGATTTATTTCGGCACGCCGCCTCAGAATCTCACTTTAGGTGAGTGCATGACGCTTGCAGTGATTCCGCAGTATCCCTCATCACGCGCAGGAAGGCCCGATTCCGAAGACCGGCTGCTTGCGGCACGATCGCAATTGGCGGCGCACTGGATGCGCAGGCGAAATGTGAGCGATGCCGATCGGCGCCAGCTTGAGCTGCCCATCGCCGCCGCCATCCATCCTCGTTTTGTGCTGCAGCAAAATGCGCCCCACTTCGTCGATGCGCTCCTCAATGGACGAACTCAACGTTCGCGGCGAATCGATACAACGCTCGACAGCAGTCTGCAGCGGCTTCTCGAAAAACAGATCCAGCGATATCTGAGTCAATATGGAGAACGCGGCATCCGCAATGCGGCTTCTCTTTTGATTGATGCTCGAGACATGTCGGTCAAAGCATGGGTCGGCTCGGCGGATTACTGGAATGAAGGCATCGATGGGCAGGTTAACGGCGTTCTCGCGAAACGTTCGCCGGGTTCGACGCTGAAGCCGTTTGTTTATGCTCTCGCTCTCGATCAGGGAGTTCTGCATCCCCGCACCATGTTGCGCGATGCGCCAACGGCATTTGGTCCCTTCACGCCTGAAAACTTTGATGGAAAGTTCTTCGGTCCGATCAGCGCTGAGGAAGCATTGATCCGCAGCCGCAACATTCCAGCGGTCTGGGTATCGACGCAGCTCCGGCAGCCAGGCCTATATCAATTCCTTCAAAGCGCAGGCATCAGCCGGATGAAGCCGGAGTCGTTTTATGGACTGGCGCTGGCCCTGGGCGGCGGTGAAGTCACAATGGAAGAACTCGGCAGCCTTTACGCAATGCTGGCTAATGAAGGTGTGTTGCGTCCGCTAAGAGTCGAGCAGACAACTCCGTCAGGCGAAGGAGTACGGCTGCTGAGTCCTGAGGCATCATTCATCACGGTCGATATGCTGCAACGGAATCCGCGTCCCGACGATGAAGGCATCGTGCCCGTTCGGGGTCGTTGGCCGGTTGCATGGAAGACCGGAACGTCATGGGGATTTCGTGATGCATGGTCTGCCGGGTTGATCGGACCCTACGTACTTGTCGTGTGGATCGGCAACTTTGAAGGTGGAGGCAATCCGAGCTTTGTGGGTGTCGATGCCGCGGCGCCTTTGTTCTTTCGAATAGCCGATGCAGTGAACATCGCAAAGCCGGATGAAATGATCCTGCCGCTCTCGCCTCCGCGCGGCGTGAGCAAGGTCGTTGTCTGCGCGGAAAGCGGCGATTTGCCGAATGCGTATTGTCCACGGACGGCTGAAACCTGGTACATCCCTGGAAAGTCTCCGATTCGCGTTAGTCAACTTCATCGCGCGGTCGCGATCGATATTCAAACGGGCCATCCAGCCTGCCCGCCATATGACGCAAATGGTACGCGTTTCGAGATTTTTGAATTCTGGTCTTCCGACATGCTGAAACTTTTCCGTCAAGCCGGTATGCCGCGCCGCGTTCCGCCCGCAATGCCGAATTGCGCTACGGCAGACGCCTCCGATATCCCGCGCATTGCTGCCCCGCTTCGCAATGTTTCCTACACGCTGCACCACTCCGGAAACGAAACCATCGCGTTAGAAGCCAGTGTTGCAGCCGATGTGCAGAATGTCTTCTGGTTCGACGGAAGCGCGCTCATCGGCAAATGGTCTGCCGCGAACGGCGCCATGGCATGGCATCCCGGCCGTGATGGCGCCCATCTGATTCGAATCATCGATGATCACGGACGCGCCGCCGAACGCGACGTCGCGATTCGATTCGTGCCGTGAAGGGCTATACCCTGGGCGTCAGCCGGGACAAGTTGTCGATGCGGCTGGCTCGGGTTCACCTTCAGTTTCGTGACTTCCGCCTGCTAGAATCTGGCCCCGAAGGAGGTATGTTGGGCCGTATCGTCACGAAGAGATTCGTCCGGATCCTTCTGTTCCTCACCGTCTTTCTAATCGTTGTTGAATCCAGCCTGCGCGTCTTCGGCTACTTCTATCTTCAGAGCTTCTATAAGCGTCAGTTTCAAGCGGCATTCGGCGATGCCGACAGTATCAATATTCTTTGCCTGGGTGAATCGTCGACGGCGGGTTTGTGGGTTGACTGGAAGGACTCCTACCCGAAGCAGATGGAGACGATGCTCCGAGACTACTACCACGACCAGCGGATCCGCGTAATCGTTCCCGCGCACGTCGGCCAGAACTCATCGCAGGTATCGAACAGGATCGATGACTACATCCGTCTGTATCGACCGAAACTGCTTGTGGCAATGATGGGTTACAACAACGAATGGTCGCTGGCGGAAAGTCACATCGGAAAATTCGTTGGTGTTTCCAGTGCCGGCGCCTGGAAAGTGGAGGCGTTGATTGCCCTCGACAGTCTGAGGCTCTTCAAAGTGCTGCGGTACGGTTATCACGCCGCGTTCAATCGCGAGAGCCTGCAGGAACGCGAGAGACTCACAGTCCTGGGTCACCCTGAGCTCGTTCGATATCCTCCGTCAGATTGGGTCTATTCTTTCGCGCAGTCCAACCGTCCGGCTTTCGTCGATTTGTGGAGACATGACCTCAAACACGTCATCGATGAAGCGAAAGTGCATCATGTTCGAGTTCTGTTGATGACCTACCATATCAACCCAACCTATCTCGGCAGCGGTCCATTTGTTTCCCTGGCGTCTGAAGAGAACATTCCGTTAGTCCGCAACGACATTCCGTTCGACGCGATTGTAAAGAAGGGCATGCTTAGCCGCTACGTGTTGTATGACCATTGGCATCCCAACCATTTCGGGTACAGGCTGATCGCATACAACGGTTTTCGCGAGATTGCGCACGGAGACTTGTTAGGACTCGGGAAGCACGCGGACGCGCCGCCAATGCCTATGGAACTTCAGGCCGCGGAAATGTATCCGCGTTACCAGGCCGCCGAGGGAATCGATTTTACGAATCTGAACGTTCAACCGTTCCTGGGAGACGGGTGGAGCGGCCCGGAGCCGCAATTTCGCTGGACGGACAATACGAGATCCGAAATCCTGTTTGCCCTTGATAACCTCACTGCCGGCACACTCGAGCTCAGAATGCGGCCGTTTCTCAATCCCGGACGCCTGAACCAGCAACGCATATCGATCGCGCTGAACGGCCGGCCCATCGCAGATCTGATTCTCCGCGATTCCGCCCCGATGGATTATTCAATCCCTCTGCCGCCGGGTATCCTTTCAAGTAACAACGTCCTCCAAATTCAAGCCCCCGACGCTCAATCTCCAAAAAGTCTTGGAGTCAGTTCGGATTCCCGGCAGTTGGGAATTGCCGTGGAACGCCTAAAACTTCGATAGTCTTGTGCCGTTCCTAACTCACTTCCCGCAGGCGGAAGCGATCATCTCCAGCGAAGTCAGATTAAGCTCAGAGCGAGTGGGCTCGCGATAAAGAAGGCCGTGGGCATTCATGCGATGGCCTTTGTGGGATTCGGCTTTGAACGACGGACTGACGCTGACCAGTTCAAAGGTTTGAGCGCCGGGAGGTTTGCCGGCCGCTTCCTTCAAAGCCGAGGGACTGGAAGATTCCTCCTTCGTCACCATGGGTTCCGTCGAATTTGTCAGCAGCCAGCGGCCATTCGAGCTTTGAGTCAGGCAGCCGGACACCTCCACCAGCGTGAAATTCGGCACTGTCGCGGGCCCGGTGCTTTTTGGGACAATCTGGAGGTCATCGAGTGCCGCGGCATCGAGAGGGAGTTCGGCGGAGCCGGCTGGAAATCCATTCACCGATAACAAATATGCAATGATGTCGACTTTTGTTTTTGGCGCAACCTGTTCGGCATTGAGCGGCGGCATGGTCTCTCGAATTTTGGTGAAGAGTTTGCCGATGCTGCCGTTCTCCCACGCGGTGATGAATCGATCGCCTTTCAAAGACGGTCCACGATCGCCGGCAAGTTCGGCGCCGTGGCAGCCATTGCAACCATTCTGAGAGAGCGCGGCTTTTCCGCGATCGGCCTGAGCCGGCGTGAAGACCCCATCCCAGATTCCTTTTTTCGCAAGGCGGATGTCTTCAAGATAGGACGTGTCCTTCTTCAGTTCGATCGATCCGGCCGGAAAACCGTTTTGCTGGAGGACATAAGAAAGGATGTCGATCTTGATGTCTTCGCTGAGCGTGCCCGGTCCGCCTTCCGGCATTGTGTCGCGAATCTTGATGAAGAGATCGGCAAGGGAACCTTTATCCCAATGTGAGAGAAAAGCCGCGCCTTTAATAGCAGGGCCACGTTCCGAGCCGATGAGTGCCAGGTTATGGCACCGGGAGCAGGTTTGATCGAATTCGGCTTTGCCGCGGCGCGATTGTTCGGCAGTAAAGACGCCGTCCCAGATTTTTCGGGGTTGTTGTGCCTCGAGAGGAAGGGACGTGAGAATACCAAGAACACAAAGGACACGAAGGCACAGAGAGAGGTCTTTCACTTACTTTCGCTCTTGGACATCAACTCGCGAATCAAGTCGGCCGTCGCCTGATTGCCACGTCCGCCGCCGGCGCCACGGCCCCCGCGGCCACCACCGCCTCCGCCCTGGGCGATGTCCAGCGGAGTGCGGCCTTGCTTATCTTTTTTATCGAGCCGGGCGCCCTGTTCAGCAGCGTAACGGATGACGGCGTTCGCGCCGCGGCCGGCAGCGTTGTGAAGAATGGTCTGGCCGTTGGTATTGAACGCGTCCACATCCACACCGTGCTCGACCAGAAGTTTGATGGCATCGAGTGATGTGGCGACCATCGCCGCTGTCGTTCGATCTTTGAGAGTGAGCGTTGCATCCGCGCCACCGTCGAGCAAGGCGCGCATGACCGCCAGATCGTTGGTCTTGGCGGCGCGCATCAGTGGTGTTGTGCCTTCACCGAGCGACGTGTCTCCCACCAGATTGTTGTGACGTCCGATGATGGGTTTTTTCAGCCGAAGATTTGGATTTGCTCCGTTTGCCAGAAAGATTTTGACCATCTCTCCCGCATCGATCTCATCGGTGAGTTTCGGATTCGGCCGCGTCATCATGCCGGCCGGTGACCGCATGTCAACGGTTGCGTAGAGGGCCGTCATTCCGGAATTATCGGGCACGTTGGGATCGGCGCCTTTTTTCAGCAGCATCGATGCGAGATCGTAGTGAACATTCAGAACGGCGAGCTGCAATGCTGTCGTGCCATCAGGATCGACGGCATTCAGATCCGCTTTCAAATCGGCAAGCATCGCCGCCGCGTCCACGGCGTTCTGTCGCGCTGCGAACATCAGGGCCGTCCAGCCTCCGCGTGGAAGCTGGAATACGGCCATGCCGTTGGTTTCGTATTTGTATTCCGGAAAGTTCCAGACCTTCGAATGCACGTTCATGTCGGCGCCGGCCTGAACGAGGGCTTTGACGGCTCCGGCGTTGTTTTCCGATGCTGCGAACATCAAGGCCGTCTGATCCTGCCAGTTCTCCTTTGCGTTGACATTCGCGCCATGAGCGATCAGAGCCTTCACAGCGTCGGCGTTGCCGGTGCGTGCAGCGGTCATCAGGACCGTTTCTCCTTCGGGTAACGCCGCGTTGGGATCCGCGCCTGCTTTGATCAGTGCTTCGATCATGGGCGCGTTTCCATTTGCTGCAGCCAGCGCAAGCGGAGTCACGCCGTAACGATTGGCCGCTTTGGCGTTCGCGCCGGATCGAAGAAGGAGTTGGACCGTTTCCAGATCATTCGAACGCGCGGCCCAATGAAGCGCGGTCATGCCGTCGGCTTCAACGGCATTCACGTTGGAGCGTTGTTTCAGAAGGGAGCGTACGGCCTGCGAGTCGCCGGCCTTGACGGCATCGATCAGAGTGAGAGGCGCCGCGCCGGATACCGTCAACAGGAAGACGCAAAAGCACAGAGAACCCAAAAGCACGAAGAAACGGCGCATGAGATCAGAGCTCCACGGTGCCGGTGCTGATCCCGAACTTCTCGAGATCGCAATCAAACTTGTTGCCGAGAGAGATCAGCATGTTGGCGATTGGAGTTTCCTTTGCCGCCTGAATATGCCGATTGCCTTTCATGCGGCCGGCGGCTCCACCGGCGAGCATGGTGGGGAGATTCAAACGGGAATGGGTATCGCTTTCGCTCATGCCGCTGCCGTACAGAATCAGGGAGTGATCCAGCAGCGAGCCGTCGCCGTCCGGTGTGTTCTTCAGTTTCTCGAGGAACTTCGCGAATAACGTCATGTGATACGTATTGACCTTCACCAGGCCGGCGAGTTTTTCCGTATTGTTTCCATGGTGCGACATCGCGTGATGCGGTTCCATCACACCGATATTGGGATAGACCCGCTGGCTGGCATCGCGCGACTTCATGTAAGAGATGACGCGCGTGATGTTGGATTCGTACGCTACCGCCATCAGGTCGTACATCAGCGCGGCGTGCTCATCGAAGGATTCCGGGATCCCGATGGGAGCGTCCGGCACCACAACTTTGCTTGCCGCCTGTTTCTCCGTTTTTTGAATGCGTTGTTCGATTTCACGTACGTTGTCGAGATAGTCGTTCAAACGCGCTCGATCTTTCGTGCCGAGTTTTTTCTCGAGGTCGGCGACATCGTCACGAACGGAGTCGAGAATGCTGCGGTTTTCCTGCATGCGTTCGAGCCGCTGGGCCTGCGTGCCAGGCCGGCCGAACATGCGTTCGAAGAGAACGCGTGGATTGATTTCCATGGGAAGCGGAGTCGTCGCATTCTTCCATGAAATCGTATTCATGTAAGCGCAGCTATAAGCCGTGTCGCAGCCTCCGATCCATCCCGTGAAGTCTTCGGTCGCCAGTTCGAGCGATGGGAACGGAGTGTCCTGGCCGATCTTGTTCGCAATGACCTGGTCGATCGTGATTCCCGCCTTCACATTCTCCGCGATTGTCCGGAAGGGAATCGTTCCGCTGAGCCATGCCGCGACGCTCACGGCGTGGCCATCGAGCGGATTGCACAACTCGGAAACAATCGTGATCCAGTTGCGGAACGGCTCGACAGGCTTGAGGATGGTCGTGAACTCAAAGCCGGAGCCCGCCCTGGCGGGAGTCCAATAGCCCGGCCGTTCTCCGAGCGGCACGAACACGACACCGAAACGCAGCAACGGACTCGCCGCTGTTTGCGCGACAGGCGTGAGCGCAGGCACCATCGCTTCGAGGAAAGGCAGCGTTACCGTGGCGCCGATGCCTCGCAACACGGCCCGGCGGGAAATATGTTTCTTCATCGTAAACATACGGTTTTGACTCCTGCTAATTGGATTCCAGGCCCGGTTTCATTCTCTTTTGAAACGGAGCGCTTTTTACAATTCCCAGAATCAACGACGAAAATCGATAGTTCTGTTTCGCCGAGTCTCGGACGATGGACCGAACTGCGGGCATGTCGTAATAACCGAGTCCGCGGCCGAGAGCGAATATCATCAATTTTTCCGTAACAGTGGAAGCGAAGACATCCGGCTGCCGCGTCAAAGCTTTTCGCAACGCTACGACTCCATCGATCTTCGTTCCGTCAAGCAACTCGCCCGATGCGTCAATGGGCGGACCCAGCGCGGTAACTGTGCTGCCGTCGCGCGCGCGCCAGGCGCCGATCGCATCGAAGTTTTCCATAGAAAGACCGATCGGGTCCATTAACTTATGACAGTTCGCGCAGACGGGATTCGAACGATGTTCCGCCATGCGTTCTCTCATGGAGAGAACCCGGCCTTCGCGCTGCGCATTCTCATTCAATGGCGGTACATTCGCAATCGGCGGCGGCGGCGGCGCGCCCATCAGGTTTTCGAGGACCCACTTGCCGCGGACGACAGGTGACGTGCGATCCACATGCGATGTCACCATCAACACCGCGCCTTTGCCGAGTAAGCCTTTGCGCGCATCGTCGGTCAGGGTGACGCGCCGGAACCGGCTGCCGTAGATATTCGGAATTCGATAATGCCGGGCGAGCCGTTCATTGAGGAATGTGTAATCGGCCGTCATGAGGTCCAGCACGTTTCGATCTTCATCGACGACGCTCTGGAAGAACATCAACGCTTCCTGCTCGAATGCCTGACGCAGATTGTCGTCGAAGTCGGGGAACTCCTCCGAATTCGGCTGCATGTTTTTCAGATTCCGCAAGTAAAGCCATTGAGCGCCGAAGTTCGCCGCCAGCGCATCCGCTTTTTTGTCCGAAAGCATGCGGTGGACCTGCTGTTCCAGCAAAGCAGGAGTGTGAAGCGCTCCCTTGCTCGCGGCTTGAAGCAGTTCATCATCCGGAATGGTACTCCAAAGGAAGAACGACAAACGCGACGCGAGTTCGAAATCGCTGATCCGATATGTTGCTCCTGGTGCGATACCCGGCGGTTCCGATTCAATATGAAAAACAAGTTTCGGACTTGCAAGAATGCGTTGAAGCGCCGACTGGATTCCGCGTTCAAAGTTTCCCGAGTGCCGCCCGGATTGATAGAAGCCCATCAGCCGCTGAATGTCGTTAGCGGTGAGATCGCCACGATAGGCGCGCCTCGCCAGCGTCGTGATAATTTTCCGCGCGCACGGTTCTTCCTCGGGAGCGTTCATGGGCCGGCACGTAAAGATGCGGCGGCGGCTGGGAGTATCGCCGGGGCCCGTTGCGTTGAACGGACCGGTAACGGTGAACATCTCAAAGTGCGGATGTCCGGATGTGTCTCGTGTATCCGTGGAACTTCGAATGAAGGGCTGCAGGCGCGTCGGATTTGAAGCCGCGCTGCGTTCGAGAAATGCCGCGGTGATGACGTGCGGGCCCGCTTTCAACGGAACGCGAACCCGTCCGCGTTCGTCGATTTCATCGCCCAGCCGTGTCATGTTCACCAGATTCGCTTTGAAATCGGCCTCACCGCCCATGCTGAAAACGTGGACGCGGTGGCCATCGACCGCGTATTCGATCTGGTGCTCGTATTCGAGACCGCGAGTTACTCCGAGATTTGTGCGGAACATGCGAACGGTGAGTAGATATTCGCCGTCGAGGGGCGCGGTCACATTTGCCAGGATTCCTCCGACGGTGCCGATGGGCATTCCTTCGAGGTGAATATCCTGCGATGCATCCTGACGAATGCGGAACGTGTCGCTGGCCGGTCCGATATCCGGATCCCCGACGGCCAGAGCGCTGACTTTACCGGCCGCATCCATGTAACGTTCGAGCAAAACGGGTGAGACGCCCAGTACATCGCCGATATTGTCGAATCCGTACGCGGCATCATCCGGCGGCAACAACACGGAAGGATCGACTTCGAGACCGAGCAGATCTCGAATCACATTGGCGTATTGCGTCCGGTTCAGGCGCGATAACAGGGGTTTGCCGGGATTCGGATTGGCTGTGGATGCGCGATCCAGTTCTGTCGTGAGCCAGGAAACCATGGAGCTTCGCGTCGCATCATCCGGGTGCGGCGATCCCTGAGGCGGCATCATGCCGGAGCGAAGTTTCCGCACAACTTTTTCCCAGACTTCCGCATCGTGTCCGACGTTACTCAGATCAAGCGATTCCAGCGTGAGCCCGCCCGTTTTCGCTCGCTGATTGTGACAGGAGACACAGTATTGATTCACGACACCGCGATAATCGGCAGCCGGCGCCTGGCGTGAGGATGCGCGCGCCGCAGTCCACGTAAAGATAAGACCACAAAGGATGAAGGCGAGAGAGCGTGTACTCATTTATTGATAGCGGAGTATACCTCTAAGGCCGAAGACGGCAAAGCGATGATGGGATAGGTGGTGGGCGTTCCCACGAAGGGTTTATCGCCAGCCGCGGGAAGCCAGAGCCACCAGGTCGTCGACGGAAAGACGCGTGCGGGCGCGAGCGTTCGCGTCCCGGACCTGTTCCTGCGAGATGCCCGAATTTCGCATGCGCACAAAATCGTAAAGCGGAAGCTGCGTATAGCCGAGGCTTTTCATTTCCTTGATGTACACCGGATCGACGCCGTGATTGCGCAATTCGATCAGCGAATCGAGCGTCAGTCTGGCGTATCCCAATGTTGTGAGTTGGCGTGCAAAATCCGGATCCACACCATGGTTCCGCAGTTGAATAAGCGTCTCGAGTGAAAGGTTGTCATAGCCAATCGCGGCGAGTTCGCGAGCGTAATCGGGATCAACGCCGTGCTGACGGAGCTGAATCAGTGTGTCCAGGGAGAGATTCGGATAGCCCAGATTCCTCAGATCGCGAACGAAGTGGACGTCCACTCCGGAATTTCGGGCACGAACGAAATCAGAGAGCGCGAGGCCGCGCAAGCCCTCACTGGTGAGTTCCTCAATGAAGTCGGGTGAGATGCCCTTGCCGGCAAGGTCGATCAGCGAATCGAGACTGTCCACGTGATATCCCAGCCGTTTCATTCCCTGCAAATAGGAAAGAGTGATTCCGTGATACGCCGCGTTGACGAGATCCGCAAGATGGACGGACGAGTAATGCTGAGCCGCAAGCTCATCGAGATATGCGAATCCGACATCGGCCCTCGCAAGCACGCGTAGTTCGCCCGGTGACGGACGCTCGAAGCCACGGCGCGCCAACCCGGCAGCAAATGTCTCGTTCGGAGTAAACGCGTAGGTTCCTGCGCCAACGCCGCGGCGGGTGATGCCTTCAACCGAAAATGTTCCGGCATCGCGAGTGACGTTGAACTGTACGGGGCCGTCAACACCGGGGAAACCGGCGGGCAGGCCGGCTATCTTGTCGAGATCGATCGTCCTGGAATAGGAACTGTCCCCTTCACGAAGGTGGACCTGGACGATACGAGGACGATCCGTCGAGTGAACTTCCCATGTTCCGGGAGTGTTGGGATCCGGAATGCGCAAGGCCGCGCGCGTGACTTTGGAAAGCAGCGACTGTCCGAGCGGAATTCGGGTCAGCTCGGATGAGGATACGCGCCGAACGGAAATTGTTACTGCTGCGAGAGGAATGAGAAGCGCGGCCAGAATGGTCAAACCCGCAATGTGACTGCGCAGCGCGGGAATGGCACGGTTGCGAGCGGCATCAAGCAACGCGCGCATGCGGTTTTCAAGTTGTCCTGAGCCGGTCATGCACACGGCGAGTGCGGGCGCTTTGCCGCTTCGCAGAGAATACGCTAATTCCAGGAGATGGCCGGCATACTCGCTTCCGTTGGTACCTGATGAGAGCACGCGATCATCGCATGCGAGTTCGCGCTCGATTCGAAGGCGGCGCTCCATCCACCAGACTCCGGGATGAATCCAATAAAGCGAGCAAGCCAGCGACGCCAACATCTGAGTCAGGCAGTCATGTCTGACGAGATGGGCCATTTCGTGGCGAAGTACGGCGCGCCGCCGATCTTCGGTCCACATATCCGCGACGGCTGGAACCAGAATGGCCCGTTGCCGGATTCCGATTGCCATCGGCATCGTTTCTTCGCGGCTTCGCAACAATCGCACGGTTTGTGAAATCTGCATCGCTTCCGCGCACTCGCTCAACAAACGAGTCCATTCCGCATCGCTTATTTCTGTCGCGCGCCGCCGGAGCCGCTGCGTCGATGCGTGTTCGAGAATCAAGCGGACCAGGAGTAAGAACACTACTGCTCCATAAAAAACGGAGATCACCCCGGGCCACCGGGCCGGCGCTGCCGGTCGCGGCGTCCCCTGCGTTTCAATCGCTTTTTCCGGAGTTATGACGCTTTGACTCGGGTCGGGCGAGACGACAGACGCGTCCTGCAAGGTCCTGGTTGGAAGTCGAAAGTCCGGGACAGGAGCCGTAAAGGCTGTCCATGCGGGAAGCACGAATGACAGCGCAGGCAGCAGGAGGAGGAGGCCGGCGGCGGCCAGCGTCCACATGAAGTGCCGCGCGGCAGCAGACAGCCGTTTGCCGATCAGGGCATCAATGAGCGCCGTCACGGTCACCAGAATCGAGGCCTTTAAAAGGATCGATACGAGTGTCATCGCTTTTCTCCTGAATCCCGCGACCGTTTCAGCAGGGCGCTGAGCCGCTTGTACTCGGCGTCGGAAAGCGCGGAATTCGGTGTGGTGTCGAGCAGGGCTGCGATTGCGGAACCCGGCGAGTTGTCGAAGAAAGTGCGAACCAGATCTTTAAGCGCCGACCGGCCGGCCTCATCGGGTTTCGTCGAAGGGAAATAGACGAAACGGGGCCCGTCGTATTCGCGGGCGAGCAGCCCGCGTTCAATCATGATTTCGAGGAGCTTTCGAATACTGGAAGGGCTCGATGCATCCGGAAGGTCCGTTCGAATGTCTTCGACGGTTGCGCGGTGGCGGCGATACAGGATTTCCATGATCTGGCTTTCGCGCCGGGTGAGATGAATCCGTTTGCGTTTTGTCATCGTTTGCCGTCCGCTTTCGATATGGCGAAGTTTTTCGCGCACAGCGAATATATTCGCGCTGTAGATCAAATGTCAAGGGGCGAAAACACGAGACGCTTTCGCTGCGATTTGTGTTTCACTGACGGCTGAATTCCCGATACATATATAATCTGGTCAACTCGGATGTTTTCAAAATCGGAATGAGGTGGGATTCTTAAGAAGTGAAAAAACACGTTGCCTTTCCGTTAATGACTTTGATTCTGTCCGCGACTCTGGCGATGTCCCAAAACCCCCCGCAGGGAGCCGGCGGGGGCCAGCGTGGTGGAGCCGGAGGCCAACGTGGAGCGCCGGCGGCGCCTTCGCGTCCGACGCCGCGCTGGCCGGATGGAAAGTTAAACCTTGGCGCGCCTCCGGGCGAAACAGGTTTGTGGGCTCCGGCGGGAATTGTTCAGGTTTCCGTAAATCCCAACAGCGTGAATCGCGCGGGCGCGACCACGCACCTCCCGAACAACATCAAGGTGGAAGATGTTCCGTTCCAGCCCTGGGCGCGGGCGTTGCACGCCGCGCGTGAGGCGGCAACCGAGAGCGATGAGCCCCACACCCGATGCAAGATCTCCGGAGGAGCACGCCAATTCATTACCCCTTACGGCGTGGAGATCCTCGATATGCCGGAGCTGCAGCGCGTTTTCATTTTCGACATCGGCGGTCCGCACACCGTGCGCATCATCTATACCGACGGACGTCCGCATCCGAAAGATCTTGAGCCGAGCTATTACGGCCATTCCATCGGTCACTGGGAACAGGACGCCCTGGTTGTGGACACGGTCGGCTTCAATGAGAGATTCTGGATCGATCGCGAAGGGGAGCCTCACACCGGCAAGCTTCATCTGATCGAAAAATTCTCACGGCCCAATTTCGATACGCTGCAATACGAGATCACCATCGACGATCCCGGCGCCTATACGGCCACATGGACAGGCGGCTTCCTGCTTCGATGGAGCCGCGGAACCGAATTGTTCGAATACATCTGTCAAGACAACAATCGATCTCCCGAGGCCATGACGGGAACGGGAGAAACCGTGATTCGAACGAACGCTTTTACTCCGTAGCGGTTTTGCAGGTCCCTACTTTTTCGCCCGCTTCTTTGCTGCGCCGGGTCCGACGAGACGGATGGTCCAGAAGTCGTCAGAGAGATTGGGATCGGTTAGATAAGCGTAAGGAAGAGTGAAGTAGCCTTTCATGCCCCAGCCGGTACCCCATGAATTTCGAATGATGAACCATTGTTGCTTATCGTCATAGCCGGCGGCCATGACCGCGTGTCCGCCCATCTGTCGTTCCTTGCGAGTATTCGGCATGGGCGCGTGTCCTGTTGAAGCGACGGCGTCACTTTCGAAACTGCTGTACACGGTAAATCCAAAAACGAACGGATATCCGGACGCCAGGCACCCTTTCATTTGATTCAGACTGGGCACGACCCGCTGATACTGGACCGCTTTATCCAGTGCCGCATCTTTGTAAGCCGGAGCCGGCGGCCGTTTCGTGAATTGACTGATGTCGTAGGGCCAGTCTTTCTCCGGAGGCGCGCCGATCTTTGCGACCGTCTTGATGCCGTCACGGATCTGGGCGCCGCTGTCCGAACCGACGGTTCCTTCGATGACTCTTTCGTTGTAGTAAATGAAAAGCCGGGACGGTATGAAGCTCTTCACCCTTTGTTTCATTTGTTCGAATTCGATTGCCGCGCCGATTGCATTCGCTGTGCAACTGCCGAGATCGCCCTGGTCGTAGACCTGTGGACAGTGCGGGCGCAAATCCGCTCTGGCGGGCAAGGCGCGCAGATATTCCGAAGGAGCGGCGTAAAGATGATCCCGCTCATCCGGCAGATCGGGAACCCATCCATAACCCTGGTTGGTTCTGTTGATGGTGCTTTTGCTCACAAGCGCCTCCTGATTGTGTCTGTCTGCTAATCCGCCAAAACACGATGACGAGTTTCGATGACCCACGGCATCAGCACCAATCCCGCGAGGGGCACCGCCCCGACCCAGAAGAGGGCCTGCATCGAGGCCGCCGCGCCCATGGCAGCGTAGTGGCCCACGACGAAAGGACCGATGGCCGCGACGATCCTGCCGGAGTTGTAACAGAAGCCGGCGCCTGTGGCGCGCAATCGTGTCGGGAACAATTCGGGAAGATAGTAGGTGAACGAACCGAAAACGCCGAAAACCGTCAGGCCGATGAAAAAGTAGCCATAGAGGCGCGTGTAAGGCGGGAGGTCAAGACCGAACGTCGCCATGACCGCGATTCCTGAAAGGAAATAGTAAATGAAGTACATGGGCTTTCGGCCAACATGCTTGGCGAACGGGATCGTCACCAGCGTTCCGATCAGCCCTCCGAGATTGAACAGATTCGTGCCGAACTTATTCCATCCCTGAATGAACTTCTGGAGTGCAGCGCCCGATAAGTGTTGTGCCTGAGCTTCGGTGTTTGCAAGACCCGTGACGATGGGGACGATGAATGCGTTCGAACTCCACCACGTGACCAGGGCCACCAGCGCCATGCCGAGGCCGCTTAGCGTAATTGTGCGAAGTTCGGGAGAGAACAATTCGCTAAGTTTCGCTTCGGAGCCGGCGGCGACTTTCTTCCAGCGTTCAGGTTCCTTGATGAAGAATCGAACGACGAATGCCACTGCGGCCGGAATGAGTCCAAACAGAAAAACGTAACGCCAGGCGAGTTCAGGCCGCCCGGGAAGAGCGACGCCCTGCACATACGTTGCGACATACGTCGCCAGAAAGAGCCCCATCGGCGCGGAGGTGTAGAGGATTGCGCCGGCTTCCACGCGTCTTCTTTCAGGAACGACTTCGGCGACCATCGAGGCCCCTGCGGCCCATTCTCCTCCGATGCCGAGACTTGCGATCGCGCGAAACACGATCAGCAGCGCCATATTCGGGGCGATCGCGCACAACGCGGTGCCGAAAGCATACATCGCCATCGTGAGCATCAATGTTTTTGTCCGGCCGATACGATCGCAGATGCGCCCGAAAATAATTCCGCCGAGAGCCCATCCCACCAACAACACCGACGTCACGTAGCCGTTGTACTTCAGATATGCCGCAGTTGCTTCAGGTGATCCGATCTTCAAACCGAGCAGTGTCGGCACGCAATTCGGCGCGACGTAATTGAACAACAGACCATCAAAAATATCGAATCCCCATCCAAGCCATGCTGCGAACAACACGGTCCACTGATAAAAATTCATGTCGAGAAGAGTGCGCGCACCTGCAGCAGTCGATTGTGGTTTTTCGGCTTTCATGGCGAGTGATTCTATCCGCAAATATGCTATTGCGGCTCTGTTCTTTTTGCTCTACGCTGCAATATTTCTATGACAAAGGAAATGACCAAAGAGGAAGTGTGGACGGTTGAAGATGCCGAGAATCTTTACCGTGTAAAACTCTGGGGCGAGTCGTATTTCTACGTCAACGAGGAAGGGCATCTTGCCGTCCGGCCGATACAGGGTGATCCCATCGGCATTGACGTGTTCAAGGTTGTCCAGGATTTGAGGCTGCAGAAAATCGAGTTTCCACTCCTGATTCGTTTTCAGGATCTTCTTCGAACGCGTGTTGTGGAACTGAACACCGCGTTTCGAAAAGCGATTGAAGAAGCCGGCTACGCTAATTCCTACATCGGTGTTTATCCCATCAAAGCGAATCAGCTTCACGAAGTCGTTTCGGAAATCCTTGAGGCCGGGCGCCCATTCGGATTCGGCCTGGAGAGCGGTTCGAAGGCGGAGCTCGTCGCGGCACTTCCTCATCTCGAAGATGACCGGACGCTGCTGATCTGCAACGGATACAAAGACTGGACGATCATGAGACTGCTTCTGATCGGGCAGCTCCTCGGGAAGAACGTCATTCCCATTCTTGAAAAGTATTCGGAGCTTCGTCTTCTTCTTAGTCAGGCCGCTGAACTTGGAGTCCGGCCGAAGTTCGGCGTTCGCGTGAAAGTGTCGGTGACGGGATCCGGAAAATGGGCGGCGTCGGGCGGTGATGCATCGAAGTTTGGAATCACCATCTCCGAACTCGTCCAATTGATCGATGAAGTGACGGCGAGCGGCTTCGCTGATGGTTTCAAGCTTCTGCATTTCCACATGGGGAGCCAGATTCTCGACATCCAGAATTTAAAGCAGGGCGTCAAGGAGATTGCGCGTATTTACGCGACGCTCCGGAAGCGCGGGCTTGACATCGAATACGTCGATGTTGGTGGAGGCCTCGGCGTTAACTATGAGGCGGGTGAAGTGACATCACCTCACGGAATCAATTACACGTTGCAGGAGTATTCCAACGCAGTCGTCTATACCGTCAAGGAAGTCTGCGATGCCGAGAAAGTACCTCCGCCGAAACTCGTTACTGAAAGCGGCCGCGCAGTGACTGCTCATCATTCGGTTTTGATCGTGGAGGTCGTGGGCGCGCACCGCAGGGATGCAGTCGATGATGCGCCTGCTCCGGAAAAAATCGACAACCCCGTTGTGCAGGAACTGGCAAAACTTCTCAACTCGCTTGCCGACAAGCGGCGGAAAGCCCTGCCCGTATTGTTGGAGACTTTCCACGATGCCGCTGAAAAACGCCAGGAAGTGGGACTGCTCTTTGAACTTGGATATCTGACCCTGGATCAGAAATCGATTGCCGAGAAACTGTATTGGTCCATTTGCATCGCGATCAACCGCATGCTTCAAAGGAGAAACCCGGAGCTGCTTCCGAAGGACCTCGTGGCGATGAGAGAGCAGCTTGTGGATCAATATCTCTGCGATTTTTCCGTCTTTCAATCGATTCAGGATTACTGGGCGGTAGGTCAGGTGTTTCCCATCATGCCGCTTCAGCGGCTGAACGAACAGCCGTCACGCCTTGCGACGCTCGTTGATCTGACGTGCGACTCCGACGGCAAAGTCGATCGATTCATAGCGCCGGCCGGGACCAAAAATGCTCTTGAAGTCCATCGGCTCGTCGAAGGCGAACCTTACTATATGGGCTTTTTCCTGGTCGGCGCCTATCAGGACATACTCGGTGACATTCACAATCTGTTTGGCCGCGTTACAGAGGTCCACGTTTACGCCGACGCCGAAGAACCGGACAACTACTTCGTCGAAAAAGTGATCAAAGGCACGACGGTTCAGGAAATCCTGGCGGTCGCGCAGTATTTTCCGAACGATCTTCAGCGGCGAATGGAACAACTGATCCAGCAAAAAGTGAAGGAAGGTCTGATTCGGCCAAAAGTAGGCGTTCAGCTCCTGGATCAATACAGCAAAGCCTTTCAGGAATACACGTATCTGAGTTCGGATTAGTTGTTACCGTGTGGGTTTTGACACAGCTTTGCAGGATAAGCATGTAGTCGGGCTTTATGCCCGCGCTATTCCAAAGAAAGAGGACGAAGTGAAGTTCAATGGATTCGATGTTCCCGCTTCCGGGGAAAAGATTACGGTGAATGGGGCGAGTTTATCCGTTCCCAATAATCCAATCATTCCATTTATCGAAGGTGATGGAACGGGACGCGACATCTGGAAGGCTTCTCAGTTTGTTTTCGATGCAGCGGTGAAAAAAGTTTCGGGGGGCGCCCGAAAGGTTGTCTGGTACGAAGTATTCGCGGGAGAAAAATCGTTTGAGAAATTCGGTTCATGGTTGCCCGACGACACGCTCGCGGCGATTCAGGAATTCCGGATTTCAATCAAGGGACCGCTGACGACGCCTGTCGGCGGCGGCATCCGGAGCCTGAACGTCACCTTGCGGCAGTTGCTCGATCTGTACGCCTGTGTTCGTCCAGTCCGCTACTTCGATGGCGTTCCAAGTCCGGTCAAGCATCCCGAAAAGTTGAACGTCGTTGTTTATCGCGAGAACACGGAGGACGTCTACGCTGGAATCGAGTGGCCGGCCGGAAGTCCTGAAGCGCAGAAAGTCATCGCGTTTCTTCAGAAAGAACTCGGCAAGAAAGTCCGTCCGGATTCGGGTATTGGAATCAAACCGATTTCGATTACTGCCACCAAAAACCTGGTTCGGCGCGCCATTCAATATGCGCTCGACAACAACCGGCGTTCCCTGACGATCGTTCACAAAGGGAACATCATGAAGTACACGGAGGGAGCGTTCCGGGACTGGGGATATGAGTTGGCGCGCGAAGAATTCGGTTCGAAGACGGTCACCGAAGAAGAAGTAACGAAGAAGTACGACTCCAAAGCGCCTGAAGGAAAGCTGGTCATCAAGGATCGCATTGCGGATTCCATGCTCCAGCAGGTGCTGACGCGTCCCGACGAATACGACGTGATCGCCACGCCGAATCTGAACGGTGATTATCTCTCCGACGCGTGCGCAGCGCAGGTCGGAGGTCTTGGAATTGCGCCGGGCGCCAATATCGGCGATGGCTATGCCGTGTTCGAGGCGACGCACGGCACGGCTCCGAAATATGCGGACAAGGATATGATCAATCCGGGCAGTGTGCTTCTCTCGGGCTGCATGATGTTCGAGCACATGGGTTGGAAGGATGTAGCCGGGACGATTGAGAATGCATTTGCGAAAACGATTCAGCAGGGGAAAGTCACCTACGATCTGGAACGCCTGATGACAGGCGCTACCAAACTCAAGACATCGGAATTTGCGAAAGCACTTGTGGAGAACATGTAAATGGCGAGAAGGAAAGTCAGCATTGTTGGCGCGGGCAACGTTGGCGCAACCGCAGGCCAGCGGATCGTCGATAAAGAACTGGCGGATGTCGTCCTGATCGACATCGTCGAAGGTGTGCCGCAGGGAAAGGCGCTCGACCTCGCCGAATCCGGCCCGATCGAGGGGTATGACTGCCGGCTGACAGGAACGAATAATTACAAGGATACGGCGAATTCCGACATCGTTGTGATTACGGCCGGTATTCCGCGAAAGCCCGGCATGAGCCGCGACGATCTTCTGAAGACGAACTACGGAATTGTGAAAGGCGTTACTGAAGAAGTCGTCAAGAACTCCCCGAACTGCATCATTATTGTCGTCAGTAATCCCCTTGATGCGATGGTGCAGACAGCATTCCGGGTCAGCAAATTCCCTAAACAGCGAGTCATCGGAATGGCGGGTGTTCTGGATTCGGCGCGATTCCGCACGTTCATTGGGATGGAACTGAATGTTTCCGTCGAAAACATCCACGCATTTGTTCTCGGCGGCCACGGCGACACCATGGTGCCGCTACCCCGCTACGCGACGGTTGCGGGAATTCCGATTACGGAGCTTCTGCCGAAAGAAACCATCGACCGCCTTGTGCAGCGCGCACGTGATGGTGGAGCCGAGATCGTCAATCACTTGAAGACAAGCGCGTGGTATGCGCCTTCATCGGCTATTGTGGAAATGGTCGGCGCGATTCTGAATGACCGGAAGAAAATCCTGCCGTGCGCCGCTTACCTTGAAGGAGAGTACGGCATCAGCGGGTTATATGTAGGAGTGCCGGTGAAGATCGGTGGAGCCGGCATCGAACAGATCATCGAAATCAGCCTGACCATGGAAGAGCGGGCAGCCCTTCAAAAGTCCGCTGCAGCAGTGAAAGAACTCGCCGATATTATCGGAGTCTAAGAGATCCCCTGCGCGATCTGGCTCACGATGGCATCGTTAACTTTGATCTGCTTCGCCGCTTCCATCTTTTTCCGCACTTCCTGAATGTACGCGCCGAAGTATTGTTCGCGGCGTTGAGGGATCATTTCATTTCGAACGGTATCGAGCGATTTTTTCATCTCGTCGGGATTGATTTCCTGACGCTCCTTGACTGCGAAAGCGATGGTCTTTCCCGCGACCGTGACCGGTTTTCCCGGCTTGTTGAGCGGCAACGAGAACATCTCTTTCTCCATGTCTGTAACGACGCCGAATTCAGGAATTGAAGCGCCGCGGGCAATCAGGTCACTGGTCTTGATATCGCCGCCTGTTGCCTTTGCCGTGGCTGCCAGATCTTTGCCGCTCTTGAGCAGGTCCTCTACCTGTTTCGCCTTATCCGTTGCCAGTTGCTTTGCTTTCTCGGTTTTCACATCGGGAAGTAACTTCAATTGAGCTTCCTCGAAGGAAGCCGGATGGGATGCAACGATATCGAGAAGCTGCGGTACGACGTAACCCCGATCCACCTGAATCGCAGTTCCGATATCGCCTTTGTTCATCGCGAACATCTTGCGAGTGAACTCGCTGGCATTACCGAGTTCCGGAATAGGCTGGCTCTGTTCCATCACGGGCGTCTCTTTAACTTCGGCGCCATATTTCACTGCAACGGCTTCGAGGTTCTTGTTGTTCACAAGGTCCACCGCAACCTGCTGAGCAAGATCCATGGCTTTCTGTTCTGCCTTTCGGGTCGATACGATCGGCCGGATCGCTTCTTTCATTTCGTCGAATTCACGAACGCGGCCTTCCTGTTTCCCAGTGACCTTGATGATGTGAATGCCGAACTGCGTCTGAACGAGGTCGCTGATCGCTCCCACGCCAAGGCTGAATGCGACTTTGTCGAATTCAGGGACCATTGTATTGCGGCCGAAGTCTCCAAGATCGCCGCCGTTTGCTGCAGACGAGTCTTCAGAGAATTGTTTTGCGAGGCCGCCGAAATCTTCGCCTTTTTTGGCACGTTCGAGAACGCCCCGTGCCTTCTCTTTGATTTTTTCGATTTCCTCAGGTGTCTTTTCGGTTGTCTTGAAGAGTATGTGCTGGGCCTTGACGCGCTCAGGAAGCGTGTATTCCGGTTTATGCTGTTCGAAGTACTGGCGTAATTCGTCGTCGTTCGTCGTTACTTGAGCGCGCAGTTTGAGCGCCTCAAGGAAAACGTACCTGGCTTTCCGCTTCTCGGGCACGTTGTATTTGGCTTTGTTTTTCTCGTAGTAGTCGCGCTGTTCCTGATCGGTGGGCGAGACTTTGTCTTCGAGCTTTGATGCATCGATGACGAAATAGTCAAGTTTCGCTTTTTCGTTCCGCTTCTTGTACTCTTCTTCGACTTCCTTATCCGTGACGCTGACGCCGGCCGTCAGAAAGTTCTTCAGCTTTTCCGACAGAAGCTCGTTTGCGATATTGGACTCAAACTCCTCAACGGTGTGATTGTTTTGCGCCAGGATCGCCTGATACCGGCTGCGTCCGATAAAGACGCCGTTTTCCCGCAAGGCTGGGATTTCCAGGATTTTCTGCTCGACTTCCGCCGGGGAGACATTCAATCCGAGACGTTTGGCTTCCTCGGTAATGACATGGCGCATCACGAGAGCATCCATGATCTGCCGCTCAAATCGAAACGCGCGCATCATTTCCGGGTTAATCTGGCCTCTCATGCGGTCCACATAGTCCTTATAGGCGACCTGAAATTCATGAGAACTGATGGTGTCTTTGCCGACGGAAGCGACATCGTTGGTCAATCTGAAGCCGCTGGTGGTATCGCTGGAGCCACCGGGTACGATGAATGCGATGAGGCTCACGCTGAAGGCAGCAATAAGGATGACCCACACCCATTTCAGGGTTGAGCGCTGCCGCCTCATGAAGTCCAACATAAAACCATCCTCCTGGGATAATTCGGCGTCAGAGTACTAAATCACCCCATGAGCCACACCATATTAAGTTGGGGTTTAGGGTCGGGTGATCCCATACTGCGGGGCCGAACTCGATAAAACCTATCTATGCTAGCAGAAATTTTGGGATTTCGGATTCTGGATTTCAGGATATGATGTACCGATATTCTCGGTCTCAGTCCCACCGCCTGACTGGTGTTGATCGACTTAGATTCTCCTCGAACATATAAGGAGCCCAATAACTTAAATGAACCGTCGCCCGCTGTTTAGTCTGTTTTCCAGCGATCTGGCGATCGACCTGGGTACGGCGAATACTCTGGTCTATGCCAAGGGTCGCGGCATTGTTGTCAACGAACCGTCCATAGTCGCCATCAACAAGATTACGAACGAAGTCGAGGCTGTCGGCAAGGAAGCGAAGGATATGCTCGGCAGAACGCCAGGGAACATCGTTGCCATTCGGCCGATGAAAGATGGCGTGATTGCGGACTTCACGGTCACCGAGAAGATGCTGACGTACTTTATTCAAAAGGCTCACAGCCGGAAAGTACTTGTGCATCCGCGCATTGTGATCGGCGTTCCTTCCGGTATCACACAGGTGGAAAAGCGCGCCGTTCAGGATTCGGCGTACCGCGCAAAAGCGAGTGAAGCCCACCTGGTCGAACAAGCGATGGCCGCCGCAATCGGCGCAGGCTTGCCGGTAACGGAGCCTTCCGGAAACATGATTGTCGATATCGGCGGAGGCACGACCGAAATTGCCGTGATCTCGCTGTCTGGCATCGTCAACAGCCGTTCCGACAAAGTTGCCGGCAATGAAATGGACGAGGCCATCACGCAGTACATCAAGCGAAAGTACAACCTGCTTATCGGCGAGCGCACTGCCGAACAAGTCAAGATCGAGATCGGATCCGCCCATCCGCTGGATCAGCCGCGAACGATGGAAATCAAGGGACGCGATCTCATGGAAGGCGTTCCCAAGAGCGTCGTCGTTTCCGATGAGGAAATCCGGGAAGCTCTCGATGAATGCATCAACATCATCATCAATTCCATTCGTGTCGTTCTTGAACGGACTCCGCCGGAGTTGTCGGCGGATATCGCCGATCGCGGCATCGTTCTGGCCGGTGGCGGGGCTCTGATCAAGAATCTCGACAAACGCATTCGGGACGAAACGGGATTACCCGTGACGCTGGCGGAGAATCCGCTCTCGTGCGTCGTGCTGGGAACCGGAAAGATGCTCAGCGATTTTGACCTTCTGAGGAAAATTGCGATCAATTAACAGAGAAACGAGAGAAAGAGACACACGAATCACATGAGCCGAGTTGCTCCAGCCTCGAAAAAGCCCGTGTGGATCGCGCTCGCAATCGCGCTTGTGATCCACACCGGACTTATTTCCGTTCAGGCGCGGCGGCGGATCGATACCAGTTTCGTGCGTGTCTGGATTCTCGATTCCCTCTCTCCGATGGAGAAACTCGTCGATCGGTCCATCCACGGCGTGTTGTACGTCTGGGACAGTTACATCGGCCTGGTGGGTCTTCACCGCGAGAACGATCGGCTGAAGCACGATCTCGACGAGGCTCGAATGCAGATCCAGAAGAATCAGGAAGACTTGCTGGAACTTCAGCGACTGCGGGGAATGCTGTCATTGCCGGAGTCGGGTATCGGCAAAACGGTGATTGCGAGAGTTATCGGCTGGGATCCCGCACACAGCCAGACGGTCACGATCGATAAGGGTACGGCGCACGGCGTGAAACCCGATTCCGCGGTGATTACTCCGAATGGAATTGTCGGCCGCGTCATCCATTCCGGAAATTTTTCTTCAATTGTTCAATTGATCGTGGACTCACAGAGCGCTGTCGGTGTGGTGCTGCAATCCACGCGGCGCCAGGGAATCGTCAAGGGTACAGGCTCTCGCGATCTCGATTTGGATTACATCGACGACGACAATGACCTGAAAGTGGGAGATACGTTCCTGACTTCAGGCCAGGATCGCATTTATCCCAAAGGATTGAAGGTTGGCGTGATTCTTTCGATCGGCGACCGCCGTGGGCGGCTCTTGAAGACGGTTGAGATCAAGCCGAGCGCTGACCTTGGCCGCCTGGAGGAAGTCATTTGCGTTGTGGACCACCAGCAGACTGTCGACGTGCTGGACCCATCCCTGGTTCCCAATCCCTGAAATCATGACGCGCATCGGAACTTTCGGAGTGATCGGTAGATTTGCGATTGCGCTGATCGCCGTCGTGGTCATCCAGGGGATTCTTGCATTTCGATTCAAAGTCTTCGGCTATTTCGATCTGCCGTTGGTTTTCTCCGTGTACTACGGATTTACGCTGGGCAACCCGATTGCATCCATCGCTATCGGAAGCGCTCTGGGCATCATGCAGGACAGCCTTTCCGGCGCCGTTCTGGGTGCAAATGGTCTCAGCAAAACCCTCATCGGTTTTCTCGCGGCTATGGCAGGATCCAAGTTTGCGGTGGATCAGCCGATTACCCGGATGTTTGCGTTATTTTTATTTACCCTCGGAGATGGCCTTCTGGTTACTATTCTAGGGCTCATGGTCGGTCCGGCATCGAGCGCGACCTATAGTGGGGCGCTGAGCCGATGGCTACTATCAGCAACGTTCAATACTCTGTTCGGGTTGGTATTGTTTGGGTACCACGATCGGTGGCGCAATGCGACAACGTGACGAACTCGATGTGCTGCGATGGCGCGTCAGCTTCATCGGGTACGTTATCGCCCTGGCGTTACTCGTTCTTACGTTTGGTTTTTGGAACGCTCAGATCGTTCAGTCGTCGTACTACCAGCTCAAAGCCGAACAAAACCGGATTCGCGAAATCCCTCTCGTTGCGCCTCGTGGCAGAATCTACGATCGCTATCATCGCATCCTCGCGGATAACCGGCCTTCCTACGACATCATTCTGATTCGAGAAAACAGTCCGCACAGTGTTGAACAAACCGCGGCAATGATGAGTGCCGGAATCGGCATCTCGAGAGAAGATCTGCTTGATCGAATCAACCGCAAGCGGCGCGAACCTAAATTTCGGCCGATCGTTTTGAAGGAAGATGTGTCGGTTGGCGATATCGCGTTCGTCAAAGCCCATCATTATGAATTGCCCGAAATCAGCGTGGAGTATCAACCGCGACGCCGTTACCTCGATGGCTCGATGGCGGCGCACGCGATGGGATATGTCGGTGAAGTGACCGAAGCCGAGCTGGAAACGCCGGAGTTTGTGAACTTCAAGTCCGGCGATCAGGTTGGCAAAGCCGGTCTGGAGCGGGAGTACAACAGCCTCCTTACAGGCAAGGACGGATTCAAGCGTGTCATCGTCAACAGTTTCGGGCGCGAAATGCCGGGCAAACTTGCGGAACAGCCGTATATTGCGGGCAACGACCTCTTCACGACTCTGGACCTCGATCTTCAGCGCGCGGCTGAAGACATGATCGGCGATCGCGCGGGCGCTGCCGTCGCGTTGGATCCGAGGAGCGGCGAAATCCTGGCATTTGTAAGCAAGCCTGCGTACGATCCGAATTTGTTTGCGACGAGAATCTCGCCGTCGGATTGGAAAAGCCTGATGGACGATCCGCGCAAGCCCATGCAGAATCGCGCAACGCAAAGTCATTTTGCGCCGGGCTCCGTCTTCAAAGTGTTCGAAGCCGCGGCCGCCCTCGAAGCGGGAACTTTGAATCCGTTGCGCAACATTTACTGCCCCGGGTCCTTTACGTTCGGCGATCATACGTTTTCGTGCGACAAGCACGAGGCTCATGGATCGCTCACCTTGCATCGAGCCATCGTCATTTCCTGTGACGTGTTTTTCTACAACGTCGGCAATGAACTGAATATCCGAAGGATTTCACAGTACTCCACGATGATGGGCCTGGGCCGGAAGACAGGTGTGGACTTGCCGATCGAGGATCCGGGATTGATTCCTTCAGAGGAATGGAATCAGCGCGTATACAAGGTGAAGTGGTATGCGGGCGAAACCATTTCGGTTGCGATCGGTCAGGGAAAGATCGGAATTACACCGATGCAGGCTGCATACGCGATGGGCGGCCTCACTACGGGCGGACGTCTGAAGCAACCCCACTTCGTCAATCCCCAGGAACTGAAGAAAATGGGGTTCAACGCCGGCGAGGTTATGGAAGAAGACTATCCCATCTCGGAATCGACGGTCGATATCATCACCACGGCAATGTGGGGTGTCGTCAACGAACCGGGCGGCACCGGACACAACGCCAGGATTGAAGGGTTTGATGTCGGCGGGAAAACGGGAACGGCTCAGGTGGTCAGCAAGCAATCGAATTTGACCGGAAAAGATTTCAAAGACAACTCGTGGTTTGTCGGATTCGCGCCCTATCGCAATCCTGAGATCGTTGTGGCCGCCTTCGTTGAACATGGCGGTTGGGGAGCGGAAGCAGCGGCGCCCGTTGCGCATGCCGTGCTCGAGACGTATTACAAGAAAAAGATGGGGCAGTTCGTTGACAAAGCTTCGATCGCTCAAAAGTAATTCATCATGATCGGACCTCTGAAATCGAAGCGGTTCTGGCAGGACTTCGACTGGGCGCTGCTCGCCGCTGCGGTTTTGCTCTGCGCTGTGGGTCTCACGGAAATTTACAGCTCCACGAAAAACCAGGCTGCCGATACATATCTGCTTCGGCAAATGGCCTGGATATTGGTGGGTATCGTCTTTTTGTTCGTTGTTGCCGCACTCGACTATCACGTCATTTCCGAGCACATCCCCTGGCTTTATGTCCTTGCGCTCGGCGCCTTGCTTTATACGCTCGCTCTCGGGCATCGTGTTTCGGGATCCAAGAGCTGGGTTGGATTTGGAGGGTTTACATTTCAGCCTTCCGAATTGATCAAGATGGTGGTGGTCGTTGCGCTGGCTCGTTATCTATCGGAGTTGCGCAGCAGCAGGTACATGACGCTCATGCAAATCCTGAAGGCTTGCGTGATTTGTCTTGTTCCAATGGGGCTGGTCGCGCTCCAGCCAGACCTGGGAACGGCGCTTACCTATCTGCCGGCAATCGCGGTCGGACTCTTCGTTCGAGGCGTGCGGCCGGTGGCGCTGGTATCCCTGATTCTGGCTTTCGTTCTTGTTCTTCCTGTTTCATGGTTGGTTCTCAGGCCGTATCAGAAGGAACGCATTTTGACTTTTCTGGATCCGGAGAGAGATCCGCTGGGCAAGGGCTACCAGGTAACTCAGTCGAAGATAGCCATTGGGTCCGGCGGCATGGTGGGTAAGGGTCTCTTTCATGGTTCGCAGAACCAATTGGGGTTCCTCCCGACCCGGCATACGGATTTTATTTTTTCGGTGGTTGGCGAAGAACTGGGTTTTATCGGCGTCATTGGTACGCTGGGACTGTTGACCTTTATTATTTTCCGGTCGATGTACAGCGCTCAGACGGCAAGGGACAATCTCGGACTATTCATAGTGATGGGTGTGGTGGGAACTTTTTTCTTTCACCTCATTGTCAATGTGGGAATGGTGATCGGATTTATGCCGACGACCGGCATTCCGCTGCCGTTCCTGAGCTATGGCGGTTCGTCCGTCCTGACCGCCTTCGTCGCACTTGGATTGGTCATGAGCGTTCGGCGTCGCCGTTACGTGAATTGACGGAGCGCGTGATATATTCCAGTTCAGGCGCGGCTTAAAGCAATTGGCAGAGCGGGCGTGGCCGCCCGCCAGTACGCGTCAAAGATTGTTTTTGGCTGTAGCGGCGCTCCAATGTGCC
This sequence comes from uncultured Solibacteraceae bacterium, assembly GCA_964633285.1. Taxonomy (GTDB): domain Bacteria; phylum Acidobacteriota; class Terriglobia; order 20CM-2-55-15; family 20CM-2-55-15; genus 20CM-2-55-15. The sequence goes on along the minus strand of CAZWGA010000027.1, from coordinate 17,141 downwards.
GCTACGGCTGACAAAAGTTTTCAAGGCCCGTTTAGAGTTGAGCTTCCCGGCGTGGGCGAACCGGCTGAACAGCCATCAAGGAATTGTACCGACAGTGGCTTGGCCGGCGGGCCCGACGCTAACCGGGAAATGCTCCTCCGGGCACACAGGAGTTTTCCATGACAATGAGCGGCCTTTGCCTTCCGGCGATGTGTCTCGACGTGTCCCTGTGCGCTGACAGTAACGGGCACAGGAGCGTCGATGCAGAAAGAATTGATCATTTCCACAACGCCTCAGGAGACCAAACTGGCCATCCTCGAGGACGACGAACTCGTTGAGTTTTACATCGAGCGGCACCGGTCGCAGGGGATCGTCGGCAACATCTATAAAGGTAAAGTCACGAAAGTCCTTCCGGGGATGCAGTCGGCATTCGTTGATATAGGGCTCGAGAGGGACGCATTCCTTTATGTTTCCGATTTCTTTGAAGATACCGAGGAGTACGACAAGATCGTCGCCACCGTTGAAGACGAAGTGGCACAACTTCAGGAGACCGGAAAAGGGAGAACTCCAGCGATTCCTCAACCGCAGGTAACTCCTCCGGCGCCTGCGCCGGTACTGCCCCCGGCCGAAACGTCGGTTGAAAGCGTTTCCCCCCCCGCCGTCCCCAATCCGCCGGCGCCCGCGCCGGCAGCGGAGACTATTGCGATGGAAGGCGAGCACCTCACCGGTTCACCTGGTGCTGCGCCGCCCGAGGACTACGAACGGCGCGGTGGCCGTGACCGCGATCGAGGCCGGCGGGATCGGGATCGAGATCGCCGTGGCGGCAAAAAACCCAAGATTCCTTCGTTTGAGAACAAATCTTACGAACCGCGCCACGATGACCGGACGTATGCGACCGGTCCGCTGTCAGCACTCCCGGGTGAATCGCTCGCGAAACACCGAGGGACTGAATCGGGACATTCGGCTGAAGATAAAAACGCTCCGTTGGGCGCCGTCGCTGAGGAACCGCCTCCGGTCGCCGAGAGTGTAGCCGCGGAATCTCAGGCAGCGCCCGCGAGCGAGGCCGCCGAGCCGGAAGCTGTTGCGGAGTCGCCTGCCGGAACGCTTACAGACCAACCGGAGAAGAGCGCCGATAACCCAGAGTCATCGAGCGTCCGAATCACCGATCGTTCGGATAACTACCAGTTTGCTCACAGGTCTTCGGGCCGCCGCCCGCGCCGGGGCCGTGCAGGTCCGCCGCCCTCGAAGCCCGAAGAACATCGGCCCAATGGCCATGGACCAAAGCCGAATCCTACAATCTCCGAGCTTTTGCGTGAGGGCCAGGAAATCCTCGTTCAGGTTTCGAAAGAACCTCTGGGCAAGAAAGGCGCCCGCATTACATCGCACATCGCGCTTCCGGGACGCTACCTGGTATACATGCCGACCGTCGATCATGTCGGAGTTTCCCGCAAAATTGCATCGGATGAAGAGCGCCAGCGATTAAAACGAATCATTCACGAGCATCGAAACGGACTACCAGGCGGCTTTATCGTTCGGACGGCTGCAGCAGGAAGAGGGGAAGACGATTTCGTTCAGGACATTCGCTTCCTTGGAAATCTGTGGTCGGACATTCGGAACACGAGCGACAAGAAATCGGCCCCGGTTCTCATTCATCGTGATTTGAACCTGGTTCAACGCCTCTTGCGCGATCAACTCTCTCAGGATTACCGCGCAATCCGGTTGGACAATGAAGCAGAGTTCGCAACTGTGCTCGACTTCGTCAACAAGTTCCAGCCTGCTCTTGTGAATCGCGTGAAGCTGCATCTCAAGGACACGCCGATTTTCGAAGAGTACGGCTTGAACACGGAGATCGAGAAAGCTCTGCGTCCGAAGGTCTGGTTGAAGTCGGGCGGATACATTGTGATCAACCAGACGGAAGCCCTTGTTGCTATTGACGTGAATACCGGCAAATTCGTGGGTAAATCGAATCGGCTCGAAGACACCATCGTGCGGACGAATGTGGATGCGGTTCACGAAATCGTGCGGCAGATTCGCCTGCGCAATCTCGGTGGGATCATCGTTGTGGATTTCATCGACATGGAAGAAAAGAAGAACCGTCAACGCGTCATGGCGGCGTTGGAAGAAGCGATACGCGCTGACCGCTCTCCTTCCAAGATTCTTCAGTTTAACGATTTCGGCCTTGTTGCCATCACGCGCAAACGGACGCAGCCGTCGCTCGAGCGAACCCTTTGCAAACCCTGCTCGTATTGCAACGGTTCGGGATGGGCAAAATCAGGCGAGACGATCTGCTACGACATCCAGCAGGAGATCAAGAAAATGGCGCACATGCTGGAAGGCAAGGAAATCACAGTGCGCGTGAATCCTGAAGTGGCGAAGGTTCTCAAGAGCGGAGAATTCGTTTCCATCATCGAACTGGAGGATTGGACAAAGAAAGATATCATCGTGAAGTCCGATCCGCTCCTTCACGAAGAACACTTCGATATTTTCTGATGAAAGAACAAGACCCCTTCGACGTGGCTATCATCGGAACCGGCCCGGGTGGATACGTTGCCGCCATTCGTGCCGGCCAGTTGGGTTTGAAAACCGCTGTCATTGAAAAAGACGTCCGATACGGCGGGACTTGCCTGTTACGAGGTTGCATTCCGACAAAGGCATTATTGCGCGATGCCCATCTGCTGCAGGAACTTCGTAGAGCCGCTCAGCAAGGCTTGTTCAAAATCGGCGACATTGGAATTGATTTCGACAAGATTCAAGCCCGGAAAAGCGATGTCGTCGAAAAGATGGCGAAGGGCGTCGATTATCTTCTGCGAAAAAACAAAGTCACGGTTTTCAAAGGCTACGCGACGGTCGAGAATCCCAACCGGATTGCGGTCCGGAACGACAACGCCACAACCGAAGTCAGCGCGAAGAACATCATTGTGGCGACAGGTTCGGAAGCCAAATCGCTGCCCGGTTACACCTTCGATGAGAAAAGTATTTTGAGTAATGTAGGCGCTCTGGATTTGAAACAGATTCCTCAATCCATGCTGATCGTGGGAAGCGGCGCCGTCGGAGTGGAGTTTGCCTCGATCTACAATGCCTTCGGCGCCAGGGTCACGATTCTTGAAGTTTTGCCGAGCCTCGTTCCGCTCGAGGACGAGGAGATCTCGAAAGAGCTGAAGCGCGTTTTCACGAAGAAGGGGATCGAGGTCCACACGAAAGCAAAACTGGAAAGCGCAAAGCCGCTGGACGCGGGTGTCGAGGTAACTTTTCAAACAGAAAAAGGCGAGGCCCGAAAAGTTACCGTTGAGAAAGTGCTGATGGCGACGGGACGTGGACCTAACACTGCGAATATCGGCCTCGACAAAATCGGTGTGGTTACCGAACGTGGTTTCGTGAAGGTGAATGAGTTCATGGAAACCAGCGTGAAGGGCGTTTACGCCATCGGAGACATTACGCCTTCGCCCCTGCTGGCGCATGTGGCGATGCAGGAAGGCATCGTCGCCGTCGAAAAGATCGCAGGCAAACATCCGGTTCCGATTCATTACAACCATGTTCCGGTGTGTACCTATTGCGATCCTCAGGTCGCCAGTGTGGGACTGACTGAAGCGAAGGCCGTTCAGGCGGGGCATAAAGTAAAGGTGGGAAAGTTTCCGTTCACGGCGATCGGCAAAGCAAAGATTGAAGACGCCTCCGATGGTTTTGTAAAAGTCGTCGCCGACGAACAATACGGGGAGATCCTGGGTGTTCACATGATCGGCGGCACGGTGACCGAAATGATCGCCGAAGCCGTTGCCGCCATCGACCTGGAAGGCACGGTCAGCGATCTGGTGAATTCCATCCATGCCCATCCGACATTGGCTGAAGCGACACACGAGGCCATGGAGAACGTTTTCGGCGCCGCGATTCATATATGAGCACTCGTCCGGATTGGTTGAAAGTCCGCCTGCCGAGCGGTGAGAATTTCTTCGAAGTTCGACGGATTCTCCGGTCACACAATCTCAATACGATCTGCGAAGACGCCATGTGTCCCAACATCGCCGAGTGCTGGGGAAAACACCGTACTGCGACCTTTATGATCCTCGGCGATATCTGTACTCGAGCCTGTGCGTTCTGCGCCGTTACCAGCGGCCGGCCAACCGAGTATGACCTGATGGAACCCCGCCGGGTTGCTGCCGCCATCGCCGATTTGAAACTGAAACATGCCGTGATCACATCCGTTGATCGCGACGACCTGAAGGACGGCGGAGCAATGATCTTCGCCGACACGGTGCGTGAAATCCGCAGGCTGGATGGCACCGTCAAGGTCGAGTTATTGACTCCGGACTTCCAGGGTTCGCTCGATTCCGTGCGAACGGTCATCGATGCAGGGCCGGATATTTTTTCTCACAACATCGAGACGGTCCGGCGTCTGTATCCGGCAATTCGATTCAAATCCGATTACACGACGTCGTTCGGTTTGTTGAAAGCGGCAAAGATGATGAACTCACGGATCTTCATCAAGACCGGCATCATGGTCGGCCTGGGTGAAGAAAAAGAAGAGATCATCGAGTTGCTGCACGATGCAGTAGACGCCGGCGTGGACATTCTCACGATCGGGCAATATTTACGGCCGTCCATGAAGCACGCCGAAATCAAGCGCTACTACCATCCCAGCGAATTTGCCGAACTCCGGGACATTGGCCGCTCGCTCGGTATCCGCTGGGTGTTTTCAGGCCCGCTTGTCCGCAGTTCCTACCACGCTGAAGATGTGTTCGATCAGATGATGCAAACGCGATAGCGGAAAGATCCTACAGTTCGCGCCTTCCTTCGAGGGCTTTAGCCATTGTGACTTCGTCCGCATATTCCAAATCACCGCCGACGGGAAGTCCGAGAGCAAGCCGAGTGACGCGTATTCCGAGGGGTTTGATGAGCCGAGAAAGATACAGCGCCGTTGTTTCGCCTTCGACGTTGGGATTCGTCGCGACAATCACTTCTTCAACAGTTCCCGATTGCAATCGTTGCAGCAGCGATGCAATGGCAAGCTGATCCGGGCTGATGCCTTTCAGCGGCGAGATCGATCCCATGAGCACGTGATAGCGGCCCTTGAATTCATGCGTCTTTTCGACCGGCAGAATGTTGTTGGATTCTTCAACCACACACAAGACACGATCCGACCGGGAAGGATGAGTGCAGAACTGGCAGGGATCCACGTCAGTCAGATTGTTGCAGACCGAGCAGCGCCGGATCGAGCGCTTTACTTCAAGAATCGATTCCGCCAGCTCGGCCGCATCCGTATGGTCCATTTTCAACACAAAAAACGCCAGGCGTTGTGCGGACTTCGTGCCGATTCCCGGAAGTTTCTTGAATTGCTCGACGAGACGAGTGACGGGTTCTGCGATATCCATTTCCTAAAACAGGCCCGGAATCTTCAGGCCGCCCGTTAAGTTGCCGAGCTGGCCCTGGAGTGCATCGTCGACTTTGCGAATGCCCTCATTGACCGCAGCGACAATCAAATCCTGAAGCATATCCCGATCGCTGCCACTGAACACTTCGGGATCAATCTGGATTGAGAGAAGCTGTTTTTGCCCATTCATTTTGACGGAGACCATGCCGCCCCCCGCGGTCGCCTCCACGACCATTGAGTCCATTTGCTTCTGCAGTTGTTCCTGCATCTTCTGCGCCTGCTTCATCAACTGCTGCATATTCATAAATCATTCCCCTTTCGCGGGTTTTATCTGGGCAATGTCTCCCCGGAAAACCTGAAGAAAGCTTTTTACCAGAGGTTCATTCTTTGCATTGTCCGCGGAGACTCCGCTTCCCTGCGCCGGCTGTTCCTTCATTATAAGAGACACGGAAACAGCTTTACCAAACAGTTCACTGGCGACCGAATCGAGAATCGCTTTGTGCTCCTTCGACTGCAAAAGCGTGAGCGGCGTCGATTGGGAAATCAGAATCTCGACGGTGCTTTCCGTTTTTTCGATTCGATCTGCTTTCTGTAAATGGACTGCCGTCGTGGCGGATTTGTCCTCAACCCGGCGGATAAAGATGTCGGCGAACGTAAATGATTCCGGCGCGCGTGGCTCCGGTTTCATTTCCGTTTTTACTTCAGGTCTGGGAGCGGAAGGCTGTGGCGGCAATCGTGGCGGTTCGCCGCCCTGGACTTCACGCAACACGTCCTCGATGTCGCGGACGTAACCTACTTTGGCAAGCTTCACAAATCCGACCTCGAGATGGAATCGCGCCTGAGATGTCGATCGAAGCTCGCTTTCAAGACGCATCAGCATGTCAAAGAACCGAATAAGATCCTGTTCCGAAAACCGCTCCGCGCGGGCCGCGAGTGTTTGTTTCTCTTCAGTGCTGCCAAGGATCTTTTCCTCCAGGCCCAGCTTGAGCAGCAGCAAATCCCGAACCTTGCCGATGAATTCGCGAACGTATTGCTGAAGATTCAAACCCTGATCGACGACGATGCCGACGTTTTCCAGCAGAGCTTTGGAATCGCGATCGGCCAGGGCACTGAGAGTGCGCTCGAGAATATCGCTCGGGATGAAGCCGAGGACGTCCCGCACATCTTCATCGACAACCTGCTGTCCGCTGAACGAAATAATCTGATCCAGCAGGGACTGCGCGTCGCGCATGCTGCCTTCGGATGCTTTAACGATGTAGCTGAGGGCCCGATCGTCAATCTGAACGCCTTCCCGTTCGGCAATCTGCCGGAGGTGCGCCTGGATTTCCGCCGGCGAAATCGTTCTGAAAATGAATTGCTGGCATCTCGAGAGAATCGTGGCGGGAACTTTGTGCCGTTCCGTCGTGGCCATAATGAAGACGACATGCGGAGGCGGTTCTTCCAGAATCTTCAACAGCGCATTGAAAGCTGAAGTTGAGAGCATGTGAACTTCATCGATAATGAATATTTTGTAACGGCTGCGCGCGGCGGCGTACTTGGCGCTTTCTCTCAGCTCGCGGATATTGTCGACGCCGGTATTGGATGCGGCATCGATTTCGAAAACATCGATCGACTTCCCCGAAGCGATTTCCTGGCAGGATGGGCACTGGTTGCAAGGCGTGATCGTCGGCCCCTTCTCGCAATTAAGGCCTTTCGCCAGGATTCGTGCCGTCGTCGTCTTTCCAACACCCCGTGGGCCCGAAAACAAATACGCATGCCCCACACGCTCCATCTGGATTGCGTTTTGGAGTGTTTGCACGATCGGCTTCTGGCCGACCACATCTTCAAAAACCTGAGGACGGAATTTTCGGGCAATAACCTGGTATTTCAAATTCGATATTGGTTGTGGACCATTGAAATTTCAGATTCAGAAGCAAGGGAACAGGCCCAAGGGGATACTGCGTCACATTGGTTTACCCAATACCGTTGCTTCCTTCCGGACCTGGCGGGGTTTTCAGGCTCCAATTGCACAGCCCCCCAAAGCCTGTGCGGTTAAGCGGTTCTTCCGCCTAAACGGAGAGAGTGGGATTCGAACCCACGGTGGAGTTACCCCCACACACGCTTTCCAAGCGTGCTCCTTAAACCACTCGGACATCTCTCCGGACTCACGAATGTACCACAGCTTTCTAATCGTGAACGATCACGATTGGCCCAGGCTCATCGCGAAGAAGAATCTCCTGGAGGTCACTCGTCAACTTGAGGTTGTCGATCTGGCAGAACCGATGCGGATACTGGCTGAGCTTCGAAACGGCTTTCGTCAACTGCGCTCGTCCCCCATTCGGGTTTGCGTGCTGAAAGTGATGCAGCCCCACCGCCGCTTGAACCAATCCCTGGTAATAAAGCCTGAGCGGTCCTTGTGTCATTCGCCACAAGTCTTCCCAGGCCTCGTGGGCTTCAAAGTAGCGGCCGGAGTTGAAAAAATTAATTCCCTCAGTCAAAAGGCGATGCATGAAGGTGGTCTCAGCTAAATAATTGACGAATAAGACACAGACAGCGTCGATGACGTCTGGAGAAACTGGCCATGATACCAGCGGAGCGCTCCTTCCTCAATACCTTTATTAGGAGCTCAACATGCAGGGTACTCTTCACTTGCCAAGGCGGCCCGAACTCCGTAATCATTTTTGCCGGAGCTACTCCCGTAGCCTTGGTTTCCTTTCCGAAAGGAGCAAACATGCAAGACATCGCATTCTGTACGCGCTGCCGCGGCATGAGAATCGGTCTCAACGCGCGCTACGTTCTGCATTGCTGGACTTGCCGGGAATGGCTCTCAAAGTCTTCTAAGCTTTTGATTCTAACGGTGCTTCTTTCGGTCTTTCTCTTTTCCGTGCCCGTTCCGCGAGGCGTTTTTTCTGAACCGAGTTTCCGGCCACGCGTGCAGGAGGCCAGCCTTCTGCCTGCTCCCCTCGAGGTTCCCGTCAGGCCTGCCGTTCAGGCGATCAATTCGTTTCTTGAAACATATCAGGTAGAGACGTCCGATCGCGCTCGCATCGCCGATGCCATCGTTCAAAGCGCTGAGAAGTACGAACTCAACCCCAGGCTTATTGCGAGCATTATGATCGTCGAAAGCCGAGCCAATCCTTTTGCGATTTCTACGAGCGATTCCATTGGGATCATGCAGATACATCTGCCGACGTGGGGCCATACGGCCGATCAGGAGGGAATCAACCTTTTCAAGATCGAAGACAACATCGATTTTGGAGTTCGAATCCTGAAAGACTATGTTCGGCGATTCGGCTTGTGGGACGGTGTCAAACGTTATAAAGGTTGGCGACCTGAAGACCCGGATTCGACCCAGGCTGTCGATGAATATCTTGCCAAAGTTCAACGCATTGCCGGCTATCCCACCAAACCTGCCACTTCTGAATAGTTAGAATCCATTGATTTTATTTAAGGATGCTCGTGTGCCAATCAAAATCTTATAACGTCTATATAAAGTAGCCTTGACAAGTTGCCACTCAAATTCTATATTCGCCATTTGCAACTAATCTCAAGACCACAGGGCTGTTTACGGAGGACCTTTTTAACATGAGTAAGATCATTGGTATCGACCTGGGAACGACAAACTCGGTTGTCGCTGTTATGGAGGCAGGTGAACCCGTCGTCATCGCCAATCAGGAAGGCGGCCGGACGACGCCATCGGTCGTCGCGTTTACGAAGAGCGGAGAACGATTGGTGGGGCAGGTGGCTAAGCGGCAAGCCGTGACGAATGCGGAGAACACGGTTTACTCCATCAAACGGTTCATGGGGCGTCGATATGACGAAGTGAACGAAGAAATGAAGATGGTGCCGTACAAGGTTACGCGTTCCACGAATGGCGATGCCCGCATCGACATCACGGGCAAGGAATACTCACCGCCGGAAATCTCCGCAATGATTCTTCAAAAGCTGAAATCCGCAGCGGAAGATTATCTGGGACAGAAGGTCGACAAGGCAGTCATCACCGTGCCTGCGTACTTTAACGATGCTCAGCGCCAGTCCACGAAGGATGCGGGCCGTATCGCGGGCCTCGAGGTTCTGCGAATCATCAATGAGCCGACGGCTGCGGCACTGGCCTACGGACTCGACAAGAAGAAGGATGAGACCATCGCGGTTTATGACTTTGGTGGCGGTACGTTTGACATTTCCATTCTTGAGGTCGGCGAAGGGATCGTCGAAGTAAAGGCAACCAACGGCGACACGCATCTCGGCGGCGACAACATTGACCAGCGCATCATCGATTGGATCATCGATGAGTTCAAGAAGGATCAGGGCATCGATCTCGCCAAGGACAAGATGGCGCTTCAACGTCTCAAGGAAGCGGCGGAAAAAGCCAAGATGGAATTGTCCAGCGTTCAGGAGACGGAGATTACGCTTCCGTTTATCACGGCGGACGCAACGGGTCCGAAGCATCTCAATCTCAAGTTGACGCGCGCAAAGTTTGAAGCGCTTGTGGACGACATCCTTCAGCGGTCGGTTGGACCGTGTAAGCAGGCTTTGTCGGATGCGGGCGTGAAGCCGAGCGACATTGACGAAGTCGTCCTCGTTGGCGGATCGACGCGAATTCCCAAAGTTCAGCAGATCGTTCGGGACCTCTTCGGCAAAGAGCCGCACAAAGGTGTTAATCCGGATGAAGTGGTCGCGGTTGGAGCGGCCGTTCAGGCTGGTGTTCTCGGCGGTGAAGTCAAAGACGTGTTGTTGCTCGATGTGACGCCGCTTTCGCTCGGTATCGAGACGCTGGGCGGCGTGTTTACGCGATTGATCGAACGCAACACAACGATTCCGACCCGAAAGAGCGAAATCTTTTCAACCGCTGCCGACAATCAAACCTCGGTTGAAATCCATGTGCTTCAGGGCGAACGTCCAATGGCGCGTGACAACCGGACGCTCGGAAAGTTCCATCTCGTGGGTATTCTGCCGGCGCCTCGGGGAATTCCGCAGATCGAAGTGACTTTTGATATTGATGCGAACGGTATTGTGAATGTGTCGGCAAAGGACAATGGAACCGGCAAGGAGCAGAAAATCACCATCACATCGTCGAGCGGTCTTTCCAAAGACGATATCAACAAGATGGTTAAAGAAGCCGAATCGCATGCGGATGAAGACCGGCGCAGGAAGGATGAAATCGAAACTCGAAATCGCGCGGATTCTCTCGTCTATCAAACCGAGAAGATGCTCCGCGAAAATAAGGACAAGATTCCGGATTCCGACGCGAAAACAGTCGAGGCTGCCATCGCGGACTGCAAGAAAGCGCTGGAAGGCGGTGACATCGACGCCATGAATCGGGCAGCCGATGCTCTGATGCAGGCATCACACAAAGCTTCCGAAGCCGTTTATAAAAACGCGCAGTCTGGGGGCCAGGCCGGCGGTTCGGGCGACGGAGCCAAGACGGGTGGAAAAACCGACGACGTGATCGACGCCGAATACGTCGATGCGGATGAAAAAAAGAAAGAGTAACGGCGCCTTAACATGACGCGAATCGATCTCTACACCGTTCTCGAAGTCCGGCGGGCAGCTTCCGTCAACGAAATCAAGCGCGCGTTCCGGAAGCTGGCCCGCCGGTATCATCCGGACATCAATCCCGGGGATGGTTCCGCCGAGGAACTCTTTAAGCGAATCACCGAGGCTTATGACGTTCTCAGTGATCCCTTGAAGCGGGAGTTTTACGATCTGAACGGTTTTTATACCGAAGGTGTTCTGGAGAATGGAACGGCCAATCCGGGCTGGGGATTCAGTTATCAGGGTTTCGACTTTTCTCAGTCGCCCTCATCGGATTTCAGTGAGATTTTTGGTTCTGTTTTTCGCCGGACCCCAGCCAGGAGAGAGCCCGAGCGAGGTCAGGATCTCGAGTATCAGATCTCGATCAGCTTTGAAGAATCGATTCGAGGTGTCCAAACAAACATTGGCATCATTTCTAAGCGTTCGTGCATGGCATGCAAGGGGACGGGCCAGGCGTCCGGTACTCGCGAGACTGCATGTATTCCCTGCAGCGGTTCGGGAAGAACGATCAGGACAAAAGGCCATTTGCAGTTTGCCGTGACTTGCGGCGAATGTGGAGGCTCCGGGCGCACCGTCATGCCATGCGTCAGTTGTAGCGGAGAAGGGCGGATTCCGGGATCGGAAAACATCGGCGTTGAACTTCCTCCCGGCATCATGGCCGGTTCGCGCATCCGGTTTCCGGAAAAGGGCGATGCAGGACGCTGTGGCGGTCCGGCCGGTGACCTCTACGTTGTGGTCCATGCCGCGGCGCACACTTTTTTTGAAAGAAAGGGCAACAACCTCCATTGTTCCGTTCCGGTGACGGTGAGCGAAGCATCCCTTGGCGCGAAGATCGAAGTGCCGACGATCGACGGGACGGCAATCGTGCGGATTCCTCCTGGAACGCAGACGGGCCAGGCGTTCCGGCTCCGCGGAAGAGGAATGCCGTCCATGATGAATCCGGGAACGCGAGGCGACCAATACGTCGAAGTCAAAGTGGTTGTTCCTCGAGTAGCGGATGAACGATCCAAAGAAATCCTGCGGGAGCTTGCGAAATTGAATCCGGAGAATCCCAGAAAACATCTCTGGCGATGATTTATGGAACGCAGAAAAAAAGGCAAGGCGGCTCACATGATCAGTTCGGTCGCCGAAACCTACGACATTCATCCTCAGACTCTTCGCCTTTATGAACGTGAAGGATTGCTTAAACCATCACGGTCCGAGGGCAATACGCGTCTATATACTCAGGAGGATCTTGAACGCCTCGAGTTGATCCTGAATCTGACGCGGGATTTGGGCGTTAATCTCGCTGGTGTCGAAGTCGTTTTGAATATGCGGCAGCGGCTGGAAGACATGCAGCGGGAGATGCAGGAATTCATCGAATACGTCGAACGGGAGTTTCAGAACCGTTCGCCGGAAATGGATCAGAAGATCCAGCACGCTCTTGTTAAAGTGACGCCTCCGCATGTGACACTGGCCAAACGCCACAAAAGAATATGAAGACTTCATCATACGAACATGTTGTTGAAGGGCCGGATACGCTTCGCCTCTATCTGAAGGAAATCGCAAAATTCCCTCAGTTGACGCCCGAAGAGGAACACGAGATTGGTACGCGCGTTCGACTGGGCGATGAGGATGCGTTCCGAAAACTGATTGAATCGAATCTGCGTTTCGTCGTTTCGATGGCAAAGAAGTACGCGCGGTCGGGCTACCCGCTCCATGAGCTGATCAATGAAGGCAATATGGGACTCATCGAAGCCGTGACGCGTTTTGATCCGAGCCGCGGCGTCCGATTCATTACGTATGCGAGCTGGTGGATCCGTCAGGCGATCCTCGCCGCGATTGCTCATCAGGGGCAGGCGTTCCGCATTCCTCCGAAACTGAAGCATGAACTCTATCGTTTTGAAACGAAGGTGGCGCACCTGACTCAGGAACTGGGCCGCAAGCCGAGCGTGTCGGAGATTTCACAAGAGCTCGGAATCAAGGAAGAGGAAGTTCGCGGTCTGATGCAGGGAACACCGAGCGAAGTTTCATTGAGTGCTCCGCTCAGCGATGAAAGCGAAATGCATCTCGAGGATGTCCTCGAAGATCCGCATGTCACGCCGGTGGACGAGTTGCTGATTGCGCGATCCTTCGAAGAACAACTGCAGAGTCTTCTCAGCCAGCTCGACGACAAGGAAAGAGTCATCATCGAAAGACGCTTCGGCCTCGGCGACCGGGAGCCTCAGACCCTTGCCGAAATTGGTTCCGACATGCGTCTCTCACGGGAGCGCATCCGCCAGATCGAAGAGCGCGCGCTTGGAAAATTACGCCGGTCGCAGCGCGCAAGGCAGTTGCTGGGTTATCTGAATTGATGGCAGCGATGTTGAAGCCGAACATGCGTTACTGGAGCTGCAGAATCGATTGGCGTGGCGAGTGAAAGGCAGTCAAGCGGGCCGTACAACACTCTTGATGTCAGTATTCCTCCTCTTCTTCGTCGTCATCTCCTTCGTCCGCGACCTGAATGAAGAAAGAGGTTTCGCAATCCTCGCAAACAAACTGTTCGTCGTCTCCGGCATCGAGTTTTCCGGCACACAGTGGGCAGAAAGAGATTTCAGTTTTCATCTTGTCCTAAATACTAGAATGATTTTTTAAAGTCAAAGAGGTTTTGTGGAGCTTTGGAGAGCTCGTCACCATGAAACGAAATGGGATTGAAGAACAGTATGTTATCGACGATTTCACCAGCAAGGACACCTGGCGGATTTTCCGCATCATGGCGGAGTTCGTCGAAGGTTTTGAAATGCTCGGCAAGATTCCGCAGGCCGTCGCGCTCTTCGGATCCGCGCGAGCCGTGCCCGGAAGCGTACCCTACGAGCGCGCGCAGGCCATTGCGGCGCTGCTCGGAAAAAACGGTTACTCCGTCATTACCGGCGGCGGACCCGGCGTTATGGAAGCCGCCAACAAAGGCGCCGCGGAAGCGGGAACAACTTCCGTGGGTCTGAATATTGAATTGCCGCTGGAGCAGAAGCCGAACATTTTCGCCAACAAGCTTCTGAATTTCAGGTATTTCTTCGTCAGGAAAGTGATGTTCGTGAAATACTCTATCGCTTTCGTGATCTTGCCCGGAGGTTTTGGAACCCTCGATGAGCTTTTTGAAGCGATTACGCTGATCCAGACGCGCAAGATCAAACCGTTCCCCGTGATTCTTGTCGGAAAGGATTATTGGAGAGGACTGCTCGACTGGATCGGCGACAAGCTGCTGCGCGAGAAGATGATTGCGGTGGAGGATCTGGATATCCTGAAAACAGTCGATACACCCGAAGAAGTGTTGCACTGGGTCCAGGATTCACGAGTCAGAAACGATGCTCAAAATGCCTCTGTTCCATAACCCCATTCGAAAAACAGCCGCGTTCCTGGTCTCGTTCCTCGCTGCCTGCCTCATTTTTACCAGTGCCGCCCAAAGCCCGGTCGCAACCGGAGTGGATTCGATCCGCGCCGAGGATTTGCGGCAGAAGCTCACTTACATTGCATCCGACAAATTCAAAGGCCGCGGGAACGGCACGCCCGAATTGAACATGGCTGCGGAGTATATTGCCGGAGTTTTCGAAAAGAGCGGCTTGAAGCCCGCCGGCGATCCCGGAACTTTCTATCAGCGCTTCAACGTTTATTCATCGCAGCTCGGAACTCAAAACGTACTGCGCATCCGGGGCGGCGAGACGGATTTCGATCTAAAAGTTCGCAGCGATTTCATTCCGGAGTTGTGGTCCGTTAGCGGCAGTGTGACTGGCCCCCTTCAATTAATTGACGACAACCGGTCGAGCTTTGCGAATCTGAAGGGGAAGATCGCCGTTGAGAGCGAGGATCGAATTGCCTCGGACGATCCTGAGTTTCCGTCGAATGCTTCAGAAGGCCGCAGGCTCCAGAACGCCGGTGCTATTGGTGTCATCATCGTTTTGGGACAGTCGGATCGAAATGGCGGCCGAATTACAAGCATTGCCGAGGATTTTCGAAGTGACCTCCCGGTGCGCCTGACGCCCATGGCTGCTGCTGACGTCGCCGACTATCCCAGCGTTCCGCTGGTCGTGGTATCGGCAGATACAGGACGGCAGTTGGTTTCCGAACTCCGGAGAGCGCCGTCGCGCGTGACTGCGACGTTGGACGTCGACGTCGAGCGTCATCTGTCGCCGACTCAAAATGTACTCGGACTGGTCGAAGGCTCGGATCCATCGCTGAAAAATGAAGTCATGATTGTCGGCGCTCACTACGATCACGATGGCGAAGCATACGGTCAGATCTGGTATGGCGCCGATGATAACGGCTCCGGCACCGCCGCACTGTTGGAAATGGCCGAAGCTTTTGGAAGCGGTTCCCGCCGGCCCGCTCGCAGCATCCTTTTATGCGCTTTTGCGGGAGAAGAGAAGGGCCTGCTCGGCAGCCGTTATTACGCGAGTCATCCCTCATTTCCGCTCCAGAGGACTGTAGCCATGTTCCAGATGGACATGATCGGGCGTAACGAAGATCATCCCGCTAATAAATCGCAGCAGGTTCCGGAAGAGCGCGCGGCCGACAATGAAAACACACTGAACGTGCTGGGTTCCGCATTCAGTCCAGAACTGAAGACCGCCATTTCGCGGTTGAACAATCAAACCGGTCTTGCTTTGCATTTCCGGTACGATTTCGGCGCCGAAGATCTCATGCGCCGCAGCGATCAATGGTCCTTTATGCAGAAAGGAATTCCGTCGATATTCTTCTTTGCCGGCCTGCATGCGGACTATCACACACCGCGAGATACGCCTGACCGGATCAACTATCCGAAACTCGAAAGGGTCGCGCGGTTGGTGTATCTGACTGCGTTTCAAATTGCGAACACGGCAAGCCGTCCGCAATTCGTCAAGACGGCTGGAAAGGATTAGCCGCAAGCTTCATTTTCTTCTGCCTCTTGACACCGCCGCCGGCGACTTTTTAAAATTAGCACTCGGTTTTGAGGAGTGCTAACAATCCGTCGTAATACACTTAAAACAAAGAACAAAAAAGGAGAGCAAGACCATGAAAGTAAGACCGTTGCATGATCGTGTTCTGATCAAGAGAATCGAAGAACAGGAAACGATTCGCGGAGGGATCATTATTCCGGACACAGCGAAGGAAAAACCACAAGAGGGTGAAGTGGTCGCAGTGGGTACGGGCAAAAGGCTCGAAGATGGAAAAGTGATTCCGCTTGAAGTGAAGGAAGGCGATCGCGTTCTGTTCGGCAAATACTCCGGCACGGAAATCAAAGTGGATGACAACGAGTATTTGATTCTCCGGGAGGACGAGATTCTGGGAATTCTGGCAACATCCGGCAAAGCTGCCGGTAAGAAATAGGAGGAAGAGCGATGGCAAAACAGATTGTGCATGGCGAAGATTCCCGGCAGGCAATTCTGCGGGGCGTGAATACATTAGCCGATGCAGTGAAGATCACGCTGGGCCCAAAGGGCCGCAACGTCGTACTCGACAAGAAATTCGGTTCGCCGACGATCACTAAGGACGGCGTCACGGTGGCGAAGGAAATCGAATTGAAAGAGCCCCTCGAAAACATGGGTGCTCAAATGGTAAAGGAAGTCGCGTCGAAGACGAGCGACGTCGCCGGCGACGGCACGACGACCGCGACGGTGCTGGCGCAGGCGATCTTCCGGGAAGGCGTGAAGACCGTTGCTGCCGGAGCGAATCCGATGGCCGTGAAGCGCGGCATCGAGCGGGCCGTGACCGCGGCCGTCGACAAGGTGAAGGAACTGTCGAAGCCTGTAAAAGGCGAGATGATCGCGCAGGTCGCAACTGTTTCCGCAAACAATGATTCCACGATCGGCAACATCATTGCCGAAGCGATGAAGAAAGTCGGAAAGGACGGCGTGATCACCGTCGAGGAAGCCAGAACGATTGAAACGACTCTGGACGTCGTCGAAGGTATGCAGTTCGATCGCGGATATCTGTCACCGTATTTTGTAACGGATCCTGATCGGATGGAGTGCGTTCTGGAGAACGCTTTCATTCTGATCAACGAAAAGAAAATCAGCACCATGAAAGACCTTCTTCCCGTTCTGGAACAAGTCGCGAAGATGGGACGCCCGCTGTTGATCATCGCCGAAGATGTCGACGGTGAAGCGCTTGCAACCCTGGTTGTCAACAAACTGCGCGGCACATTGCAGGCTGCGGCAGTGAAGGCGCCTGGATTCGGCGACCGCCGCAAAGCGATGCTGGACGATATCGCCATCCTCACCGGCGGCAAGTCGATTACCGAAGATCTTGGGATCAAGCTGGAGAACATCCACGTCGAGGATCTCGGCAAGGC
>CAZWGA010000026.1:0-74337 GCA_964633285.1 uncultured Solibacteraceae bacterium | reverse complement strand
GATGATCCGTGGGCACTGGGCCACGAGGCAGGCGAGTCCGCCGGTATGATCCGAGTGGAGATGGGTCTTCATGACGTAACGGATCGGCTTATTGGGAATGAGCTTTTTCGTTTCGGCGATATAAGCCTGACCTCGCGCTATGGATTGTCCGACTTCCAGCATCATGATGTAGTCCTTGAACTCCACGATCACCGAATCGTAACTGCCGTTGCCGGTTGTAAGCCTGTAGAGACCCGCGCCGAGTTTTTCCGAAGTGACGGTCATGGCGGGCGCTGCCGGCGGCGCGCCGCCGCCTCCGCCGCCACGGCCTCCGGGCGGCGCTATGGGAACCAGCGTCGCGACATCGGAGGGATTCCCTTTCGCCGACGTCACCGTAGCTTCAAAAAAGGGCCAGCCGCCACGAGTCTGGACAATCTTTGCAGGAGCCATGACTCCGCCGAAATCTTTCCAACCGGTGTAGGTGGCGAGGATCTGCATGTCGCCCATGATGTTTTCGCCGAGCCACGTCTCCACGCGATCCACCATGTTCTTCTCATCGACGTAGCCATTGATGACGTAATTCTTTCCGGAGACTGCCTTGACTGCCGGACTCCACGTCAGGACCGTATAGTTCTTGCCGTCAACCTTGCGGCGGCTTACCGTGGCGTTGTTCGCCGCGGCGCCTTTCAAGAATCCCCAGGGTGTGATGTAAAACTCCAGCGAGTTGTTCCAGGGCTGCGATACATCCGCCTGTTGAGCGGTGACCTGCTGGGAAAACGTTCCCGGCGTCAGCGTCGTTGAACCGCCCGCGCCGATGTTGTTCGTCGTTCCGGTGGCGCGCGATGCCGGCGCCGTCAGGTCGATCACACGGACGTAGTTGTTGATCGGCCGCATCGGATCATGCGTTCCCTTGCACATCATGTCGGTGGAATTGGCTCCACACTGCTGAAAGGCCACGTCCTTCGCCGATCCTGAATACGTTATCGATTTCAGATCACCCATTGCTTTTTGGGCACTGGCGATTACAGTCTTTGCATCCTGCTGCGCCATGGCTGTCCCGCACAGAAACGCAAGACAGATTGCGACTACAGTAAGTTTTTTCATCACAGCGACTCCTCCTTTACGGATTGCGCCCTTTTCTTATCACGGAATTGTGGCGGCGGTCTATGACGGCTAGTGGATTATTGCAACGGCAGCGCCGCCTGTTTCGTAACAAGAAATCGATGGCCCTCATGGACGATGATTTCGAATCGCTGGTGCGGAAACACCAGGCGATGCTCTACCGGATCGCTTTCAATTTTTTCCTGTCTCCGCAAATAGCGGAAGAAATCGTCCAGGATGTGTTTCTTCAGTGTTTCGAGAATCTTAAAAGCATCGAATCCCACGAACATCTGAAGTCGTGGCTGCGGCGGGCCGCAACGCATCGATGCATCGATGTCCTGCGCAGCGGAAAAGCGCAGAAGGAATTGCAGGTCGATGAACTGCCGGATCTTCCCGATTCCCTTCCCGAAAACGATCCGTTGCTTTCGGAGCGCCTTCGCCGCCTCGTTGCATCGCTGCCGGAGAAACAGCGGATCATTGTGATCCTGCGATACGCCGAAGACATGGATTCGGACGAAATCGGCAAGACGCTCGATATGCCCGCTTCAACCGTTCGGAGTTATTTGCAGCGCGCCCTGACGATGCTTCGCGAAAAAGCGCCTCGCGCGCTTGGAGAGGAACTTTATGGATCAGTTCGAAAACAATCTTCGTGATGCGCTTCGTGAACCCGAGCCCTCCGCGTTTCTCGCCGCGAAAGTAATGTCTCGCGTGGCCGCTTCCCCGAAGAAGCCCGGGCGGCGGTTGGGGCATTCCGTGGTTGTTGCCGCGGCGGCGGCTGTTCTTGTCTTCGCCGCGGGATCGATTGTGTTGTTCCAGAACATGCTCCTCGGCGCGCACGCTGTGGTCGAACGGGCGGACGGCTCGAAGCATCGCGTCGAATTTGGCGAGACTCTGCGTTCCGGCGATGGCGCGGTACTGACGCTCGCGGACACCTCGCGCATCGAGATACGCTCGCGATCGGAGCTCGCGCTTCAGACGGCTTCCGATGGCGTGCTTCTCCAATTAAACGGCGGCAGCATCATCGTTACGGCAACGAAACAACGCAATGGACACCTTTACGTGCGAACGAAAGACGTGACGGTTTCCGTTGTCGGCACCGTGTTCCTCGTTAACGCCGAGGAAACGGGATCGCGCGTGGCCGTGATTCAAGGCGAAGTTCAGGTGCAACAGGGCCGCATAGCAAAAACGTTGAAACCCGGCGAGCAGATTGCGACAAACCCGTTGCTGGTTTCACCGCCTGTCATGGAAGAAATTCTCTGGAGCCGGAACGCCGCCACCCACGTAGCGGCGCTGCATCAGGCACTCGCTGCATTGCAGCAACCGGCAGCCATTGCGCCTCCGGCAGCCCCGCCGAATGCGCCGGAAGGCCGCGTCGCATTCGAGGTAGCGTCGGTACGGCCGATGGATCCATCGAAAGAGGGTGTGGGACGGGGCGGCAATCTTGGGTTCGGATACGGTTGCGGAGGCGGGTTTATCCAGTTGGATCCGAACCGGCTGGTTGTGACAACGAATCTTTTTTCGCTGGTTGCGATGGCCTACGGAAGAAACTGCATATCGGCAGGCAAGTACGAACTTCTTGCCGGCGGGCCCGGCTGGGTCCGGTCCGATCAGTTCACGATTCAGGCCATCATGCCGGAAGGGTCTCCGGCATATAACCTCCGGCAATTCCGGGACGGCAATGCTCCGCGGCTTCAAATGATGCTCCAAACGCTGCTCGCGGAACGCTTCAAGCTTGGCGTGCACCACGAGAGCAAAGAGATGCAGGTCTACGCGCTCACTGTAGCGAAAGGCGGCTCGAAACTTATGCCGTTCCAGGAAGGATCGTGCGATCCGCAAGCGCCTCCCCGACTCACGCTGGCTCCGGGCGAGAAACCGAGCTGCAGCGCCGGATATAACGTCAACCAGAAGATCCATTTGAACGTCTGGGCCAATGGCTTGAACCTCGATGCGTTTGCTCAGCTTCTCACCGGAGCTCTCGATCGGCCCGTTATCGACAAAACGGGCATCAGCGGATTCTTCGATATCCAGCTCGAGTCGTCAACCGAAGGAACATTCTTTAAGACCGCCCGGTTTAAACCCGAGGACAATCCTCCAAACGTCTTGATCGCGATCGAAGAACAGCTCGGACTAAAACTGGAACCGGTGAAGGCGCCGGTCGACATCCTCATCATCGATCGCGCCGAAAAGCCAACTGAGAACTAAAGGTGTAACAAAAGCAGGATTGCGGCGTTTATGGAATGAGGCCGACGAATTGGAATCACGAATGGGACAACGCGGGCGTAAAGCCCGCGACTACATACTCGGGACAATGTTGGTCGTTTTTTTCACCGCCGCCTCTCCCATTACGGCCTCCGATCAACGCGGCCAGGTGCGATTCGGCGCTCTTCCGGTTCCTGGCGCGTCGGTTCAGGCAACGCGCTCCGATAAAACACCGCTGAGAACGCTTACCGATTCGGAAGGCGAATACTCGTTTGCAGATCTGGAAGAAGGAATCTGGACCATCGAGGTTCGGGCGCCGGGATTCGAAGCATCTCGCCGGGAAGTCACCGTTGCTCGCGATGGTCCGCCGGTTCGGTGGGATCTGAAGATGCTTACGATTGCCGGCCTGACGAACAGCGTCTCCTCCCCCGGATTTCCAAAAGCAACATCCACATCCACACTTCAAGTCACTTCGTCGGCTCCCACGGAGACTTCGGACCGGTTGTTGATCAACGGCAGCGTGAACAATGGGGCGGCAACCCCGTTCGCTCAATCCAACGCATTCGGAAACAATCGAAGGGCCCGCCGGTCTCTGTACACGGGAGGCATCCTCGTTACAGGCAACAATTCCATTCTCGATGCGCGATCGTTCTCCCTTACAGGGCAGGACACACCCAAACCCGCATACAGCAAGCTTCAGGGCACCATCACTTTCGGAGGCCCGTTCAAGATCCCCTCGGTATTTCGCGGCGGAAATTTCAACGTGATGTACAACCGCACGCAGAACCGGAACGCCACCATCCAGACCGCGCAGATGCCGGCATTGCCCGAACGCTCCGGCGATTTTTCAAACAGCCGGAACCCTATCCTCGATCCGCTCACCGGAGCTGCGTTTCCCGGCAATATCATTCCCGCAAATCGCGTCAGCCCGCAGGCGCGGGCACTGCTCGATCTCTATCCGTTGCCGAACTTCACCGGCCTGGGACGTTACAACTATCAAATTCCGATCACCGGCATCACGCACGGCGACAATATTCAAGGCTCGTTGAATAACATCGCCATCAACAACAGAGATCGCATCAGCGGCAACGCGAACGTTCAAAGCACGCGCTCGGATAATCCGGATCTGTTCGGCTTCACGGACACCACCAACGTTTCCACTACTACTGGCGGCATCACCTGGAATCATCGTTTCAATCAACGCATCACCGGAGTCGTCCGTTATGGATTCAACCGGACCGTGACGGAAACCCTTCCGTACTTCGGGCGGCGGCTTGACGTTTCGGGAAACTCGGGAATCGCCGGTAACGATCGTGACCCGCGAGACTGGGGACCTCCCGCTCTGAGCTTCGCGGGCGGGATCGCTCGCCTATCGAGTGGTTCGTACGCGTTCGACCGGAGCCAGTCGCACAGTATTTCATTCACAAGCAACTGGAGTCATGGACGGCATAATCTCGCATACGGCGCGGACTATCGAAAGCAGCAGTTCAATCTGCTCTCACAAAAGGACGCGCGCGGCGGTTTCACCTTTACGGGAACGGCAACGGGAAATGATTTTGCGGATTTTCTTCTGGGAATTCCCGCTTCAAGTTCCATTGCATTCGGAAACGCCGACAAATACTTCCGCCAGTCGTTCGCCAATGCATTTGTCACCGATGACTGGCGATTGAAGTCTTCAATCACACTCACAGCCGGGGTCCGATGGGAATACGAGTCGCCCATCACGGAACTTTACGGCCGGCTCGTTAATCTCGCCATTGCGCCAGGCTTCGTTTCCGCCACTCCATCGGTGGCGGGCGATCCCCATGAATCCCTGCTTCAACCGGACAGCCGCGGATTCGAGCCGCGGCTTGCATTGGCGTGGCGGCCGAAGCGGGCCTCATCCCTGGTGATTCGCGCGGCGTACGGAATGTATCGCGATACGAACGTTTACCGCGCGATCGCGGACCAGATGGCACAACAGTCGCCGTTGTCGAAAAGTTTGAGCGTCCAGAATACGGCTTCAAATCCTCTGAGCCTTGCGGACGGTTTTCGCGGTTCGGCTTCGGCGGCTGCCTCAACCTTCGCGATCGATCCGCATTTCCGCGTCGGCGACGCACAGAACTGGCAAGCTTCCATCCAGCACGACATGCCGGGCGCTATGCAGATGACGATCACGTATCTCGGCATCAAAGGCACACATGTGCTTCAGCGCAGCCTGCCGAACACGTTTCCCGCGGGCTCGGTTCATTCCTGCATTTCATGCGCGACGGGATTCGTCTACATGACATCGAACGGCAACAGCAACCGCCATGCAGGAACAGTCGAAATACGGCGGCGGCAGCGAAATGGATTTGAAGGCAGCGCGCGATATACATTTTCGAAAGCCATCGATGACGCGGGACTTGGAGCCTATACCATCGCGCAAAACTGGCTGGATTTCCGGGCGGAGCGGGCGCTCTCCAATTTCGATCAGCGCCACCAGGTTGTACTCCAGACGCAATACACGACCGGCATGCTTGCGCGAATTGGAACATTCTGGGACGGATGGCGAGGCAAGCTCTTCAAGGAGTGGACGCTCACAACACAACTCACTGCGGGAAGCGGCCAGCCATTGACGCCCGTGATCTTCGCCCCGGTGAACGGTTTCACGGGCAGCCTGAGGCCGAATGTCACCGGCGCTCCGATTCATGTGCAGGCCGGCGGACTCTTCCTGAATCCCGCGGCCTATGCGGCGCCGTCCCCGGGCGAATGGGGAAATGCGGCGAGGAATTCCATAACGGGACCCGGACAATTCGGATTGAATGCGGCGCTGGCGCGCACGTTTCGAATTAACGATCGCATCAGCATGGATCTTCGAGTCGATTCAACGAATGTGCTGAACCACGTCACGTTTCCGAGATGGAACACCACCGTCAACAGCGCGCAGTTTGGATTACCGGCAAATGCCAACGCCATGCGGACACTGCAGCCATCGCTGAGGGTGCGATTTTGAACCGCCTTTTCGTTTCTTTGGGCTTGTGTGTTGCCTGTGTCTTTGTGTCCCTCGCCCAGGATCCATTCACGATCAAGGTCAACACCAGGCTTGTTATCGAAACCGTATCCGTAACGGATAAAGATGGAAAGCCCATCGAAGGGCTGGCCAAAGACGATTTCGAACTCACCGAAGACAACGTCCCACAGAACATCAGCGTTTTCGAATTTCAGAAACTCGACGACTCGATATCTCCGCGGAACTCCACCTCTGCGGAGCGGGGACCGGCGCGGCCTCCGGCGCAAACCGTGAACACGCCGGTGGCTCCTGGTTTGCAGCATTACCAGGACCGGAGGCTGCTGGTCCTCTATTTTGATATGACGATGATGAGTGATCCGGATCGGTTCCGGGCTCTCGGCGCGGCTCAAACCTTTGTTCAAACTCAAATGAAGGGGCCGGACCTGATCTCCATCGTCACTTATTCCGATGGCGCCGTGAAAATACGGCGCGAGTTTACGGATGATCGAGCCGCTTTAATGGACACGATCGATGCGTTGTTGAACGGCGAGGATCTCGACGACACGAATTCCGCTTTCGGCCAGGACTCCGGCGAATTCAACATTTTCAATACCGACCGGCAGCTCGCGGCGCTGCAGACGGCGGTCAACATGTTCAGCGCTCTCAACGAAAGAAAATCTCTGATTTATTTCGGCAGCGGCTTGAATCTCCACGGTGTCGATAATCAGGCGCAGTTGCGCGCCACTCTCAATGCAGCGCGGCGAACGAATGTCGCGTTCTTTCCCATCGATTCACGCGGCCTGGTCGCCCTGCCGCCGATGGGCGATGCCAGCCGGCCGTCGCCCGGAGGAATCGGTATGTACACGGGCGCGACGGCGATGGCCGCGATGAGAGGTTTTCAGCGTTCGCAGGATGCGTTGTTCACGCTCGCCGCGGATACCGGCGGCAAAGCGCTGCTCGATTACAACGATCTGTCGCTCGGCATCGTCCGCGCTCAGCAGGCCACATCGAGTTACTACATCATCGGTTATTACCCGTCCAACGCGAATCGCGACGGACGTCTTCGGCGCGTCAGGATTTCATTGAAGAATCACGCCGGGAACCTCGCGTATCGCGAGGCATATTACGCCGACAAGGATTTCAGCAAGTACACCGCCTCCGACAAAGAACGTCAGCTTGAAGAAGCTCTCATGCTTGGCGATCCGATTACCGACATCACGATCGCGATGGAGTTGAATTACTTTCAACTCAACAGCGCCGAGTATTTCGTTCCGCTTGCGGTGAAGATTCCCGGAAATGAGCTTGTGCTGGCGCAGAGAGCGGGCGCCGAGAAGACGGTCATCGATTTCATCGGAGAAATCAAAGACGAGTTCGGCACCACGATTTCAAATATCCGGGACAAGGTTGAGATCAAACTCAAAGGTGAGACGGCGAGCCTTCTCGCATCCAGCCCGATTCAATACGATGCGGGTTTCACGCTGCTTCCCGCGAAGTACACCATCAAGTTTCTTGCCAGGAATGCGGAAACCGGACGCATGGGTACATATCAGGCGGACTTTGCCGTCCCGAACCTCGATAAGGAGCTTGTGCGTCTGCCCATCAGCTCGGTTGTGCTCAGCGGCCAGCGCGTTCGGATGCAGGACGCTCTGTTCACTGCCGGAAAGACGAAAGCCGACAAAGAACAGATCGCAAATCCGCTGATCGAAGATGGACAGAAACTGATTCCCAGTGTCACGCGTGTGTTCAGCAGTAATCACGAAATGTATGTTTACCTTCAGGCGTACGAACGCGGAGCCTCAACAATGGCGCCCGTCGCCGCGTTTGTATCGTTCTTCCGGGGACGTGACAAAGTTTACGAAACGCCGCCTTTTACCATCGACTCCGGCATGAATCCGAAATCGAAGGCCGTCCCCCTCAGGCTGACGGTCCCTCTGGGTGAACTCGAAGAAGGCGAGTACACCTGCCAGATTACGGTCGTCGAACCGGACGGCGAGAAAGCCGCGTTCTGGCAAACACAAGTGAGAATCCGAGGACAATGAGGAATTTCCGGCCGGATTAAGCCCGGTAAGCTCCGATCTCTTAACGGCTGCTGAATAGAGACCGCGCTCGAATTGCTGACTGTCCTGAAATTCTCCATCGCATATAATCACGCTCCATATATGTCCGTTGCACCGGGTTCCCGGATCGGAGTCTATGAAGTCACATCGCAGCTTGGTGAAGGCGGCATGGGTGTTGTGTTTCGCGCGCGCGACACAAAGCTGCTTCGTGATGTTGCGCTGAAAGTATTACCCGAACATTTTGCCGATGATCCGGAGCGGCTCCAGCGGCTGCATCGCGAAGCGCAGGTTCTTGCATCGCTCAACCATCCCAACATTGCTCAGATTTACGGGCTTGAACAGATGGGAAGCGCCGGCTGCATCGTGATGGAGCTGGTCGAGGGTGAAACGCTTGCCGAACGATTGCAAAACGGTCTCATACCGATCGACGAAGCACTGGGCATCGCGAAGCAGATTGCGGATGGCCTTGCGGCCGCGCATGAACGCGGGATTGTGCATCGTGATTTGAAACCCGCCAATATCAAACTCACGCCGAGCGGAATAGTGAAAGTACTCGACTTCGGACTGGCTAAAGCCATCTCGAGGCGTGAACACGAAAGCGATCCTTCGCTGATGCCCACAAAAATGAGCGGGTCCGTGGCAGGCGCCATTGTGGGCACCGCCGCTTACATGTCGCCTGAACAGGCGCGCGGCCGGGAAGTCGATGCGCGCACCGACATCTGGGCGTTTGGCTGCGTGCTGTTTGAAATGCTGACGGCGAAGCAGGCCTTTGACGGCGAGACCGTCACCGACATGCTCGCGAGAATCGTCACCGGTCAGGCGGATTTCACTTTGCTGCCGCCGGGAACTCCATCGTCCATCCGGCTCCTGCTTGAGACAACGCTGAACAAAAACGCGGCGCTGCGGCTGCAACATATCGGAGATGTGCGGCTGTTTCTCGATCCCAACATTCTTGCCGCGGCAGGAACGCCGGCTGTCGCAGCGAAATCCAAATCGAGCACAGTCCTGATTGCGGTTCTCACGCTGCTCCTGCTCGCCGCACTCATTCCGGCCGCGTTGTATTTCCGATCGTCGCCGCCTTTACCTGCCGCCGAGATGCATTTTGAATTGTTGCCGCCTGGACTGCTCGGCGGCATTTCCGTTTCCAACGACGGGAAGCAAATCGCGTATGTGGCGCGAACGGGAGAAGGAAACCGCGCGATCTTTGTCCGTCCGACCGGATCGGATACGGCTAAGAGATTGCCCGGAACCGACAATCCGACAGGTGGCGGGCTCTGGTCTCCGGACGCGCGATATCTCGCGTTTATTGCCGATCAAAAGATCAAGAAGGTCGATGTTGCAAGCGGTACGGTCCAGGTCATTTGTGATTACCCTCCGCCGTACCACGGTGTGGACTGGGGCAGGGACGGTGTGATCCTGTTCGTGCGGTCCAATGTGATCGTCCGGGTGTCGGAAAACGGCGGACCGGTCACGGATGTCACAACGCTGGACACCACCCGCAGGGAAGCACTGCATGCCGTTCCGGTATTGCTGCCGGACGGTAAACATTTCGTCTTCGGCGTTTTCAGTTCCGTTCCCGATAATTCCGGGATTTTTGTAAGTTCTCTCGATGACCCGAAGATGAGAAAACGTGTGATGCCGTTGCCCAACAACATTAACGGTTTTGGTTATGCGGAGCCTGGATATTTCGTGATCGCCACCGGCCCGCTCGTGACGGCTCAGCGATTCGATCTGAAGACCTTCACGGTTTCCGGCCAGCCGATTCCGGTTGTCGACGGAATCGAACCGGGAGCTGTTGCGGCGTCCAATACCGGATTGCTGCTTTATCGGAAATCCTCCGGCAATCCGGCCAACAAGCAACTCACGTGGTATGACCGCTCGGGCAAGCTCGTCGGGCAGATCGGCGCCCCCGGAAACTACGGTTCGGTAGAACTCTCTCCGAACGGAGACCGCGCCGCCGTGGATATGGTCACAGCCAATGGCCGCGATGTCTGGGTAGTCGATATCGCCCGAGGCGTGCCTTCGCGGATCAGTCTCGATCCCGCTCCGGACTGGTCACCATCGTGGACGGCGGATGGAAGCCGTATCTTTTTTGCATCGGCTCGCAGCGGCAGTAACGATATCTATTCCAAAGCTGCCAGTGGTGTAGGCGCCGAAGAATTGATTTACAAAAGCGACAAGGTTGAAATACCCACCGGCCTGTCGCACGACGGCAAGTACGTTGTGTTTTCCCGAATACATGCCAGCGGCTCCGGTAACGATACGTGGGTCCTGCAACTGCCCGAAAAGAAGGAATTCCCGTTTGTCGAATCCTCCTTCGACAAAGTTCACGCGAGACTTTCACCTGACGGCCGATGGATGGCTTACGCCACGAATGATTCCGGGATGTATCAAATTGTTGTGCAGTCCTTCCCCAACCCGAACGGCGGCAAGTGGCAGATCACCGCTCAAGGCGGCGTCGAACCGAAATGGCGGCACGACGGGCGCGAACTTTACTATCTGGCCTACGATGGAAAGTTAATGGCGGTTCCGATCAAGACAGAGCGCACATTTGAAGCGGGAACAGCGGTCGCGCTGTTCGATACTCCGTTGACGGTCGGCCGGCCCAACGTCAGCCGTGATCGCCGTTACGATGTCGCCGCGGATGGGCGATTTCTTTTCGCCGCCCCGGTTCAAGAGGCTGTCGTCCCGATCACCGTTGTCGTGAATTGGACCGCGGGTCTGCCGAAACAGTAGAGACCAGGCATGTAGTCGCGGGTTTTATACCCGCGTTCCAGTTCCTACCGGCGACGCGTGTCGTTTCGAAGGAAGTCTCCGATGGATTCGAGAGATGTCCGCCCGCCGATGAACCACCGCATCAGGACACTCGAAGAATCGATCGGCAGCGAGCCGATGTTGTTCACATAAGCCCGCCACGAAACTGCAATGTAGTCCTCGACGTTCGACAGGTAAAACGTGTTGACTGTCGTTGCGTGGTCCTTCAAATACTGGCCGACCGCGCGAATGGTCTTCGGTCCGCCAAAATCGCCGACCAGAGGAACAATCAGATTCTTCTGATGCATCGCGCGCACGCGATCGTAATTTTCCTTCGTCGCGAGGTAGCTCCAGTTCTTGCCGGCGCGATCCGTCATCGTCATCAGGGTCGCGTATCCCGGACTCATGAAACTCGAATTGAAGCTCACAACTCCGGCGCGAAGAAATGTCAGATAGACGAGACGCAACTGGTTTTCGTCTTCCCTGGCGATCGGAAAATGGTGAACGGTTTTTAAGCGATCCATGATGCTTTTCAGGTGTTCTTCGGCAAGCATCGGGTCGGATGGAACCACGGCATAGGCTTCGAGCAGGTCCCTCACGGACGTGCGGTCATTCAAGTACGCCGGACGTTTTCTTGAAAACAGATTGGACATGAAATCCGCGCGATCCGGCGACATTTCAAAAACAGCCTTGTACATCAGGTGCTCGAGCATCATCTCGCGGCGAATATCGATCACGAATGCAATTTTGGGTTGAAGCGCGGCGATGTAGGTAAAGTTCTGCTCGGGTCCCACGCCGAGATATGCGCCGCCGGGCCGCGGCATCTTCAAAAGTTCCGGCAGCGCCGACTGATACGTCAATTCATTCGACGTGATGATTTCGTATTGAAAATATCCATTCGGCTCGGAAAACTCCGAAATCATTTTCCAGTAATCCGCATCGCCGATTTGCGCAGGCAGACTCTCGGCGGACCGTGAAACAATCGCAAACGATACGAGGAGCGCCGCAGTCAGAGCGGCCGTGATTTTCAATTTCATTGGCATTGGTTCCCAATTTAAGCCCTGAAGGGTTATCGGACAATCGGAAGTTTTCGGCTTTAATCGAACGAGTTGGGACTATAATGCCGCCCCGTTATGTCCGCTTCGAGGACACACCCTCTGCGCTTCGGTCCATTTGAGATGAATCTCAGTGCGAGCGAGCTCTTCAAGAACGGCGTCCGAATGCGGCTGCAGCCGCAGCCTTTCAAAGTACTGGCGCTTCTTGCCACACGGCCCGGCGAAGTGATCACACGCCCGATCATCGAGAAAGAGATCTGGGGCGAAGGAACGCATGTCGATTTCGAAGTGGGACTGAATTACTGCATCCGGCAAATCCGCCTGGCCCTCGACGACAACGCAGAAACACCCATCTATATTGAAACTCTCGCCAAGCGCGGCTACCGGTTTCTGGCTTCGGTTGAACGTGAGGATAGAATCCGGCCCGGAAAAGGACATCGCCTGACGCTCGCCGTTATTCCATTTGGAAATCTGACGAATGACACGGAGCAGGAGTATCTCGCGGATGGAATGACGGAAGAACTCATCATGCAACTCGGCCGGCTCAGCCCGGACCAGCTTCGAGTGATCGCCTTCACCACGTCAAAACGCTACAAGAACACGCCGAAGGGCATCGATCAAATCGGAGAGGAGTTGAATGTCGATTACATCCTTGAAGGCAGCATTCGCCGCGCGCGGGACCGCGTCAGGATTGCCGCCCAGTTGATTCAGGTTTCGGACCAGTGTCACCTGTGGGCGGAAGCGTACAACCGCACGCTCGACGACATCATCACCGTGCAGACGGATGTCGCCGAACGCGTCGCGCATTCGCTGATGCTTGAATTGCTCCCCGATCACAAAGCAGAGATGGCGAAGGGCGCCACTCGCGATTCGGTGGCGTACGAAGCGTATCTCAAGGGCCGATACTACTGGGATAAACGGACGGAAGACGCTTTCTGGAAGGCTCTGAAATATTTTCAAGCAGCGATCGATCGTGAACCCGAATATGCGCCGGCGTACGTCGGCATGGCCGATACCTACGGCATCGCCGCATACTACAGCGGCCTGCCTCCCAAACAAGCCAACGAAAAATTTCAGGCCGCGATTGGAAAAGCCCTGACACTGGATCCCGGTTTCGCCGAAGCCTACAGTTCGCGCGGCTGGGGACAACTCATCTTCGACTGGGATTTCTCAGGCGCTGAAAAAACATTCCGGCGCGCGCTCGATCTGAATGCAAACCACGTCACCGGCCATTCCTGGTATGCCATCTGCCTGGCGGCAATGAGCCGTTTCGATGAGGCATTGCGGCAGATCGATCTTGCGCTCGAACTCGATCCGCTTTCGCTCGCCATCAATTCCATCAAAGGCTGGATTCTGTATCTTGCGCATCGTTTTCGGGAGGCCGCGGAACAGCTTACAAACACCATTGAAATGGATGTCAATTTTGCTCTCTCGCATTATTACCTTGGCCTGGTATACATCCAACTGGCTCAGTACAAGGACTCGGTTGCGCAGTTCGCAAAAGCGAGAGAAGCCAGCAATGAACATCCGGCAGCAATCTCTGGATTCGCGACAGGTTTGGGACTCGCGGGTGACATGAAGCAGGCGAGCCGCGTCCTCGCCGACTTCGAAGAATTGGCAACAAGGCGATACGTCGAGCCCTATTACCTCGCCGCCGCCCATTTGAACCTGGGAAACAAGGCTCAGGGCTTTCGCTGGCTGGAAAAAGGATTCGAGGAACGCTCGCCCCGGCTATCGAAAGTCATGGTGGATCCGGCATTCGACAAAATCCGATCCGACGCCCGCTTTACGAAACTGCTTCGCAGCGCTGGACTGAAATAATTCGGTGTCAGAGGCCTAAATCACCCAAATTCGAGGAAGGAGCGAAGTGGAATTTGGGTGATTTAGGCCTCTGACACCGAATTATCCTTGTTAAAATACCGGCCACGATGAATCGACGCAGTGCCCTCAAATTTGGCGCGAGTCTGGGCCTCCTCGGCGGCGCGGGTTTGTTCGGCGGCTATGAGTTTTTACCGCCGGGACGCAGCCGCAAACTCGAATCCGTGGATGTTCTCGCGAAACGTCTCTATACCAGTCTTGACGACCAGCAGCGCAGCGATGCGTGTGTTCCCTACGATCATCCGTTGCGCCAGTATCACAATCGGGGCGTCTGGGGCGGAGGCCGCGGGATTTTCTTCGGATTCAATCGCGCTCAGCGAAAGATCCTCACGGACCTTTTGTATGCCGGTTTGTCTGAAGAAGGCCGCCAGCGAGTGCCCGAAGAATACTTCACGCGGCTCCCGGGCGTGCACTCGATGCAGGTTCTGATCTGCGGCGATCCTTCATCGGCGCCGTATCAAATCATTTTGACTGCTGCGCATCTGAATCTTCGTCTTGGCGGAAAAAGTCGCGAAGGCGTCGCGTTCGGCGGCCCGCAGGTTTACGGCGATCAGCGAGGAAACGAACAAGCGGGTCTCCCCGGCAACGTCTATCGCGATCAGTTTCTGATCGCACAACGTCTCCTGACAAGCCTTGATGCGGAAAGACGAAAGCACGCCCTTGTGGCGGAAGCTCCGGTCCAAACGCAGGTTGAATTGCAGGGAAAGCATGGATCGTTCCCGGGCATTCCCATTGCTGAACTCGATCCACAGGGCAAAGAACTGGCTCGCGAACTTGTCGCACGCATCTGCTCGACGTATCCGGAAGAAGATGTTCGCTACGCGCAGGAGTGCCTCACGGCCAACGGAGGATTGAACGCAATGTTCCTGAGCTATTACCAGCATGGCGAAGACGGCGACATTTTCGATGCTCAGGTTTTCCGGCTGGAAGGTCCCGCGGCTGTTTTTTATTTTCGCGGATATCCGCACGTGCACGCTTTCGTCAACGTAGCGATGGATGGAGATTCACCGCTTTCAGTAGGAGAAGCCCTTGGGAACAATCCAGCGTGGCTGGATCATGCGGGAGTGAAAGCATTGTTTGAAACTGCAATGCGTACCCAAACCGGCGCAGACCTCGCCTACTACAATCTGGACAGTGTTGCCGGGCGGCTCCATCCTGGAACGATTCGTTCCGGCGACATTTACAGCCTTGAGAGCTGGCAGGAAAGAATCGAAGTCGTTGAGGTTCGAGGTTCAAATCTGAGCGCGGAATCGGCGGCGCGTTTAAAGGAACAAAACCTCGTTCCGCATCCGGATAAGGTTTACAAGATCGCAACCACCGCGTACGTTGCCAATGACCTGAAGGAAAAACTTGGACGCATCGACACACGGCGCGACGGCGGAATGTTGCGCGACGTCACCGCCGATTATCTTCGATTGCACGGGTTTGGAAGTTCTTCGTGACTGCCTGCGTTTGTGTTTGAGGCCTGCCGGTTCACTAGCTCAGCTTGCGAAGGTGTTTCGTAATGGCTTTCAAGGCGCCCTGAAATCGCAGGAGGGCCTGGCCGCGGTCCTCAGCGACCCACAAGTTGCCGTCTCCATCCAGACACAAGCCTTCTGGCTGATTGCCGCCCAGTTTGATTTCCGCCTCGACGGTTCCGTCATTCGCCAGCACCACAATACCTCTCTTCGCGGACAACACAAGCAGACGATCAATTGAAGGAGCGTAAGCAATGGCCTTCGTGTTTTTTTCATCGACCGTGATGCGTTTCAGAACCTCAGCCTTGATCGGGCCGGACGGAGCGCTGAGATCGACTGCGACTTCGACCACCATCTCCGGCAGTCTCTGATGAACCAGATAAAAGACGCCCCCGCCTTGAACCTTGGGATCCGCGCGAAAAGTCAGTCCCTCGAAACCGCTGTTTTTGTCGCCGTGTTCCTGACCGAGAAGCGCGGTGCGGCTCATCTTCCAGCGGCGAAGCTCCTGCGAGGCGACGGGATCATACAGGATCAACTCGGACTGCTTCTCGGCGAGAAGCATGAGATTCCCAGTCGGCGTGTGCACCGCCAGGTCCTCGAGGTTACCGTGAACCATATTGACCTTGATGACATGCGCGTCCTTGTCGAGTTCCACCACCGTGCCCTCATCCCCAACGACAAACAGATGGCCGAGGCGTGGATGCCAGGCAATACCCGACGGCTCCCGGGCGCCCACGTCCGTAAAACGTTCGGGCTGTCCCAGAAAACCAGCGGGCTTTTTCGCGAAAACCAATACCCCGGTGAGCAGAACAAGCAGCAATACTCGAAAGATATTTTTCATGGTTCGGGCTCCATGAATGCGAAATGCTATTTGTGGACGAGGTACGCGATGCCGAACGACACGACCGAGAGAATCAATCCATACATGAACACGTCGTAGGCGGCGCGGATGTATTGATATTTCCGTCCAAGCACCTGTCCGATGTTATACGCATCCTGAATCAGGCTTCCGTAAAGGGATTCTCCCCTGGACATCACTTCATTCATTCCGGTTTCGTAGTCCTTGAAATCCATTTTGTAAAAGTTGCCGAAAAAGAGGAGGTCGGTAATGCGTCTTTGCGACGCAGGCGGCGTGTACATTCTCGGCCGAGTCGCATGCACAGAGATCACAATCGTGGTCAGACACGTCGCGACAAGAAGAATCGCCGGTATGATCAGGAATGGTGTTTCGCCGAGATTCCGGACGAGCAGCGACATCGTAATCGAGAGCACAATCGCATTGGTGTGGATCAGCATGTTGGCTTTCCGGTCCGCCAGGACATTCAACGTCATGTTGTTCCGGTTGATGATCCGGAACATTCCATCCACACCTTTGACCGGCTGTTTTTGCGCGGCTTCCAGCTTGGCCTTCAGGAGTTCTTTCTTCACTTCCTTGGCGTCGGACTTTGCGACGGCGTTTTCTTTCTTCGCCATCGCTTCGCGCAATTCCTCCTGCGCCTTCACAAGATTATCCGACCGGCGCTTGCCGTATTCTTCGCGGGCGTAAGCAGTGTGAAACGGCTTGGTATTCAGCGCCTGGACCCGGTACTCCATCCACTCAATGTCCGCCAGCGGTTTTCCCGAGACTTTTTCCTGCTCGACTCGAAGCAATTCACTTTTGGAAAAATATTTCTTCTTCGCGAGGTGCAGACTTTCGGCATCGCACAACACTTCATCGAGAAGACTTTGAGGATTCTGGACGGGCACAACGTCTTGAATGCAATTCACGACTTTCTTGATGCTCTCGGCCGGATAGTTCTTACTGCCGAGGAATTCGGTGGCGATCTTCACACTTCGGCCGGGTTCGGATTCGACCAGTCCGGCATGAAGAAACCAGGCAGCCAGCACCACGGTTTGCAGGTCTGCCTGTTTGAGACCAACCGCTTCCCCGATTTCCTGGCAGGCCTGCACGATCTCGTTCGTTCGATCGACCGTGTGGAAAACATACTGTTCGGGCAGTCGTGTGACGAGAAGGTCCGTAACAAATTCTGCAGCACTATCAATGATGGAACTTTTGACCGTCATCTAGTTCGCCTCGGCGGCGATTGTCTGCGGGGGCTCCTCTTCAGGCTGAACTGCCTTTGCCTCTTCGACAGGTTCGGCCGGAACTTGAGACGCAGGGGGCTTACGCGGAGGGGCCGAACGCTTCTCAACAGGCCGGCCCAATTCCTTCCAGGACTCAAACCCGCCTTCGAGCTCCATAACAGGGAGGCCCTGAGACGCCAGTTCGAGGGCAGCGCGCGCCGCCCTGCGGGAGACCAGGGTATCGCCGTAAACAATATAGGTTCGCTTCTTATCGAGTGCGCCGGCTTTGCTCCACCTTTCTTCGGGCAAATGAACAGCCCCAGGCAGGTGCCCTTTTGCAAACGATTTTGCATCGCGCACATCGAGAATCTTTATGTCTTTGCGCTCCTTGAGCCACCGGCCGAGTTCGATGGGATCCGTCGAGAATGAAACCTTGCGGGAGAAGTAACGTTTGGCTTTCCGGGGATCAGGGGTCTTGAACTTGCCTTTCATTAAATTACCTTCCGTTCTTCCTGAACGGCGAACGATTATACGACAAACAAGGCTATAGCTATAAAATGCATTGGACTATTCGTAAGATTAAGCATCCAGCGCATCCAAAGGGGGGACTTATGTACCGCACCGGCAAAATCATGATGGCCTGCGCATTCCTGCCGGCTTTGGCCATTCCGGCTCTGGCGCATCACAGCGCCGCCGCATACAACACGCAGCAGGAAGTCACGCTCAAAGGCACGATCACGGAATACAGATACAAGAACCCGCATGTCTATCTGACTCTCGAAGTGAAAAAGGCCGACGGGTCGATCGCGCCTATGGAGATTGAAGCCGGCGCCGCGTCGGTGCTGAATCCGCTCGGCTTTACCAAGGACTCGGTGAAAGTCGGAGACGCGGTGACCATCACCGGCAACCCGTCCAGGAACAACGCCGATCGATCCGTATTGGGAAAGGATCTGTACAAGAGCGACGGCGCCTACATTCCTTTGAACATTGCTTCGCGCAGTGTTTATGCGGGTAAGGAAGCGGCCGCAACCAGTATCGCCGGCACATGGTTTTCTCCTCGAACCGAATTCAACGCGTTTCTTGGCGGCGCGAGAAACTGGTCCGTGACTGAAAAAGGCAAAGCGGCCATGTCGGTTGCCGATCCGAAAGCGACAACTCAAAAAGACTGCATTCCCATCGGCGCCCCGGCTCTGATGTTCTATCCGGTTGCCGACACCATTACGGTTCAGCCCGGCCGCGTTGTGATGAAAGTCGACTGGCTCGATAGCGAACGCATCGTTTACCTGGATGGACGCAAGCATCCTCCAGCAGCCCAGACCTCTCTGCACGGTCATTCCGTGGGGCACTGGGAAGGAAAAACGCTGGTCGTCGAAACCACAAATTTCAGCGAGCATCCGATGGGACTCTCGGCTTCCCTTCCCGGCAGCACACAGAAAAAATTAACGGAGCGATTCGCGCTCAGCGCCGATGGAAAGAATCTCGTGTACTCGGGTGTGGTTGAAGATCCGGTCTATCTGGCAAAACCTGTCGAGTGGTCGGGACAATGGGTCTATCGGCCCAACATGCCCCATTCGAATGAGAAGTGCGATCTCGAAGTCGCGCGAAAATTTTTACGGGACTAGGCCGGAACGCGGGCGTAAAGCCCGCGACTACATGTTTCTAGAAAGCTACCTTCGACGCATCTTCGAGAATGAGTTCGCGGTACAGCGGAAGCGACCATCCGGCTTTTTCCAGTTCTACAACGCGCTTGCGAACGCGATCCTGATAGGTCTTTTTGCTGCCGTAGAGTTTTCGTAATTGATCCGCGGAGAAATCCTGCTGGTAACCTGCAAGTCCGCACATTTGATTCGGCGCGTTCTGGCCATGCGCGGCGATCCACGCGCTCGGATTTGAAACCGGCGGATTTGCGGCTTCGTTACGCACGGCGAATTTGGAAGCTGGAACATCGACATAAGGCGTCCGGACGCCTCCCTTCACGTTTCCGTTTTCATCGACCGCCGTTGTCGAAGCGATTCTTTCAGCGCGAGGCGGAACTTTCCCCTTGTCGACCCAATCGAAGAGGTGATGCAGCGCGACCGACATGTACGCCTGTTCGGGGAATCGGCTTGCCGGATGGCGGCAGGGATCGGGTTTGAATCTTACGCTGTCGCGGCTATCGACATGCGCCATGCCGGCAAACTCGTAAATTCGGAATTGATCGCCGGGAGCATCGCCGTCGGGACGCGAACTGACATTGCCGCCCGCAACCTCGGTCATGGTCGGAACCTGAATCAACGGAACATCCACGGCGCGAATCGTTGCGCCTGTGGACATCGGGAGAAATCCGTCGTAGATCCCCTGCATACCGGGCGTTCGAAAAACTATATGAGCCGGCAGGTATGCGATCAGGATTGCCGCAGTCGCGGACGTTCCCGTCAAAACCATTTTCCGCGCCGCGATACCGGCAAACGGCGTTCCGGGCGCCTTCTGTTTAATCATTGCGCCGACCTGCGCCAGAATCTCCGACGCCTGATCGCCGGTAACACTGAGATCCTTGTAGCGTTCCTTATTCTGTGCGAGCAACTCCGTGAGATTGGTAACGACTTCAACCGCCATGTGACCCGAAGTCATGGTGTAGTCTGAAGTGAACTCGAACATATGAGCCGCGCCACTCGGATGCATGGCTTCGACCATCACCAATCCGCTGAACTTGCCCGCGCTCGACGGCTTGCGCACAACAATTCGCGTCTTGTACGGCTTGCCGTTGGATGTACCCGAAATGAAGTATTCGCGAGCTTCATACTTGTAATGCGCGAGGTCGCGGCCCGGCGGAAGCGATGTGGACGAATCGAACATCTTGCCGGGACCGGTCACTTCCGCGGATACCATCGGCATCGAAACAGCCGTGGGCTTGCCGGGTAGGGTAACTGGCGGACCACCTCGCTGAGCGCTCAGGTTTGAAGACATCACGACGACGATGATCAGGAACCAACGAATACTCTTCATGGACTCCCTCCTCCGACGAATCGGGGACGCAACACGCGATTTGAGATTTAAGATCCCAGGATCTGAGATCTCAAATATTGGGATCTCCAATCTCAAATGCGTCGTCCCTGTAATTCCCCGGAATAGTAGCAGGGAAGGCGGCCGATCTCGCATTAGAATAGCGGCGTGTCTACAGTTGCCACTTCGAGCCCTGTCAGAAGGGACGCGGCGATCATTTCAACGGTTGGATTTGCTCACGGCACTTCACATTTCTTTCATTTGATGCTGCCGCCGCTCTTCCCATGGTTCATGCGCGAATACGGCTTGTCCTATACGCAGGTTGGCGCGCTGATGACCGTGTTCTTCCTCATTTCCGGTACGGGCCAGGCGTTGGCGGGCTTTCTCGTGGACCGATGGGGAGCACATCGCGTTTTGTGTCTGGGCATCGGGCTCCTGGCCACGTCCGGTTTACTCGTGGCAGCAGCGCCGGCGGCATGGGGACTGTACATCGCAGCGTTCGTGGCTGGAATGGGGAATAGCGTGTTTCACCCTGCAGACTTTTCGATTCTGAATCATCGGGTGTCGCACGAAAGATTGGGACATGCATTCTCGGCCCACGGTCTCTCCGGCAATCTCGGCTGGGTCGCCGGACCTCTGATAATGACGGCGGCCGCAACCGCCGCGGGCTGGAGAACCGCGGGTTTGGCGGCAGCGGCCTTTGGCGGTACTTCCCTGGCAACAATCTGGTGGCGGCGCGACGACCTTTCCTACGTGCTTGAAGACCACTCGAGCGAATCCGGACGGAATCCGGCGAAGCGCAACCATGTGCGCCTCTCCGGTCTCCTCAAGCTGCGGCTGACGTGGTTTGCTTTCGGTTTCTTTTTCTTTTCCACGCTTGTGCTGGGCGCTCTGGAAAACTTCGCGCCGTCGCTTCTGCGGGATTTGTACGGGCTGACGCTGGCCGCGGCAACGTCGGGATTGACGTCTTATCTGGTGGGCGGCGTGGCCGGACTTGTTGTCGGAGGTTTTCTGGTCAGTTCCGGCAAGGGTCAGGAAAAACTCGTGGGCCTCTGCTTTCTCGGCGCGGCATTGCTGTCGCTGTTGCTTGCGTTGGTTGTCGTGCCGAACTGGTCCGTGGTCGGCATTATGGCGGTCATGGGTTTTGGCGTCGGCATTGCGAGTCCGTCGCGAGACATGCTCGTGCGGAAAAGCACGGTGGAACAAGTGGGCAAAGGGGCATTCGGACGCATTTACGGATTGGTGTATTCGGGAGCCGACGTCGGACTCGCCACCGCGCCGCTCATTTTCGGAATGTTGATGGATGCCGCCAAACCCCGTTTCGTTTTCGCGGGAATTTCAATGGCGTTGTTGATCGCCATCGTCGCCGCTCAGGCTATCGCCATCGAGGCGCGTGAATAGTGGCGAAGCGCTATCTGGCTGTTATTCCGATCCTGTTCACTGCCGCTCTTCTGGCCTATAAAACAAATTCCTCGCTGCGCGCTCTTCGTCTGGCCTGGACGTCGAATACGATCGCGTCAAGACCGGGCGTTGTCGCCTGGGGAGCGCAGGTATCGGCAACAGGCGTGTTCGAGCGCACGCTCAATTACTTTCTCGCCATCTGGCCGGCGCTCGCTTTCGGAATACTGATCGCGGCAGCAGTCCGCGCATTCGTCCCGGAAGACTGGCTGCGGCGGGTATTCAAGGAAAAATCGCTGAACGCTCAGCTTGCCGCCGGATTCGCCGGAACGCCTTTGATGTTGTGTTCGTGTTGCGTCACTCCGATCTTCACCAGTGTCGCGGAGGCCACGGAAAGAGTGGCTCCGGCGCTGAGCTTGATGATTGCCTCACCCGCGCTGAATCCCGCAGCGATTGCGCTAACCTTTATCTTTTTCGATTTACATATCGGAGTTATGCGGCTTCTGCTCTCCCTGACGGCGGTCTTGACCATCGGCCCGCTGGTCGAAACTCTTTTTCCGGACACCATCATGAAGTCCAGCGTGGAAAATCCGGGCAACACCGGAAACGCCGCCGGCGCTCCGATTGCATTTGTGAGATCCCTTTTGGCAATCGTGTTGCAAACGGTTCCGGCCTTGATTGCCGGCGTGGTTGTATCGATGGTGATCGTTCAGTCGCTGCCGGCGAATGTGTTCTCGATCGGGAGCGCGAGGTTTGCCGCGATTTTCTTTACAGCGGCATTCGCCGTGCCACTGGCTCTGCCGACGTTTCTCGAAATTCCGCTCGCATTGAGCCTGCTCGCCATCGGCTTCCCGTCCGGCGCTGCGTTCGCACTGCTTTTTGCGGGCCCCGCGATCAATCTGCCGTCTTTGATGAATCTCTCCCGCTTAGCCGGATGGAAGACCGCCGCTGCCGTCGCCGCAATGATCTGGTTTCTGGCGGTCGCCGGCGGGTTATGGATTGGCGGTTGAAAGAGCTTGGCCGCTACTTCTCGATTGTGATAAATCGAAGAACCATTATGAAAAACCCTATAGCCCAACTCGCATGCCTCGCATGTCTGGCGTTAGGGTGTGCCGGCACAGCCGCGGCGCAAACACCGAAGGAACCGTTGATCACGGTAATGAATCCGACGGGTAACGCGCCGGCCATTGAATTGAAGCCTATGGCGCCGCGTCCCGCGAGTCTCGATGGCAAGACCATCTATCTCGTGGACGTGACGTTCAATGGCGGTGACAAATTTCTGCAGCAGATGCAGGAATGGATGGCCGTCAACACACCAAAAATCAAAACGATTTTCCGGGTGAAGAAAGGCGCTTATGCCGCCGATGATCCCGATCTCTGGAAAGAAATTCAATCCGTCAATGGCCTGATGATCATGGCCATCGGCCATTGAAGCACATGCGCGCCGGCGGTCGTCGGCCATGTTGCAGAGATTGAAAGCCAGTATAAAGTTCCCGCCGTAGGCGTCATTGTTGACGCGCTCAAAGATCTTGTACACGACAAAGCGTACGAAGACGGCATGCCTTCTCTCCGGCTGGCATTCACGCCGACTCCGGTTGGCGGGAAAACTCCCAGGGAGCTTGCCGCATACATCCGAGGTAGTGACCCCGTCACAAAGAAACCTCTGATGGAAGAAATTCTGGGGCATCTCACACGACCGTTGAATGACGAAGAACGCAAAACCGGACAGGTCAAGCGCGAGAAAAAACGATTCATCGGCCCGGATACAGCGGACAACATTCAGCGTTACTTCGACGATCGATTCTGGTCGGATCAGCTTCCCATCATCATGCCCACGGAAGATCGCGTGAAGGAAATGCTGAAGCACACCAAACACAAGCCCGACGAGATTGTCGGCAACATGCGCGTTACGGGTGAACGCGAGGCGTGGGAATACACGGTCGAAACGGTTGCCGTCAATGCTGTGATGGCAGGGGCAAAACCCGAAATGTTCCCGGCGATTCTCGCCATTGCGGCATCGAAAACGAACTCGCGATCGAGTTCGACATCCTCCATGGCGGGCATGGCCGTGTTCAACGGGCCGATCGTCGATGAACTCCTGTTGAATTCGGGGACCGGCGCGCTCGGTCTTTACAACAACGCCGGCGCCTTGATCGGCCGGTCGTGGGGTCTGCTGTCGTCGAATGCGACCGGCGGTTCGGTGCCCGGCCACACGTACATGGGAGTGCAGGGCAATCCCATGTCGAGCGTTCCCGCCGTATTCGCTGAGAATGTTGCGGGCCTGCCGCCGGGTTGGAATCCGATTTCCGTGCAGAAGAAATTCAAACGCGAAGACAGCGTGGTCAGCACGTTCGACGGATGCCAGAGCCAGAACACCATGATGGTCCTGCAGGATGAGGATTGGCAGTGGGTTCTGAAGCGATTCATCGGCGGCCTGGGTTCGCCTCAACGTGGCGGCAAATTATTGCTGGTGGATCCGGCGGTAACTCCACCGCTACTCCGATTCGGGTTCGATTCGAAAGAGAAGTTCATCGACTGGGTGAAGAAGAACGTCACGACGCCGCAGGTTCACTATTGGCTGGACCAGGAAGTGATCAATTACAAACTCGGACCCGCTCGAGCCGGCAATGAACCGTATGCAAGCTGGTTGAAAGCCCCGCCGGACGCCGAGATTCCATACCTCGACAATGTGGAAGTGGTTGTGGTCGGAGGAAGCGGCAATATCCGCTGGAGCGTGAACGAATGCGCGTACCGGCGGAGCGTCAAAATCGACGACTGGCGTTAACTACCGAAACAGCAGCGGCGGTCATGGGACAACCGCTGCTGTTTTCCTGCCCGTGAGCATCTGATCGGTCGCTTCAATCACCTGCCCGAACTCCTCCGGACCGATGTCGGAAATATTTCCTGCAATCGTGCGATTCACGGTGACGAGAAACGTATTCCTCACATCCGGATTCAACTTGTAAACCCGCGCTGCAACATCTTTCGGTCCCTTCGTAAAAAATGTGAGCGGAATCTGGAGTTTCTCCGACTTGTTCAGATTCTCAAGCCACTTCTTCGAATCCTCGCCGGCGATGATCATGGCCACAGCCTGGAAGTTGCGGGCCTTGTTCTTCACGTAAAGACGATTGAGTTCGACAATCAGCCTTGCTGTCTCCGGAGATGCATCCCGGAAAAAAGCCAGAACGTTCGGGGCTTCTTCAAACTCGCAAACGTAACAAACGCGTTCGCCTTTATACGGGCCCGTGACATCGGTGACCGGTATCGACTCGGTAAATGTTCCGGCGGGAAGCCCGGATTTGATTTGC
This sequence comes from uncultured Solibacteraceae bacterium, assembly GCA_964633285.1. Lineage (GTDB taxonomy): Bacteria > Acidobacteriota > Terriglobia > 20CM-2-55-15 > 20CM-2-55-15 > 20CM-2-55-15. The sequence goes on along the minus strand of CAZWGA010000026.1, from coordinate 49,134 downwards.
GCCACAAGCGATCCTGCGCACAGCAGAAGAAAGGCGAGGAATCCAGCTTTTGCCCTGATCATTTTTTCGTCTCCTCGTCGGCTTTACTCGCAGTCTTATACTTCAGGTCGAGCCATTTGAACCAGCCGCCCTTGAGGACCTTCACTTTCTGATAGCCGAGGAAACTGAGCTGCCTGGCCATATCGGAGGAGTCTTCGTGATCCTTGCATGCGCAATAAATCACCAGGGTCTTGTCGCGAGGCAATGGGACGGGAGCGGCAATATTCGGCCGGTAGGGAAAGCTGACCGCCCCCGGAATGTGTTCCTCTTCCCAGATCAGAGTGGCAGCGCTATCGACAATAACGATGTCGGTGGATTTCTGGTCGATCAGCTTTTTCAATTCCTCAGGCGGCATGAAGTCGGGCACGTACACAAAACCTTCGACGCATTCCCCATCGACGAACACACATTTCGATTTCTGATTCTGACCGGACACGGTCATCGCAAACAGGAACATTGCCAGTCCGATTATCAGCCGCTTCATGATGCACCTCGGTGGGGTCAGACGCTTGTTTTATCAGTCCTTTGGGTCTGACCCCGAATTTAGCACCCTGCTACTAGAGCAATGCTTTGATTTTCTGCTCAAACAGTTCCAGTGGTGTGAACCCCGTATGCTGATAGCAGATTTTTCCGTCACGTGAAATGACGAATGTCGTCGGAAAACCAGGCATCGGCGCGAACGCCTTTTGAACATCTTCGCGTTCATAACCATTAAGCACCGGATAATTCATTTTGTATTTCTTCATGAACTTTTTCACATCGGAAGGCGACTCGTCTACCGAAATGCCGACGACAACGAAACCACGCGACTTGTACGTGTTGTAGAGTCCGACGAATCCCGGGATTTCCTTCTTGCATGGAGGACACCATGTGGCCCAGAAGTCGAGCACCACGACATTCCCTTTGAACGCGCTTAAGCTGACGTCTTTGCCGCCGATGTCTTTCAATGTGAAGTTGAAACTCGCGGACTTTGCATTATCCGTGCAAAAACTTTCGCCGGATTCCGCCGCCGCCGGCGGGCACCCGGCCACAAGAATGGCCAGTACCGCTCCCGCCACAATCCCAATACCGGTTTTCATCATGCGAGACTATGCCACAAGTTGCTACCGTGCCCCAATCGGCTTGCCTTCCAGATCCTGAAACTCGATGGGGCCGAGATTCAGCTTTCGCAACTCCGGCTCGATTTTTGCGCGGTCTCCAACAGCAACGACGATCGCCATTTTGGGTTGAAGGTATTTCTTCGCCGCTTCCTGCACCGCCGCGTCGGTAACGCCGGCAACTTTTGCGGCAAAGCCGGAATAATAATCGAGCGGAAGATCGTATTCATAAAGTTCGGCAATCAATCCTGCCGTTCCGGCATTTGTTTCGAGGCCGGCCGGCAACTGCGCGAGCAACGCTTTTTTTGCGAGTTTCATTTCGTCGGGACGAATGGGTTTCTCCGTCATGCCCCCGATTTCGCGAAAGAGCTCGCGCAAGGCCGGAGCAGTGACATCCGAGCGGACAGGAGCGTACACGGTGTACCAGCCGCGCCCGCGCAGGAAGCTGAAGCCTGAAAAAGCGCCATAAGTGTAGCCCTTGTCTTCGCGAAGGTTCATATTGATGCGGCTGGAAAAATTGCCGCCAAACACGCCGTCCATGATTTGCATCGATTCGTACTCGGGCGAAGAACGCGGCATTCCGGGCAACACCAGCCGGAGTTGCGTCTGCTGCGCTCCGGGCTTGTCCGCGATAATCACCTTCCCTGCCGACTGCAGCATCACTGTTTTCACAGCCGGCCCCGAAGCTGCGGACTGCCAGCCTGCGAATGCTTTTTCGAGCATCGTCTTGAGCTGATCCTTTCCGATGTCGCCTGAAACAATCAGCCCCGCATTCTTCGGGATCACGTATTCGGACCAGAACTGTTTCAATTCCTCCGCCTTCAAAGCGGTGATCGATGGCTCCGTACCGAGTGACGGCGGACCAAATGGATCACCGGCTCCGTTGATCGCCAGAGCCGAGAGGCGATTCGCCACCTGATCGGGGTCTTCCTTGAGTTGCACGAGACTCGCAAGACGGCTCTTCCGGACGCGTTCAATTTCTTCGGGAGGGAAAGTCGGATGGAGGATGGCATCCGCGATCAGATCGATGCCGCCTCCAAACTTGCTCGACATCGACGTGAGCGATATGTACGAAAAATCGCGCCGCGACGTGATATCGAACGATCCGCCGATCTGCGCCATCTCATCGGCGAATTGGACCGACGACCGCGTTGTTGTTCCTTCGTCAAGCATGTCCATGGCGAAGGCTGCAAGTCCCGGCTTGTCCACCGGGTTCTGGCCGCTGCCGCTTCGAAAGACCAGTTGAGCGGACACGATCGGCACACCATTGCGTTCATTCAGGAGCACGGTGAGACCGTTCGTCAGTTGAAAGGAAGCCGGCGTTGGAACTTTCACGTCCGAAGCCGGACCGGCAGCCGGCCGTTCATTTCTCCACGGCTCGTCTGCATTCACCGATTCCACGCCGGACTTCGCAACCTTCGACTTTGGAGGAGTGGGCACCGGCGAACCCAGGTCCGGATCTCCGGGCACGCCGCGAATCACAACGCGTGCGTTGGCCGCCAGATACTTTTGAGCGAAATCCTTGATCTGTGCCGTGGTGATGTTGCGGTAGCGCTGGATGTCCTGCCCAAGGTAATCCGGATTCTTCAAGAAGTGGTTGTAGGTCTGAATGCGATCGGCAATCCCGTTGAAACCACCGTAACGTTCAAGGCCCTTGAAGATGTCTGTCTCGATCGTGGTCTTTGCGCGGTCCAATTCCTTCGAATCGGGGCCCTGAGTTCGCAATGCATCGAGAACGTCGTTGGTTTCCTTCTCGATCTCGTCGAGTGTGTGGCCCGGCCGCGCCGTGGCCTGCAGCGTGAATGCGGAAGCAAGCGTCTGAGAATTCTGGGTGACCGTAACGTCCTGCGCGATTTGTTTTTCGTAAACGAGGCGCTTGTACAGGCGGCTGGATTTGCCGTTACCGAGGATGTGCGCCGTCACATCGGCCTCGGCGTCGCCGGGCTGGAAGAAGCTCGGTGTCAGCCACGCCATATAGAGACGCGGCAATTCAATATGATCCTTCACTTCAAGGCGGCGCTCGGATGTAATCGGCGGTGTCGTGATCTGGACCTGAGGTACATCCGGCCCCTTCTTGAGCGTTCCGAAGTATTTCCCGGCGAGCTTCAAAGCGGCAGCCTTATCGATGTCGCCTACAATCGCCAGGCTCGCATTGTTGGGTGAGTAATACTGCTTGAAGAACCGCCGGACATCGTCAATCTTCGCGGCCTGAATATCCGCGTGCGATCCCATGACGTATCCATAATAAGGATGGCCCTTCGGATAAAGCGTGTGATAGATCGCTTCCTCCACAACTCCGAACGGAGTGTTTTCGATGCTTTGCCGCCGCTCTTTTCGAACCACGTCCTGCTGATTCTCGAGCGCGGCCACGTCAACCTTGTCCAACAGGTAACCCATTCGATCCGACTCGAGCCAAAGTCCAAGTTCCAGTTCGTTGCTCGGAACGGTCTCGAAATAATTGGTGCGGTCAAAACTTGTTGTCCCGTTGATGTCGCTGCCGCCTGCCCCTTCGAGGAGTTTGAAATGCTGATCCGCAGGCACGTGCTTCGACTGCTGGAACATCATGTGTTCGAAGAGGTGCGCAAACCCAGTTCGTCCTGCTTCTTCGTTGACGGGCCCGACGTGATACCACACGCTCACCGCAACCCGCGGCAATCGGTGATCTTCGACGAGCAACACATCAAGGCCGTTTTCCAGGCGATGCCGGTCGATGGCGATTTGAGGAATCGCGGCGCTCGAAGACTCCGCGGCCGGCGGTGACGACGCACGGCAACTCGACAATAAAACAAGGATGGCAGCAAGACGAATCAGGCGTTGCACGATGGACCTCCAGAGCTTTCAGGAATCTGAGAATTGTGCCAGCGCCGGTGCTTCACGGTCAAACGGCGGTCAACGCGGGCCGTTCCTGTCGAGTATAATCGCGGCCATCTATATGAACCTCGAACCTGGCAGGCAGTTCGGTTCTTACGAAGTGCTCAACCTGATCGGCGCTGGAGGGATGGGCGAAGTCTATCGCGCGCGCGATATGAAGCTGAAGCGCGAAGTCGCAATCAAAAGCCTGCCGGCAGCATTCTCGAATCATCCGGATCGAGTTGCCCGATTTCAGCGAGAAGCCGAAGTGCTGGCGTCCCTGAATCATCCGAATATCGGTGCGATCCATCATCTGGAAGAGGCCGAGGGTTCCCTTCTACTGATTCTGGAGCTGGTCGAAGGAGAAACGCTTGCCGACAAGATCGCGCGGGGTCCGCTGCCGGTCGATGATGCTCTGAAGATTGCGAAGCAGATTGCGGACGCGATGGAAGCGGCTCATGCCCAGGGAATCGTTCATCGGGACTTGAAACCCGCAAATGTCAAAATCACGAAGCTCGGCAACGTGAAGGTCCTGGATTTCGGCCTCGCGAAAATCTACGAGCCGGAGCACAGCGCCGTCAGTTCTTCCCAATCGCCTACATTGATGAGCGGCACCATGTCGGGCGCGCTTATGGGAACTGCCGCATACATGAGCCCCGAACAGGCCCGCGGCCAGGAGGCCGATGCGGGTTCGGACGTCTGGGCCTTCGGCTGCGTCCTCTACGAGATGCTCACCGGCAAATCCCCTTTTGGCGGCGAAACCTTAACGGACATTCTGGCATCGGTGGTGAAAACCGATCCGGATTGGACGGCATTGAAACGAAATACTCCCCCGGCCGTGCGCCGTCTGCTTCTGCGATGTTTGAAAAAGGATCGCAGGCAACGATTGCGAGACATGGGAGACGCGGCGCTCGATATCGACGAAGCGTTGAACACGAACCTCGATCCTGCCGTAACAGCCGGGGCCGCAGAACGCGCCGGGCGATATGCCTGGCCCATTGCCATTGTTGCGATCGTGATCGCGATTGCCGCCATTATCGGACAGCAAAAAACCGCAGCGCCCGAAACTCAGCAAATTCGATTTGCCGTACATCCGCCCCAGCGATTCTTCGTCCGGGGGGAAAGCACGGACTTCGCTCTGTCACCCGATGGCCGGCATCTCGCTTTCATTGCCGAAGACACGACGCGGAAAATCTGGTTGCGTTCCCTGAACTCCGCCGAGGCTCGCCCGCTTGCCGGTACGGAAAATGCTCGAACGGTTTTCTGGTCGCCGGACAGCCACTACATCGCATTCGTCACGGGCTTGAAACTTTCGAAGATATCGATCGCGGACGGCCAGACCCAGGCCATTTGTGACATCGATGGTTTCCCCGGGGCCGCATGGAGTTCTAAAAACGAAATCGTCTTCAGCTCGGACGGAAACTTGTTTCATGTGTCCGGCAACGGCGGTTCGCCCAGGCCGCTGGCGTTCAACACCGGTCATCCTGATGGAGAGCGAGGCGCCGTCCCGAGTTTTCTTCCGGATGGCGACCACTTGTTCATCGCGAGGACTCGCGAACCGGACCGTGGCGTTTGGGCCGTGTCGATCACTTCCAACGAGCGAAAGCAGATTCTGCCGTTTGCCACACGGGTTGCATACTCCACGACCGGGCACCTCCTTTATCTGCGGGACCGCAAGCTGTTTGCCCAGCCATTCGATCCCAAAAAACTGGAACTAAGTGGTGAACCGATCGTTCTCGAGAACGAATCGCAAACAGCCTGGTTCGGAAACTTCAGCCTTTCGTCCAACGGAATTGTGCCTTGGGCGGGCCCGCGGCTCGGGGCCGCCCAATGGGCCTGGCCTGACAGAACGGGCCAGAAGACGAAACTCTGGCTTCCCGGCGGCCTCTACCGCCAGGTGCGTTTGTCGACCAACGCGAGTCGCACAGCCGTTGCAGTGACGGCGGACGCCGGCGCAAGAGTCTGGATCCTTGAATTGTCGAGCGGTATCTTCTCCAGGCTTACAACCAATACGGGAAACGAAAACGACATGGTCTGGTCGCCCGATGGGCGTGAACTGGCTTTCTCCTGGCACCGGAATCTATATCGAAAAACACTCGGCGCCGCCGATGTGATCCCCGTCCTCGAAAACAATGATGAAAAGTGGCTCCACGACTGGTCGCCCGATGGCAGGTTTGTCATTTTCGCTCATGACAAGGGCGTGTATGCCGTTCCTCCATCGGGAAAGGGAGAAACCCTGAAGCTGATTGAAAACAATTTCGGTAACGACGAGTTTCGAGTTTCTCCCGACAATAAATGGATCGCCTTCAATTCCGACGAAAGCGGCCGCAGCGAAGTCTATGTTTCGTCCTTTCCATCAATGAATAACCGGCGGCAGATCTCGAACTCCGGCGGTGGCATACCTCGCTGGCGTGGAGATATGCGCGAAATGTATTACATGCGCACCGACGGCACTCTGATGGGCGTGGACGTTCGCCCCGGCGATGTCCTGGAAACCGGTGCGCCGCGAGCGATGTTTCGAACCCAGGTTCCTTTCAGCAGTGTCCTGGATCAATACGATGTGACAGCCGACGGCAAAAGATTTCTTGTCATCGAAAATGAGGACGAGGCCGTTTCTCCTCCTATTAATGTCGTCATCAACTGGCTGCCGGATCTGAAGAAGACCCGCTGACAATGCCCATTCGCGAACGTTTATCGCGGTTGACGAATACCGGACCTATTGGACGTCTGAGAAGACCCTACCGGAGTTATTTTGTCTGCCGCGGTTGCCCTCATCGATTCCGGCGTGGATTCGCATTGATCTGGTACAAGCAACTCCAGCCTTTGATTTCCGGCGGTCTTCCCGCAGGCAGAAGCAGTCTCGAACTGGAGGTTGTGATTCCCGTAATCGAGAAAGACTTCGCGACGTTGCCCTACGCCATCGACGGAGTCCGGAAGAATCTGCTCCATCCGATTCGAAAGATTTCTGTCATCGCTCCGGATTCGCAAGCCATCAGAGACGTGTGCGAGCAACTGCACGTTGCTTTTGTGAGTGAGACAACTGTCGCTCCGGTGGCACGGAGCGATATTCGTTATGCGGTGGCAGGTAAGGATCGATCGGGCTGGCTTTACCAGCAGTTGATCAAATTGAACGCAGACACAATTGTCGAATGCGGTAGTTTTCTTGTTCTCGATGCGGACACCATAATGACGAGCCCCCAGAAGCTCGAAGCCGCAGGCAAGGTCATCCTTCTGGCTTCGGAGGAATATCACCCGCCATATTACGAAACATACGAAAGGATGTTTGGGCGGAAGCCTCCATCACTGCTTTCCTTCGTTTGCCATTACATGCTGTTTGAAATGGTCGCATTACGCGCGCTGAAGCAGGCGATCGAAAACCGGTCGGGAAAGGATTGGGCGCAAGCGATTCTCGATTCCGTCGATAAGACCGAGGCTTCCGGTTTTTCCGAGTACGAAACGTATGGAAATTTTTTCAGCGAACATTTCTCCGGAAAGATGATCCGCCGTTATGCCAACAATCGGCGTCTGCCACCGGGTGCGATTCCGGAGGTTCCGCCGTCATTGCGTGAGTCCAACACCCCTTTTGCTTCGATCTCATTGCATGTTTATGACGTATCGTCATAACCTTGGCGGGTATGTCGACGAGCACTCGCCCCGAAGATAACAAAGCCCAGATCGAGAACGGTCCTGAAACATTCGCTTCCGTTCGCGCTGAAATGGAACGCATGCTCGCCGACCTGCAGGCGCTCAAGGTCCATTTCAAAGAGAATTTCGAGCGGTCCCTCGCTGCAGCATCGGCGGCCATGGAAGACCAGCTTAAGGAAGCCGTGAGCGCAGCCGAGCAGGTTGTCCGAAAAGAGACGAGCGCCGAGCTTCGCGCAAAGTACGGCAAGGAATTGGAACTGGCCCTCACGGAAAAAGCGTTGATCGACCGGCAGCTTCAGATCGCTTCAAAACAATTCGAAGAACAAAAACAAGCGCTGGCTGTAAAGCTGGCGGAATCCGAACAGGCTCTCGTCAAATCACAGGCGGAGTTCGAACGAACTCAGGCCGAGCGGCCCGAACTGGAAATTTCTCTTCGGCGCGCCAGCGAAAAAAGCTCCGAACTGGAACAAAGTCTCACCGGTCTTCAAAACGAGATGCGTCAACTCACCGTGGAAAGGGGGGCTCTTGAAGAGAAGCTCCAGCAGGCGGAGGCCAAACTTTCGAAAGCGGAGTCAACAGCAAACCAACTGCAAACGGATAACAATCAACTGAACGCTCAGAAACAGGGTCATCAGGCGCGATTGCAGGAAATCGCTGTGAAGTTGTCCACGATGGAGCAGAGCCTGACGCTGCTGCAGAATCAGAACCGGAAACTCACCGCCGAGAAGGTCGAGATCGAGACACGTTTGCAGCAGGTGGAAGTCACGCGTACTGCGGCGCGGTCTGAAGTCGAAGACACGATCGTCAAATTGCAGGCCGAGTTGAAAGTAACTCAGCACGAAAAAGAAGAGTTTGAACGTAAATTCGCCTCCGCCGATACGCACTTCAGGGAACTCGAAAAATCACTTCTCGCATTGCGCACCGAAATGGAGCTCGAACAGTCGGACAAGCTGACGCTCGCCGGAAAGCTCGCCGAGGCGACGGCTGCTGCTGCGAAATCTGATCAATTGATAAAGAAGCTGCAGGGTGATCTTGATCGAGCGCAATCCGAAGGCGGCAACTTCAACGCGAAACTCAGTGAAATGGCGGCTGCAAAGAATTCCATCGATGCCCGCCTGCTGGAAACGGCGGCCAGGCTTTCCGAAGCTGAACTCGCGCTCAGTAAAATGCGATCGGAATCCAGGCTGTTTCAAACGGAAAAACAACAACTGGAGAACAAACTGAGCGAGGCTGCAGTCAATCGAGGGGATGCCGAAACCCGTCTGAAAGAGGCTGCGGACCGGTTCGCGCGAGCCGAGGAATCCATAGCCTCACTGCAGGAAGAATCGAAGCGCGCGCTCGCTGCCCGCGGGGAACTTGAAAAGAAACTCGAGGAAGTCGCGGCCACTCGTTCAGGAGTGGAATCCAAGCTCTCGGAACTGCAATCGGCGCGCTCCGACCTTGAGATTCAGTTGAAAGCCGCTTCAGCCGCGAAGGCCGCTCTTGAGCAACAAGTTCAGAAACTCCAGTCGGATTTGCAGACGGCCAAAGCGCAACCCGCTCCCGCTGCGGCAAAACCGTCGAGCCCGCCCCCAGCCACGGCCGGCACTTCCGCGATTCCTCCGGAAAAACTCGCACAGGAAATTGCCCGCGTCGAGGCGCTTCTTGCCGAAGTCATGAAATTGATCGACGATCCCGCATCCGCCCTCTCGACAGTCATGAGGAAAAATGTGGAGAAGGCAGAACTCGAGTCCTACTTGAGAGGCATCCGTTTCGCCGCAGGACACGAATCCAAATAACTCCTCAGCTCAAAAAGTCTCGAACTGCGCTCTCGCGCACTCGCCGACAACTTTCAAAAACCGCTGAACAGTCTCCGGACCGGCCACAAACGGATTCGGTTGACCCGCCTGACGTGCCCGGACTGCATCGAGCTTTGCGACTGCCGAATCAACATTCGGGTGATTCGAAAGGAAGACATCGATTCCGTTTCTCCCGACGATGCCCGACATGCGATCCGCCGAATCCGCATAACGTTTGAAGTTTGCCGCGGTTCGTTCGAAGATCACCGTGCGAATGCGTGACCACGACGTATTTGATCTGATTCGGATCCAGCCCGAGATGTTTCAATCCGGGAACGATCGTGGTTTCCGCATCCTTCGTGTTGTTCAGCGCGTCGATGAGAATAATGCCTGCGGAAGTGGTGATTGCCCACGCAGAGGCGCTTCGCAAACCGACAAAATAAAGATTGTCGAATGCCTTTCCCGCCTCGATTGGACCGGCGGGCGCCGCGGCCGCATTCTGCTGCGCACCGCCTCGAGCGCCGCGTTGCGCAGGAGCGGGCGCAGGCGGCGTGCACATGTTCAACGATCCTTTGAAGTCGTCCTTGGCGGCCTCGGTAGCTGCTGCCGTGTGCGCCTGAATCGCGGCAGCCTTTGCGGGATCGATTGCGGTTTGCTGCGCGATGACGCGATCTGCCAACATGCCGATCATCCATGCAGCCATCAAAACTCGACGCAGTTCATTCGTCATTGTCTGCTCCAGGAATGGGAATGCTTAATGATGGAACGATTCTCTCCGTTGAGGCGCAATGGGTCAATGCAGTTGTGGACGATCTGTAAATTCGCAGCAGCCTCAGACTTATAAAACAAGTGCCCGGCCCCGCCAGGTGCGGTATAGTCCGGCAATTCTTTGGGGCATTCTCAGAAAACCGGGCTCTTTTTCGGGGGTGGACATGAAGATTCTTCCTGGCATCGGTGTCCTGTTGCTGTGTGGAACGAACGCCTTTGCGCAAACCGGTAATGCGCAGTTGGGTGGAATTGTGCAGGATCCATCGAAGGCATTGATTCCCGGTGTCACCATCACGGCGGCCAACGTGGATACCAACGTCGCGGCGACACAGGTCACCAATGAATCGGGCGCGTACAATTTTCCGGTTCTTCAGCCCGGGACCTATCGTGTTTCCGCCGAACTGCCGGGATTCAAGAAGGTCGTCAACAACGATGTGCGCCTGACTTACGCCGGGCAGACGCGTATCGATTTCACGCTGGAGGTCGGAGGCGTCGAGCAATCGATCGAGGTAACGGTCGCGCAGGACTCGCTGATGAAAGATTCTTCGGCGTCGGTGGGCGACGTCATCACCAGGGATCGTCTGGAGAGTCTCCCGCTTGTCGGCAACAACGTGCTGGATCTTCTTTCCACGCTTCCGGGTCTTCGCATCAATCCTCTCGGTGACAGCTATAACACGATCGGCGGCCTGGGAATCAACACGATCAACGCGACTCGCGACGGACTCAGCATCGTGGATGGCCGGATTGACGCGCAGAACACGACCTATCTTCCCGGCTACAATGCGTTCTCCCCGATGACGCTGCTGCCCGATCTTGTCGGCGAAGTCCGCCTTGTCCTTTCTCCGGTAGACGCCGAACTGGGTCGCGGCAATTCGCAGATTCAGATCCAGACGCGTTCAGGAACGAACAAGTACGCCGGCAGCGCGACCTGGAACGTTCGCAACACGGCGCTCGATGCAAACACGTGGACGAATAATCACACGCTGATCAATGGGAAACCCACGCCGCTGGATTGGAACAACAACCATCAATTCACTGTCGCTTACGGCGGGCCTGTACAGATTCCCGGTCTTTACAACGGAAAAAACAAGACGTTCTTTTACGCCTTATACGAACAGAACATCCACAACACCCGCGATACAACCAATGTGAACGTTCTGACCGACACCGCACGAATGGGCATCTTCCGTTATTTCACCGGCTACAATCCCGTGGGATGGAATCCGAACACGGTGGTTTTGAACCAGACTTTTCCACTGACCGCAACAAACGCCAGCTACGTGGCCGTCGATGTGAATGGCAATCCCCTGCGTCCGCCCTCGAATCCCGATGGTTCGCCTTACTCCGGAAACCTGGTTTGCTTCAGCGTATTTGGAACAAGGCGGCTGGACGCCGGCTTCAATATGGTTCCATTCACTGCGGCGGACTGTCCGGGTGGACAGATCGCACTGCCTTCGTCGGGAACGGCGTGGGACAGCTTCCGTCTTGCGGGGGATACAACAGGTTACATGAAGAAGATTCTGAGTCTCACGCCGCGCGCCAACTACTTCGGCGCGGGCGACGGTTTGAATATCGCTCAATATCGTTGGCAGCGGCGGCGTCAAGGCAGCAACTCGACTCAGGCCATCATTGGAGCGGATCTTTTCAGCAACAACAAGCAATACAACGTAAAGATCGATCACAATTTCAACACCAAGCACAAAATGGCCGTCAGCTACAGCGCTCAGAAGGATGACAGCGCCGACAACGTCGCGCAGTACCCGGGCAGCGACATCAATGGCACGATCATCCGCCGTCCGCACCTTGTGACCGCCAACCTGGTGTCAACCTGGTCGCGAAACATCATCAACGAATTCCGATTCGGAATGAATCGCACGTCCAACTACGATGTTTTCGCATGGTTCAATCCGAATGAACATGTTCGCAAAGAGGCCGAGGACTTTCTACTGAGTGGCGGCCCCAGCCTGCAGAATCCCGCGTACTCGTATCTGGCCGTTGTGGGCAACGGCGCAGGCAACGTTCTCAATTCGAACGGCTATATGGCGACCGGGGGTACCAACGTGATTAACGTTAACCCTCTGTACAACTATGCCGACACTTTGAGTTGGACGCGGGGAAAGCATGCGTTCAAATTCGGCGCGGAACTCCGGCTGCCGCGAACCAACGGCAATGGCGGTATCAATCCGTACCCCACCATTACGCTGGGCAATAATGTCTTCGCCTCCACAACCGCAAGTCCGTTCGGCAGCGTATCCAATTTTGCGAATGAGCTGCCGGGTTTGCTCAATGGAGCTCCACTGAATTCCGGCGTGACGGCCGCTCGAACCAATGTGTCGAACCTGCTGTATTGGTTGAATGGATCCGTTAACACGGCGTCCCAGCAGTATTGGATCGACGATTTCACCGACGTGCGTGATGCCAAGTGGGAGGACGTTTCAACCAAAGGCGCCCGCTTCCGTAACGAGATCTTCAAAGAATGGGCCGCCTTTGTCAAAGACGACTACAAGGTCACCAGCCGCCTCACTCTGAATCTCGGTGTCCGGTGGGAATACTACGCATCGCCTTACATTGAGTCCGGACTCACGACGGCAATCAACGACTTTGGTTATGGCTTCTTCGGCGCTGCCCGCAGTTCTCTTGGGCCGAAATCCAACGATCCGTTCAACATCTTTCTGGCACCCGGCGATCTTTATCTGACGGGATACGGATCGTCGGCGGCGACTCCGTTAAGCTGTCAGAAAGGCGTTCAGCAGTCACCCCTGCTTCCGGTTTCGACATGCGACCCCACTCTGCTGACAGGCATTTCGTTTGTTGGTCCAAAAAGTCCGAATCCGGATCGGGTATCGATCCCGGAGAACTACGCCAATATCGGTCCTGCCATCGGTTTTGCATATCAGTTTCCCTGGTTAGGCGCAGGCAAAACGACAATACGCGGCGGCTATCAACAAACGTTCGGTGCGGCAAGCCAGAATCGCGGTTCGCTCGGTGGGACCGAAAGCACCATTGCCAATGCGCCTGGAGCCGTGAACGTGCCGGCAACCGTGGTGTCCGACGCAATCTTTCAGTCCATTCTTTCAACTCGCGCTCTGACACTTGCCGACGTAAAAACTCTGATTCCGGTCCACCCGACAGTGCCTCCGGGAGGAACGCTGCCGATATACGGGAGACAGGGATTGTTACCGGTGGCCTACGACCCGAATTACAAGACTCCGTATACACAGAATGTGACACTGTCGATTACGCGGCAGGTGCGGCGCAACTTCACTGTAGATCTGCGGTGGACGGGAACGTACGCGCGGAAACTGGACGGCACCCTCGATACGAACCTTGTGAACATCTATCACAATCCCGAACTTTTCCAGGCGCTCGTTGATGCGCGCGCGGGCAAGGATCCGGTGCTCCTGGATCAGATGCTGGCGGGTTTGAACCTGAACAACACCGTCGCGGGTTTTGCTCCGGTAGGCACAGTGAATGCGAACGGCGTGTATCAGACGGGTGCGGCCCACCTGCGGCGCAGCGCCGCGGTGTTCGGATTCTCAGCGCCACTTGCCTCGTCTCTGGCCAACGGCGATTTCCAGACGGTCGCCAATACTCTGCTGACGCTGACTCCGGCCGGCCTGCAATCCCTGCCGATCGATCCGAAAACGGGAGTCTCACTTTCGGGAGTCGGCGGCATGCGCGCGCTGCGGAATGGTTGCGATCGCCTTGCAAACGGATTCACCTATGTTCAGCAAACGACTCAGACCACTTTTGTGTCGGGCTTCAACGCAGCCAATGCCACACCGTTGCGTTGTTTCCCGGAAAACTATCTGATTTCCAATCCGCAATTCACCGGCGTGACCTACCACGCGAATCTGGGTCATTCGAACTACAACTCGCTTCAGGCGCAGCTCACCATGCGCCCGATCTCAGGCATTAACGTACAGGCGACGTGGATTTGGGCAAAGTCCATGCAGCTTCCCGGAAGCGGTTACATCGATCCCCTCAACCGTAATCTCGATTTCGCTCGAGGACGTGAAGGCGCGCACAGTCTTCGCATGAACGGAACCGTCGAACTGCCTATCGGACCCGGCAAGATTCTCTTCGGCGGTGCTTCAGGTTGGGTTGCTCGAATCCTGGAACGATGGCAGACCAGCTTCATTCTTAACATGGCAACCGGATCTCCCGCCGACGTCCTGACGGCATCGAATCACCTTTACGCCGGCAGCCGTTATCAAATTGTCAGCGACAAGTGGAGAATTCCGGAGGGACACGTGGAATGGAACGGGCCGAACCATAACACGGGCACGTTTTATGGCGGTACAAGCCCGTATATCGCAACCGCGGATCCTCAATGCACCAACCGGTCGGTCGTTGGAGGCGTGGACCAAATGGGTACCAACTTCGCCGCCAATTGCACGCTTAATGCTCTGGCCCAGCGGAATTCCGACGGCACCGTGGGAGACCTTCTCCTCGTTTATCCGGAACCCGGCAAGGTCGGCAATCTCGGCGCGCGAACGCTGAACTATTGGGGCCAGTTTGGATTGGATGCCAACGCCAGCAAGACATTCCGCATCACGGAATCCAAGAGCGTCCAGCTTCGTGTTGACGCGACGAATGTCTTGAACCATCCGAGTCCGAATCTTCCGAGCTTTTCGGTGAACACGTTCGGACAGATCAACGGCAAAGGAAATCAGAGACGGAACCTCCAGGGCCAACTTCGGTTGAACTTTTGAATATGACTGCGTTTGAATTCCAGAAACTCAGACCGGATCGTAACGGGATCCTCCTCTTCATCACTGCAGTCGCGCTCTGCGCGTCCGCATATGGACAGTTCGGCGAAGGATCCATTCACGGAAGAATTCTCGATCGGGAAGGCAAACCGCTGCAGGGCGCCGTTGTTCAGATCGAACACATCACATCGCATCGAATCGACGACGCCAAAACGAACAAGAACGGTATCTATTCCATTTCCGGACTGTATGCGGGTCAATACAAGGTCACCGTGGTTGTGACCGGAAAGGCCGTGATGGCGAAGGGCACGACTGCCGGTGACGCCATCTATGTCGCTTCCGGCCTCGATGTATCGGTCAATTTCGATTTGCGATCGGCCCCGGCAACGCCTCCAGCCGGCGCCGCACCCGCCACCGCGGCCGCTGTAGGATCCAAGGACGACGGTAAAACCAAAGCCGCCGAGAAAAAAACGGATGCGGAGATGCGAGCGTTATTTTCCGCGGGTCTCGCAGCGTTGAAGGCAAACAATTTTGAAGAAGCGCTTCAACAGTTCACCGCCGCCGCCGAAAAAGATCCGGCTCAACCCGGAGTTTTTCAAAATCTCGGACTTGCATTCGCAAAAGTGAAGAAATACGAAGAGTCAGCGGCCGCATATCGCAAGGCTATCGAATTGAAACCGGATGATGCGGGCCTTCATGCCGAGTTGGCCTCAGCACTCGCCGATGCCGGGAAATTCGATGAATCGATGACGCCTCTTCAAGAGGCCGCCAGGCTCAATCCATCGGTTGGCGCGCAGGGTTATTACAATTTAGGCGTCGTTCTGATGAATCGCGGCAAATCGAAGGAAGCCGTCGAGGCTTTTAGCTCGGCGGTCCGGTTCGATGCCAACTATGCAAAACCCTATTTCCAACTCGGCGTCGCGTACTTTGGATCGGTAACCACGATGCCGCAGGCAGTCTCATCGCTGGAAAAATTTCTTCAATTGAATCCTGCGGGACCCGATGCCGAAACCGCGAAACAACTTATCGAAGCAGCCAGGGCTCAGTTGAAAAAATAGTCCGGCCTGTCGCAGTGAAACACCAGTGGGTTTCAGTGGGATATGTCGTGAACGAGCACGCCGGCCTCGTCTTCGATCCAGCGGGCCTCAAGGGCGGCATAATTGCGCGATGCCTGCTCGCTTGCGGATGTTTTGAGGGGAACGAATTTCTTGAGTTGTACATTCCGGGCAATGTGGGCCCGGCCATCCGGCAACGATTGGAAGCGCCGCTGGGCAATCGCCTGAACCAGGACATTTCCCGTCACCGTAGCTTCGATGGGACCCGCAAACACGGGCAAGCCCGTGACATTCGCAGTCATCTGATTCAGATATTCGTTCCTGCTTCCGCCTCCGACGATATGCACACCGCAAATCCTCTCGCCGGTTAACGATTGAATGTCATTCAGAACGGACGCGTAACGAAGAGCGAGCGAATCCAGAATCGCTTTCGTCCACGAAGCAGGCGTCGACGGAATGCGCTGGCCGCTCTCGGCGACGTGCTCCGACAAAGCCTTCAGCATGCTCGGCGGGCTGAAAAACCGGAGATCATCGGGAAAGATCAGGCACGGTGTTTCGGTTAACGATGAAGCTTCCCCGATAAGCTCTTCATAGCCCGCATCGATGCCCTGATGCGTCCACTCCTTGCGGCACGATTCGAGAATCCAGAGGCCCATCACATTCTTCAGAAATCGGATTGTCCCGAATGCCCCGCCCTCATTCGTGAAATTGCGGCGGCTGACCAGGCTGTTAATCAGCGGAGCCTCGCGCTCCACGCCAACCAGCGACCATGTACCGGAAGAAACGAAGGCAAATCCGCTTTCAAGCGGCGTGCCGGCCACCGCGCTGGCCGTATCGTGCGTTGCAGGCGCAACGATGCGAACGGCGCCGAGCCCTGTTTCCCTTCTCATCGATGTCTTGAGCGGACCCAGATCCGTGCCGGCAGGAATGATCTCGCTCGTGAGCAGATGATGAGGAAGATTCAACGAGGCCAGCAGTTCATCGTCCCATTCTCCGGTTTGGGCATTCAGCATCTGAGTCGTTGTGGCATTGGTGTATTCCGTGGCCGCGCGTCCCGAAAGCAGGAAATGAATCAGGTCGGGAATCAGGAGCAGGCGCGATGCGTTTTTCGGAAGACCCGCTTCCACGTGAGCATGGAGTTGAAACATCGTGTTGAAAACGAGAAACTGAATGCCTGTACGGCTGAAGATCTCATCGCGAGAAACCTGTTCGAAGACTTTGTCCATCGTGTTCCGGGTCCGGCTGTCGCGATAGCAGTAAGGATCTTCGCAAAGCCTGCCCTTCGCATCGATCAACGCATAGTCCGTGCCCCAGCCATCAACACCGATGCTCGATATCGGCCGTCCCAATTTCCGGGCCCGCTTGCCCGCCTTTGCCAGTCCCGCCTGAACTTCGCGCCAGATTCGCGTACTGTCCCATCGCAGATGGCCGTCGCCGTTAATCGGCGAATATCGGAACCGGTGCACCTCTTCCAGTAACAGCTCCGACGGCGACATTCCTGCGATGAAAACCCGGCCGCTGCCGGCGCCCAGATCAACCGCAATGTAAAGTGGCTCGTTCATCTATCAAACAATTCCTGCCGAGACCTGATTTCCAGCGGGACGCTCTACGCCTTTTTTTTGCCGGTATCCACTCGAGCGGTATGCCTCCAAGGGATTAATGGCGCCACCGCTGCGCTCGCGCGCTGTAGCAAGGATGGGCCGAACGTCGGTCGTGAAGGCATCCTTTAAAACAGCCAGGGCCTGCAACGGATCACACTTTTCCTGAGCTTCGGTCAGCGCCTGCCGGTCGACGAGGTGCGCCTGAACATAAGCGCGCGTGAGCTCGACAGCGCTCATCATCAGGGACTCGATCGGGTCGGTGACATTGTGAGATTGATCCAGCATGTACGCGGGATCAAAATACGGAACGCTGCAGAGCTCCGCATCGACGAGTTCGTTGAAAATCAAAAACAGTTGAAAGGGTTTGATCGAGCCGGCATCCAGATCATCATCGCCATACTTGCTGTCATTGAAATGAAACCCCGCAAGTTTGCCGAATTGAATCAGCCGCGCCACAATCATCTCGATGTTGACGTTCGGCGCATGATGGCCGAGATCCACAAGACACAGCGCCTTCGGGCCGAGTTCGCGCGCACAATAATAGCTGGTTCCCCAATCGTTGATGACGGTCGAATAAAAAGCCGGCTCGTACAATTTGTGCTCGAGAAAAACGCGCCAATTATCGGGAAGCGCCTTGTAGATGACGTGCATGCTCTCCAGATAACGGTCCAATGCGCGCCGCGAATGAAGCTGGCCCGGGAAATTGCCGCCGTCCGCGATCCACACCGTGAGCGCCTTTGAACCCAGAACCTTTCCGATCTCGATGCATTCGATGTTGTGCTCAACAGCCTGACGCCGCACCGCGGCATCCGGATGTGTAAGGCTTCCGAATTTGTAAGAGTGCCCTGGATCCGGCGGATCCTGGAATGTGTTGGAATTCATCGCATCGAAATGAAGACCGAGTTCGCGCGCGAACCGCCGCAGCGCGGAAGGATCGCCGGGCTTGTCCCAGGGAATATGCAGCGAAACGGAAGGCGTTGTGCGGGCCAGTTTGAAGACTGTGGCGCAATCCGCGAGTTTTTCGTAAACATCGCGCGGCTCACCCGGCATCGGAAACCGCGCGAAGCGTGTTCCGCCCGTTCCAACTCCCCAAGACGGAATGGCGACGCTTAACGACTGCGCCTTTGCGGTCAGGTTTTCGATGTCGACATTCTTCCGATGCAGTTGATTTGCGAGGTGGCCGTAGTCTTCCGCGAGGCCTTCTTTCGCCGTCGCATTGTGTTCGGCGATGAATGCATCGCTGATTTCAAAATGGGCCATCGTCGTTCACCTCAGGAAACCGTCCTGTAATCCGCCATCGACGGGCACGATGTGGCCTGTCGTTTTCGGCAATCGATTCGAGATGAGGAGAAAAATGGCCTCGGCCTGATCACCGGGCTCGATCGATGCCTGCAGGAGTGTTCGCTTCGCGTAAAAATCCGCGAGTTTATCGCGCAATGCTTCCGTCGATTCATTCTCATTAAAAGGAATGACGTACTTTTGCAGTGTGGCGATGACGCGGTCGCGGGGGAACATCGCGCTTCCTTTAATGACGGTCGCCGGCGCAACAGCATTGACGCGAACAAGCGGCGCCATCTGCACGGCCAACTCGCGAACAAGGTGATTCGCCGCAGCTTTGCTCGCATCGTATGCAAGACTTCCCTTCTTGGCCACCACAGCATTGGCGCTCGTCGTCATAACGATGCTCGCCGGCAGATTCTGCTGAAGAAAAATCCGGTGAGCTTCATCCGCGACCAGATAGGCGCCTGTTACGTTGAGAGCAAACGTGCGATCCCATTGCTTGTCTTCGATCCGGCCGGTTTTGTCCGGCGAAAAAATAACTCCGGCCGTAATGACGACGGAATCAATACCGCCATAGGCAAGCACAGCTTCATCGAGCAATCGGGCGACACTGGCTCTGTCGGTCAAATCGCACGCAAGCCCGATCGCAGGACCACAATTGCTGATGCCTGTCCCGGCAATGCCGATTCCCTCTCCGCGTGTTGAAATAACTTCAGCGGCGGTCCGCTTTGCAGCCGCCTCATCGAGATCGGCGCAAACAACATGCGCGCCTTCCTTCGCAAGACGATGAGCCGTTGCTTTGCCGATGCCGGATCCCGCCCCGACGACGGCGACGACCTGCCGTTCCAGTTCCTTCTCCGCCGGCTGGCGGCGGAGCTTCGCGTCTTCCAGAGACCAGTACTCGATGTCGAAAGCCTCCTGCGGATCCATTGCCTCATATTTGTCGATGGCTTCCGCTCCCCGCATGACCTCGATCGCGCAGTTGTAGAACTCGGCGGTGACCCGCGACTCACTCTTGTTCCTGCCCCATGCCAGCATGCCGAGCCCCGGAATCAGAACAACAGTTGGATTGGAATCCCGCATCGGGGGCGAATCCGGTCTTTTGTGGCGGTTGTAATAGCTTTCGTAGTCCTTGCGATACTGAAACACACCCGCTGTCAGAGCGGATCGCAGCGCGTCGAGGTCACCTTTTTCCGGATTCCAATCCACGAACAGCGGCTTGATTTTCGTGCGCAAGAAATGATCCGGACATGATGTGCCGAGTTCGGCGAGGCGCGGCCCATCCTGACTGTTTACAAACCGAAGCATGGGATCATCGTCCTGAACGGTCGCAACGGACCGCCCTGAGACCGATAATTGGCCGCGCAGGAAGGGAAGAATCTCCACAATGAACCGCCGCCTGTCCCGTTCGGATAGTGCCGCATGTTTTTGTCCACCAAAGGTCCGGGCGCCGCGATCGTGTTCTTCAATGTATCGGGCAGCCTGATCGATGATTTCCAACGCCGTTTCATAGCAGGTCTTGTCGTCGTTGCTCCATGAGCTCATCCCGTGATGACCGAGCAAAACACCGCGCGCTTTCGGATTGTTTTGAATCCGTGATTCAATCAGAAGCCCGATGTCGAAGCCCGGCCGCTGCCACGGGACGTAGATGAGTTCATCGCCATAGATTGTTTTGCAGAGGCGTTCCTGATTTACCGACGCGGCAATCGCGATCACCGCATTCGGATGAAGATGATCGACGTGTCTGTGGGGAACAAACGTGTGAAGCGGCGTATCGATGGAACATGCTCTCGGATTCAGGTTGAAGACGCAGTGGCTGTACATCGGGTACATACTGTCTTCAATTTCGGTCTTCGGGCCGCGGGTCGGATGATTCAGATACAGCGGCTTCATCGCGCGAACCTTGTCGAGATAAAGCGACGCAAAACTCCCGGCCTTCGCGGTCCGAAGGTCGCCACCCGATCCTTTGATCCACAACACTTCGACCTCTTCGCCGGTGAGCGGATCGCGTTCGATGAGTTTTGAGGAAGTGTTGCCGCCGCCTGTGTTGGTGAGAGTCAGATCCTCGCCGAGCTTGTTGGATCGATAAACCAGACGATCGATGCCCTGAAGCGAATCGGCTTCTTCATCACGCCACAGATAACGAACGTGTATGAGTTGTTTCTGCTCTGCGCTCATTTCCTCTACTTCTCGATCGGGAACCCAAACGCGTAAAACGTGCTGTCGTAAGTCGTCACGAACACTTCGCCGAAGCCGCCGGACAGGCCGCCGCCATTGGCAAACGATGTTATCGCGTTGCCGCTGTTCCAGAACTCTTTACCTGTAGACGCATCGAGCGCATACAGGACGGCGGGCTTCGACCTTTGAGCGCGTTGTGCCGCGGTCATCGCAGAGGCGCCCGATCGATATTCGCCGCTCGATAATGCGAATACCACGCCATTAATAATGATAGGAGGCAACGGCGCTGTCATTTCGCGCGAAACCCAGCCTTGTTGAAGCATGGGGACACCGTTTTGTTCCACAACTTTGAACGCTGCAATCGAAGCATTCGTGGGCGCCAGAATCCATCGCGTTCCACTTTCATCCTGCCAGCTTGCAAGCGCAGCCGGCGCAAAGTCGGCCGCCAGGTTTGTGGCGACTGGCATCGATGAGAGCGGTGTCTGATGATTCGCGCCACCCAACGATGTACTGTTCAGGATGTACAGACGGCCATCCTTTCCGGCAGCCGCAACCAAATCTTTGCCGTTATGTTGAAAAACGAGCGGCGCCGCGGTGAAGTTCGCTTTTTGTTGAGTGAAGGAATCGCGCTGTTTCAACGTCCGGGGCTCGAGCGCGAAGACCGAGTCTCCTGCCGCCACGTATACCGTTCCATCCGTACCGAGCGTCGGGCCGGTAAAACTTGCGATACCGGGTCCGCTCGCTTTCCAACTGGTCACGGGCTTGTCCGGGCTGGCTACATCCATTGCCCAGACGCCGTTCGCAGCGCCGCCACAGTCGTTCGATGTCGATGTGTAAAGCACACCGTCGGCAAGAATCAAAGCGGAAGCATTTGCATTCGCCGGTACAAATTGTTTCGGCGTCATCCCGATATCTTTTCCAGTCTGAACGCTGAGTTGATGCAGCATGCCGTCACTCGAAAGGACAAAGACAGAGCCGCCGGGATTGAAACCGTCCGCACCGCCGCCTCTTCCGCCACCCCCTCCTCCACCCCCGCCGCCGCGGCCTCCACGGCCACCGTCAGCGGGCGCCGCAACTGGCCGGTCGAAGATGTCCGGGAATCCCTGATCCGGTTCGCCGACTCTTGCGCGAGCCGAACTGATTCGATTGCCCCCGCCGCCGCCACCACGGCCCTGCGCGGGTGGGAGGAGATTAACGGCGCGAGTGGCAGCGGCAGTCAAACCTCCGGGGCAGGCGAGAGAGCTACCGGGCCGGGAAGCTGAAGCGTTTTTGAAACCGGTTTTCCAGTAAAGGGAACCGAAATCGTAATCAATCGCGTAGAGCGCGTCGGAACTGCCGCCGATAAAAGCCAGGGACTTGAATCCACGATAGCCGATGAGTCGATCCATCATGACGGGCTGCGCCAGCGAGTTCAGTTGCTTCGCTTCGTTGTCGAGTTTCACTTTCCATAAGAATTGAAATCCCGGTTTCTGCATGCTGGCCCGGGATGTCTTCGGGTCCGTTCGAATCCACGACGACCGCTGTGCATCCGCGTTACTCGTCGCCCACTCCTGTCCGCCGCGCTGAGCGAAGGCCATGGTGACCGGCATCAAACAAATGATTGCGAAAAAGATTGTTCTCTTCATGGTCAACTCCTGGTGAAAGCGGCGAAAGTTAGCCCGCGTTCAGTTCTTCCCTAAACCGAAGCAATAAACCATGCCATCGTAGGTGCCGATGTACACACGGCCGTTTGCAACCGACAATCCGCTCCAGTGATTCCACGATGCGATCTGATTTCCGCTGGACCACAGTTCTTTGCCCGTCTGTCCATCCAGCGCGTACAGCACGGCGTGTGTCGAAGCCGCGATTCTGCGCTGCGACTGGCCGCTCATCTGAATCTCAACGCCGTTAACTCGAGGATTTGGAAAAGCCGGATTCGGTTCACCCGGAGCGGGTTCAACCCATCGTTGTTCGGCGTTTTCTCCGCTGCCGTAGCCGAAGATGATTCCATTAGCAACCACCGGCGGTTCTGCTTGATTCATGTCACGCGAAACCCACGCAGGCTCCAGGCCAAATTTGGCGCCCTTCTGCACAACTTTGAAGGCGGCGACGGCGCCGTGTGTTATCGGACCGTTTTCGATCGGGTATTTGTATGCCGAATGCTTGGGACCCCAGAACGGAGTCAAAACCCAGCGCGTTCCTTTCGAGTCTTCCCAACTTGCCATCGAACCCCAGACGCCGGCGGTAAAATTCACTTCCTCATTGCAAAGAAGAGGAGTGCGATCGAGCGGCGTGCGATGATCCTCGCCGCCGAAGTACTTTGTGTCGAGGAGCCAGATGCGGCATTCCTTGCTCGAGCTCACCCAGAGTTCGCGTCCTTTATAGGTAAAGATTGCAGGAGTGACGTTGAAATCCAGATCGCGCTTGAACAACCACTCCGCGTTTGTCGGCGCGTAGTGATCTTTGAGTTTCAGTTCTTTCGTTTGGGGATCGAGTTTCACCGCAAGCCATGCCTGGCCGTAGATCTTGTTGTCCGGATCATACAGACCATCTCCGGTGCCGGCGTAAACCGTGCCGGTCGAATCGATCGGCGGGCCGGTGCGTCCCCACATACCGCCGCCTGCGGGCGCGTACATGCTGACGCGGTGGCTCCCGAGGTCGTATGCATAAATAATGTTCGGATTGCCGCCGCAACCCTGTGCGGTATGCGTATAGAGCACGTTGTCCCAAAGATTCAGCGCATATGGCTTGCCGTTACCTGGCATGAACTTCGACGGCGGCGCAACATCGGCCCCATCCGCTGCGTTCAACTGATGGAGCATGCCGTCCCACGACGCGGCGTAAATCGTGTACTTGCCTGGAGTGTTTGTTGGTCCAATAACCGGAGTCGCGGTAATTCCGCCGGGACAAAGCGTGCCCGAGCCTCTCGGAACTTCGCCTGTCGTATATTCGAAATGTCGTTTCCAGAGGATCTCGCCCTTTTCGACATCGATGCCGTAAATGTTGTCGGACACGCCGGTAGCGACCGCGATTTCTTTTGGACCACTGCTCGTCGTGACGCGGCTGACGACAAGCGTCGGCAACATCGAGTGCATTTCGCGGGGAAGGTTATCGGTTTTCACCTTCCAGAGAAGTTTCATGTTCTTGACATTGGCTAACGTGAGGTTCTTCTCGTCCTTCTGCCACGCAGTCCGCTGCGGATTGCCGCCGTCGGTCAGCCAATCCGCGCCCACCGCGACAATCGAAGCGAGAAGGAATCCAATCGAAATAATGACAAGTTTTCGCATAGTGTTTTGCCCTTTCATTCCCCTCCTGGTACAGGAGGGGAATGTTAACGGATCACAATTCACTCTTACTCCAATCGTTTCACGTAAACGTTACGGTACCAGATCTGCCCACTTCCCTCGAGTTGCAGTGACATGATCCCTTGATTCGCACGCTGCGCAGGATTGTCATCGATGCTGATTGTAATGACCTGGCCATTCAGGATGTGCACCAGCGTATTGCCGCGCGCAATGATTTGAACCTGCTGCCATTCCCCCGCGATGCCTTTGTGCGGTTTGACGAACTTTGCCGGATCCTCGACTGCAGTGCCGATTCGAATGTTCTGGCCGCCCGGCAGGAGCTGAACGACTCCGCCCGGAGGATTTACGATGCCGCGTCCTTGTCCTTCGTACAGTTGACCTGTGTATCTGTTGCCTGAATCCAAATCGAATTGATAGCCGCTCACCTGCCATGGATTGGGAGGACCGCCCTGGCCCGCCGGCGCGCCTGCGATGCCCGCTTCGACAGCTTTCGCGAGAGTCGTAATGCCCGCCGGCAGCGCCTTGCCCAATGGATTCTCGATCGAGCCCCCGTGCGCGGGATGAAGCAACCGGCTGCGATATTGAATGCCACCGTTGGCGCCCATCTCCGAAATGCGGAACTCCACTTTCAGATCGAAGTCTTTCATGACGGCGCCGGGTCCGATGTAGTGAAGGTGATGCTGGCCCGGTGTCTTCGTGGTGTCGGCGTGTACCGCGCCGTTCTCGATCGACCACACATCCGTCTCGCCGTCCCATCCGTTGAAAGTCTGGCCGTCCCACAGCTTCACGTAACCCGTGTAGTCATCGTAAGCAACAGGCTGCGCGCCGCGCCCCAAACCGCCACCGCCGCCACGGCCGCCGCCTTGTCCACGGCCACCCTGTCCTCTACCAACCAGCGTCGTGAGAGCCGTCGTGATGATTAACGTGAGAAAAATCCATCGGAATAACTTTCTCATAATCGCACTTAGAACTTTAACCTCAGCGAACCCACGATAACGCGTTGTTGGCCGGTTGCGGGCAAACCCATTTGGCCCGTGATTTGACCGAAGTTGGCGTTGGTCTGCGCACCGGTATTGTAGTTGTACGTGAGTGTTCGGTTGGGATCGTCGAGGTTCAGCCAGTTAAACGCATTTAACATGTCCGCCCGGAATTCCACGCTGGCACCTTCCTTGATCGGAAAGGATTTGGAAATGGCAAGGTCGACATTCTTGAACAGCGGTCCCCAGAAGAGAGTCGCCGGGGCACTGCCAAAACCGTACGTGGACAATGCGGGCAACGTGAAAGCGGGCTTCGTGCTCAAGGCGCCACCGGCGTTGAGCGGGTACCACAAACGCGGATCCGTTGTAGCAGGATATCCCCCGGCGGCGGGCGTTGTCCCTTCCGGAAGGAACACGTTGCCAACCTGGTCGCAGCGGAGCGGAACTGCGTTTGGAACACCGGCCTGCCCGTTGGGATAACCCGCCGGAGCGTTTTGCACCGTGCAGGTAATTCCCAGCGGATTGCCCGAGAAGAATTGCAGCACGCTGTCGACGCGCCAACCGTCAAAGACAGACCTTGTCAGGATATTGTTCCCAAGGAAACGCCGGGCGCCTGGAAGAGCATAGGTCGTATTAATATTGATCGCGTGCTTCCGATTGGCCACGTTCTTGGTCAGGATATCGGGAACATATTGGTTGTGGGTGTAAGTGATGGTCTTCTGCCAGGTGTAGTTGCTGGTGAAAGTCAGGCTCTTGCCGAATCGCTTGTTTAATTGGACCTGCAGCGCATTGTAGTAGGATTCGCCGAGCGCCGTAAACTTCGTAACCTCCCCGATACCCGCGTATCCGATCATCGAGCGAATCAGATCGATGGGCAGCAACTGGCTCGGCTGATTCGGATTGACGAACCTGGTATTGAGCGTGCCGAGCGGCAGGCCGGCGCTGTTGACTCCGGATTGCACCGGCGACCAAACCGTGCCGGGCATGATGGGATTCAGGTTCTCGGCAACGCCCTGCCCGTGGTGCGAGTTGTTTCCGACGTATGCGACATCCAGCACCATACCCTTGCCGACATCGCGCTGGATGCTGAGACTCCAGTTGTTCGTCGTGGGATTGGGCATTCTCCTGTCTCCGGCATTGAACGCCTGAGGGCCAAAGAGGGCGGTGGCGCCGGACAGTTGGTCAAACGTCGTATTCAAGAAGAGAGGCGCCTGGAAAACGGGCGGCACCTTCATGGGGCCAACCCCTGCGTTGTTCGAAGCGATGGCATCGACGCTGTAAGAACGTTGATAGAAGATGCCGAACGATGCTCGAAGCGCGGTTTTTCCATCACCGAAAATGTCCCAGGCAAGGCCGACTCGCGGTCCCAACTGGGGATGCTCTGTGTCGAAATACTTGCCTTCCGGGAACAGGTCGATGCCCGAGTACGGCGTACCGCTATACGACGCGGGATCGAACAAACCGATATACGAGCCAGGATATTGCTTGCCGGTTGCAGGATTCACAGCATAGGTATTCGCAACAGAGCAGCTTCCCGTAGCCGAAACTGCAACGCGGCAGCCCGGGAAGAGGAGTTGCCCGGCCTTCGCGCCGGCGTACGAAGCCGGATTGAAGAAACCGATCGTTGCGCCTTTCGATTCGATCTGCGGAATCACCTGAAAGCGCATGCCGTAAGACAGCGTCAGCCTGCGCGTCGTTCTCCAGGTGTCCTGCAGAAACCACTCGTACTGATTCCAGCGTGCATGGTTGATCTGCTTCACGTTGTCTTGCCCGTAGCCTTCAACAGTTCCCAGAAGCAAATTCGAAAATGGATATCCCGTGTCGAACGTGTTGCCCAGGTCGCTGCCGAAATAGTACGTGCCCTGAGTGTTGTAGACCGAGTAGACGCTCACATGACGCGAGCCGTGTTCGAGGTTGAAGCCGGCCTTGAACTGATGGCTTCCCTTGATCCACGAAATGTTGTCGGTGATGTTGGTATTGTTGTCGGTGCCGTCGAACGGCCAGCGATTGTCGAATCCAAAGGCAGGATTTGTGCCCGGTATTGCATTTCCGGCGCTCTGGGTCTTGGCTCTGCCGAAGTTGATTGTGGGAATAAGGTTCTGAAAGTTCCCGCCGAACACTTGATTCAGACTGACCAACTTGCCGCCGGCATCCTTGAAATTCGGAAGTGTCGCAACGGATGCAAACGCCTTGGGGTCGTCGGGCTGGTTCTTTTGATGAACGTAATTTGAGCCCATCGTAAATTCGGTGATCAGATTCGGCCGGAACGTATGGGTCAAACCAAACACGTAACCTTTTCCCGGTTGTGGATTCGTGTTGACGTATTCTCCCCAGGTCGTACCGCCTAGAGTCTGCCCGGAACCGACGCCGATGGAATTCTGCAGACTTTGAAGCCCGCGAAGGTACATCGTTGTTTTCGCGCCCAAAATAAAGTCCAGGCGCAGCGTTCGCGTGGTTTGGGGCGTGCTCACCGGAAAAGTGGAGCGAGTGTTGTAGCCGCGCAATCCGGTCGGATCGATCACCAGCGGCGCCGTTAATCCACCCAGGCTGGGCACGGCTTGATACGTTCCGAAGGCTGTCGTGACGGGGCCGACGGCGGGCAAAAGTCTCATCATCGCAAGACCCGTGGCGCTGATACGGTTGGCCGGTATTCGATTGTTCGGAAACTGCACCCCGGTCGTCGGATCGATGATCGGAATCAAGACGCCTCGACTGTCGGTCGTTTGCGAAAAATCTCCAGCCAGTTCCGCTGCCGTGGGCATGGTGTAACTGTTGGTATTTGCACCGTGATTGATCTGATGTTCTTCCGAGTAAAAGAAGAACATCTTGTTGCGGTTTTTGTTGATATCCGTCCAGGGAAGCAGCATCGGGCCGCCGATCGTGCCGCCGAAATTATGAAATCTGTACTGCGGTTTCTTAATCCCATTCTTGTTATTGAAGAATGAGTTCGAATTCAACGCTTCGTTGCGGATGTGTTCGGACAGCGTGCCGTGATATTGGTTTGTTCCGCGCTTGGTGGTGACCAGAATCTGTCCGCCGGCACGAGACCCGAATTCGGCGTTCAACGAGTTGACCTGCACCTGCACTTCGTCGACGGAGTCCGGGTTGACCAGAAATCGGCCGACGTTGGCGTTTGCGCTGGGTGCGCCGCTATCCTGACTGATAATACCGTCGACTTGTAGAACCAACTGACCGGTCTGTCCTCCGTTGATCGAGCCGCCGCCGACATCACTGGTAGTCTGAGAGCCGGGTATGACCCGTGTAGCCGCAAGGAAACTCCGCGTAGGCATCGGTATGCCTTCAATAGCCGACTGGCTCAGTGTCTGAATCCGGTCCGCAGTGGTGGTTTGAACTCGAGCCGCCTCGGCCTCCACGGTCACGGAACTCGCCACTTCGCCTATTTGCAATTTGATGTCGCGCAAATTCAAGCGTTCCTGCGCGCTGACATGAATGCTTTTCTGTTCGTAAGCCCTGAAGCCCGGCAATTCAATGTGCACGCTGTAGTCGCCCGGAACCAGCCCCGGGAACACGAAAGTCCCCGTCTCATTCGTGATGAACTCCTGGGCTTGTTGCGAGACATCACTCGTCAGTCGAACGGTTGCGCCACCGACGACTGCTCCTTCCGGATCCACCACACGCCCGGAAATCTGACCGCTTACGGTCTGCGCATTCGCCGCAGACACCGCCACGAAGAACACAAGCAGAAAAGAGGCAAGGCCTCGAATGGACTTCATAGAAATCCCCCCCGTTGAATAGGCACTTTCGGACTTGTCATGTTTTACGTTGGGCGGAACTTATTTCTGATTGCAGCGAGGGCCAAATACAAAGTTGTATGCCGCATTTCATTCCGGTATGCGGAACACACACTCGCAGAATTCAAGGGGTTTACAAGGCGCAGCCATTCATGGAGAATGCATGTCATTCCGAATAGCGGAACGGTTTTATGGCGAGAGATTCCAGTATTGTCGAATCGGTGGTTCGCGCGTGCCGCCTGTGGCAGACGTTCGATCACGCTGATGAAGCGCTCACGCTGGGCGAACTGGTCGAGCGCAGCCGGCTGAGCAAGACGACCTGTTTCAGGCTGCTTCAAAGTCTCGTGAAAGGCGGCATGATCGAGCGTGTCGGCAAAAACGCGTATCGCAGCCGCGTTCAACGGCCGGCGAAGCCGACTTTCAAGTTAGGCTTTGCCGCTCAAACGACGGATTCGGAATTCTCGCGCGATGTGAACGACAGCGTGCATCGGATCGCAACTCGCGAACACATTCAACTGATCGCCGTCAACAATCGCTACAGCGCAAAGACAGCGCTCCTCAATGCCGATCTGCTGATCAAAGAAGGCGTGAATCTCGTCCTCGAGTTCCAGACCTACGAACACGTAGCGCCGATCATTGCTTCGAAATTCCTTGAAGCCAACATTCCGGTGATCGCCATCGAGATTCCTCATCCCGGCGCGGTCTTCTTCGGAGCAGACAACTATCGCGCGGGAATGATTGGAGGACGAGCTCTGGGACGCTGGGCAAAAGAGACCTGGAACGGAAACGTCGAGGCGCTGCTGCTTCTCGAGCTTCCTATTGCGGGACCGCTGCCGCAACTGCGAATCACCGGCACAATCGCAGGCCTGAGCCAGGTTCTGCCTGCAGTGGAGACGCGTTCAGTCGCGCATCTGGATGGAAAGGGCGAGTTCGAACACAGTCTCGATGCCGTCCGCAGGTATCTGCGGCGTACACCGCCGAAACGCACGCTCGTTGCGGCAGTCAATGATCCCATGGCTCTCGGCGCGCTCCGGGCTTTTGAAGAAGCAGGCCGGAGCCATCTCTGCGCCGTGATGGGCCAGAATGCAATTCGCGCTGCGCGTGAAGAACTACGGCGTCCCGGCACTCGCCTCATCGGGTCCGTCGCGTATTTTCCAGAGCGTTACGGAGAAGAATTAATGCCGCTGGCTCTGGCCATTCTTCAGAAGAAACCCGTTCCCGCATCCGTGTTCGTGAAACACGAACTCATCACACCAAAGAATGTCGGCCTCGTGTATCCGGTTCAAACGGAGTAGGTCTCCTCAGGTTTCACGCGAGCGCAGCTTTACAGTACTCCAGGCATTTCACGACTTCCTTCACTGCATCGGAGCCGGCGGGGACGTCGTATTCGAGCTCGATTGAAGCGGGCATCGTCCATTTGTTCTTCCGCACCATTTGAAGAATCTCTTTTAACGGCGTATCCCCACTGCCCCATGGCAGGTTTTTCGCGCCGTGTTCCGGCGTTGTGCGGTCTTTCAAGTGGAAGCTGGCGATGCGATCGTGGAACTTCTCGAGAAACTGAAGCGTGCTGCCTCCGGCATTGCCGCCGGCAACGAAGTGACCGAAGTCGACGTTCGCCATATTCGCTTTCGACGCTGCAAACGCCTTGTCGAAAGCGGTCATGCTGCCTTGCGTGTGGCTGTGATAGGCCGCATAAATCTTGCGCTTCTCAGCGAACGCGCCGATCCGCCGGAGCTGGGCTTCATTGTCGGTCAATTCCAGCGTGGTATGCGTGCAACCCAAAGCTTCGGCAACGTTGAAAACGTATTCGAACTCTTCATCGGACATGTTCGGGTTCAAGCATTTCCAGGCATAAATCGTCACACCGGCGTCGTTGTACATTTTGCGGAGCGCCTTGTATTTGTCCATCGGCACGGAGAGCCGCCACTCTTTGACGCGGTTGCTCGCTTCACGCGCCGCGGCCTGCTGCTCATCAGAGGGAGGACCGCCGCGCCGGCCGCCACCACCGCGGCCGCCACCTGACGGCACGCCCGCAAAGGCTTCCGCCGGACCGTTCATCAATTCGATGGCGTTGATGCCGGACTCGACAATGTATCTCAGCGTTGCTTCGGCGCTTTGATCGGGCATGCTCCGATAACTGTACGTGATCGTGCCGATTTGAACGCCGTTGATCACAGAATTCGGCAGCGCAGGCGCGGGCTGCGCCGAACGGATCAGCGACTTCTCCATCAACGACGCCGATACACCCATCAGCGCTAATTTCGAAAATTCACGCCGTGTCCACATAGGTTTGCCTCCAGACCACTTTCAATATATTACGAACGCAAACATGGTATCGCCCGCGACGGCCAGCAAATATTGATGACCATCGAGCATGTAGGTTTCGGGAGCATTCGATTGATTTCCGATGCGCGAATGCCACAGCGTCTTTCCCGTGGCGGCATCAAATGCCATCAGGTTTGCGCCGCCGCCGGCAAAAACCAATCCTCCCGCGGTTGCCAATAATCCAGTGGAACCTCCGCCCTGCATTTCGTGCCTCCACGCGGCCGCTCCCGTACGGTAATCAATCGCCGTGAGAAAGTTTCCAACTCCTCCCAACCCGAAGTTCTCGGTGCCGCCCAAACCCATCGAACCTCGCGGATCGACATCGATCAGATACGTCAGCGCGAACGAATTGTTCTCCGGCACATAGAAGAGTCCCGTTTCCGGTGAATATGCAGGCGGCGGCCAATTCGTGACACTTCCGGTGACAAGCGAACCTGGAACCGTCGCATCCTTTTCGGGATTGCGCTTCGGCGCGCCATTTTTGTCCAGGCCGAGGGCCCAGTTCGTTGCCGTTCCGAATTTGCTGGATACCAGATGCTCGCCGGTCACACGATCAAGAACGAAGAAATAACCGTTACGCGCGGCGGTCATCACGAGTTTGCGCATGCGTCCGTTGAAGGGAGCATCGGCAAATACAGGTGTTTGCGTGGAGTCCCAGTCATGCGTGTCATGCGGAGATGTCTGGTAGTACCAGGCCAGCTTCCCGGTATCCACGTTGATGGCGACCAGTGAACACGTGAAGAGATTATCCAGATCGCCGCGCCCCGCCGTGTACGCTGGAGTAGGATTGCCTGTACCGAAGACATAAAGATGTGTTTCGGGGTCGTACGAACCCGGAATCCAGGCCTGAGCGCCGCCATGACGCGCGGCATCGAGGCTGGGCCAGGTTTCCAGGCCGGGATCACCGGGATTCATCGGCACCGTATAGAACTTCCACTGCAGCTCACCGGTCTCGGGATCAAACGATTGCAGGAATCCGGGCGCATCCAAATCGTCACCCGTGCCCACGATCACGTGATTCCCAACGATGATCGGCGCCATCGTGGAAAAATACTGCTGGTTAAAATCCGAAATGATTTTGTGCCAGCGCTCCTTGCCGGTCTTTGCGTCGAGCGAGACCAGATAATCGTCGGGCGTTTCCAGGTACAGATAGTTGTGCCACATCCCGAGGCCGCGATTGCCGATGTGGGTGCCGCCGCGCGTCTTCCAAAAGTAATGCCAGAGCTCGCGCCCATCGCGCGCATCGACGGCCCACGCGTTGTCCGGCGCAGAAATGTAGAGAATCCCGTCGACCTCAAGGATCGATCCCTTGATATTGGCGACGCCGTTGTCGAAATCCGCGCTGCCCTCGCCCCCGACAATCGTGGCAGCTCCCCCTCGGCTCGTGGTTCCGGTGGCCAGCCGCGCGGTCCACGCGAGGGTGAGATTCATGACGTTGCTCTTATTGATCTGCGTCAGGGCGCTGTAGCGCCTGCCGGAATAATCGCCGGAGTATGTCGGCCACGAGTCGGACAGCGGTTTCAGGATCGAAGCGGGATCCAGGCCAGCCTGAGACTGGCCGGCCGCAATGACGGGCGTCAGTAGCAAAGCTGAAATGAGCAAGCCTGCCGCGATCTTCATTTCAGAGTCACCAGATATGCGGTCACATTGTGAATATCTTTGTCGGTATAAACCGTAAGCAGATTTCGATGCGGTTCGAGCGGGTCGTGCACTTCGACTTTCGGAGTATCGCCATCACGCCGAAACGTGCGCTGCACTCCGTCACGAAGAAGCGTGACATCAAATTCATCAAGGCGCGAAAGCTCGCCCTCAAATTTCTCTCCCGCGGGTGTTGTTACGGTCACCGTGACAGGTTTTGCTCTCGAGCCGGCTGCAACTCCGCCGCGGCCACCGCCACCACGGCCACCACCGCCCCCGCCACCACCGCGGCCACCGCCTCCGCCACCGGAGACCCAAAAGTTTTGCAACGTCCTGGGATCCGGAATCCTCGATGCAATTCCTTCGAGGTCCCGATCGGCCGAGTGGCATCCGCTGCATTTGGCATTGAAGTACGCCTTTCCCGCTGCCGCATCGCCGACCAGGATATTCAGAACGGATGCCGCACCCGCCGGAGGACGTCCCTGACGGCCGCCTGCCGCTGCGACACTGTGGATGAATTCGGCGACTGCCGTCACATCGTTATCGGGAATGTTGATCACCGGCATTCCCGCATCCGCTCGGCTGCCGAGAACGAGAGGGCGTATAAGTTCACCGTGTTGATCGTCCAGCACGAGTTGAGACCGCAGGAGATTCGGACCTTCATCGCCTCGAAGATCAGGGCCATGGCAGCCGCTGCAATGAATGCTGAACAGCGTCTTCCCACGCTCGATCAGGGCGGCCTCTCCAATGGCGCGCTGTTGCGCCGGAAACGTATCGCGCCCACGTCCGCCCTGATCGCCGCCGGCCGCAGCTCCGCCTCCGCCGCGTCCGCCCCGCTGCGGATAAGCGAATCCGGCTGTTGTAATGAGCACCAGTAATGCCGCAACCGGCGTAAAACATTTCTTCCACGTCATGTTTAGAACTCCAACCTCAGCGCAAATGAAATGATTCGCGGCGACCGCGAGGCATTGTACGTACCGAAATTCGCATTGACTTGAGTACCGGACGCATCAAATCGCGCCGCTGTGTCGATTCCTGAGAACTGCGTATGGTTGAAAAGATTGTAGAACTCAGAACGGAGTTTCACAGTGCCGCGTTCGCCAAGCGGCACCGGAATCGACTTGGTCAGCGTGGCATCCCAGTTGTTGACTCCCGGACCTCGCAGAATGTTCACTCCTGCAGTACCAAACGTGCCGACTGCCGGCCGCCTGAACATTTCCGTTTTGAAGTTCCGCGCAAATGTCTTTTCACCGCGCGCAAGGCTCGCATCTCCGATGACGTCGATACGAGCACCTTCGGTCGAACCGCTGATGTCGGCCCCATCTGTTGTCGTGAATGTCGGCGTGAATGGAGCTCCGGTTGAAAACGATGTAATGCCGGAGAGCAGCCAATTGTCGGTGATTGCGCCGATGAACCGATTGTCCAGCCGTTTGCCGAGCTTCGGCACTTCGTACGAATAGTTAACACTGAGCGAATGCGATCGATCCGTGGTCAGCAATCCGTAGTTTCGCTTGCTCAATTCTTTCGGTGAATCAAAGTACGGACTTGTGCTGGTCACGCCCAGATTACGCGACCACGTGTAGGATCCGCCGAACATCACGCCCTTCGTCAGCCGCCGGCGTCCGGAAATCTGCAACGAATGATAATTACTGTAGCCGAGAAAAAACGCCGGATTCACATCGCCCAATCCCGTGTACGGACGAAGGAAGTTATCCGGAAGCGGTTTTCCGGCCTGAGTGGGATCGGCATTGTTCGGATCGAATCGAGCGAATCTCGGAATCGCATTAATGTTGTATCGTAGCGATTGATCTGCGGCCGCGCTTCCGACGTAGGCCACGTCCAGCAGAGTTCCAAAACCAACGCTCTGCTGAACTCCAAAGCTCCAGTTCCACGTGTGTGGTTCCTGGATCCGTCCAAAGTAGTAATTAATGTTGGTCGGGCCGGTCAGCCCGTTCGTATCCGTCAGCGTGCCGATGCTGCCGTAGGACAATTGCGGCGTGTAACTGACCGGCGGGTTTCCCGACATGTTGTAAACCTGATTTCCATCTTCGCGGTTGAAAAAGAGTCCGAACCCGCCGCGCAGCGCCGTCTTGCCGTTGCCGAATAAATCCCAGGCGAAACCTGCGCGTGGCGCAACCTTGATAAACGGTGTCGAGTAGATGCTGAATGGAACGCCGTCACCCTGGCGCTTCATTCCGTTCGCAGGATCACCACTGCCGGGAACGAACAGTCCAATCAGAGGCGCCGGCGCTGTTGCTCCCGTGACGGGATCGACCGCAACACGCCTGCGGCTGGCGTCGAAGCCGGGAACATACAATCGCGGCGCTTTCTGTCTGGAGTAGGCGCTTACATCGAATGTTGCAAATGTATTGTTCAAGTCCACCTGCGCCGGCATTTGATAAAAGCGGATTCCATAATCCAGCGTCAGCCTGCGGCTGACTCGCCAGTTATCCTGCGCGTACCATTCGACGTTCCAGTACCAGACATTGAACAGATTCCGCCGCGTGGCTTCCTGATAACTCGTGAAATTTCCGAGAAGCGCGTTCGCGTATCCGTTGCCCGAATCGAGCGGATTGTTCGTGTCCCTGCCGAAGTTGTAAACACCCCGGTAGTTGGTGTTCGACGCCTGTTGCTTGCCGTTGTGCTCAATGTAGATGCCTGCCTTGAGATTGTGACTGGACCAGGCTTTCGTCAGATTGTCCGCGTAGCTGTAGATGTCGTTGAAATTGGCGTACGGCGGATTGCCGAGAGTATAGCCGGCGGAATTGACGGGCGTATTTCCGAAGGAAACGTTCGGTATATAAGCGCGATAAAGATCCGGCCTCGACGAATCGAGGGGATACCACTTCGGCGGATTTCCCATTTTGTCGCGTGAAACGTCGCCTTCGTTTTTCATGAACCACGCCCACGTGTTCCAGCTCTTCCCAAACGTGAACTGATCGATGAGCGTCGGACTGAAGGAATAGCTCGCATTGACTGCGTATCCCTTTCCGGGATTCGGATGATTCTGAATGGCGTAAATCCAGTTCAAACCCTGGAAGACCGAATCGAGTTCATCGGCATCGTGAATGAAACGGAAGTTCGCGTTGAACTTCGATCCGAGAAACGTATCGATCCGAACGACATCGTTGCGCCTGGGATGCGGACTACTGGCCTGGGCTTTGTAATTACGATTGTAGACCTGAGTTGGATCCGGATCGGCGTAATTGGGCAGCGGGAAGAAATTCAGGATGGCCTGACCGATTTTGTCGATTCGCGAGGGCGGAATAATGTTCCCTTGAAAGGCCTGTCCTGTCACGGGGTCTTTTATCGTGATCAACTTTCCGTTACTGTCGAAACTTTTCGAAAAGTCCCCGATACGCTCCAACGCCGTCGGCATGTTCGTATAACGCGTGCCCTGATCCTCCATCTGCCTTGTGTATTCCTGAGACGCAAAGAAGAAGAGCTTGCGTTTGTCGCTGTTGAATTTGGACGGGATGAAAATCGGGCCGCCCATGCTGAAGCCTGCAACGTTGTAGCGATACGGAACCCGGCTCAAGCCGTTTTTGTTCCGGAAGAAATCGTTCGCATTGAATTGTTCGTGCCGATGCGTCCACCACGCGCTGCCATGGAAATCTTGCGTTCCGCTCTTGGTCACAACGCTGATCAGCCCCGAAGCATTGCGTCCATACTCGGCCTGATAGTTGGAAGAAAGCACACGAATCTCGGCAATCGCATCCAGGTTCGGCT
Source organism: uncultured Solibacteraceae bacterium (assembly GCA_964633285.1). GTDB lineage: Bacteria > Acidobacteriota > Terriglobia > 20CM-2-55-15 > 20CM-2-55-15 > 20CM-2-55-15. The sequence continues at coordinate 12,425 of CAZWGA010000026.1, read as the reverse complement.
CATAGTGAAGCGTGCCGTTCGAGCCCGTATCCATGTCGGTCACGCCATCAACGGTGAAGTTCTTTTGATTGGCGCTGCCGCCATTGATGGTAATGCCGGCAATTGAATTCGGCGACGTGACGTCGCGGGTCGCCCGAGTGTCCACAACGCCGGGCAGCGTTCTCATGAAGTCAAACAGATCGCGTCCTTTGATGGCGACATCGAGAATCTCAGCGCCATCGATCAAAGCAGATTTTTCGCTGCTTGCCAATTGAACCGGCGTGGCTTCAGCCGTAACGTGCACTTCATCGGTGAGACTCCCGATCTCCAGAACCACGCGCCCCAGATCGCGAGCCTCACTGCTGGATATGTTGATGTCGCGCTGCTGGTAACCTTTGAATCCATCGGCGCGAATAGTGACGCTGTAGCGCCCGGGCGCCAGATCGTTGAAGCGGAAGAGGCCGGCTTCGTTCGCCCGCGCCGAGCGTTCCTGGCCCGTCGACTGATCCACCAGTTTCACGTCGACGCCGGGAATGACGGCATTTCCCGGATCCGTAACCGTCCCGACCAGGAAACTGGAAACCGTCTGCGCAGCCGCCATTCCGCAGAGCAAAACGGCTGCGACGGCAACAAACACTACACACTTTGATCTCATGAGATTTACCTCCTCCGACACCATCGTGTAATCGATTTCATTGTGGGATGTAATCGGTTGCAGATCCTAACAGCGAACCGGGCGGCGAACAACTGAAAACCGGGGCCCGCAGCGTCAGAAATCGAACTGATCGATGTTGGCTTTGTTGATGATCAAAGGCGGCCCGAGAATGATTTCGGCGCCGCGCACTTCGAGCTTGCCGAGCCGTCCTGCTTGAATCGACTGAGCGCCGGGCGGAATTTTATTCTGCGTCAGCAGCGAACTCGCGTAGACCGTGAGATATCCCAGATCGTGCGTGCTCCACAGCACGACCGTCTGGACCGTGCCGTCGTGCACGTAAGGTTTGCAGATACTCGGAAGCGAGAGGCCGATCACGTTCACATCCTTGCGTCCGGCCTGGCGAACCGCTTCGCCCGAACCGGGAACCGCGGGCGCGGAAATCGCCATGATGAGTTTCACGGAAGGATAGGCTTTCAAAATCGTTTGCGTTTCCGCGAAGGCTTTATCGCGGTCATCGTCGCTGGGACGGATCGTGGCCAGTTTGAGACTGGGATATTTCTCCAGGCGTTTCCTGATGAACGCAATCCATTCGTTCTGATTCGCCGCCGTCAGAGCGCCGGTGATGATGGCGAAATCACCCTTGCTTCCCAGGAGGCGCGCAGCCTCATCGGTAAGTGTGTTTGCGATTGCTTCCGAAGTCGCTTGATTGGCAAAAAACTCACGCGCGTCAGGTTCGGCGTCAGCGTCCCACGTCAAAACATGAATACCGCGCTCGCGCGCCTTGCGCAGCACCGTGGATATTCCCGCCTTGTTTTCGACGGCGACCGCGATGGCATCGACGCGCCGCGTGATCCAGTTCTCGATGAGTTCGTTTTGCTTCGCAGCTTCAAGCGCTGTCGGCCCGTCCCAGATCAGATCGACGCCAAGCTCTCGCGCTGCATCTTCCGCTCCCGCGCGGGCGCTCACGAAATAGGGATCGCCCTTGGCTTTCGGCATCACCGCAATCACGGGGCGATGCGCAGGCGACGTGCCGGACGCCGCCGAATCCGGCGAATGTCCCAGCGAACGCACCAGCCAGACATTTGTGCCCGCCACAATGATCGCGCCCGCCAGAACGGCCGCGCAGATAATCGCGACCTGACTGTTTTTCACAAGGACCTCCTCAGGAAACGCATCTTCAAGCCGCCCCTCCCGTGCGAAGAGGGGAATATGTGCGCGCCATTTTTCCAAACTGATGACGAGCAGCAAAACGACTCCGGTCAGCACGCCCGTGAGTTCCGAAGGCAATGCTGCCAGATGTAGTCCGTTTTGCAGGACGGATAGGGCCAACAATCCCAGCAGTGTGCCCCACACATTTCCACGTCCCCCGAAAACGGATGTTCCTCCTAATACGACCGCGGTAATCGCGTCCAGTTCGTATCCGGTACCCGCATCCGAGCGCGCCTGACCGAGATGCGCAACATAGATGATGGCGGCGACGGCGGAAACCACGCCGGCGAGCACATACACCAGAGCAACGCGCTTTGCGACGGGAATACCGGCGTAACGGGCGCCCTCGGCATTAAATCCGATCGCGTACCACGCACGGCCGATGACCGAGCGATGGAGCAGGATGGCATAAGCAGCGAATACCGCCGCGAAAACGAAAAGCTGCATCGGGATCACACCACCAACATAGCCCTGCCCCAGGACCAGGAATGAACGTGGAAATCCCGTGTAGTTTACGGCAGCGTGAGTCATGCCCTCCGCAATTCCGCGAAACAGCGAGAATGATCCGAGAGTCACGATGAGCGGAGGAAGATTCAAACGCGCGATCAGAATCGCATTCAAACCACCGCCTGCGAGTCCCAGCAGAATGGTGATGACGGCGGAAGCGAAAAGAGGAAGGTGCGCGTCTTTCCACATCGCGCCAAAGACCACCGCCGCCAGACCCATCATCGAACCGACGGACAGATCGATGCCGCCGGTGACGAGCACCGGAGTCAGCGCGACGGCAAGCAGGCCCAGTTCAATACTGAATCGAAGCACCTCGAAGAAGTTGCCGGTGGTGAGAAAGTTCTCAGCAAGAAAAGAGAAGAGGACGATTTCAGTGAGAAGGGCGCCAAGAAGAATCCGCGTCGACGCAGAGACAGCGGGAGCGTTCGCGCGCTCACGTCCGGCTTGCGGCAACACTTCCATATTTCCCCGAATGCGCGCGCACGGCGTCCACAACGACTGCGATCAAAATGATTCCGCCCTGAAGCGCCCTTTCCCAATATGCACTGACTCCCAGGAACGTTAAGGCTGGACCGATCGCTCCCAGCAGCACCACGCCGAGTACCGTGCCAACGATGGTCCCCACGCCGCCTGTAATTGCGGTGCCTCCAATCACAACCGCAGCGATGACTTTCATCTCCAGTCCGATACCGGTGTTGCTGGGAATCTGATTAAACCGGACGGAATTGAGAACAGCAGCGAATCCGGTGAGCAGGCCCATGAACCCGAAAACGCAGAAGGTGATCCGCGGAGTATCGAAACCGGCAAGACGCGCAGCCTCCGGATTCGAACCTGTGGCGTAGACAGCGCGTCCCGCGGCGGTGTTGCGCATCACCCAGTCCAGCAGAACCACAAGAGCCACGACGAAAAACAGACTCGCGAACGGATACGCCTCCTGCGAGAACCCCAGCCATTGAAACTCGGGCGGCAGATCCTGCACCCACGCCCCTTGTGTCATCCAGCGAAGCGCATCGCGCAAAGCAACCATACTCGCGAGCGTAACGACGATGGATGGAATCCGCACATATGCGACGAACGCGCCATTGATGCATCCGATCGCCGCGCCAATCAGACACACACTCAGAACCATAGGTACACCCGGCAATCCGATTTTTGCCGCCAAGCCGGCCGTAACGCTGCAGATTGCGAAGATGGAACCGGCGGAGATATCGATTTGTCCGGTCAGAATGATCAGAGTCATCCCAACCGCAATAACAAGGACCGGGATATTCGCGAGAAAGAGATCCAGCAGATTCTCACCCGCAAAATAGCCCGGCGCAGCAATGGCCAGAACAATCCCTAACGCTGCGATGGCGGCGGCGACAGAGAGTTCACGGTGATGCGTTTTCAAATTCATTCGAGAGGCGCCACCTCGGACGTGTGCCCCAAAGCGAGAGACAGAATCCGTTGCTGCGTCGCGTTCTCGCGCGAAACCACGCCTGAAATGGCGCCCGAATGCATCACAGCGATCCGGTCCGACATTCCGAGGATTTCCGGCAGGTCCGAAGAGATCATGATAATAGCCGCGCCGCGCCCGGCGAGTTCGATCATCAGGCGATGTATTTCGGATTTTGAGCCAACATCCACCCCCTGCGTCGGCTCATCGAGAATCAACACGGATGGATTTGCCGCCAGCCATCGTGCGAGCGCAACTTTTTGCTGATTGCCGCCGGACAGCGTTTGAAGGTCCGCGTATATAGAGGATGCCTTGATGCTCAATTGCGCGACGTAGTGTTCGGCCAGGCCGCCTTCTTTCCTTGCATCGATCAGGCCAAAGCGTGAAACAGCCGCCAAAGATGCGAGGCTCGTGTTTGACGAAATCGGCATATCCAGAATGATGCCGTGACGGCGGCGGTCTTCGGGCAGATACGCAATGCCGGCACGAATGGCCTCCGAGGGCCGTGCAATACGGACAGGCAGGCCGCGAATCCGCATTTCGCCGCTGTCGGGCGGTGTCAGCCCGAAAATGGTTTCCGCGAGTTCGGTGCGGCCGGCGCCCACGAGTCCCGCAAGCCCGAGGATTTCGCCGCTCCTGACGGAAAGCGAAATGCCGTGAAGGCCGCGATCACGATTACCGAGGTCACGCAATTCCAGAACAACCGTTCCTTTTTGAACTTCGCGTTTCGGAAAGATGGCCGCGAGTTCGCGTCCGACGATCATGTTGATGAGATCGGAACGATTCACTTCTTCCCTTCGCTTCGTTCCGACGGTTTCACCATCACGCAGGACTGTGATGCGATCCGCGATCGAAGAGGTTTCCTCGAGCCGATGCGAGATATAGATAATTCCAATGCCTGAACTACGAAGCATCTTCATCACGCCGAATAGATTCTCGACTTCGCGTTCCGCAAGCGATGCCGTAGGCTCATCCATGACCAGAATCCTGGCGTTCGTGCCGATTGCTTTTGCAATTTCCACCAGTTGCTGCTCCGGCATGCTTAGCGCGGCCGCCCGCGTATCCGGATCGATGGACGCCCCGATACGGCCAAGCAACTCCACCGCGTGTTCGCGGCGTTTCTTCCAATCCACTTTTCGCCACAGACCGCCGGTCTCCAGACTCAGAGCGATGTTTTCGGTAACGGTGAGATGCGGGAACAACGCGGGCTGCTGATAGATTGCGGCGATGCCCAATGACCGCGCGGTCGCGGGATCATTCGCCGTTACGGTTCTTCCTTCAACCGCAATCTCTCCGCTGTCGGCCTTTTCAGCGCCGGTGATGACTTTGATCAAAGTGCTTTTCCCGGCGCCGTTCTCTCCGATCAGGGCATGAACTTCACCTGCGAGAAGTTCAAAGGACACGCCATTCAACGCCTGCACGCCGGCAAATGCTTTGCTGATGGACTTCGCTTCAAGGAGAACCGTCATCGCGTTCGACCGTCTCCCTTCTCCAATGTTGCGGAATACTTCACGTCGATCCGGCTTTTCGCCGCCAGCCAACGACAGGTTGGAACATCGAAGAGACGACCCCGGCTTATCATTTCGCGCCGCGATTCCGGCATAGGAGAGACGCCGAACTCCATCCCTCGCGCGATGGTTTTGCCGTTCCATGGCGGACTCGTGCGGCTGCAATTTTCTTCCCAGATTCCCATCCATGGGAAATCGTCACGCTTCCACTCGTAACTCAAAACAAGCTGGAACACCGGTGAATAGGCAGTGAAAAACGCATCGTCCCGGGACGGATTCATTAGATGCGCTGTGTATCCGCTCGAGACCGGCGCGCTGTTGAACACGCGCAGGTCCGCAACACCGCCATCGGTGCGCGGCGCCATTGGCCATTCGAACTCCGCTCCGGTCTTCAAGTAAGCCGCGGTTCCGAACTCGGTCTCGAACACTTTCGAGCGGCTTGCGGAACATTTGAATTGCGTCACGCCCCTTTCAAGAAAAGGCGGACCGAGCGTCACATGCTGCGTCCATCCGATCGGACGATCGAAAGCGCAGAGGTTCTCCACGCTTTCCGTGATTCGTATTGCGTGTCCCGCCATCTCAATCCGCCGCTCGAAGCGAATTTGCGCGAGGCGCAGATGCGCTGTCATTCGGAGTTCTCCGTTCGCTTCATGAATCTCATAAGGAACGACTGAACCTTCACCGTGAGGCGTAATTCCAGCGGCAAATTCCTCGTTTGACGGTCCGCCGAAAATATCGAGGCACAGATTGTGGCCCATGATTCCCGACAGCAATTTTGAATCGGCGCCTCCACCGTATTCGGAGTGTTTCCGCGGATCGTAGCTGGAAGGTTCAATCGAGGACCAGGGCGGAACCCAGAGAGGATTGATGTTGGTTTCCTTGTCGAGAATCTCGGCAATGTGCCCGCCTTCCTCGAGCACGGTCACACGGAGATGTTCGTTCTCGATAAAAGCAGCCCGCCGGCCACAGTAGCGGGTCGAAGGCATGATGATCTTCTACTTGAGTGCGGGCACATAACCCGCCGCTGCATGGTCGATCCGTTCCCATTGCCGCGTCCTGGCCGATTTCAGGACGGCGTCGGTCACTTCGTCGGTAGCCAGTGCTTCTCTGAAGGTGGGTGCTGCGGATTTTCCATCCGCCGCGCTCTGCAGAAAATCCGCGAACTGATGGGTGAACGTGTGTTCGTATCCGATCTGCAGGCCGGGCACCCACCAATGCTTCATATAAGGATGATCGCCGTCGGTAATATGCACGCTGCGCCAGCCTCGGAGTTGTGATTCGTCGCGATGATCGAAGTACTGAATGCGATGCAGATCGTGAAGGTCCCACATTGCCGAAGCGTGCTCACCGTTGATTTCGAGCGTGTACAGCGCCTTGTGGCCGCGCGCGTATCGTGTCGCTTCGAAAGTAGCGAGCGAACCATTCTCAAACCGGCACAGAAATGCGCTTGCATCATCGATGCCGACCGGCTCGACGCGGCCCGTCAGATTATGTTTGCGCTGCTTGATGAACGTTTCCGTCATGGCGACGACTTCTGTGATGGGGCCATTGAGCCACATCGCCGTATCGATCGTGTGCGCGAGCAAATCACCGGTCACGCCGCTGCCCGCAACAGCGGCATCGAGCCGCCAGAGTCCTTCGCCGCCCTGAGGCAGATCCTGGGAGATCGTCCAATCCTGAAGAAACTTTGCACGATAGTGAAAAACTTTTCCGAGACGGCCGGCATCGATGAGGTTCTTCAGCAACGTTACAGCCGGCACACGGCGATAGTTGTACCAGACCATGTTGGGAACTTTCGCCGATTCGACGGCCTCCGTCATCGATTTCGCTTCGGCGGCATTACGCCCCAGCGGCTTCTCGCAAAACACGATCTTGCCGGCTTTCGCCGCGGCGATCGCGATCTCGGCATGAGTATCATTCGGACTGGCGATGTCGATCAGGTCGATGTCCTTGCGTTCGACCAGCGCTCGCCAATCGGTCTCTATGGATTCATAACCCCAGTTTTCCGCGAATGATTTCACGCGCCCGGCATTGCGCGCGCAGACTGCTTTCAGAACCGGTTCAGAGGGAACATTGAAAAAACGGCTCGATTGCAGAAACGCATTCGAGTGCGCGCGCCCCATAAAACCGTATCCGACCAAACCGATATTAAGTTTTTTCTTTGCCATACCCGCGTCTGCTAGTTCCAACCGTGCGAATTCCGAACGGCGATCATCGTACCGAGAATATTTCGCCAGGTTTGTGGATCCTTCATCACTTCATTGGGGAACATGCACCCGTCCCAGTTGATGTGCTGGAATGCCCGCGTGGGTGAACCATTGTTGTCGCGCATCCAGATTCCGGCGGCGCGCACGACATCCATTTTTCCATTGGGATCGTTGGGCAGACAATGCCGGCCGGTCTTGTCGTGAGAGCCCGAGCCTTTCACGGTGGCATCGTTTTGGGCAATGTGAAAATCGACAACCCATGGCCGCAGCACGCGCGTCATACTCGCGAGCGCGTTGTAGAGGATTTCTTTTTCCGACCAGTCGTAACCTTCGGGCAGAATCCGGTCATCGGGAGCGTTGTAGCCGAGTGTGAACAGAAGCGTGTGAGCCATGTCGGCCTGCAACCCGAGCGTCTTCGGCCGATTCACCAGGACGAGCAGCTCGGCCATGTGCTTCCAACTGTGCATCCCGCCCCAGCAGATTTCGCCTTCAGCGGCCAGCCGTTCCCCGAAGTCTTCCGCAATCGAGCAAGCGTCGCGGAAAGTTTCGGCGATGCGCTTCGTATTACCGGCGGGATCCTTCGCCCATTCCGAGGGACTGCATGCGGAATCGATGCGAACGATTCCGTATGGCCGGATTCCGATCTCTCGCAGCTTCCTGGCAATCCCGCACGATTTGCGAACCTGTGTCAGAAAGTTCTTTCGCTCTTCGGCGGTTCCCATGGCCGAACCGCCGCCCGTGGGCGGCCATACCGGAGCAACCAGCGATCCGATGACGAAACCGCGTTTCCGAACGCGATCGGCCAGATGTTTGAGATCGTCATCGGTGGAGTCGATACTCACATGGGGTTCAAAAAGAAAAATATCGACGCCGTCAAAACGCACGCCATCGACTTCGGCCGCGGCCGTCAGATCGAGCATTGTATCCAGATCGATGAACGGTTCAGCGCCCGGACTGCCCTTACCGACGAGGCCCGGCCACATTGCATTGTGAATTTTCGGAAATGTAAATTTCCCGCTCATGACTTGCTCCCGTTCTTCTTCACCAGAGGTTCCGCGTCGGGATTGCCCGGGCCGAAATGTTTCAGCATGACCAGTGGATCCGTTTCGCTCATGTTTTGAATACGCACGCCTTGGCGGGCGGCTTCCGCTGTTACGAACAATTCGTCTTCCGTCATTTGGCCGAACCGAATCATGGCAGGCGTTGAAACTGCGGATTTACCGAAAGTCCCGTGGCCCTGAGTGAGGATCAGACCATACGCTGCGTTGTCGCGAACGGTCACGGTGCGCTTCGGGAACACCGTGAGTTCCTTCGCGGAATAGAGTTTGGTTCCGTACGTGATCCAATTCTCCCGGTATCCGGCCTCAGTCATTTCTTCCACGGACCGCACGGGCTTTGGAAAAACCTGATTGGACTTTCCGAACTCGGGATTCACATTCCCTTCCCAGTCCAGCATGCTGACCAGATAATCCAGGTTGCGATGAAATTCGGGCATCACGTCTTTCGTGAGAAGCTCCCAATCGACAATTCGGCCTTCGACCTCGGATTGAAACATCGCAAACACGTCGCTGCGCACTTGCGGTTCGTATGTGACCAGGGAGCCCGGAGCGTGAAGTACTCCCGCATTCACCTGCCAGCCGGTGCCGGGCTGCAGCCGATATGCGCGCGAGTGATTGAGGATGCCGTTGTCGCCTTTGTGCCAATTTTCCAAACAGCGCACCACGTCATCTTTCGTCGTACCCGGCTCGAGTCCGAAAAATGTGTAAGGAAAGTTGTTTTGAACGACGTTGTACTGGGGCGGGAAATAATACGCTTCGGGTTTGCCTTTCTGGCCGACCTTCTTCGCAAACTCCTCGCTCTGATGCATGTGATGCGGAATGGGTCCGAGATTGTCGAAGAATTTGCAGAGAATATTCCATCCGCCTTCGCGTGACATGACATCGGAGCCGAGCAGATCGTCTCCTGCAACATCGACTGCGTCTTTCAACAGAAACTTCTTGTCCTTGTTGATATGCACATAACTCAGGCCTTCGTCATCCCGAGTCAGCGGGCCATTCGATGCCTTGATGGTCGAAGAGAACCATCGTTCATCGATGCCGCCGCGCTCGCCGCCAAAGGCATAAATGTCGTGGGGATGAAGTTTCAAGCGCCGCCCGGGTACGAGGAAGGCTCGCGGCACCCAGCAGGGTTCGAGCCGGAGAACTCCGGCTCCCGCCTCTATTGCATTCAGAATCTCCGATCGATTGAACATGATTGCGCTCTCGCCGCCTCCTTACAGTTTCTTCAGCCAGATATTTCGCACGAAGAGTTTTCCCGTCGCCTCGACTTCGATGCCGATGAGTCCATTCTTGTGAAACTTCGTCGGGTCCTGGTCCACCAGAATCGACATCACGTGACCATTCATCAGATGAGTCATCTGATTGCCTACAGCGACAATGTGAAGTTCGTTCCAGTCGTTCGGCTTGTAATAGGAATCGACGGTAGCCGCATCGCCCAACGTTGCGAGAAGCCGCGGATTCTTTCCTTCTTCGGTCCGCACGACTTGTCCCTTCCACGCGATGATTCCTCTGCCGGTGGCCTGTTCGTAAAACTGGCCCGAATATCGATTACCCGCATCGAAGTCGTACTGCGCTCCCGCCATGTTCCATTTGGCCTCTGTGGCAGGATCGGGCGGAGTGCCTCGTGGAGCGCCGCTCGGACACGGCATGGGTTCGCCTCCGCGTCCCGCGCCACCGCCGCGTGGCGGGTTCGGCGGAACAATCCATCCGCGATACTGAACACCGCCATTGATATTCCCGGTTCCCTTCATTTCCAATTTGAGTTCGAAGTCCGCCGCTTCGCCGCCTTGCCAGACGAGATAAACCGTTCCGGTTGGCTTTTCGCAACTGGACTCGATCGTAATGGCGCCATCTTCGACCTTCCAATTCGAATCACCCGACCAGCCGCTCGTCGTCTTTCCATCGAACAACGAAACCCATCCAGCGTGCTCTGAAAAATCGATGGGATCCGGCTGGCGAAATCCACCGCCGCCACGTCCGCCTCCCGCGCGTTGCTGAGACGTCGATGGCGCGACAAACAACAGTGCAATCGAAATCGCTGGAGCCGCGAGCACAATGATTCTCATGATGGGAACCCTCCAATGGCGACACACTGACGTCGGCTCTTTTTCCATGACAACTGAAATGTTCTCGGCAATGTGCATTCCAGTATGCGGAATTCGCATCCTATATTGAACGAAAACTTAGCCTTGATTGGGCACAACCCGAGAGCCAGTGCGATTCCGCATCGCGGAATCGTTTCGAGTGGCGCCGGCCTGCCGTGAACGAAACGGCGTCCCTTCACCTTCTTGCGGGGGCCGTTGCGGTTATCTTTCCCAGCAACTACCATTGAAGATCACGTGACTACGGAACTTCTGCGAGCAACACTTCGCCGGGAACTCGCACGGGCGCGATCGGAAACGGACCGGTTGTTTCAAATGATCTCGCCGGCCGCGATGCATGAACGGCCCATTCCAGAGCGGCACCGGATCATCTTTTATCTCGGACACCTCGAGGCGTTTGACTGGAACATGATCTGCGGCGCGTCGTTCGGCTTGCCGTCGATGAATTCTCAATTCGAGCGGCTGTTCGAATTCGGCATCGACCCGATCAACGGCTCGCTCCCCCAGGATTCAGCTTCGGATTGGCCCGCGGTGGCCGAAATTACGTCGTACAACCAGCGCGTACGTTCCACGATCGACGATTTGCTCGAACGGGCAACATTCACAGACGCAGCTCAACCGTATCTGGAAGACGGGCAGATTTTTCACGTCGCGATCGAGCACCGATTGATGCATGCGGAAACGCTGGCATACCTGTTTCATTGGTTGAACTACGACCTCAAACGTGCCCCTGCGGTAGGACAGAGTGACCGGCCTGCTCATCCGCGGCCGTTTGAACGAGTGGACATCCCGGCCGGCGCGGCGATGCTTGGCCGGAATCCGAACGACAACTCCTTCGGCTGGGACAATGAATTCCCAGGCATGGCTGTTTTTGTGCCGGAGTTTTCCATCGATACCTGCAGCGTCACGAACGCCGCCTTTCTCGAATTCGTGCGAGCCGGCGGATACGAAGAGCGAGCGCTCTGGAGTGACGATTCCTGGAACTGGATTCAACACGAAGGCATCCGTCATCCGAAGTTCTGGATCGCGCGCAGCAACGACTGGTTCTATCGCACGATGTTCGAAGAGATCCCGCTGCCGGGCGCGTGGCCCGTGTATGTGAGTCATGCGGAAGCAACCGCCTATGCGCGCTGGTGCGGGAAATCGCTTCCAACTGAAGCGCAGTTTCATCGCGCAGCTTTCGGAACACCGAATGGAGGAAACGAGCGTGTGCCCGGCGGCAACTTCGATTTCAAGTCGTGGACACCGGAACCTGCCGGGAGTTCTGTCGAGAGCGTAAGCAAGTTCGGAGTCTACGACCTTGTCGGAAACGGCTGGGAATGGACGAGCACTCCGTTTTCACCGTTCGCCGGGTTTACGCCGTTTCCGTTTTATCCCGGCTATTCCGCCGACTTCTTCGACGGCAAACATTTCGTCATGAAAGGCGCATCGCCCCGAACCGCGGCTTGCCTGGTGCGAAAGTCATTCCGGAATTGGTTTCAACCCCATTACCCAAACGTGTATGCAAAATTCCGATGCGTTCAGTAGCGATGCTAATCGGCGAAGACATCAAGACTGTTGAACGTGTTCCGGAACACTGGAAGGTGCGCTGGTGAAAAAACTTTACCCAATTCTCTACCCAATTGGCACCGAGACTGGGAATTTGGGCACTGAGAATCTGAACGCGGAAGCGTCGTTGACTCATTCAGCACACGCGGGTTACATTCGTTTCTCGTCTCGACCAGCCGGAGTGGCGAAATTGGCATACGCAGCAGACTCAAAAACT
>CAZWGA010000025.1:0-74759 GCA_964633285.1 uncultured Solibacteraceae bacterium | reverse complement strand
TCGCGAAAACCGGCGCGATTATGGTGAACATCAATCCGGCTTACCGGCTGCGCGAATTGGAGCATGCACTGTCTCAATCGGGAGTTTCGCTGATGATTGCGGCGCCGCGATTCCGGAACTCGGACTACTGCGGCATGCTCGCTGAAATCGCACCGAAACTGACGGCGTTAAAAACGATCGTCTACCTCGGCCGGGAAAGCCGCGGGAAAGGGATGTGTGGCAATGACGGGACTGCCTCCCGGGCCCGCCTTCCGCCGTCGAGCCTAAGAGACCGCGAACCCGCAATTCAGTTCGATGATCCGGTGAGCATTCAATACACGTCCGGCACGACCGGTATTCCGAAGGGCGCCACACTTTCGCATCACAACATTTTGAATAACGGTCTTTTTGTTGGTGAACGGCTCCGGTATTCGGCTCACGATCGCATCTGCCTTCCGGTTCCGTTCTATCACTGTTTCGGCTGTGTCCTGGGTAGCCTTGCCGCTCTCGCTCATGGATGCGCGCTGGTTTTGCCTTCGGAGTCTTTTGACGCTGAAGCGTGCTTACGGGCCGTGCAAGAGGAACGATGCACCTCGTTATACGGCGTCCCGACGATGTTCATCGCTGAACTCGAGCATCCGGGATTTTCAAGTTTCCGCCTCGATTCCCTGAGAACAGGCATTATGGCGGGAGCTCCGTGTCCGGTCGAAGTGATGCGGCAGGTCACCGAACGCATGCACATGAGTCAGGTCACGATAGCTTACGGCATGACCGAAACATCGCCGGTTTCGTTTCAATCTTCGGTAGACGATCCGCTCGAGGCCCGAGTCTCGACGATCGGGACCATTCATCCACACGTGGAATGCAAAATTGTGGATCCGCAGACCGGAGTCATCGTCCCCCGCGGCCAGGCGGGGGAACTGTGCACCCGCGGCTATGTGGTGATGCTGGGATACTGGAATGATCCGGCCGCAACGGCCGCTGCGATCGATGTGGCGCGATGGATGCATACGGGCGATCTCGCGGTTATGCGTGAAGATGGGTACGTCAACATCGCCGGCCGATTGAAAGACATGATTATTCGCGGCGGTGAAAATATCTATCCGCGGGAGATCGAGGAGTTTCTGCACACTTACCCGAAAGTCAGCGACGTTCAAGTTTTCGGCGTGCCCGATAAGAAATACGGTGAAGCCGTCTGCGCATGGATTCGATTGCGTGAAGGGTACGACTGCACTGCGGAGGAGATCCGTTCTTACTGCGATGGCAAGATTGCAGCTTATAAAATCCCCCGTTACATCCGGTTCACCACCGAGTTTCCGATGACGGTCACGGGCAAGATTCAAAAGTTTCGGATGCGCGAGGAAATGGTAAAAGAACTCGGTCTCGAGGTGGAGCAGACCGCCTGACGGAAATTACGGCACGGGTCCGCGAACGGCGCGAATCCGTTCGTTCACCGTGTCGACGATGTAGATATTGCCCTGACCATCAACCGCAACGTCGTGCGGATAATTAAACGATGCGGAAAGAGCCGGACCATTGTCGCCCAAAGGTGAGGTTGTGCTGTCATTACCTCCAGCCACGGTTTTGATGATTCCACCAGAAACACGTTTGATCGAGATCGGGTAATTGTAATCGACGATGAACAGATTGCCGGACGCATCAATGTTGACCGCCAGCGGAGCCACGCTCACGGAAGTGGCCGGCTGGTTCTCGGTGTAAGATGCGCCACCGCCCACGACAGTCGTGATGATCTGAGTCGTTGCATCGACTCTGCGTACACGATTGTTGTCGGCATCGGCGATAAACAGGTTCCCATTACCATCAATCGTGATGCGCAATGCCGAACCCAGTGTGGCGGCAGTTGCGGGCCCGTTGTCGCCGAGTCCAGGCCCCGTGCCGCCTCCCACGGCGGTCATGATGATGCCCGTCGCCAGATTCACCTTTCTGATTCTGTGAGTAACGTCCTCGACAAAATAGAGATTCCCCTGGCTGTCGACGGCAATATCGTCTGGATTGACGCCGGCGTTCGCCGCCTGACCGCCGTCTCCGGAAGGCGTGCTGTTGCCGTTGCCCGCGATCGTCGTGATCACACCGGTTCCAGCCTGGATTTTGCGAACCCGGTAATTGTATCGGTCCGCGATATAGACATTTCCAGCCGTGTCCACGCCGACCCTGCCCTGCGGCGATGAGAGGTATGAGATTCTTGCCGGACCGCCATCTCCAATACCGCTTGGCGCGCCGCCATCGCCCGCAATCGTATCGATGGTTCCATCGGAAGCAGCGACTTTGCGGATCCGTTGATTGTCTGTATCGGTGATGAAGAGATTGCCCGCTGCATCGACTGCCACACCGGCCGGTATACGAAGAGCGCCTGCCGTTGCGGGGCCGCCATCGCCAAGAAGGAAGCCTGTTCGATTTCCGGCAAACGTCGAAATGATCTGGCTGATCGCGTCCACCCGGCGGATAACGAACGAGCCCGCATCGGGAATCAGGACATTGCCCGCGGCATCCACAGCGATTCCAAAAATGTCGTGGAGCGTCGCCGACGTAGCCGGGCCTCCGTCTCCCTCCGAACCCGTCCCATCCGAACCGGCCACAGTGCTGATGATGCCCGTCGCAATATCCAGTTTCCGGATCCGCGCATGTTCTCTGTCCGAAATCAGAAGATTGCCGCTGGAGTCCAGGGCCAGCGCATCTGGCCCAACGGATGCCTGTATTCCGGGACCGCCATCGCCGATGCCGCTTGCAGGATTGCCGCCGCCCGCGACTGTCGTGATGATGTTCGAAACGAGGTCCACCTTGCGAACACGGCCATTTGCAGCGTCTGCGAAGTACAGAAACTTTCGTACGGAGTCCACTGCCGGCCCATAAGGTTGGTTAAGAGTTGCCGATCTTGCGTCGCCGTTGTCGCCGGCGAATCCGGTATCGCCGGTGCCTGCGATCGTTGTGATGATATTCGTTGCCGCATCAACGCGTCGAACGCGGTTATTGTAACGATCGGTGATATAGATGTTGCCGGATGCGTCAACTGCGAATCCCGTAATGTAGTTGAAACAGGCGTTCAATGCGTTGCCGCCATCACCACAGAAACCATATTGTCCGCCGATGATTGTCGAGATATTGCCGGTTTGCGCATCGATGCGGCGAATGCTTGCGTCGGAAACCAGCAGATTGCCTGCGGGATCGAAGGCGACTCCGGTCGGATATGACAGCCCCGCAGCGACGGCCGGGCCATTATCTCCCGAGCCTCCGGAGTTGCTGCCGTTTCCGGCAACTGTCGTGAGAATGCCGGTGCGCGCATCCACGCGCCGCACTTTACGGCCCAACTGATCCGCAAAGAAGACGTTGCCATTCGCGTCAACCGCAATGCCGAAAGGCGTTATCGGAACCTGTGCCGCCAGTGATCCTTCGCCCGCATATGTGCTGCCTCCGGCAACTGTTGTGATGTAGCCGGCCGGCAAATCGCTCAGCGAGGCAGCCGTCACAATCACCGGGGTTTGAATCGAACCGCCGCGATTCGTAATCGTGAGCGTGGTTCGCCCGCTCACGAGCTCCGGCGTTGTAAACGTGATCATGCTCGTATTGCTGATCGTTGGATTGCTGATGACGGTTGAACCGATGATGACGCTGGATCCCGGAGGAAAATTACTGCCCGTGATCGTTACAAGCTGGCCGCCGCTGTTTCGCAACTGCGCAGGACTGATGCCTGTGATCTGCGGCCCGCCAAATCGGACCTGTTGCGCCGATCGGTCGTCGTTCGCAACAACCACTTTTCCACTTTCCGAAACGGCCACACCGCGCGGTCCATGGAATGTATTGGCCTGCGCCGCGGCGACAATCGATCCGCCGGGGAGAATGATTTTGACGTCCCCCGAAGAGGGCAATGTCAGATAGATGTTGCCGAACGGATCCGCCGCGATTCCGGCCGGAGCATTGAAATGAAGCGCAGTGGGCCCGGCGTCGGCCGCTATTCCGCGCAGAGACGAAGAGTCGGACGATGGGATCGCGTTGGTTGAGAGTGTTTCCACGACTCCGGTTTCTTTGACGCGGCGAATGGTTCCATTACCGGCATCCGCCACGAGCATGCTCACCGGAGGTGGCGCGCCCGCGCGGAAAAATCGGCTGAGTTGTTGAGGCAATGTTTCGGGCTCGAACGCGATTCCAACCGGTCCGTTGAATCGAGCCTGCCCGGCGGTGCCGTCCGCGGAACCGGCGATTCCGGCCAGCCCCGCAATGGTCTGCACCATCCGAGTCGCAAGATTGATCCGGCGGATGGTGTTGTTGCCGGAATCCACAATCCAGAGATTTCCCGAATTGTCGAGCGCGAGCCCTTGAGGATTATTGAAAGTCGCAGACGCTGCCGCGCCATCCTGATTACCGGCTGCAGTTGTTCCCGCAAATGTCTCCACAGTGCCCGATGAGCCGGGTGTCACTTTCCGAATAACGTTGTTCGACGAGTCGCTCACGTACAAAGTTCCGCCGGCCTGATCGAACGCCAGGAAAGATGGATTGCGGAAGAGCGACTGCAGTCGAACATCATTGCGCAGTCCCGGAGTCTGATGGATTCCCGCATATACAGACGGAGTCTGGCTGATGTCCGCCGCCAGCAGAATCGTTTGATTCTGACTTGCCGCCAGGTACAGCCGGCGCGAGAGATCCTGAGCAATGCCGGTCACCGGCGACGAAGCCGCCGAAGAAATGACTTCGACGACGGTGATCGTCGCTGTTGCGACAACGCCGCCCCCGCTGACCGTCAACGTCGAGAAGCCTGCGCGCCGCCCTGTCAGAACGCCCGAAGTATCGACGGATGCAATTTCCGGGTTGAGGCTCGAATATGACAGAGCCACATCCGTTCGCACCGAGCCTGTGCTGTCGTAGACACGCACGCTCGTCTGGAGCGTGTTGCCTTGATTCACAACGAGCTCGCTGACAGGCGCGTTGGCCGCGTCGAGAAAAGTGATGCTCGCAATCGCAGGATTGCTCACACCCGAATAGTTGAAGCTGTTGGAGGCGTTCGCGCCTCCTCCGGTTTTTACTTTCAACGTACCGGCCGCTACGCCTGCGGGCGCCAATGCGATCAGTTCGGTCCGGCCTGCCGCAACGACGGCACCTCGCACATCTGTGTTTTGAGGATCCGAAAACAAAACCTGATTGTCGGAGGGATCCAATGGATTGAAGCCCGTTCCTTCGATCAGAATCGGTTCGCCGGCAGCATCGTTGTAATAAACGTGATTGATGAGTAACGGTGTCGTTGTGCCGGAAACCAGTATCGATTTGCCGTTTGACGTTTGATTGTTGACGGCCACTCGAACGAATCCGCTGATGGCGTCGGCGGGAACCGTCACAACAATCGAAGTGGCCGAGGCCTGTGTCACTGTTCCACTAACGGTTCCAGCGATTGCAGAAAACTGGACAGTGTTATTCGCAGGCGCCGGATCAAAACCGCTGCCGGCAATAGTCATTGAAACACCGGGCGTCAGGGCGACGGCAGGAGTGACTTTCGAGATATAAACCGGAAGCGGTGAACCCGTGATCGCGACGACAAATGGATGCCCCGGCAATCCAAGGTCGCGGCGCTTCACAAACACGGGACCGCTTGCGGCATCGTTCGGAATGGCGGCGGTCAGAGTCCGGGTGCCCGAACCCGCAACAACGCTCGAAATCACCGTATAAGTGAATCCGCCGCCGGATTTCGAAAAGACAACAACGTTATCGCCAGGGTTCAATGAGAAGCCGGTTCCGGTCAGTGTAATGACAGCGCCGGGAGCCGCGGAACTCGAGACGCTGGTTGAAGTGATAAAGGGCGTATCCAGATTCGTTCTTGCGCCGCCGCTGAACAGCGCAGCCACGAGGGCGTCACTGATGTTCACTGCATCGCTGAGATTGAGGTCGCCGATCGACGCGGGAATAGCCGGCAGCAACGCTCCTCCCGCGGATCGCGCGATGTTGAGCGCATCGCTGATGTTCACGAGGCCATTGCCGTTGGCATCGGCGCGATAAGACACCATCAGGTTGATCGAGTTGGATGTGCCGCCGCCGTCGATCACCGTCACACCCTGAGCGCCCACTGTTTTCAGAAGCGGTGCCGGAACAATCGCGGTCAGCGTATTCGCATCGAAAAATGTGGTTGTGAGACTTGCCGCGCCGAGCCGCGCCACGGAGTTTGTGGTGAAGCCTGTGCCTTTAAGCGTAATCGTGAATGAGCCCGTACCGGCCTGAACGACGTTCGGCGAAATCCCCGGAGGGTTGCCGGTCAGACTATTCAGCGCAAGTTGCCCAAGCGCGGCCGTCGCCGAAAGCAGAATGAGCAACGCCAGCATCATGGCGGATGTCCGTTTGTCTCGCATTGCGTGAAACCAAAAACCGTTTCTGAACGGGCTCATTCTAGCCCAGTGCCATTCAGATTCCGCCGAAACGGCGCCTTCGTGGCCGCATGCAGTTATTTCCGGACGTTCCCGGAATTTTTCGGGCAGTTTGATCTGGACTCTAAAAGGCCGTGTTGTTCAATGCCGCCGTGCTTCCCAGGCATGTCTTCATGATCCTGTTACTCGTTGCCATAGCGCACTTTTCCCGCCTGATGCTGCGGCGCAAACTTCGTTTTCAGGATTCTCCACTCCGATTGCGCGTGATTGTCAGGGTGACTCGAATGCTTTGGCCGGTGACGTTGGCGTCTACGCCGGCTCTTCGACTGGATACACGGGCGCAGTCTCATTCTCGTATCCGGCGCCGATTGTCAATCTGACGAATGCGTCAGGGCCTCCAGTGGAGATCACCGCGACGGGATTGTTTTCGGGACACGTTACCGGCTTCAGCGTTGGTAACTATTCGGTCACCGTCAATTTGCAGGGAGTCCCTGCCGGCTCCGGAGACAGCACGATCATCGTCCGAAATGTCCGGCTCGATCTTACTTATTCTCCATCCTCACAACTGAGCGTGAGTGTGTCCCCTTCTGCGTGCTGCATTCTTGCGAGTGCGAACATCGCGACGACCGTCTCAACATTGCTTGTCTGTCCCGCTCAGCCTCCGGCCTTGGGAGCAGGAGGTCGATGGTTCAAATCCATTCGCCCCGATTTCCCCTGTTGAGCCACTGATTCAATCAGGATCAGACCAAGAAACGTGCGCTAGCACGGAGTTTTTTGCGTGTGGGCGGCCTTTGTAGACGACGCCGCCTCGACTACGCTGAAATGACAAGGTCAAGGAGTGGCATTTTGCTCCAACTATCGGCTCACACCGGGCCTTCGAGTGGGAATGAGTCGTAGACCTGTTGCGCCAACGTGTAAATAGCGAAGTAGTCAAACCTGCCGCCGAGCCTCGGGGACCAGTAACGTCCATGTGCGAGCCAATGTCGATAACGAAATGCCGAGCGAAGGTCGGAGATAATTTGAGGTGGAACACTCGAATTGACCTTCCAAAGATCAAGAATCTCTTCCTCTAACGAAACCCTGACCCCTTTCTGTCTGTACATAGAACGAAACTCTCGTGACAATCGATCTTTCTTTTTCTTGTAGCACCGCTGTAGGTAGTCAATCCGAAGGCTAGCCTCAAGGGAAGCTAGCAGCTGGAGAATTGTTCCTGTTTCGTTTTCCTGAAGGCATTCGTTTAAGCGGGATTGAATGTCGGCGGTAGTATCCGAGGCAAACCGCGATTGCGTGAGCGGCTGAGAGGCGGAAAATGTCGTCCGAAGTGCAAATTCAATGTCCTCATGGTGCTCAGCTATCTCCGCGAGCGATAAATTCTCCAGAGAGAAAATCACCCGGCGAGTGCTAGCCATTCACAACTTCCATCAGTGCGGCATAGAAGGCATCAGCCGTGAGGTCTGTATACGTAATGCGTGGTGGGCGGGTTGCGATCTTCCACTCCCAGTCCGTAATAGACTCTAGGGACTTGGTTATTGGCGGCTTTTTGATACCTGTCCATACCTGCACAGTGATCTTGGGAGCCGACAGACCTTTTTGAACAAGAACTAATCGCGCCGTTCCCATAGGTCCAACCATGTCCACACGGCCCTTGGAACCAATTACAAGGGTGCCAATTGGCTCTAGGCGAACGCGAGTGCTGCCAATGAGAACCGAAAGAACCCTAGCTTCATAAGAGCCGAGTAATTCCTCATGAATCTTTTTTTTACTGTAGCGCAGTTCAATTTTCTTGTTTTTGACGTACGGGGCCAGAAAGGATTCGACAGTTGTATATAACGCATCCAGATCTTGCTTCCACTCCGAAATCCGCTTCGCTCGGTCAATGTGGGTTTCCCCGCCGTTTGCGGGGTCAGTCTGTTCATTAACGAAATCGTCAAATGATTTCTTGTTCATAGCGGCAGTCTACTTGATTCCGCAATAAGCAGTCGACTAATCGCAATGGTGCTCGATGGTGCTTTTCGGCAAGCATGAACATGATCAGTGTGGAACGACAAGCTCAGTGTTTCTGACGGCCGTTTCACCATTCTTTAATGTGGCGCGCGGCGATTCCGTTACGCTGTCGGGAGCCGGTTTCAACTCGAATCCGGCGTCGAACATCGTGATGTTCCAATCCGCCTCAGGAACAACCGCCGCAACAGTGAGCGTAGCTTCGTTGACCAGTCTTACGGTGACCGTTCCATCGGACGCGGTTTGCGGAAAGATCACCGTTCAAGCCGACAATCAGACCAGCGCCGGCAGAATTGTGACGATTTCCGGAACCACGTGCTCTCTTCAGTTGACGGGTTTCTACGGAAACGCAGCGCCCGGCGAAATCATCGTTCTGGAAGGCGCTGGATTTGACACGGTCACACCCTCCAACAACATTGTGAGATTTGCGGCAACGAACGGCACTGTGAATGGCTCCGTCGTTCAGGCAGGCAGCACTCAACTGCATGTGCGGGTTCCAGCCTCCGCCATCGCCGGCAATGTTACGGTCGCAGCGGCGCGGCGACGTCGAATGCAGTTTCATATTCGCCGCCGTTGTAACGCCTAAAAGTTAAACCGTACTTTTGCCTGGAATGTTCGAGTTCCCGTCTTCGACGTGATCTGTCCGAACGTGTCGCTGAAGCTGGTACCGGCGTTCGCCACACCCGTCGGATCGACTGGAGTCGGATGGTTGAGCACATTCAGGCAGTCAATGCGGAACTGAAGCGATTTGGATTCCGAGACCGCGAATGCCTTGCTGACGTTGGCATCAAAGGCCCAGCGTGGGAACGTGTGCATCGTCAATGCTCCCAGATTACCCTGCTGTCCCGGCACGGAATTTTCAAGCAACGGAATACCGTATCGGCCCTGTGACACCGGAATCGCGCCCGCCGTTCCCTGCGGAACAACCTTCGCCAGTCCGAGCAATGTGCAATTGTTTTGAAGATTGAAACCATTAGAGTCGGTGCTTCCAACGCGCGTGGTGCATTGCGGATCCTGATACGTTGCGTAGGTGCCTTCTCCGAAATAGGTTCCGTTCTGGCCATTCCAAACGATGTTTCCTTCAGGATTATTCCAGGGCCCAACGATATTCGGCCGGCCGTTGTTGTAGAGCATGTTGTTGCCGCTCAGGAAACTCCTAGGCGATCCTGAAGAGACCTGGAAGATAAATCCCGTTTGCCATCGTTCAACGAGCCGCGAAACCAATTTGGAAGATTTCGGCAGAAGGAACTTGCCCGGGCCGATCGGCAACTCAATCGTACCGTTCGTACGAAAATCCTGACCCACACTCTGGATACTCCTGCCGTAATCCCATTCCGGATGAAGCGGATCGGTAAACGTCGTGTTCGGCTGGTTCATCGTTTTGCTGAAGCCATACGTTGCCAGGAAACTGATGCCATATTTGGGCCGCATCGAAAGTTGAGCTTCAAACGAATCGTATTTCGTGTACCCGATATTTTTCGCGTAATTCGCAGTGCTCAATTGCGGATTTGTAATGAAGTAGTTTTCAGGGAAGCAACGTGGACTGATAACCGTTCCAGTGGCTAAAGTGAAACCGCTCGTCAGACCGTTGGCAATGCGATCACAACCGTTGCGGAGAACTCTCTGCGATGTAACCAGCGTGGCGCCGGTTAACGGATCGATGGGCAGGTCCTGCAATCCACCGCTTCCCGTACTTCCCGCAGTTAGAAGGGAAGTCACCACCGCAGCATAATTACCGTTAGCGAGATTCGCCGCAAAGGCTCTACGAATATGCGCGGAGCCGCGCTGCAGAACTCCTCCAGCCACAGTGCCCACATTGCCGTAGGGGCCGGGCTGTCCGACGTTGAGATTCAAACCCATGAGCATTTGATCGAACAACGGATCATCGCCGCCCGCGCGAGTGACTTCGAAGGCCTTAAGGAGTTCAGGATTGTGATAGACGTTGACGGTATTGAGATCAAATCCCGTCGATACGAGATTCTGTCCGGCTGTGTGAATACCGCGCAGCTCAAGGGTCATGTACCGGTTCAGGCTGCGCTGTATCGAAAGCGTGATGTTGTCGGTGTACTGAGTTCTGTAATTAGGATCGTACATGGTGCCTGCACCGCCCGTGCGTGCTCCGACGGGAAGCAGTCGCTGAGTCGGAGGCCGGCTGGGAATGGCGGGAACGAGGCCGGGAAGGTCGGTCAGGTTCAGAGCGCGCGTCGCGAGAATCGCTGCGATCGCGGGATCGCTTGTGTTGGCGCCCGCAGTACTTCCACTGGCGCCGATCCCACTCACAAGCCCGCCACTGAATACAGAACCCGCCTGACCATACGTTCGCTGGAATCCGCCGCGCATTGTCGTCTTTCCATCGCCGAACCACGGCACCTGCCACGCGAATCCGATGGCGGGGCCGAAACGGCCGGATTCCGGTACCAGCGACTGGTCCGGATGGTCTGTACCCGGACCCACGAATACGACCGTCGACGCCAGCTTCGGATCGCAATTCGAAATGGGAAGCCCAGGCGCTTGTTGCACTCCCTGGATGCATTGCAACGGATTCGCCGCTTTCGAGCCATAACCCGTGAGATACAGATTTCCGGGAGTCAACCAACCTGCGAAGGGATCGTCACCGGAAGGTCTCCCTGCGCCGAACAAGCCAAGACCGTTGCCATCGAGGCGGTTGGTGAGACCAAAGTCAAGATACGGCGATAATGCGTAATCGTACCGGAGACCGAGATTGAGTGTGAGACGGCTGGTGAATTTGTAATCGTCTTTGACGAAGAAGCTGTATTCATTTCCAATCTGTGTGCGTGTCTGATGGCCGTAGGGATCGGCGCCCGGCAGCAGATTCTTCGCAGTCGTTACATCCTCCCACGTTCCATCCTTGATATTTTTCTGACCGTCTATCCAATACGTCGTGGTGGGATTTGCGATAGCACCAAAAAATGTATTGAGCAGCGTCCCGGCATTGCCGCGCGTCGTTGCGAGAAAATTCGGCAAATCGGCGGAGCCATTCGTGATGTTGGTATTGCTGAAGAACTGCGTTGTTGCGGTCCCGCCGGCATTGCCTATCAGGGCACTGACATACGCGCTGCTGTTAAAACCTGTTGTTGTCGGCCGCCGGTATTCACCGCCTGCGCTGATGGCGTGCTTTCCATGGTTCCATCGAATCGTATCGGCGTAATTCCAGAGCGGGCTGTAATTCGCAAAGTCAAATGCGGTAAGAGCCATGTATCCATTCCAGTTCGTCCCGGGATTGAAAAGGATCGGATATTTCCTTCCATTTTTCTGATTCGTGCCGCCATACGTGATAAATTCCGTCGCCTTCTTCGTAATCTCCGGATGATCGATATTGTCCCAGGGTGAGGTTCCCCACTCGCCGCTGCGATTCACACCAAAGCGAGCTTCATTAACCAGAGCCGGCGAGAACGTTGATGTTGCCTGAGCTGTGATGAACCGCGGACGGCGCCGGCTTTGTCCATTTAACACGCCATCCCATGCGGCAATTCCCTGAGCACCACCGTCGTGTTCGTTGGTCCAGCTTACGGCAACGCGGTGTTTCATATTGAAGTTGTGATCGATCTTCAAATTGATTTGCTTCCGGTTGTTATAGTCGGCCGCGCCCTGTACGACTCCGATAATAGAATTTGTGCTGCTCGATCCTTCACGGCCCGATAGCCATCGATAGATTCCGGTGTTCAGGCCGTCCGGTACGACGGCCGTCGCTCCCGTGCCGGCCTGCAGATAGTAGTTGGGCCGCGGCATTAAGGTCAGAATCTTTCGCATCAAGCCCGTCGGGTCGACGCCCGGCCTGAACTGATCCCAGGGTGAACTCCGAATGACGGCAACTCCACCGGGGCAATCGGCCTGCGTGAAGGGCGAGCCATCCGTCTTCGTGTTTCCGAATATGCTGAAACAGCGCAGGCTGCCTGTGTACGGCGCCGAGCCGTTTGAATTCACTGTCGGTGCGAGCGGCCTGCCGTCAATGTCCACTGCCGCGAACGAGCCTGTCGGTGTTGCGGTTCCCGTTGCGAAGGACAACGGAGGCGCCAACAGTGCCGGGCCCGGGTTCCAGCCTTCCCAATAACGCCAGATGCCCTGCCGCGCTGTGTCCGTTAACGTAAGAGTATTGATTGTTGTCCGGCGCCAGACGTTCTGCTGGTCGTACAGCGCGTAAAAGAATGTCTTGTTCTTCTGGATCGGTCCGCCAAAACTGATCGTGCCCTGGTGAAGGTTGTACCAATCGAGCGTGGTCGGCGGCCCCGGATTTCGCTTATTGGCCCAGGTGTTCGCATTAAACGCCGTGTTCTGGATGTTCCACACGGCGGCGCCCGCATACTTGTTCGTTCCTGAACGGGTTTGAATCTGGATCTGGCCATTGCCGCGGCCCAACTCGGCATCGACCGGAGCCATGATCAATCGGATTTCTCCCACAAGATCGGGATTGATCACATTGGTCGTCATGACTTGCCGGCCCCAGAGTGATGCGGAATCTCTCGAACTGTTCGTGTTGAGTCCGTTGACCGTGGTGTTGATGTAATCCAGGTTTAATCCACCGACGGTAGAACTCGAATCTGAAACAGTGCTCGCGCGAAAACCCGGCAAGACATTCAGGAGGTCGAGAACATTCTGGCCAATCAGTGGAAGATCGGAGACCTTTCTTTCACTGAGTACGGTGCCCACTGAAGCTGATGTTTCGCTCAAGATCGTGTCGGGCGCTGCCGTCACTTCGATTTTCTGGTCGATGCCTCCGACCTCAAGCGTGAAGTCGCGACGAATCTGGGCATTCGTACCGACTTCGACATCGGCAATCGCCTGTTTGAATCCCGCTAATTCCGCAGTTACTTTGTAGGGGCCCGGAGGAACGGCGGCAAAACTATACGCTCCGGATTCGTTGGTGACCTGCGTATTCACAACACCCGTTGCCGTGTTGGTTAACGTCACGGAGACTCCCGGTATTAAAGCCTTCCCGGGATCCTGAACAATACCGCCGACTGAACCGTTTCCCGTCTGCGCGAAGAGTTGATGAGTCCCTATCGCCAGAGAGACGAATGCCGCCACAACGAAGATCTTCTTCACTGCCATCCTCCACCTTTGATCATTTAGATATCGGATCCGTATATCGAAAACTGCGGGGCGATAAAACCATTCGCGCGTAGCGCAAGTCAAGGATTGTTTTGGCCGGACTAAACCCGCCGCTCATTTCCGCCGATAAGGCATTTGGCGCAGTCTGGAACTTGTGTGCGAATGCGGAATCAGAAGTGACGGAAAAAACTCCACACCTGCTTGTCGTTGATGATAACGAGATGAACCGCGATGTTCTTTCGCGGCGGCTTTCGAGGCAGGGTTATCAGGTAACAACGGTAACCGGCGGCGAAGACGCTTTGGGCGCGATCGCGGCCGAATCGTTCGATCTGGTCCTTCTGGATTTTCAAATGCCGGATGTCAGCGGGTTGGACGTTTTGCAGGCGCTGCGCAAACGTTATAGCGCCGTCGATCTTCCGGTGATCATGGTGACCTCCAGAAGCGCCAGCGAAGACATCGTCCAGGCACTGGACCTTGGCGCCAACGATTACGTGACGAAG
The DNA here is from genome assembly GCA_964633285.1 of uncultured Solibacteraceae bacterium. Classification (GTDB taxonomy): domain Bacteria; phylum Acidobacteriota; class Terriglobia; order 20CM-2-55-15; family 20CM-2-55-15; genus 20CM-2-55-15. The sequence goes on along the minus strand of CAZWGA010000025.1, from coordinate 60,847 downwards.
CCCGTCGATTTTCCCGTCGCTTTAGCCCGGATTCGAACCCAGTTGTCGCTTAAACAGGCTGAAGAAGCGCGCCGTGAAAGCGAAGAACGTTACGCGCTGGCCCTGGCGGGATCCAATGATGGAATCTGGGACTGGAATCTCAAGACCGGCCAGATTTCATTTTCCACTCGTTGGAAGCTTTCCGTGGGTTATGCCGACGAGGAAATCGGTTCAGATCCGGAAGACTGGTTCTCGCGGATTCATCCCGAGGATCGAGCCCGCGTAGAAGCAGACCTGAAAGCCCACATCGATGGCTCAGACACGCATTTTGAAAACGAGCATCGCCTGCGGCATCGAGACGGTTCATATCGCTGGATTCTGAGCCGCGGTGTCGCCGTGCGGGATCGAGACGGCGTCGCTGTTCGAATAGCGGGCTCTCAAACCGACATCACAGCCGGCAAAGTAGCCGACGTGCTGACGGGACTTCCCAATCGAGTCCTGTTTATGGACCGGCTTGCCCGGCTCGTTGAAAGAGCCCGGCGGCGAAAAGATCATCTCTTTGCCATCCTCTTTCTGGATCTGGACCAGTTCAAACTGGTTAACGACAGCCTGGGACATTGGGCGGGGGATCAACTTCTCGTCGCATTTGCGCATCGACTGCAGCAGGAGCTTCGTTCCAGCGATTCGGTCGCGCGAATCAGCGATGCTCACACGCTCGCCCGGTTCGGTGGAGACGAATTCACGATCCTTCTGGACGATCTCCACTTGCCCGCCGATGCCCTTCGCGTCGCGAACCGCCTTCTCGATTGCATGCGGAAGCCATTTCATATCAGCGGCCGCGACATCTTTACAACAGCGAGTATTGGTGTGGCATTGAGCTCGTCCGATTACGAAGGACCCGAAGACCTCCTTCGCGCGGCAGACACCGCCATGTACCGCGCCAAAGCTTCGCGTCGCGGAAGCGTGGAAATCTTCGATCAGGAGATGCGCGCGAGCGCTGCCGCGCGCCTTCAACTGGAAACGGAACTCGTACAGGCGGCGAGCCGCGCTGAATTCATCAACTGGTACCAGTTGATCGTCGACCTCGAGTCGGGAGACGTACGAGGCTTCGAGGCTCTGGCCCGCTGGCGGCAGCCTTCCCGTGGATTGATTTTGCCGAACGATTTCATTTCCGTTGCCGAAGAAACCGGAATCATCGTCTCCATCGGACGCCAGGTTCTTAAAGAAGCCTGCCGGCAGTTGTGGACCTGGCAACAACTCTATCCGTCCGAGCCGCCGTTGACGGTTTCGGTCAACCTGTCGCGCCGGCAGTTCATGCAACCGGATCTGATCACTCAGATTCGCGAGGAAATCGAGTCTTCGGGAATTTCCGCGTCCAGCCTCCAGATGGAAATCACCGAAACGATGATTATGGCCAATCCTGAACAAGCTCGAATGTGTATGCAGGAACTCAAGTCGCTCGGAGTTCGCATCAGCATGGACGACTTCGGCACCGGCTACTCATCGCTCGGACACTTGCACAGCTTTCCCCTCGATGTTTTAAAAATCGACAAGTCCTTCGTCAGCCGGATGGAACTCGACCGGGATAAGTTTGAAATCGTAAAAACGGTTATCTCCCTCGCGCATTCGATGGGAATACAGGTGGTCGCGGAAGGTGTAGAACGCCCGGAACACCTCGCGCTTCTGCGAAACCTCGGATGCGAGTTCGGCCAGGGTTATCTGTTTTCTCGTCCGCTCGACTCGGCGGCTTCCACGGACCTGCTGAGTTCAAAACCGCGTTGGCCCAATCCAGGAAATGACTTCCCTTCAACATCGATTCCGTTGATAGCCCTAAACTCTTCGCGAGTTTAGGCCGATACGTCCAGAATGAAGTGGATTTTACCGGTCAGCCTTGGTGTCGTCTGGGTAATCGCCATCGTTGCGGGGATGGTGTCGGTAATGGCTTTTGATACGACTCCGGGAAAGTCGGCGGTGACTCCTGCATCGTGGCCGGCCCATAGTCCGATTCGATTCCGATTCGGGCATATCCATTTGATTATGCTTGCCCATCCCGAGTGTCCCTGCACTCGAGCCAGCCTGCGCGAGCTTGAAGAGATCATGGCCCGAAGCCGCGGGAAGATCGACGCATACGTTTTGTTTTATCAACCTTCTCAAATCCCGCCGGACTGGGGACGTGAAAATCTGGCGGAAGCTGCGAGAGCTATTCCGGGTGTCACTGTGATGGCCGATGTTGAAGGCGCGGAAGCGGCACGCTTTGGAGCTGTGACTTCGGGCCACACGGTCGTATACGACTACGAAGGCAATCTGCGTTTCAGCGGTGGAATAACCAAAGCGCGGGGACAATACGGAAACAACGACGGCCGGAAATCCGTTCTTGCGGTCCTCGACGAAACGATGAAGTCGCTCGCACAAACGCCTGTGTATGGTTGTCCTCTGTCGGCGCGCCACGCCGGGAACGAAAAGGAAGGTGCTTTTTGCGAGAAGTAAACACAATGGCAACCGACACAACCCAAGAAGTGGCCGATCGCGCGGAGTCTCTGTTCGCAACGCATCAGCGAGCCGTTTTTGAAGGCACGGACCGGCTGTTTGCCGGGCTCATGGCATTTGAATGGCTCGCAGGTATCGCGGCCGCGCTCTGGATTTCGCCGAGGACGTGGGAAGGCAGCAACAGTCAGACCCATCCGCACGTGTGGGCCGCGGTTCTCCTGGGAGGTGCGATTGTCAGCTTTCCGATTCTTCTCGCATTGATTCGGCCCGGCGCCACACTCACACGCCACGTCATCGCCGTTGCGCAAATGCTGTTTGCCGCCTTGTTGATTCACTTGACCGGCGGCCGCATCGAAACCCACTTTCACGTTTTCGGATCACTGGCATTTCTGGCTTTCTATCGCGACTGGCGCGTGCTTATCTCCGCAACAGTGGTCGTCGCGGTAGATCACCTTCTGCGCGGGATTTACTGGCCACAGTCCGTCTACGGGACAGTCCTTGCCAGTCAATGGCGCTGGCTCGAGCACGCCGGTTGGGTCATCTTTGAAGATCTTTTCCTGATTCGATCCTGCGTCCTCGGCACGGCTGAAATGCGCGATATCGCGCGGCGTCAGGCGGATCTCGAAGCAACCAATGAAACCGTCGAAAACAATTTCAGAATCCTGGGCGAGAGTGAGGCCCGGTACGCCGCCATTCTCAAGTCCGCAATGGATTGCGTGATCATCATCGATCAACACGGCGTCGTCCGTGAATTCAATCCCGCCGCGGAGAAAACTTTTGGTTACAAGCGGTCGGATATCCTCGGACAGGAGCTTTCCGCAACGATTATTCCGCAATCGATTCTCGGAGACACCACAGACACGGCCGCCGATTTGAAGGCCAACGAACCCGTTATCGGCCAGCGTGTCGAGGTGACCGCGTTGCATCACAACGGCACCACAATACCCGTCGAGATTGCCGTGACACCGGTTGCAACCGAAGGCCAGCCGATCTACACGGCGTATTTGCGCGATGTGAGTGAACGCAAGAGAGCGGATGAAGCGTTGCAACATGCGAAAGACGCCGCAGAAGCGGCTAACCGCGCTAAGAGCGAATTCCTTGCAAGCATGAGCCACGAATTGCGCACTCCTTTGAACGCAATCATCGGCTACAGCGAACTCCTGGACGAGCAGGCTGCAGAAGTCCAGCCCGACTTCGTTCCGGATCTCGCCAAGATTCAGACTGCCGGCAAACACCTGCTGGGATTGATCAATGACATTCTGGATCTCTCGAAGATCGAAGCCGGAAAGATGCAGCTTTATCTTGAAAAATTCGAGATCCGGCGATTGATCGACGAAGTCGTAAGCGCCGTTCAGCCTGGAATTCAGAAGAAAGGCTGCCAACTGATCGTGCATTGCCCCGAGAACGCGGGAACCATGCACGCGGATCAAATCAAGACGCGACAGGTCCTGCTGAACCTGTTGAGCAATGCAGTCAAGTTTACGGAGCGGGGAACCATTGAGTTATCTGTCAACCGGAGGCCCGAGATCGACGGCGACTGGATCCATTTCCAAGTCAAAGACACCGGCATCGGCATGACTCCGGAACAAATGGGAAAACTGTTCCAGTCTTTTTCACAGGCCAACGCTTCCACAACGCGTAAATTCGGGGGCACAGGTCTCGGTCTCGCCATCAGCCGTTCCATCAGCAAAATGATGAAAGGTGAAATCGACGTCGAAAGCGAGTTCGGCTCGGGCTCGACATTCACTGTGCGTCTTCCCGCAGACGTCGCGTCCATTCATTCACACGAAATCGAAAGAGAGCTGAATACTGCTGAAGAAGCTGTTCGCCCTTCCCGGAACCTGCGGGATGAAAAGCCGATCCTGATTATCGATGACGATCCTGCCGCGCGGGAAGTGGTCGCCCGCTTTCTGAAACAGGAAGGATTCGTCACCGTGTCCGCTCCAAATGGACGGGAAGGACTTCGTCTTGCGAAAGAACTGCGGCCTTCGGTCATCACGCTGGACGTGCTGTTGCCGAGCATGGATGGATGGTCGGTTCTCGCCGGCCTCAAAGCTGATCCTGCTCTCAAAGACATCCCTGTCATTATGCTGACCGTCACCGACAACGACGGCTCGAGCCAGGCGCTCGGCGCCGCGGAATATCTCAACAAACCGATCGATTCCTCGCGGCTCATCCATGCTGTCAGGAAACACGTGAGGTATCGAGTTGAAACAAAGCATGAGGAGGCACCGGAAGGTGTCATTGCCAATGTCTAAGATTCTTCTCGTTGAAGATAACGCCATGAACAGCGACATGCTGTCGCGCCGGCTGATGCGAAGAGGATTTGAAGTGATCCTTGCAGCCGATGGAAACGAAGGGATCGCGAAAGCCATCACTGAAGCTCCCGACCTCATCCTGATGGATCTGCACTTGCCCGTACTCGATGGATGGGAAGCCACCAGCCAAATCAAGGCAGACGGCCGTACCGCGAATATTCCCGTCATCGCTCTCAGCGCTCATGCCATGCTGCGCGACCGTGACAAGGCGCTCGCGTGCGGCTGCGACGACTGGGCGACAAAGCCCGTCGAGTTCGACAAACTTCTCGAAAAAATCCACACACTGCTGGAACGCCGCGTATCGGTTTAAAATTCCGAAAGTCGAATCGGTTGTATTTACGATATGCTTGCGCGCATGCCTAAAACAATGACGAAGGTTCTGACCCTCATTTGCGCCTTGACCGTTTTCACAACCGCTGTCTGCGCACAGACGCCGAGGCCTGTGGATGTCACGAGCATTGTCGACATCGAAATGCTCACGCATTCCGAGATCTACGACAAGATTCACAAAGAAGGGAAAACGACGCTGATCATTGCCAACGGCGGAACCGAGCAACGCGGCCCCCACGCAGTACTGGGCGGACACACATTCATGGCGCACCAGAAAGCGATCGAAGTCGCAAAGAAACTCGGGAATGCCTTGGTGGCGCCCACATCGCCCTTCGCTGTCAGCGCTAGCGGACTCAATGAAGCGACACCGGGCGGTGTTTCGTTGCCGCCCGAAGTGTTCAAGGCCGTCAATGTGGCGGAGATCGAAAGCATGGTGATCAACGGCTTCAAGGACATCTTTATTATGGGTGACCATGGCGGAGGACAGCAGGAAATGAAACAGGTCGCGGAAGAGGAAGACAGAAAACTTTCCGCTAAAGGCGTTCATGTTTATTTCATCAGCGACTTCTACACAAAATCGCAGGAAGACTTCGAAGAATACTCGTATGAACATCAGATTCCGATCGGCAGTCACGCCAGTGTTCACGACACATCCGTGATGCTGTATCTGGAACCGAGTCCCGGAGCCTATGTTCGTCCAATCTACAAGACCGTTCCTTTTAATCCCGGTCCGACGCCTGAACAGTGGAAGGCGCAACACGATGCCCGGCGTGCGGGAACTCCGCAGCCGAATGCCGGTGGACAGCGTCAGGGTGGGCAGCGAGCCGCAAATCCGAATCGGGTGAACAACGGCATAACCGGTGATCCGCATATGGCTTCAAAGGACCTCGGGAAGCTTGCCGTCGACATTACGGTCAGCAACACTGTCGCCGAAATCAAAAAGCTGATGGCTGAGAAACGCACGGCGAACTAGAAATCTGCTCTGCGGGAGCGGTGTTTGATCACACCGATCCTGCGGAAAAATCCCCCGCAACTTCGAAACGATGTCCTCTCAAAGTGACTTTCATGATGCCTGCCGGCATCTGGAATCCCTCTTGAGCAGTGACACGCGTCATGAAGTCATCAGCGATCTCCTGAAATCCAGAACGCCCGCGAAAGCTCTGATGCGTTTGCGCGACAGCATGCGCTCCGGCATTTTCAAAACGGGATCCGGCGAGATCCGGTTGAACAAAATCATAAAAATGTTCGATAGCCGGAATGCTCTGGAGGGTTTTCATGTTCTTCAGGACTGGGATGGCAAAGCAGACCGTCTTAACAAGGACCTCATCCCTGTCGATGTTCTTGAATACGTCTTGCGTGGAAGCCAGGTTGAGAGTTCCGGAAGAACTGTCCCGAGCATCCTGCTCGACTACTATTTGCTCTACGTGTTGGCGCTTCTCTCTCTCCGCGCATGGGATGACGGTAATGCCGACGGCAATCTCAACCGGTTAAGCGCGCTTCTCGAGTTGCTGCAGGGGCCGGGCGGCAGCGGTCATCAATTCGCGGGGAATGGCGCAACGCTGATCCTGATCGCAACTTCCCATTTTGAGCCGGACATCCGCGCTTACGAACGGTTGCTCGATAAAGTACGGACGCTGAACCAGGATCATCGAATTCAAATCGCTCTGGCTCACTCGGCGATTCTCTCGAGTCATCTACGGCACGGGTTTGAAGGCTTCTATGGCCGCGACATTGCACAGATGCGGGATGACAATGTGCCGGACTATCCATGGCTTTGCTTTTCGCTGACAACCTTGATGAACGAGTACTCCCAAATGTGTGACGGCGGAATCCACGGAGTAGAACGGGAAAGAATTGTCGAAGGGATACTGAATGGGCTATGTCCGGATGCCCGAGCGTTCATCGGCAAGTCGCCGGCGGCGCTGGCGGCGTATGAACGCGAGCTCGCCGAATTTCGCCGGTTGTTTCAAAAATACAATCCAGACTTGTTTAAAGAATTCGAAAACCATCGGCCGTCCGAACACGATTATTCTCCACTGTCGTTCACATTTAATTTTCCGCACAACCTGGTGAAGGCCGTCGTTATTGACGCGCTGAGCCGTGGGGAACCGTGGCGCCTCACGATGAATGATCTGCTCACCGGCATTCCCCTCGGCGAACCGCTCGGAAAGCTGCGCGCCAAGCTTGCGAATACTTTGGCCGGTTATGCGCGTTCAAGTCCTGAGATCGTGCGAGGCCGTTCGGTACCTGCCATAAGTTACGATCCTCCGTCCGGTCTCAGGAATTTTGCGAAGACAATCGGAATAATCAGGAACAAGTCATAGAATAGCTCCCATGCCGGTCGCTCTTGCCGCACTCTTTACGTTGTCTGTGTGGCTCGCCGCGCTTCAGACGGGTCCGCAAACGGTTTGGAGCGGCGTGTACACGAGTGCTCAGGCAGCGCGCGGCAAAACCGAATACGATCGCGTGTGCACCCGCTGTCATGCTTCCAGTCTGGATGGAATTCAGGATGCCAACCTTCTTGGCGATTTCGCGCCGCGCTTTTCGCTGCGGGGAAACGACTTCATGGAACGCTGGCGCGAAGACACCGTCCATAGCCTCTACAATCTCATTGCCTCCGGTATGCCGCCGAGGAACGAACCACGCGGCGGAGAAGCGGCGTTGAATGACGCGGCGTATCTCGACATTGTCGCGTACCTACTCGATCGCAATGGCTTTCCATCGGGCAATCACGAACTGGGACTTTCCGAACTGCGCCGTATTCGAATTCAGGAAAAGGATGGCGCGAAACCGTTGCCCAGCTTTTCCGTGGTCGAAGTCGTCGGGTGTCTCACGCAATTCAAACCGGGCTCGTGGCAATTGAGCATGGCCGGCGAGCCGGTGCGGATCAGGGAACTCCATGCGCCCGGGGAAGATGAACTGCGCGCAGCGCGCGACGAACCGCTGGGCGTTCGTGAATTCGATTTGCAGAACATAAACTATGTCGGGCAAAATTTTTCGCCTCTGGATTACGAAGGCCACAAGATGCAGGCCCGGGGCATTCTGATCCGGCAGGCGCCGTCGGCTCGCATCGATATCCGGTCTCTCGTCGAAGTCTCGCCTGCCTGCGACCGGTAAGGGAAAGGAGCATCCGCATGCGTCGAGGAATTGCTTTGTTGATTGCTTTGATGGTCCCGCAAACCTGCGCCTTCGCGACGTGGTCTGTGATCGCGGTCGATCGGAGCACGGGCCGTGTTGTGATCGCATCGGCGACGTGCGTCAACAGTGACGACGAATTCCTGAAGGGCGTGCAGGCGGTCGTGGTGCCGGGTAAAGGCGTCGCGGCCTGCCAGGCCTCCGTGGACAACACGCATCAGAACCAGATGCTGGTTTTTCGCGAACTTCAAAAAAGAACGGACCCGAAAGCAATCATCGAACTTCTAAGCGCGGACCCGGCGTTTCAGAGCCGCCAATTCGGAATCGTGGATTTGCAGGGCCGGCGCGCCGGACACTCGGGATCGAGGAACGGCGCCGTCTCACAGGACATCCAGGGCCAGGTTCCCGGCACAGAAATCTTTTATTCGATTCAGGGCAACATTCTCAGACCTGGTGAAGTCGTGCCGAATGCCGTGCAGGCTTTCATCAAAACGAACGGAGCGTTGACCGATCGTGTGATGGCGGCGATGGAAGCGGCCGACGTTTCCGGCGGCGACAGCCGTTGCTCCTGCCCACCCGCGCCGGCCGATGGCTCGACACCCAGGATCCCTTGCAACGATAAGACGAGCCACCTGGCGTACATCCTCATGGCGGAGCGCACCGACACGAACGGGGATTCGCACAACAATGGAAAGTACTCCATGTACATCACGGTCTCTCAGCCCGATCACGGTCCCAATGCCATTAAGGAAGGTGAAAATCTGAATCCCGTCAAGACGCTTCGCATGCGTTACGACATCTGGCGGAAAACACACTTCTGACCCCTCAAAGCGGAGAAACTCTATGAACAAAGTATTCCTGAGTCTTTCACTGGTGCTCCTGTTCACGATTCCATCCCCTGGACAAGCGCCCAACGCGCCCCGCACACAGACGATCGAAGAACGGACGGCGGGGATGCAGAAGCTTGACGGATTCTTCCCGCTTTACTGGGATGCGCGTGCTGGAACGTTATGGCTGGAGATACCGCGTTTTGATACCGAGTTTTTGTACACGACGGGTCTTGCCGCGGGCCTCGGCTCGAACGACATTGGCCTGGACCGCGGTGAATCCGGGAACGGGCGTATTGTCATGTTCCAGCGCGTCGGCCCGAAGGTGCTGATGGTGCAGTCGAACGAAACCTTCCGTTCATCGAGCACCAATGCGGCGGAGCGGCGTGCCGTCCAGGATTCATTCGCAACATCCGTGTTGTGGGGTTTCACGGTCGGCGCCGAAACGAACGGCCGTGTGCTGGTCGATGCGACTGAGTTCGTGCTGCGTGACGGATACGGCGCGGCCAATTCCCTCCGTCCGGGCCAGTATCGCGTGGATCGGACGCGCAGCGCCGTGTATATGACGCGCACCAGGGCTTTCCCAAGAAACACTGAAGTCGAAGTCACCCTCACGTTCACCAACGAAGCCGGAGGCCGCGGCGGTGGTGGCGGCGGCCCGGCGCAGGGTCCGAACGGGATCGGTGAAGGCGGGGGACGCGCGCGGGGCGCCGGAGGCGGCATTTTTTCCGGCACTGTCGGAAGTGTTTCGCCTTCCGCTGAAGCCGTGACGATGCGCGAACACTATTCGCTCGTGGAATTGCCCGATAACAATTTCAAACTCCGCGTCAACGATCCGCGCGCCGGATACGGCGGCATCACTTTTGCCGATTACAGCGTGCCGATCGGTGATTCCATCACCCAACATTACGTGCGCCGGCACCGACTCGAGAAGAAAGATCCGACTGCGGCGATCAGCGAACCCGTCAAGCCCATTCAGTATTGGGTGGACCCGGGTGCTCCGGAAGACGTCCGAAAAGCACTGATTGAAGGCGCGAGCTGGTGGAATCAGGCATTCGAAGCCGCAGGTTTTCGAAATGCTTTCAAAGTGGATGTGCTGCCCGACGGCGCCGATCCGATGGACATCCGTTACAACATGATCAACTGGGTTCACCGTTCTACACGCGGCTGGAGTTCGGGCGGCGGCGTCACGGATCCGCGCACGGGTGAAATCATCAAGGCGGTTGTGACGCTGGGTTCGTTGCGCGACCGGCAGGATTACATGATCTTTGAAGGTCTGCTCTCTCCCTACACGAGCGGTGATGAGCGGCCGTCGATTCTCTACGAAAGCGCGCTCAAACGCATTCGGCAACTTGCCGCTCACGAGACGGGCCATACACTTGGCCTGAGTCACAACTATTACGACAGCACCAGGGGCTGGATCTCGGTGATGGATTATCCGCATCCTTTGGAAAAGCTGCGCGAGGACGGGACGATTGATTTGACGGAAGCCTATCCGCAACGGATCGGCGATTGGGATAAGGTGGCAATCAACTATGGCTATCGCGAGTTTCCCCGTGGTACCGATGAAACGAAGCCGCTCACTAAAATCCTCGACGACGCATGGGGCCAGGACATCCGGTTCTTCACCAATCAGGATATCGATGTCCATCCACGAGCCGATTGGTGGTCGAACGGAGTAAACCAGTCGGAAGAACTGGACCGGATCATGAAAGTGAGACGAGCCGCGCTCGATCGCATTGGCGACCACACCATCCGCAATGGCCGGCCCATGGCGACAATTGAAGAACCCCTCGTTCCGATTTACATGTATCACCGGTACGCCGTGGAATCCGCGTCATCGATGCTCGGCGGACAGGACTATATTTACGGGATTCGAGGCGATGGCCGCGCGCCCGTAAAGTGGGTTTCGGCTGCCGACCAGCGTTCGGCGCTCGAAGCGTTGTCGCGAACGCTGAAACCTTCGGAGTTGACGTTGACAAAGCAGATTCTCGATGCGATTCCACCGCGCCCTCCAGGATTCGGACGCCATCGCGAACTCTTCCCCAGGACAACCGGCGACGCGTTCGATCCACTTTCACCGGCAACAATCGCCTCCGATGTAACTATCGGTTTCGCGCTTCAACTCGATCGCGCTGCGCGCCTGGTTGCTCAACACGCCGTTGATCCGGCCCTGCCGGGCCTGGAAGAGGTCATCGACCGATTGACTAAAGCGACTTTCGATGCGGTTACGAGCAGTGCTTATGAAGCCGAGGTCCGTCGCGCGGAAGAGCGTGTTCTTGTCGATCGAACAATGTGGCTGGTTACAGGATCACCGAATGCGCAAGTGCGCGCGCTCGCGTCGATGAAGCTGTCGAAGCTCGGTTCGCGCCTTCAGAACGAGACCGGCCGCAGCGAAGCCGACCGCGCCCAACACGCCCTGCTGGCCGGCGACATTAAACGATTTCTGGAGAGACCTGCGGAAAACGCAAAACCGATCTACGCGGCGGATGCGCCTCCAGGCGCGCCGATCGGCGACATACCGATGGATTGGCTGGCGGCGCCGCCCTACTGAACATCATGAAGATTCTTCGCTACGGAACATTGTTGGTTGCGCTCGCGCTGCCGAGTAGTGGCATTACGGCAGCGCAACAGACAACTGTCAAAGCGGTTGCTGCCGCCAAAACTTTTCTTGCGTCTCTCGATGCCCGGCAGCGCGCGAAAGCCAACATCGAACTTAATAAGACGACGCGTTCCAACTGGTCCAATCTTCCAACGGGTACCACATTCCAAAACGGCGCGACCGAACGCAACGGCCTGAAACTGGGCGATATGAGCCCGGCGCAGCAAGACGCTGCGCTGGCGCTCGTCGCAGCAACCTTGAGCCCGTCCGGTTTTCAGAAAGTCATGAACATCGTCAATGCCGACGAAACACTCGAACGCTCCACCGCTCCGGCGAGGCCCGCGGGGAATCGGGTGCGGTTTGGCAGAAATGAGTTCTATGTTGGGATTCTCGGAATGCCATCCGAGATACAGCCGTGGATGATTCAATTCGGCGGCCATCACCTCGCGATCAACATCACCGTGGTGGGCTCACAGAATGTCCTGACACCCAGCCACACCGGAGCTCAGCCACGAATGTACAGCTTCAACGGCCAGTCGATCCGGCCGCTCGCCAGCGAAAACGACAAAGCCTTTGCGCTTATCAATGCGTTAAACGCGGAACAAAGAAAGCAGGCCATCCTCCCATACGAAGTAAAGGATGTTGTCCTCGGTCCCGGTCACGATGGTGAAGTCATTCAACCGGAAGGCGTCCGCGCGTCCGGGTTTTCATCGCAGCAGCGGACCATGCTGCTTGATCTCATCAAGGAATGGGTCGGCATCATTAACGACGATGCCGCTGCATCGCGGATGACGGAGATTCAGAAGAATCTTGCCGGCACTTACTTTGCCTGGAGCGGCCCGACAGCGAATGGAAGCGCGGCATACTTCCGCATTCAGGGCCCGGAAGTGATGATCGAATACGCCCCGCAGGGTTCGACCGATCACATTCATACTTTTTACCGCGATCCAACGAATGACTACGGAGCAAAATTCGTCAAGTGAAAGCAGCCGGACGGATCGCTCTTATCGCGGGTTTGTTGTTGTTTCCGATAATGACTTTCGCGCATCGTCTCGACGAATACCTGCAGGCCACGCGATTGGATGTCGCGCCCGATCGCGTCGTCGTGAAGATGGATCTCACGCCAGGTGTCGAAGTGGCGCACTGGGTCTTCGCGCAAATCAATACGGATCGTGACCGCCGGATCTCTGAATCAGAGGGAAAGACGTACGCCAATCAAGTCCTGAACCAGACTGTCCTGGAATTGGATGGCCGCCGCCTGCATCTCAGCTTAGTGAGCAGTCAGTTTCCCACTTTTCAGGAAATGACCAGTGGCACCGGAGTCGTTCGCATTGAAGCGCGCGCCGCATGGGAAGGCCGTCCCGGCCGCCATTTGCTATTCTTTCAGAACAATCACCAGCCGGCCTGGGGCGCTTATCTCGTCAATGCTCTGATTCCGTCAAACCGCGCAATCGAAATCACGAACCAGCAGCGCGATTCACATCAGCGCGAAATACATCTGGAATTCAATATCAGGAATGCCGTGTCCCCTGACAAGCCTCACGAGTGAGGCTACTGGCCGGTCGCGCCTCGGCGGTCCGTCATCATTTTTTTGATCTGTGTGACAGCGTTGGTGACACCGATATCGACCATGACCTTGCCGATTTCCTTCGAAGAGGGATGCGGATCTCCCGTCAGACCGTTGTTCACCCGCGGACCGCTGTTCGCGGCGCGCTGTCCGCCCGCCGGAGCAGGCTGGCCGGCCAGTCGCGCGTCGCGCGCGGCCTTCCACTGTTCCGGGGTTTGTCCGGTGGGATCGAACGGAACAGTCTTGTAAATCGGCCGGACGTAAACTCCGGGAGCCGGCTCCCAATACATCATTTCGGATGTATCCATAACGGCGCCATGCCCGCCGATGGGAAGTTTGTGCTCGTAGAAGTAGAGATCGATGTCGTCATGCGCCTTGGTATAGAAGTCACCGATGTAATAAACGCGCACACCTTTGGGTGAAAGTTTTTTGTCTTCTTCCTCGGCCGCCTGGCGAATCTCCTGTTGACCGCCGCCGTGATCGCCCATCAGGAAGATGTCTTTGAAACCATTCATCGCCATGCTCTCAACTTCGGCAATCTGCACGGCCTTGAAGACATCGGGAGGCAATTGAACGCCGCCCGGTGTGTTCGTGCCTTCGCGGAGTCCGGTCGCCGACACCGCAATCGGCAGTACCGGCGCTACGAGCGCATTCCCGAGCTTCTTCGCGATCTCGATGCCTTTGTTGCGCGCCATGATGGAGTGGCCACCGAGCACATCCTGCGGACCGCGTTCCTCAGTGCCGCCGGTGACAATCAGGACGGATGTCTTGCCTTCGTTGTGAATTTTGTCGGAGATCTCCGTATGCGTCAGCATTTCGATCTCGACGATATCTTTGATATTCACCGGTCTCGCCGTTTGCGCGAAGCCGATCGTTACAAGGATCGCTGCAACACTCATGATGGCCAGAATGTTTTTCATAGAGGGTCCTCGTCTCTCAATTGATACGCAGGGCGGCTTTGAGTGCCGCAAGGATTTCGGTTTCGGCGGGCGTGCGCGCAGGCGAAGTCAACTTCAGTGAAGCCCCGCTGCCGCCCGGTGAAAGGCTTTTCAACTCATTCAATGTGTTCTTGACGAAATCAGAATTCGGATCCAGCGTCCCGCTGCGGCTGAGGAAGCTGATGCCCTCGATGAAATCGAGCGCGACGGTGCGATCATCAACCGCCTTGTCGAATTTCGGACCGATCGTCAGCAGTGTGCGGCTGTCATATTCCACAGTCAGAAGCGCATCGAGCGCGTCTTTCACCGGCTTTGGAACATTCCCTGATGCGGCAACATTGGCTGCCACGGATTCGGCTTTCCGGAGATACGCAACTGTGAATCCGGGCTTCAACTCGCTCTCGATCTCAAAACCCTTTTTTGTTTCGCCGGGCTTAACGACTTCAGCTTCTTTTTCAAAAGACCACACCGCCGCGGCGCCGTTGCGAATCCATTCGGGCTTCTTCAACTTGAATGTCCGTCCCTTCTGGATGATGGCAAACCAACCCGAAGGATGCTTGATCGAATCATTTCCCGCCTGCAGCGGAACCACGAGCAGCCATTGGTCGATGGACTGTTTCGCCGCCGAACCGTTGCCGACACCGTACGCGTATCGATACTTCGCGGAACCGGACCGGGCGATCTCCGCCGACACCATCGGATCGACGTTTCGAAGAAGCTCGAAGCGCGCCGTTTTCAGAGCTCCCGGACCGTCCTTCTCGAATGCGGGTGTGCCGAGGTTTGCGGGATAGGCCACGACGTATTCATTCTTTGCCAGATCAACGAATACATACTTGTCTTTCGGTGGCGTTGTTCCTTCCGCAGGCCATGCCGGAGCTGGAAAGTCGGTCAGGGCGATGGTCTCCTGTTGCTGGGCCGATACGGCGAAAGGGAAGAGACACAAACAGGCGGCGCATAATTTCAGAGACAGACACCAAATTACGAAGCGCAGGAATTTGGTGTCTGTCCCTGAAATTATGTGTCGGGCTATTTCTTGTCTCAACACGACACGCACTTGTGGCTGTTTTTCGAACCCAACATTTCCAGCAAGGCGACTGTTTCGGGATACGGTTGAATCCGCTGGCGCGGACCATTTGCCATGTCCGCCACCGTGACTCCGTTCTTGCTGACGGCATCGATGCGCGCGCCCCTGGAAACCAGGTAGAGAATCATGGCGTTGTCGCCGCGAGCGGCCGCGTTATGCAGAGCTGTAAAACCACCGTCACGACCTCTTCCCTGTTGCTGCTGCTGTTGCTGTTGTTGTTGCGCGGGGGCGGGCTGACCTGCTGCGGCGGGCGCAGTTCCAGGGGCTTGCGCAGGAGCTGCCGCACCGGAAGCGGCAGGAGCGGCGGGTGCGGGAGCCGGCGCCGGCGGAGGGATGTCCGCGGCATTCACATCGGCATGAAGTTCTTCGACGAGATATTTGACGGCGGCGAAACGGCCCGCGGGCGCCATCACGTCGTCATTACCATGCGTGCCTGAACCGGATGCCATCAGCAGCGGTGTTACACCGTCTTTGTTGGCGGAATTCGGATCGGCTCCATGAGCGATGAGAAGACGCATGCCGTCGATATCACCAACCTCCGCGCACTTCCAGAATGCGGTTGTCCCGACCTGACTCGATGACTCCAGTGAAAAATCGTATTCGCTGTACCACAGTTCTTTGGTGAGGCGGGCGTTGGCGTCCGCGCCGTGCTCCAACATGGCTTTCATCAAATCGAGGTACGAGGTTTTTTCGTACTTCGTGGTTGGCTGGGGATAGAAGGATTTTCGAGCCCACTGCGTATTAACTACTCCGTATAGAGGCATCGCTCCATCCATGCTCGCGAGATTCACGTCGGCGCCGCGATCGACGAGCAGCTTCGCAATGTCGAAATGGCCGTTTATTGTGGCAAGCAGAAGGGCCGTGCTTTTGTCGGCGCTAAGTGCATTCAGATTGGCGCCGCCGCTGATGAGGGCCTGAACGGCATCCGTATTTCCTTGCCGAGCGGCATACATCAACGGAGTCAGGCCTCCTTTTGGATTACCCCCGCCTCGACCGCTGGCGTCGTTTCCATTGTTCTGCGCCGCCGCTGCGGCAGCGGCCGCCGTTTCATCAACCGGCGCCGCAGCCGCAGCCGAAGCAGCAGCCTGTCCAGCTCGCTGGCCGGCCTGAGCATTCGCCGGAGTTCCTTCCGCGGGAGCCTGGCCTCCACGCTGACCGCCGCCGCGGCCTCCTCCTCCGCCACCTCGGCCGCCATTGCCGCCGCGACCATTACCGGCTGCGGGAGCGGCAGCCGCTGCAGCGCCTTGAGCATTGGCGCCGGCGGCAGGCGGGGTCTGGGCGGCCTGG
The DNA here is from genome assembly GCA_964633285.1 of uncultured Solibacteraceae bacterium. Lineage (GTDB taxonomy): Bacteria > Acidobacteriota > Terriglobia > 20CM-2-55-15 > 20CM-2-55-15 > 20CM-2-55-15. The sequence goes on along the minus strand of CAZWGA010000025.1, from coordinate 44,293 downwards.
CCGTTACCCTGTCCGCGATTTGCGGGTTTTGGCGGTTCCTGCACTTTACTCGCGAGATCGATGTTGGCGCCGTGTTGCAACAGGGTTCGAATGGCGTCAGGACGATCAAAAGCAGCGGCAAACGCGAGCGCGGTCTGCCCGTTCTCGGATTCTCTGGCGTTGATATCCGCGCCGCGTTTCACAAGCAACTCCATCGCGGCGGGATTACCGGAACTGGCAGCCATCATCAAAGGCGTCAAGCCATCAACGGCCGGAGCATTCGCGCTCGAGCCCGAGTTCAACAAAACATCCATCACAGGGACGTGGCCGCTCTTCGCCGCCATAAACAAAGGAGTGTATCCGCCGAGCCGCGTGGTCGCTTTCACGCTTGCTCCGGCATACAGCAGCGTCTGCGCCAGATCTGCATCACCGTTCAATGCCGCCCAATGCAGCGCGGTCATGCCGTCGCCCTGCGCGGCGTTCACATCCGCGGCCTGCTTGATCAGTGAGCGCACCAGATCTTTGTCGCCTTTCATGGCAGCATCCGCGACACGAGTGTCGCCGGCGGCCGCGGTAATCCGCGGCGCAAAGCAGAGGGCGCCGATGAGACCGATGCAAAAACAAGCGATCGCACTTTTACGCAACATAGAATTCTCGCTCTCCTTCGTTGTCAGTTCGCTGGTTCCCGGTTTCAGAGTGTCAGTTCTCCGGTGCTGTCGCCGAAACTCTGAAGGTCGTCGAGGCCGAGCCTGTGCAGCAGAGTCAGATACATGTTTGCCGCCGGCGTTCCATCGGTAGCTTTCACGTGAACATGGCCTTTCAAGGCGCCTCCGGCGTGTCCGGCGAGGAACAGCGGCACTCGCTTATGGTTGTGCAGATTGGAATCGCCGAGCGGCGAACCGTAGAGGATCAGGGTGTGGTCGAGCAGAGTGCCGTCGCCGTCGGGCGCCTTCTTCAACTTGTCCAGGTAATACGGAATCATGCTGACGTGATACTTGTTGATCAATGCGAACTGCGCGATCCGCTGCTCGTTCTCTCCATGATGGGAGGCTCCGTGAAATCCTCCGGTAACACCGCTTTCCGGGAACGCGCGTCCCGTCGCATCACGGCTCAATTTGAATGAAGAAACGCGGGTAATGTCGCCGATGAAAGCCAGCACCTGAAGATCGAACATGAGCTTCACGTGTTCTTCCCACGAAGCCGGAACTCCAACCGGCGCGGCGGTTAATTGTTGTCCTTCCCCGGCGGCATTCCGTTGCTCGATTTTCTGAATGCGACGTTCAATCTCGCGCACGTTCTCGAGGTATTCGTCCATCCTGCGGCGATCTCCGGGAGGAAGGTTCGTTTTCAAACGCGCGGACTCACGCGTGATCCAATCGAGAATGCTCACGTCCGCCTGGCGCCGGATGGATCGTTCTTCCGCGGAGCCGCCGACGCCGAAAAGCTGATCGAAAACCAATCGCGGGTCTCTCACCATCGGAAGCGGCTTGGTGGCCGATGCCCAGCTTATCGAATCGGTGTAGACGCATGAATAACCGTACGCGCATCCGCCGGCCTGATCGACGCTCTCAATCGAAAGCTGAATCGAAGGCAGTGGCGTGTCCTGTCCGAACTTCTGCGCGTAAAGCTGATCGAACGACGTCCCGCAATAGATATCGGAACCTTCGGTCTGCTTCGGATGCGACTGCGTGAGAAAAACCGAACTCGAACGGAAATGATCGCCTCCCACTTCATGAAGTTCGTAAGCTTCGGCTGGACGCATGTCTGTGTTGCTGACGATCGTGAGGTAATCCTTCCACGGATCCAGCGGGATCAAACTGCTTGGCGTGAGATCGAAATCGCGGCCGGCAGCCGCGGGAGCCCACATGTTCTTTTCGATTCCATACTTCGTACTGCCTGCCGATCCGTGCACCATCTCCAGGCATGTGATGCGCGTTTTGGGTTTCGCAGTTTGAGCCGCGCCTCTCGTGAGCGCTGGAACCATCGACTCGATAAAAGGCAGCGCCACGGCGGCGCCCATGCCGCGAAGCACGGTTCGGCGGGAAATGTGCTTCTTCGTGATGAACATGTTTTTACTCCTTCAAAACTTCAATTGCTGTCCAAACGGCTCATCTGAAACGCCGCGCTTTTGACGACCCCGAGAATATAGGAAGAGAAATGATTGTCATTCCGTGCCGCGTCGCGGTCAATCGACCGGACCAGCGGCATGTCGTAGTATTCGATCCGGCGGCCAATCGCATATTCGAGCAGTTTTCCGGTCAGATTCTCGATGAATGCGTCGGAATGATTGAGAATGCCGGCGCGAAGCGTCGCCGGGCCGTTCAATGGAGTTCCATCGTACATCTTCGTGATGGTGTCGATCGGAAGCCCGGGCGATGAAACGCGGATGCCTTCCCCATTCACGGCTGCCGTTTTATCCACGGTTCGCCAGGCGCCGGTCACATCAAAGTTCTCGAGCGCGAGACCGATCGGGTCGATCATCTGATGACAGGAATTGCATGCGGGACTTGCGCGGTGCATTTCCATGCGTTCCCGCACCGTCAACGGCCTGCCGTCGGACACCGGGCTGGTCTCATCAAACTTTGGAACCGCTGGTGGAGGTGGCGGAGGCGGTACACCCAGCAAGACTCCCATCACCCACTTTCCGCGCAAAACGGGAGAAGTTCTGTCGGCAACGGATGTCAGGGCCAGCACGGCGCCTTTGCCCAGCAATCCCCTGCGGTAATCGTCCGCGAGTTCGACGCGCCGGAATTCGTTTCCACGAACGTTGGAAATTCCATAGTGCTTTGCCACACGCTCGTTCACGAAGGTATAGTTCGCCGTCAGCAGCTCGAGAATATTCCGGTCTCCCCGTACGATCGAGTCAAAGAACAACTCGGTCTCGCGCTTCAGGCCAAGGGCGAGAGTGTGATCGTAAAACGGATAGTAAAAAGCGTCCGGATGGAAGTTCTCCAGATCGGGCAGGTGCAGCCACTGGCCCGCGAACTTCATCGCCAATGCTTCGGAGCGCGGATCGTTGAGCATTCGCCGCACCTGCTTTTCAAGGACAAGCGGATCCTTGAGCTTTCCCTGGCCGCCAAGCTGGATCAACTCATCGTCAGGCAGCGTGCTCCATAAAAAATACGACAGGCGCGAAGCAAGCTCGAGATCGCCAACGCGGTAAATCTGGCCGGGCTTCACGTTCGCGGGCGCCGGTTCGATGCGAAACACAAACGTCGGACTGGTAAGAATCGCCTGCAGACCCATGCGGATTCCCGATTCGAAATCCGCGTTCTTGCGGCCCTTCTCGTAAAACGTCATCAGACCTTCGAGATCTTCGGGAGTCGCGGGCCTTCGATAAGCTTTACGCGCAATTTCAGAAATGATCTTCGTGGCGCACGGCATTTCCTCGGCGGCACTGAGGGGACGGCAAATGAAAACACGGCGCCGGCTCGCTGTATCGGAGACGCCGGATACATCGAAAGGTCCGCTGATTTCGAACTCACGCAAATGCGGATATTGGACCGTTTCACCGTAATCGCCGATCTCGGTATCAGCCAAAGTGTGTTCGATCGGGGAAATATCGTCGTCGATCAACTCCGAATGTTTCTCAAGAAACGCCGACGATACGCGATGCGCTCCGGCCTTTACGGGAAATCGCCCCGTGATCAAATTCAATCCGGTTGCGGATGCGGATTCCGACATGCGTGGATCCACATTCAGGAGCGCCACGCGTTCTCCATCGATAGATACTTCGAGTTGCTCGTTCGGCACCCATCCAAAAAGCTGGCCTGTCGGTGTGCCGTGCAGCAATGAACGAAAAATGTAGTCACCATCGGCCGGAAAGTTGTACACGATCGAAATTCCACCGCGCGTTCCGAATGGCGCTCCGTCCACGTGCCGCAATTGCGACGCAGTCCGGGGCAGTTTGTACACGGCCGATGTGGGATCGGCTTTCGGATCGCCAAGCGCGTCGCGGCTGATGCGGGCGGCTGCTCGAATGTATCCTTCCATCAATGCGGGCGAGAAAGCCTGGGAATCGGCGATATTGTCCAGACCGTCGCTCAAGCTGTCGGGCGGCAACAGCGATTCGACATCCTCATCGATACCGAGCAGATCGTGAATCGAGCGCGCGTATTCGGTTCGCGTCAGCCGCTGGAACGGCCGGCTTCCGGGATTCGGATGCTGCGCCGCCATCCTGTCCATCTGCGTTTCCAACGCGGTCACGAAACCTTTGCGGCTTTCCGGATCGGGCCGCTTCAGGGCCGTAGCAGGAGGCATCAAACCGGTCTTTACTTTTCGGATGACTTTCTCTGCCAGCGCGGGATTCTGATCGAGGTGCGCGAGATCCAACTCGGTTAAGCTCATTCCGCCCGACTTCAGCTTTTCGTTGTGACAACCCGAGCAATTTTCTTTGATCAAAGCCGTCTGCAATTCGAGTGTCATCAAGACCGCAGGCTGATTCCGAACCGGCGAAGCAGTCGTCTGGGAACGCTGCGCCAAACTCAGATGGGCAGAAACAATGAGGGCAAGGACAAGACTGCCCTGAACCACGAGGCTGAGTCTTTTCATTCCGACGGTAAATATCATTAGATCAGCTTTTTTTCAACAACTTAACGGGAGAAATTGCTTTGAATACCAGCGAACTCCTGTAAGACTTCGATCGCATGAAAAGCACCCTCATTCTAATCGCGTTGATGCTCTGCACGACTCGCGCAATGGCAACATTCTCGATTGTTGCGATCGATCCGGCGACCGGTGATCTGGGCATCGCTGTCGCCTCACGATACTTTGCGGTAGGCAGCGTGGTGCCGTGGGCGGAAGCAAGCGTTGGCGCGATTGCAACTCAAGCCAACGTGAATGTCGGTTACGGACCACGCGGCCTCGAACTCCTGAAACAGGGCCTGACCGCGCAACAGGTGATGGACAGGCTCTTCGCCGAAGATACATTTCCGGGAAAAGGCGGGCGCCAGATTGCCATCGTCGACTCCAAAGGCAACGTTGCGGTCGTTACCGGCGATGAAGCGCAGGATTGGAAAGGCCATCGCAAAGGCGCAACGTGGTCGGCGCAGGGGAATATTCTTGTGGGGCCTCACGTGGTCGAAGCCATGGGTAAAGCGTTCGAAAACACCAAAGATGATCTTGCCGAAAAACTGTACGCCGCGCTGAAAGCGGGTGATGAAGCCGGCGGGGACAGCCGCGGGCGCCAGTCCGCCTCGATTCTTGTGGTACGGAAAGGCGGAGGCCGGAACACCAACAACGATCGATATGTCTACATCAATGTCGACGATCATCCGGAACCACTGCGTGAACTTCGCCGTCTGCTCGACATCCAGATGACAGGCAATCATCAATCTCTTATGAATCGCGCTCTTACCGAAAACCGTTTTGGCGATGCCTTGAATTCCGCCGAGCATCTGGTGCGATACGCACCGCTCAATGCTCAGACCAACATGGTTGCGGGCTTTGTTGCCTACCTCGCGGGCCGCCAGGATCAGGCTCTCGCATCATTCAAGCGCGCGCACGAACTGACTTTGCCCAACCAGTTCAAACAACTTTGGGACACTTTATCCGCCCGCGCGGCTTACAGGAGAGTTCTCGACGACAAAGAGTTTGTCGCCAGAGTGCTACAGTAGTTGCTCATGAGATCACGTTTATTGCTTGTGGCCATTATTACGATGACGGCCGGCATCGTCTGGAGTCAGGGCAAAAGCTCTCGCCATTTGAATCCGATCATCGATGTGCTCGAACAGAAGAAACCTCTCTTCGGACTCTACGCGCCCGCCAATCCGCGTAACGGGAACGCTCCCGTTCGGCAGCCCGGTGAACTGGCCCAAATGGCCCTGGAAAATCATCAGATGGATTTTCTCTTCAACGGAAGCATGGAGCGCGGACTGGATGGACCGATGCCTTCGTTTATTGAATTCGTTAAAGGCATGGCGGACTCCGGCGTACTCGTTCGCAAGCCGGATCTCCGGTTGACACATCCGCTCATGCTCAAAATCCCGAAGATCTCGACCGATCCGGCAAAAGCTGTCGAAAACATCAGCCGCCAGTTGAACCACGGCGTCAGCGGAAACGTTTTTGTCGAAACAGAGAGCGCTGAGGAGATTCGCCAGGGTCTCGCCGCAATGCGTTTCAAATGGAAAGGCGGGACGCGCGCGGACAATGTGGGCGCTGCTCCGGCGTATTGGGGAATGACCGAAGCTCAGTACAAAGAAAGAGCGGATGTGTGGCCGCTCAACCCCAATGGCGAACTGGTCAATTTTTCCATCGTTGAAAGTAAGGAAGGCCTTGCGCATGTGCGGGAGATCGCAGCAGTGAAAGGCATTGCCGTTCTCTTTCCCGGTGCAGGTACCCTTCGCGGCGTATTCCGCGATGATCCCGCAGGATGGGAAAAAGCCATCCAGCAGGTCTTGGCGGCGTGCAAGGAATTCAAAGTTCCCTGTGGCTATCCGGCTAACAATGCGCAGGAGATGGAACAGCGAATGAACCAGGGTTTCACCGTCTTCATCTCGAACTGGAGCGACGACGGATTCAAAGCAGTGGAAACAGGCCGGCGCATCGCAGGACGTTCGCCGCTGAACTAACCGCGGACCTCAGAACCGGTACCGGACTCCCAGCTTAAAAATCCTCGGTGAAATGACGGTTGTCGGCCGTCCGTAAACCGGACCCTGCGCATTCGGCAACTGATTCGATTGATCGTTCTGAGCAGTCACCGTATTAATGTTCAGCGTGTTGAACAGGTCGAAGTTGGCATCGATCGAATGTTTCTCGCCAATTCGGAATCTCTTCGAAAACCGGTTGTCCCAGAGATTCACCCAGGGATAGCGGTTGACGTTGGTTTGAACAACCTGCGTCACGTTCGTGCCCAGCGCATTGCGGACCTGCACTCGCCGGTTGTACCATTCGCCGCTTTGTGCGGCAAACGTGCTCGCCCAGAGGAATCCCCACGGCAGTTGATAAACGATGTTCGTCTTCACAGCCTGGCTCCAGCGCGGCGGATTGTAGCAGGTCGAGTTCGTGGAGCCCGGAAGCAGACTGCACCGGTAAAGCAACTCGTTGGGGTTCGTGGGGTCGAGCGGGTTTTCGTGGCCCATGTCGATTACGTAGCTGCCGAGAAGTGACCATTTGCTGGAGAAGTTCTTGTTCAGCGTCATTTCATATGCCGTCCACTGACTCTTTCCCTCGCCGGGCCGCGTGTTGGTGATGTACGTATTGATCTGCCCTTGAGTCGGATACGTTCTCGGAACAGAAAACGCATAAACGGCGGCATCGTCGGCTGTGCCTTGAATATTGTCCGGCCCCCAATCGGCGATCGCGACTTGATCCGTCCACGCTGCATAGGGTTCGGCCAGATTCAGCAGCTTGCTTTTCCGGAATCCAAACTTTCGAACGGCGTTCAAGCGCATGGTCAAATCGCGGCTGAAACCGACCTCCAAGCCGGCGGTGTACTCATCGAGGTAGTTGGGTTTCAAGTTCAGATCGATTCGCCGAGTCCCAAAGTTACTTCCGCCGCCCGTGCAATTGGCGAAGGTGGCTCCGGTATCGTCACTCGTAAAGTACTTCCCGTCGGGTCCCGGTCCGGGAACAAATGGAATGACGCCGTTCCACCGGTTATACGTGCACGTTGTTGTGGTCGTCCCGCTGCCAAGCGGATTCACGTCGGCTGCGCCCGGGCCCGGTTGGCTTGAGGGGCTCGAACTGCTGTCGGTGTACCTCCCATAGCTCGCCTTCAATACGAGTTTGCCGGTGCCGCGGATGTCGTAGGCAAACGAGAGGCGCGGATTGATTTTGGTGTAGATGGGAAAATCGTGACGTGCGGGATAAGTCACCTTTGGAAAATACGGACTCTCGCCCTTGGTACCCTGTTCGGGGAGGAATGAAGTAAATCGATCATAGCGGAAACCCGCGCTGATCGTGAGTTTCCGGTTCCACGTAACCTTGTCGTTGACGTAGAACGATTTGTAACCGCCGCCGCTGGCAACGGTATTGGGAAAGTCCACCAACTGAACGGAATCGGGATTCTTGAAAAGGCCGCGAATGCGATCCGGCGTGCTTTCCGTGAAATCGTCCGCGCTGGTGCTGGCATATCGATAGATCTGCTGGTTGGGATAACCGAAGTTCGAAAAATAAGATTTATCCCACCAGCCGTAGTAACCGAACTTCAGTTCATTGTTCTTGCCGGCAATATCGCTGAAGTACGCAATGTCACCGTTCCACGTCCACCGGATAGGGCGGCGATAAACAGCTTGGGTCGGTCCAAGCCGCGCCGCAGATGACGTTCGAGTGTCTTCCTTCCGGACTCCATTCGTGTCGGTGCAGCCCGGTCCCGGTTTGCAGACATCGGTCCATTGATAGTCCGGCCACCAGTAACCGCCGCGATTGATTCCCGCCGTGGCCGTCATTTTCGGCCCGGCGATATACGTCCATTTCAAATTAGGTCCGAATGTAGACCACGAATCCTGATTTCGCGTTGCTTCGAGCGGAACGTATTTGGCGGCGTCTCGATACGGCTGCCACTTTCGCCCCAACTGCCAGCTCGTATCGATCTTCATGCTTTTTGTTAATTGATAGGTCAGCTTTGCTGTCGGTGACTGCAGCGTTGAATTGAAAACACCGGGTGAACCGTCTTTCATGCTGATGAAACCGGGAATCAAATTGCCGGAATAAGAATCACGATGTCCATAGAGGAACCACAGCTTGTCTTTCAATATGGGCCCGCCGATGTCGCCGTAGAATTCCCGAAGATGCGTGAACTTGTTGGAGCCGATCTGATATCCGCGTTTCAACAAATCATCGTCGACATTCGTGCTTTGAAAGCTGCCTTTCTCCAATTCGGAAGTAAACGTTCCGTGGAACTGATTGCTGCCCGATTTCAGCATCATGTTCACAGTTACTCCGGAATTCATTTGATCCGCGCCCTTCGATGCCGTCGTGACGTTGACTTCCCCGAAGGCGCCCCAATCCGCGTATCCCTGGTCCCATATGAGGCCGTCGATGGACACGACGGAATTGCCCGTACGGCCGTAGCTGCGCACCGCGACATTTGAAGTGTTTGCGAAGTTGGATCCGCCGACATCGTAGGTGGTCTGGAACAAGCCGGGAATCATCGTAGTGAAACCGGCCAGGCTTCGCGCATACGGCAAGGTATCGAGCTTCTGAATATCCCAGTTGACCGCAACAGTCGTCGCTTCCAGATCGATCGTTGGAGCCTGGCTATTGATGGTGATCTCTTCCGCGCCCGAAGCGACTTGCAAACTTCCGTTGATGGTCATCGTCACGCCTGCAGGAACCGTCACGCTGTCGATATTCAGCGTCTTGAAACCAGGAATGACAAAACTCACGCGATACACACCCGGAGCCAGAAGCGTGAATCTGTAGACGCCCAGTTCGTCGGATACCGTCGTGCGCTGGCCGCCGATCATTGAGGGGCTGGTAATGCTGATCTCCACTCCAGGTATTAGGGCCCCGGTGGCATCTGAAACTCTTCCGGTGATCGCTCCCGTAGGCACGGATTGCGGAAACGCGGGCATCACGAACACAAGGGATATCAAGATAGATAGAGCTGTTACACGGTGGCGAAGAGAATTCATTTGGACCTCCATTCCCGACCGAGAACACTTATCCGCAGCTATTGGTTTTTATGGGCGGGACACTACCACGCGAAACCCACCCAGTCAAACGAAGGTTTCAAGAAGGTCCACTGATCAACAACCGGGCATACGGAAGGCGCCGATTTTTGACGAGTAACTTGAGGAGTTTTTTCTGATGTAGTCGCCGACATACCAGATGGTGCAGTCGTCGGACGGATCGATAGCCGTTTGGGCATAGTCTTCCCAGCGCATTGCGTTTTGCGCCGCTTCGCCTTCAACCAGAACGGTTTCGTGAAGCGTCAATTGACCCGGCGGATCATTGGCGCGCCGGCCGGCGAAACGTTGTCCTGCAAAATGCGGCGTCCCGCCAAAGGAATACCCGACTCCGATGTTGCCGAATTTATCCGTGGCAGGGCTGGCCATCCAGCGATAGAACCCCTCGGGCGCATACGTTCCCTGTTGATACAGGCGAACTGCGCGATTTCGATCGATGCGGAATTCATACCAGCGCACACCACCACCGCCGGCGGATGTATTCACCGAGTGAACGGCAACGATCGACTCGACGCCGCCGATCCTGCGATAGACAAGCCGCTGCATGATTTTGTCGCCCTGAGCATCAAGCCGTCTTTCAATCCCAGGCTGAGGAACGCAGTTGGTCAGTTGGCCATCACATAAGTAATGGTAAGGAGCCACTGCAATCTTTTCCGGACCAGCGATTGTCGTGTTGCGTGGATCCTTCCAATCGACATGGAATTTCCAGACGAAGATCCCATCATCCTCGAGCACCTTCTTCAACTGCGTGCCGCCGGCCGACATGATGATGTTGGGCGCGCCTGCCGGCGGAAGAGTTTTGCCGTCGAGGTCGGCGTTATTCAGAAAATTAACGCCGTCGATGATGACGCACTGCTCGGCTGCAGGTTCACCTCGCAGCATCTTCGCACGTTCAACAACGCAAGCATGCTTTTGGATCACGTCATCGCCCGTGCTTGTCGGAACGTAGTAGCCGTCGGGCCAGATTGCGGGCCGGGGATAATCCGGGAACAGCGGCCGCAGGAATTCGTATCGATAGTACGAGCCGAGAGGATCGGAACTCGTACTTATCGCATAGCACATCGAGTACGGTCCCTGAGGACCAGCCTGTCCCCGCTGCTGCTGGCCGCGCTGCGGCTGCGCGGGCGGAGTTGGCGGATTGGGAGAAGGTACAAAGAGACGCATCGCCGGACCCGGCTGACTCGTCCGGCCGGGGACACTGACATGAGAAGCGCCGTCTGCCGAAGGAATTTCGACGCCGGGCCTCACTTCCCCGCGGCGAAACACCGGCATGACGAGAAGCCACCTGTCTGCAAGCTGGTCATAGCGCACAACGGCATCGCCGTTGTTGTTGGCCTCACAAGCGCCGCCGAAATCCTTGAAGAACGTATTCGTCGGAACGGGACCATAAAGAACTTTTCCCGTTGTATCGAATTGCTTTCCTTTCTTCGTATAAATCGCCACGCGCGAATTCACGATCTGGAAAATGTTGTTCGGCCCCACCGCAAGACTGTTGTCGGATGGATTGCGGAAGTTCGCGGCGCCTTGCGGTCCTTCGAAGCCGTCACCGAGTCCGTCGAAGCTTGCCACAAGAGCCGCGCCTGCCTGGTTTCCCTGTGCCTTCTGCTCGACGAGAGCCGCACCAGGCGGATTCTGCGCAACACCGCCGGCAATAGAAACCAGAAGGAGAAGAGAAATAATCCTCTGCATAGGGCCAGCCTTTGTATACTCCCCTGCACATGAGAAGGCGAAACTTTTTTCGGACAGGTGTAGCCGGAGGCCTGGGTCTCGGCTATCTCATTTCAAATTCTGTCGCTCACGCCGTTGCGGCAGCGGATGTTTACAACGTGCGTGATCACGGCGCAACCGGCGACGGCAAGACGCTGGACACACCGGCAATCAACAAAGCCATCGAGACCGCGGCGGCGGCGGGCGGCGGCACTATCGTGTTCCCAGCCGGCGCATATCTTTGTTATTCCATCCGGCTGAAGAGCAACATCACGCTATTGATCGAAGCAGGAGCGACGATCATCGCCGCAGATCAACCGCAGGCGGGCCAGCCCGGTTACGATAACTTCGAGCCGAATCGATTTGGCGACCTCGAGTATCAGGACTTCGGCCACAGTCACTGGCACAACAGTCTCATCTGGGGAGAAAACATCGAGAACATTTCGATTCTCGGACCGGGCAGAATCTGGGGACGTGGATTGCTCCGTAGCGGCGGCAACACACAAGGGCAGGGCAATAAAGCGATCGCGCTGAAACTTTGCCGGAACGTCAGCCTGAAGGATTTCACAGTCTATCAGGGCGGCTGGTTTGTATTGCTCGCAACGGGCGTCGATAACATGACCATCAGCAATATCAAAGTCGACACCAATCGCGACGGCTTCGACATCGACTGTTGCCGCAACGTGCGCGTGTCCGACTGCAGCGTGAATTCACCGCAGGACGACGGCATCTGCCTGAAAAGTTCGTACGGACTCGGTTTCGCGCGCGCCACCGACAATGTCACGATCACGGGCTGCCAGGTCAGTGGATACACAATGGGCACATTCCTCGACGGAACATATCAATTCAACGCCAATGGAGGAGGAACGGGCCGCATTAAATTCGGAACCGAATCGAATGGGGGCTTCCGGAACATCACGATTTCCAATTGTGTGTTTGTCCACTGCAATGGTCTCGCGATCGAAAGCGTGGACGGCGCGATTATCGAGGATGTCACCATCGATAATATCTCAATGGAACACATCTCGAATCCGCCGATCTTCGTGCGCCTCGGAGCGCGCATGCGGGGTCCGGCCGGCGTCCCCATCGGCGCGATCCGCCGCGTCAACATTAGTAATGTCGTTGCCGCATACACCAGTTCACGCGCCGCTTCGCTCATCAGCGGGATACCCGGCCACCGTATCGAAGACATCGCTTTGAGCAACATCCGGATTCTTTACAACGGCGGCGATGGGGCGGGCGGCGTTTCACGCGGAGGCCGCACCGGTGGAAGAGGAACGGGCTCGCCTCCGGCAGGTCCCGATCCATTCGGCACTCCCGAACTTGAAGATAATTATCCGGAACCGACGATGTTCGGATCCTTGCCGGCTTATGGAATGTACATCCGGCACGTTCACGGAATTTCCATGGATCATGTCGATCTGAGCCTGATGAAGAATGACACGCGTCCGCCCATCATGATTTACGAGGCCGCAGGCGCTCAATTCGAGCACATGCGCGCTCAGGCTGCGCCAAACGTCCCCTTATTTGTGTTGAATCAGGTCACCGATTTTTCAACTGAAAAATTCTTTGGGCTGCCCGACACGCGTCGAGACCGAGTCGAAAAGGAGTCCATCAACGGTACGGGTGTTCCCGCTCCGGGATCTACCTATGTTCCAGCAACGCCGGCCGAAAATGTTCCACCGGCTGCAAACACGCCGATTCCCAAATAGACGATGCGAAGTGTGGCACTCATTCTTAGCCTGGTTGTTTCCGCCGCAGTGGTTTTCGCGGATGAGCATACCGTGGACTTCGATCACCATACGGATTTCAGGACTCTCAAGACATTCGGCATGCACGAAGGCAAGGTCGACAGCCCGCAGCCTGAGCTGAACAATCCACTGCTTCTGCGGAAGATCGGGGATGCGATCCGGTCGGAACTGAAGGCGAAGGGATTGAAGGAGACGGTGAACAGCCCCGATATCGTTGTGACCTACAGCATCACGAGTGAGGATTTTGCCGACCGCCGCGGCGGGCCGCCGGCTTTCAGTCAGGGCACGCTCGTCATCGACTTCCTGAAACGCGATTCGAATGCGATGGTCTGGCGCAGTGTTTATCGAGACGATGAGAGCAACAATTCGAAGCTTTCGCAGAAACTGCCCGGCGATGTCCGGAAATCGTTGTCGGAGTATCCGCCGCGCCAGAAGGGCGTGATCGAACCCGCTTCGGCAACGCTGGTCACCAAACAGAGCCCGACACCTCGAGCAACAGCTCAGGCTGCGATGGAAATTATTCGAGCAGCACGAGAAGACGCGAACCTCGTTGGACACGCCTCTCATCCCGGCCTCGAAGCAAACCTCAATGGATTGGAACGCGCCGCGCGCGATGCCTCCAGGAGTAGTGGGACGGCCCAAATGAAAGCCCTCATCAAAGCAATCCAGGACACCGCGGAAACTGCCGACTCGATCGCAGACAGGCCGAATGAAAGCCGCGACTCCAAAGCAAAACTGCGCGATCTCGCGGAAAAGCTTCGCGCCCTTCTCAAGCCGTAATCAAACACCTGGCAATTTCCTGGAAGAAATCTTTGCCGCCGCGCGTCTAAAGGGCTAACAATCTCCTGGAGGTAACCTCGAATGAAATCGTTGAAGTGGTGTGTTGGACTCTGCGCGATCGTTTTGCTGACGTCGTTGAATGCAAGCGCCAGCGGGCCCATTGGGCTGTACGGCATTGTCGAAAGAGTTGTCTTTGAACCTAACGAAACGGCGCCTGAACGGGTCCAGGTCTGGGGCGCATTCGCGTTTGTCGATGGAGGTGCGGCGCGGCCCGGCACGACATTGGCGCCGAAACGCGGCTACCTTTATTTCAAACTTCCGAGTGGAACCCAGCAAGCCGTAAAGACAGAGTGGGCCGATCTTAAATCTCTGGCGGGAAGCGGCCAGGCGATAGGGTTTGGCAGTTGGGGCTACATCGGCAGTCTCACCGGGCTCGATGCACGCACGAGCACCAGCGGTAATACTCCACCTTACGTCATCGCGGAAGGCGCGGTGACCGATGTACGCGTCAGGCCTGCATCCGAATCGCCGGCTAATCCGGGTGTGTATACCACCAACGCGGGAATCGTCAAACTGACGGACGAAGGCAGCCATGCCGCAATCGTTCGCCAATTGAAGGAAACGCTGAAAACAAAGTGAACGAAGGAATTCTCCGCCACTCCAGGTGGGACGCTCTATTGGTCGCGCTCTCGTTCCTGCACGGAGGCATGCTTTTCGCGGCGCCATCCATTCCGGTTGTGGCATTGGGAATATGGTGGGATTCGAACACCGTCTCTCACCATTTCATCCATCTGCCGTTTTTCAGATCGAACGTCTGGAACCGGCTGTACTCGATATACCTGACGCTTGTGCTCGGATTCCCGCAGAGCCTGTGGCGCGAACGGCATCTTGCGCATCACAGCGGACGGGCTACCCGGATTCGATGGACTCCGGCGATCGCAATGGAAGCAAGCCTTGTCATCGGCCTCTGGGCTGCTCTTCTGATGAGGTCACCGCGTTTCTTTCTCACCGTATATCTTCCCGGCTATGCGATCGGGTTGACGCTTTGCTACGTTCATGGATTTTTCGAACATGCGTACGGAACGAAAAGCAATTACGGTCTTTGGTACAACGTCCCTTTCTTCAACGACGGTTATCACGTCGAACATCACTTGAAGCCCGCGGAGCATTGGACACGATTGCCGAACCACGTGAGCGGTGAAACGAACACCAGCCGATGGCCCGCGGTGCTTCGCTGGATCGAAACCTGCAATCTGGAAATGCTCGAGGGTCTCGTGTTGCACTCGCACTTTCTGCAACGCGCCGTTCTTGCAACGCATGAGCGCGCGTTGAAGAAGCTGCTGCCGGAGCTACACGGCATTCGAACCGTTGAGATCGTGGGCGGCGGCATGTTTCCAAGAACCATGATTCTTCTCGAAAAACTGCTGCCTGAAGCGGAAATCACAATCATTGATGCCGACGCTGAGAACATTCAGGCCGCAATGACTTTCCTTAATGGCCGCGCGAGGATGGTTCATGATTTCTTCGATCCCTCCCGGCCCTCGCCGGCCGATCTCATTGTGATTCCGCTGTGCTTCATCGGAGACCGCAGTGCGGTTTACAAAAATCCCCCGTGCCCGAACGTTCTGGTCCATGACTGGATCTGGTCCAGGCACGGAAAAGGTGTGGTGGTTTCTCTGTGGCTTCTCAAGAGAATCAATCTCGTTCAACGATGAAGTTTGAACGGGCCGCCGGAATCCTCGGCGTCCTGATCGCCGCGCGCCTGTTGACTCTGGGTCGAACGCGAGTCGAGATCGATGCGTGGACGCCCGTTGCGTACCTCTGGCAGGACGTGGCGACAGCGATAGTGTTTGCGGCTCTCGACTATGTTGTCCGGCGCGAGTGGTTCGGATGGCTGCTTTATGGCGCTGCCGCCGGCTACATCGCGATCAATGTCCCGATCGCCCGCATCCTTTCATCGCCGCTGACATTCACCATGATGCGCGCCGCAGGCGGACCGCTCGCCGATTCCATCAGGTATTACCTGACTCCCGCCAGCGCCGGAGCGATCACGGTAGTGATATGCGCGGCAATTGTCCTGCCCGTCGGTCTGTCACGCTGGAAACCGCAGCGCGCCGGAACTTGCGCGTTGCTTGCCGCCTCACTGGCGGTTGTTGCCGGCGGGCCACACGCCGTTTCCAAAGTAGACACCGCCGGAAAGTATCGCAATGCATTTGGAGCGCTCTGGCCCACGCGCGTTTCCGATCGTGTCCTACAGGAAGAGCAGGACTGGCGTGCGAGCCCGTTCCCGGTGCCTGCCGTTTCTTCCGATGAACTCGCGAAATATCGCGGCGGCGCTGCCGGACGCAATGTCGTGATGGTTTTGCTGGAATCGACGGCCGCTCGCTACTGGCCCGTTCCATCGCTGGATATGGATCCCATGCCGAACCTGACCGCGTTGGCCGCTCACTCCATTTCATTTCAACATGCGTATGCCGTGTACCCCGAAAGCATCAAGGGCCTCTTCTCGGTTTTGTGTTCGCGCTATCCCGGTTTCGATGTTCCTGCCGGCGCTTACGCCGGCGTCGCATGTCCATCACTGGCGGAGCAACTTGCAAAGACCGGCTATCGAACCGCGCTGTTTCATTCGGGCCGGTTCATGTATCTCGGAATGCCCGCGGTCATTGAGAAGCGCGGCTTTGAAATTCTCGAAGATGCGGGAGCGATAGGCGGAAATGTCCAGTCGAGTTTCGGCGTTGATGATCTCTCAACGGTTCACCGCGCTCTCTCATGGATCGACTCCCTGAAGCCGGGTGAGAAGTTCTTCATCACGTACCTGCCTGTTGCCGGACATCATCCTTACGCCACTCCACGGCCCGGACCCTTCGCGGCATCGGGCGCCGGTGACGAATTCACGCGGTACCGCAACGCGCTGCATTACGGCGATCAGGCGCTCGGCGAATTATTCGACGGATTGCGCAAACGCGGGCTGGAGAGCAACACGCTCTTCCTGCTTTTCGGCGATCACGGCGAAGCGTTCGGGCAGCACGATGGAAATTACGGACATACGATGTTCATCTATGACGAAAACGTGCATGTTCCCTACATCATCGCTGCGCCCGGTTTAATTCAGGATCGTCCTCAGATCTCGCGCGCCGTGAGCCTGCTGGATACGGCTCCCACGATACTCGATCTTCTCGGCCTGCCCATCCCATCTGAATTTGACGGAACGTCCATGCTTGATCCTCGACCCCGAATGTCGTTGTTCTTTACGGATTATTCGTTAGGCTGGCTGGGACTCCATGACGGCTGCCGCAAATTTCTTTTCGAAATCAACTCTAGGCATTCACAACTCTACGACGTTTGCATGGACCCGGATGAGACACACGATCTCACCCCTCACGAAATGTTTCGGATCGCTCCATACCGATCGAGGCTCGAAGGTTGGATCACAGCCGAGCGAAGCCGCATCCTGGAAATTCACGAGCACGAAAAAACGCCCTCCTCAACTGGAGAAATCGCCCAATAACAGAGGGGAATAGAGCGAGCGTCAGGAAAAACTGTTCAACTGCCGGACGCGGAGACGACGGTTGCACCGCCCCCCAAGGCTGCAGAAGGAATCGGTGCGTGAGCGCCGGTATAACTCGGTTATACTTGGAATATGAAAACGGCAGTGTCCATACCCGACCCGCTTTTTCAAACTGTTGAGGAACTCTGTGAACGCCATCGCATACCTCGGAGCCGCTTCTACGCAATGGCGATCAAACAGTTTGCCGATGCGTATCGCGAAAACGACATTACGGAACGCCTGAACCGTGTCTACGCGAAGGAATCATCTTCTGTGGATTCCGCTCTCACGCGCGCGCAAATTCGAGCACTGACGAAGGAAGTGTGGTAATGCGGCGCGGTGAATTGTGGTGGGCAAGCCTCCCGTCCCCGACGGGGTCCGGTCCCGGTTTTCGCCGGCCGGTTGTTATTGTGCAGTCCAACGACTTCAACGAAAGCGCAATTTCAACTGTGATCGTTGCCGTGATCACATCGAATCTGAAGCTCGCCGCAGCGCCTGGCAATGTCCGATTGCCGCGAGGTCAGTCGAAGTTGAAACGCGCTTCGGTAATTAATGTCTCTCAACTCATAACCATCGACAAATCGTTGCTGACGGAACAAGTCTCAACCCCGTCAGCGGAATTGATTCACCATCTCGACATTGGCCTGAAACTGGTGTTGGGCCTTTAGGGGCACAAACGTGGGAGAGACTTTTCCGAGCCGGTTGTCGAAGATGCCGCCCTTCGCGTGGCTGGAGACTATCGGCTACACGGTACTCCACGGCCCGCTTATCGCGGCAGGTGAACTCCATGCCGAGCGCGTCGATCCAGACTATCGTGATGTCGTGCTGGATCGACGCATCTTGCGGAAGTATGGATATCCGCCAGACAAGCAGGAAAAAGCAACGCAAACGGTGTTGGAGCAGGCAGAAGTGCTTTCCGAAACGTGGGCCGTCGAGTAAAACATTGTTTCACACGTAGCGAACTCCTACTCCCAACTCCGAAAAAGATCTCTCTTCCTTCGAAAATTTAGCCTTCCTCGATATGCGGCCAAATCGTCAGAAATAAATTTTTCCCGCAAGCTGAAGAATTCGCGGGCTACCCGGCTGACCTGTCGCTCGAACGGCGGTTAGTGCGCCAAAGCCATTCGGATTGCTTGCACTGGCTGCATTCACGAGCGCGCCGGTCGCTCCGTTGAACTGAGCTGCGGTGTTCAAGGTCGTCCAGTTCGTGTGGTTGAACACGTTGTAGGCTTCAACCCGCAACTGGATGTAGCGGCCGCCTTCGCCATATTGGATCTTCTTGAACATGGACATATCCCAGTTGTTCAAGCCCGGTCCGCGAATCGTATTGATACCGGAATCGTTGCCGATGCTGCCTTTCGCTGCTGGAGCGAAACAACTGGTGTCGATGTAAGCAAGGATGCTGCGCTCTCCATGATCCTTGTTCGGATTGCAGGTCAATACGACACGCGGCCCAAAATCCTCGCTGCCCGTGATCAATCTGTTCAGAGTGGTGCCGCTTGCGGTACTTAACGAGTACGACGGAGTCAGTGGAGAGCCGACGCTGAAACTGGATAAACCTGAGAGTTCCCAACCGCCAAAAACGTGCTTTCCGGCTTTGTTATTCAGGAACGGCACCTTCATGGCAAGGTCCGGGATTTCGTAGATGTAGTTGAACGTCAGGCCGTTGCTGCGATCCAATCCGAGAAGGCCGTAGTTCACGCCGCGTGTATTCGTCAGGTGCGCATCGGTTGTTCCCAGCGCCCTCGACCATGTGTAGTTCATCCCGAATTTCAAATCGCCGACTCTGCGATTGGCAGACACTTGCAGGGCGTTGTAGTTGCTGGAACCGCCGAACGCGTATCTGGCCTGCGCTGACTGGCCCACTGTGGCGCGGCCTCCGGCATATCCCGGATAAGGCCGATACAAATTCGCCGGCAACGCATTGCTGCCATCCAGATTGACGGCCTTCGCAGGATCCTGATTCTGCGGCAGCCAGGCGCTCCCGAACGGCAATGCGTTGAATGGAGAGAACTCGATCAAATGCCGCGATTGCGTTCCAACATACGATACGTCCAGCAGGATTTTTTCCGGCAACTCGCGCTGAATTCCCAAATTGAAGTTGTAAGTTGTCGGGACGTGCCCGTCTTTTGCGATCTGAGTTATCTGAAGCGGGAACAACGCGCCGGGGGAACTACCGATGTCTGCCAGATTCCCATAGGAGATCTGCGATAACTGCACGTCGGGCGGGTTTGTCAGGAAGTTCGTGGTGTAACCCGTGGCAGAAGTCGCGATGCGCTCATAGAATACGCCGCCGCCTGCTCTGAGGACTGATTTGTCATTGATGGAGTAAGCGAGTCCCAGGCGCGGCCCCCACTGGATTCCGCGGTTATCGATGAGTCCCCGCGGCGTACCGTTTTTTCCGGCATGGACAATGCCGTTCGCGGGATCACCCACACCGGGCACAATCGCTCCAATCAAGACGGCCGGAGCCGTCGCTCCCGTAATTGGATTGCGCGCGAGCCTGACGCCGTTCACGCTGGTTGGCTGGTAAAGTAAAACTTTTTTTGCCGGATCATATGCGGCGTCATCGAAATTCGTGAACAAGTCGTTCTTCTCGTAGAGCGGCGGCACCAGGTTGGCGCGAACGCCGTAGTTGACGGTCAGTTTTCGCGTGGCCTTCCAACTGTCCTGTGCAAAGAACTCGATGTTCCAGTAAGGAGCGTCTTCGATCAGTGTCTTGCTGAACTGCTGGTACTGCGTGTAGTTCCCGAGCAATGCATTTGCGAACGGCCAATTGGCATCGCCCGGATTGGCGGTGTCTCGATCAAACAGAATGGTCGCGTTGTAAGGTCTGAAAGGGCTTTCGTGCTTGATCGCGTATTCTACAAAGCCGCCGACCTTCAGCGTGTGCGTTCCGAGAACTTTACTGAGATTATCCGTCACGTTCGTAATCGGATTCGCGTTGTAATACGGCAAACCTGCGAATGTCGTGACCTGTCCTGTGGCCGGTGAAAATCCAAAGTTCGGAATCAATCCGCTGGGATCCGCATTCGGATAGAGCAAGGGAATCGTGATTCCTGCATTCTTCCTGTAATAAAGGCTGTTCGCCGGAGGCGCATCACCCGGAATACCGTTCTTCGCTTTACCAAATTGAAATTCGTTGGTGAGTGTCGGGTTGATGATGGTTGCCAGATTTGCGCTGACAGACCAGCCGAACGTCGGCGCAATCAGCGGATTCAGTGCCAGCGCATTCGCGGAATCCGCGCGCCCGTACGGATTATTCTGTGTCTGCTTGCTGTTGATGATGCGCACGTATGCGCGATTCTTCGAGTTGATGTTGTAGTCCACGCGATACAACTGATCGAACGAAGGCAACTCCGATGCAACCTGCGATTCATAGTTGTACGTCACCTGGCCCGCAACGTTCGGCATCGGCAACCACTTCAGTACTTGTGCTCCAAGAGTTGTGATGCGATTCGGTGGAATGATGTTTCCCTGGAATGCCTGGCCCGTCGTTGGATCCTTGATCGTGACAGGGACTCCGGCAGTGTCGCGAGTCTGCGAGAAATCACCCAACCGTTCCGCCGCTGTCGGCACAATAATTCTACGCGGGCTGGGTGGCGTTCTTGAACGGCCCCATTCATGCGAGAAGAAGAAAAACATCTTGTTCTTCTCAATAGGGCCACCGAGGTTGTACCCGGCGGTCAGGAACCGGTAGATTTGACGCGGTGTGCCGGATCGATTGTTGATGAATGAGTTCGCATTCCATCCTTCGTGACGTTTGAACCAGTAGCCGCCACCATGAAATTCAGACGTTCCCGACTTGCTCGCAACCTGAACCTGCGCTCCGGAATTCCTGCCGAATTCCGCGCTCTGACTCGTCGTCGATACTTTGAACTCCGCGATCGCATCCATGCTGATGCGATAAGCGAACTGCTGGTTCACGCCCGAATCCGTCACCGTCTGTCCGTCGACGGTGAAGTTATTCTGGTTCGCGCGCTGACCATTGAACGTCGTGCTGCCGGAAACCGCATCGGCAGGAGCGCCGGGAATCGTCTTCAAGAGCCTTGTGAAGTCGCGGCCGTTTAGCGCGATGTCCAGAATCTGTCTGCCGGTCACGATACCCGATCGCTCTGCCGATACGGTTTCGAGCGTCACGCTCTCGGCTTCGACAGTCACCGATTCGCCCTGAGCCCCAACCTGGAGAACGATGGGCGGCAGCCCCATCTTGTCGTTGACGAAAAGTTTGATGTCGGTTTTCTTGTAAGTCTTGAACCCCGGCAATTCCACAGTCACGGTGTAGTTCGCCGCAGGCAGCGCCCCGAACAGATAAATTCCGGCTTCGTTGGTGACCGTGTGCTGCGTCGTGACACCTTGATCCTGATTGATCAGCGCTACCTGAGCTCCCGGTATCACGGCTCCCGACGCGTCCTGCACCGTTCCAGTGATCGAGCCAGACGTATTCTGCGCGAACAGCGGATAACTCAAAACAAGAGCGGCAGCGAAGACGCACAACGTTGTGCGAACACCTTTCGACATTGAAAGCATGGGGATTCCTCCGTTGGTTGTTGGCGGGTAGTCTACCTTTCAGGACGCTCTTCCTCAATCCCTTTGAGGAACCCGCAAATAAAAAAAGGGGCGGAGATTTCTCTCTGCCCCTTTTGCAGGAAATGTTTTCTAAAGGCTGAGGCGGCCGGTGCTGTGACCGAGTTGCTCGACTTCCGCGTTTGCGAGATCGGCAAACGCGAGGAGGAGATTTGCCGTGGGTTCTTTGTTATCGACGGCGATGTGACGATTTCCCTTGAGACGGCCGTTGGCGCCGCCGATCACAGCCGCAGGCGGATTGTTTCGATCGTGGGCATTGCCGTTGCTCATGCCGCTGCCGAAATAAATCAGCGCGCGATCCAGCAATGTGCCGTCGCCGTCTGGCGTGTCTTTTAATTTGCCGGCGAACTCCGAAAGCTTCTGTACGTGATACGTCGTCACCTTCGCGTATTTCTCGATGCCCTCGGGTTTGTCTCCGTGATGGGAGACCGGATGATGCGGCTCCGGAATTCCGATGTGCGCGTAGCTGCGGCTGCTTCCTTCATGACCCACCATGAATGTGAACACGCGGGAGATGTCGCCCTGGAATGCCAGGAGCATCAGGTCGTAAGTCACGGTCATGTGTTCGTCGAATGTATCGGGAATTCCGAGCGGCGCCGCGGTGCCCTCCGGCACGGCTGCAGCGCGGCTTTCCATACGATCGAGCTGTTGTTCGACGTCGCGAACATTACTCAGATATCGCTCGAGGATCTCGTTGTCCGCCGGACCCAGCTTCTTGCGCAGCGCCGATGTCTCCTCCGCGATCGAGTCGAGCATGCTCTGCTTCCGCTTGAGGTTCGCAAGACGCTTTCTCGATGACCCTGCTTCTCCGAACATGCGTTCGAAGGTCACGCGGGGATTGATTCCCATCGGCAGCGGATCCGTATCGTCGCGCCATGATACCGTATTGAAAAACACGCACGGATAGCCATCGCAGGCGCCTGCAGACGTTCCCATGTCTTCGGTCCCGACCTGCAACGAATGCATCGGAGTATCATCCGCAATCTTGTCGGCGATGTACTGATCGATCGTTTTCTTCGAGCGGATCACTGTGTACTCGGCCTGCTTCGTAAGCGGTCCCACGCCATTCAGCCATGCGGCGCTCGCGCCCATGTGGACGCCGCCGTTTTCGGGATTGCCGTCGGGAGCTTTCATCTTGCTTACCGTCACGAGATAGTCGCGATACGGTTCAAGGGGCATCATGATCGGCTTGAATTCGAAGTCGCTGCCCGTCTTGTCCGGATGCCAGAGCTGCGGATAGATTCCGTTCGGCACATAGATCGCTCCAAACCGGAACGGCCGCCGGGACTGAGCCGACAACGCGGGCACCATCGCGTGAAGAAAGGGCAAGGCCACAGCCGCGCCGGCGCCGCGGAGAAAAGTCCGGCGAGACAGATGTTTTTTCGTAATGATCATGAGCTACTCCCCTGGAGTATTCCGGGCAACGGTCTTAACCGCGCCATTATCCGTTAACTTCGTTCGTTTTTGGAACGGTGAACTCTCGACGATGCCGAGAATTATCGATTGCATCGAGTAATGATTCCTTGCTGCGGCATTCACAATGCTGCGGACCACCGGCATATCGACCGGCTCGAGGCCGCGGCCCAGGGCGTACGTCATCAACTTTTCGGTAACGGTGCCCGCGAAAACATCCGGCCTCGCCAGTAACGCCTTTCGCAGAGCGATCGGGCCATCCACGGCAGTGCCGTCGAACAGGACTCCGGCGGAATCGATCTTCAGGCCTTCATTCGTGACATCCTGCCACTGCCCCACGGCATTGAAATTCTCGAGGGCAAATCCGACAGGATCGATATTGCGATGGCAGGAAGCGCACACCGGATTTGCGCGATGCAACTCGAGTTGTTCGCGAACCGTCGACGGCCGGTCTTTCGGCTTGCTGTCCTCGAGCTGCGGGACAACCGCGGGCGGCGGCAGCGGCGGCGTGTTCAGCAGATTGGAGACTACGAATTTTCCGCGAATAATCGGCGATGTGCGATTCGCAACCGATGTCAGCGACAGGAAACTTCCCTGGCCGAGCAGTCCGCGCCGGTTCGGATCCGTCAGCGTGACACGCCGGAATCGCGAACCGTAAACGCCTTTGATGCCGTAGTGACGCGCAAGCCGCTCGTTCACGAACGTGTAGTCCGCGTCGAGCAGATCCAGGACGCTTCGGTCTTCACGCACGATGCTCGTGAAGAAAAGCTCGGTTTCTTTCCGGAATGCCTGGCGGACGTTGTCATCGAAATCCGGAAACATCAAAAGATCCGGCGTGACTTTGTCCAGATTGCGAAGCTGCAGCCACTGTCCCGTGAACTGGATCATCAACGAGTCCGCGCGCGAATCCGCAATCATGCGGCGCACCTGGGCCTCGAGAACGCGCGGCTCGCTCAGGCGGCCGGCCACGGCAAGTTTCAGCAATTCATCGTCAGGAATGCTGCTCCACAGAAAGAAAGACAGACGTGAAGCCAGTTCGATACCGCTGATGCGGTGTGGCGCGCCGGGAGGTAGTGCGACCGGATCTTCTTCGGCGCGAAACACAAATGCCGGACTGGCGAGAATTCGCGCAAGCCCCGCTCGAATTCCGGCGTTGAAGTCTCCGCCCTCTTTACGAGCTTCGTTATAGAACGTCATGGGACGCTTGATGTCGGCTGCCGTCACCGGCCGCCGGAAAGCGCGGCGCGCGACTGCAGACAGGATCTCGGACGCACAAGGCGTCTCCATCGCGGCTGAAGCCGGCTTGCAGACGAACAGCCGCTTTCGCTCGGGCGTCTCGCTGACTCCGGTCACGTTGTACGGACCCTGAATGTTGCCGGTGCGGAGTCTCGGAATGCCCGACGGGTTGTGGGCTTCAAGGCTGTCGCGAAGAACCGGCTGCCACATGTTTTGTTCCTGAGTCGGACGGTCGATGAATGTGAATCCGACTTCGTGCGAACCGGCAGCAACTTTGATTCGCGGTGATGTCATCCGCTTATCGATTTCTTCACGCGAAATGACAATGTTCTTCGAGCTCGACTCGTGATCCTGCTTGCCGCCGACAGGCGCGGCGAAAACCTGTTCGCCATCGATGGTGACAATGAATTGAAACGGTGTCTCGTGACCTTCAACGCCTACATAACCTTCGGCGACCGTGCGGAGAAGGCGTCCGTAGAACACGTATTCGCCGTCCGCCGGAAAATCGTATTGGAGAACCGCTCCACCGCGCGTGCCGAGCGGCAGTCCGTCAACATGCTGGCCCTGCGATACGACCGTGCTTATGGAGAACGTCTGGGTGCCGGGCTCGGCTTCCGGATCGCCGACCGCGAGTTCGCTGATGCGCAACGCCGCTGTGAGATAGCGTTCGAGCAGAAGAGGCGACGTGGTGAGCGCGGTTGCAATGTTGTCGAAACCGAAGTCGCCGCCGTCGCTCGGAAGAAGTTCCGCAATGTCGACTTTGACGCCCAGAAGGTCGCGCACGGCATTTCCGTATTCCGTGCGGTTCAAACGATGCAGAACGTAACGGCCCGGATTGTTCTTTCGCGCGGCGGCGTTATCGAGGCTCGTGATCAGCGCCGAGCGGAACGCCGTGAGCTCCGCGGCTCCCGGGGCCGGCGAATTTCTCGGCGGCATGGCCCCAACGCCGAGTTTGCGCACCACTTTTTCCCAAACTGCCGCGTTGGAACCCGGATCATTGAGGTTTGCTTTGTCGAGCATCAGCGGTGCGCCGGCGGGAATCTTTGCTTTCTCGTTGTGGCAGGTGATGCAGTACTTGTTCAGCATCTCCTGATACGCAACAGGGCCTTGCGCGTCACTGTGCGCGCGCTCGACCACCCCGCGTGTTCCGCTGGTTTGCGACAAAAGCGCGCGGTCACAAACCGTGCCTGCGGTAAGGATGAGAGCCAGGAGAAACGAAGCCTTTTTCATTTCTCCTCTCCGGGTGGAACCGTTGCCGTCGCGGGCGGCGGGGGTGGCGCAGGCGGAAGTCCCATTAATTCGCGGAGCAATTTCGCGACGTCCTGCGGGGTTGTTCCTCCGCGCCCTCCGCGGCCGCGCGCTCCTCCTCCGGCGGGAGGTCCGCCCCGGCGGGCGCCTTCGCGAGCGCCTGCGGGCCGTTTGCCTTCGGCGATATCGAGCGCGGTAAGGCCGTCCTTGTTCGGTTCATCGAATTTCACTTTTGCGTCGGCGAGAGCCCGGATCATGTCGAGATTGTTGGCCGCTGCGGCCTGATGCAGGAGCGTCGAACCATCGGGACCTTTGGCATTCGGGTTCGCGCCCGCTTTGAGCAAAAGAACAAAAGCGTCGAGCGGCTTCCGGCTGCCGGGTTCGCGATACGGAACTTCGCCCGAGCGAATGTATCCAGGCCCGCCGGTCATTTGCGGTCCGCGGCCACCGGTCATCGAAACCATGGTTGCGGTTTTGCCTGCGTTGGGATTGCCCCGGCCCCGGCCGCCTTCTTCCTGAGCATCGCCTTCAACGGGCGGCGGCGGCGCCGGGCCCACCGGAGCTTTATCGAGATCGGCGCCATGCGCGATCAACAGCTTCAGCGCTTCGACGTCGCAGGTGATGGCCGCGCGGAAGAACGGGGTGTTGTTGAAGCGGTCGCCGTTCGGCATCGACGTGGAATGAAACTGTCCCGCAAATGTTTTGTTCGGATCCGCGCCGCGCTCGAGCAGAAGCTTCACGAGGTCCAGCGCGGTTAATTTGTTGGGATGAGAGGGACGCAACCGGGACCCATCGAAAGCAAACTGATCCGTACTGGCATCGCGCATTTCAACGGCGGTGTAGAGCGAACCGTCGTTCACGTCCGCGCCAAGATCCCAAAGCACGGCAGCAAGGTCGAACCGGTCGTTGTACATCGCAACCATTGCCGCCGAAGCGTTGTCGCCGTTTTTGAGATTCAGATCGGCGCCGCCTTTGGCAAGCCGTCGCACGATATCTTCTGATCCATTGCGAGCAGCCCACATCAAAGCGGTGAACCCACCCGTGGGATGATCGGCATTCTTGCGGTCGGTGATCGACGTGATGTGCGCCTGCAGATTCGGATTGGCCGCCGCTTTAAGAAGCGTATCGACAACATCGAGATGACCTTCCGCGGATGCCCACATCAACGCCGATTCATGTTGAAAAGAATCGGTCGCATTCACATCCGCGCCACGATCCAGAAGCAGTCGCACTCCAGGAACGCTTCCGGCGCGTGAAGCCGCCATCAGCGGTGTCTCGCCTTCAGTATGCGCGCGCTTCGGATCGGCGCCGGCCTTCAGCAGAACTTCCATCATCGCCGCATCACCTGCGCGGCTCGCATCAAGTAAGGGAGTAACACCGTAATTGTTGGCAGTGTCCGGTTTGGCCCCGGCTGCGATCAAAGCCCGGGCCATCTCCACATCGGATTTGTGCGCCGCCCAGAGCAGCGGAGTCGATCCATCGCCGGATGTTGCGTTCACGTCGGCATGCGCCGCGATGAGTTTGCGAACCTCCTGGAGATCACCCGCTTTGACGGCCTTCGTGACTGAACTATCGCCGGCTCCGCGAACAATGCTGACCAGCAGAATTGTGACCGCTAAAAGCGGTACCAGCAACCGAACCACACGACCCATCGAACACCTCGCAACCTATTGTCTTAGTTCCTCTTGAGCTTCGCGCCATCATACCCGAGGCGCCAACGCGGCCCAAGCGAGTTTTCAAAGAGGACAAATCGTTTTACAGTAATCTCGTCACGCACGCGTGCGACTTTTCAGACACTCCTTCCGATCCCTTCGGCGTTTCGCGTAGTTCCGCGTTCCTACATTCCTGTAATGGGTTTCCAACCCCGGCAAAAGGGGACACCCTTATGAATTGACACCGGATGTGGCGTTCACCATAATCGCGCGCAAGGGGACGGCCATTTTGGCCGAAAGGGGTGGTGACAATGAAATCAAGATGTGTATGCGCGATATCGATAATGCTGGTCTTTGTAGTTTCGGCCCTTCCGGTTTTCGGACAGAGGACGACGGGAACCATTGAAGGGACGGTTACCGATCCCAGTGGCGCGGTCATTCCGGGCGTGACCATCACGGTAACGGGAAAGGATGTCGGCTTCGAACGTTCTGTTCAAAGCAATGAACAAGGCATCTTTCGTATTCAGCAGGTTCCCGCGGGAACTTACAAAGTCGCGAGTACATCGTTCGGCGGATTTGCGGCCGCGACTCTGGAAAACGTTGCGGTGACCATCGAGAACGTCGCGGTGGCGAATCTCAAGCTGGGGTTGTCATCGGCGGTATCCGAGGTTCTCGTCACTGAAGGCTTGAATGCCATTACCATCGATACCACCGACAGTAAGATTCAAACGATCATCACTGCGAAACTGATCGATGAATTACCGAAGGGCACTCGATTCGACACACTCTTGAAACTTTCGCCCGCAACGCGAGATGAACCGCTTTCAGGCGGGTTTCAGGTTGACGGCGCGTCGGGTTCTGAGAATGCATTCGTGATCGACGGGTTGGCCGTTGAGAATTTCCGGACGGGCGTTCTCAATCGCGTCAACAATATCCCCACTGCCCTGGTTTCCGAGATGCAGATTAAAACCGGCGGCTTCGAAGCCGAACATGGTGGCGCTTCGGGCGGAGTGGTCGTCGTCGCCACAAAGTCGGGGTCGGACAGTTTTCATGGTGAATTCGGTTCGCAATTTGAACCCAGCGCTCTTCAACCCGGACCGAGAGCGGCGATGTCCCGTTTTGTTTCGAGCAGTTCCAGCGCGGCCGCAATTGCCGCGAATCCGGATTACACATATCTGCTTCGCCAGAATCGAGACCAATTTCTGAACAGCTACCCTACAGGTACTTTTTCGGGCCCATTGGTTAAGGGTCGCGCCTGGTTCGTCGGCGGCTACTCGCCGCAGTTTTTCAGATCCACGCGTGTATCGAATTTCATCAGTTCACTCACCAATTCGAATTTTTCCACCGGCCAGTTCGTGTCCACGCCGCGGCTGTCGTCCGCAGGGACTCCACTTCCCCCGCTGACCTATATCAATAATCAAAGAAACGAATACGGTTTCGGACGAGTGGATATCTCCCTTCGGAAAGATTTGAGAGGCTCAACGACCTATCTTTGGAACCCGCAAATTGTCGACGGGACGCAGCCCTTCGATTCGATTACGACTTCCAATCCGGTGGACATCGTGTATGCCGGAAAGAATTACAGATCCGACGACTATTACCGGCTGACCGGTGGACGTCCGACCGCAACCAATTTCACCGGACAACTCACGTATACGCCGACTGGAAGATTTGTGGGCACGTTTCGGTATGGGCGTTCGTTTCAAAATGAAAAGGGATCGAACTACGCGCTCGAAAACCAGGTTCGATACCGGTGCCTGGGATCATCGGGAGCGTATGCGTCCATCGCCACCGGTTGCCCGGGCGGCATCAATTATCAAAACGTCAGCAACAACTCCATCACGACACGCGACGTTTCGATCAAGAACGAATACGACGGCGATGTCTCCTTTATCCCTTCCGGCAATTTTGGCGGGAGGCACGAATTCAAAGGTGGGTATCAGCGCGGCCAGACGATTAATGATGTCCTGTCCGGCTACGCGGGGACCGGCATCGTCGCGCTCTATTACGGCCAGGACTACGCCCAGGCGGGAACCGGCGTCAGTCTTCCCTGCGCGCTGGGAACGTCGAGTTGTCTTGGAGTTGGAACCTTGACGAGGTTTGGCGCAAAGGGTGTCGGGCAGAATCATTACGATGGTATTTATTTTCAGGACAAATACCAGCCTTCATCACGGCTCACACTGAATCTCGGCGTTCGTCTGGAAAAGGAATTCCTGCCTTCATTCAATGCAGGCGATCTGCTTGCGGGCAGCGCGATTCCCGGCATCGAAATCGGATGGGGCAGGAAGATCGCTCCACGGTTTGGAGGCGCATTCGACCCGACCGGCAGCGGCAAGACGAAACTCTTTGCAAGCTATGGCTGGTTTTACGATCGCATGCGATTCGAACTGCCGCGAGGCTCCTTCGGCGGCAACTTCTATCGCGTGGATTACTTTCCGATTACCGCAGCGAATCCCGGCTACAGCTACTACACGCCTGAAAAAGTTCTCGGCACTTTCACCGATCCGCGAGGCGGTGGCAATCCTTCAGCGTCGGGCGGACTCAGCCAGCTTCAGCGGGACTATCGCATTCCTTCGAACCTGACCGAAGCGCAGTTCAAAGCCCTGGGCCTCGTCGTCACCGGCGTGGATCCCGACATCAAGGCATTCCGCCAGAGTGAAGTCACGGTCGGAATTGAAAAAGAACTGGCCAAGAATTTTGTATTGTCCGCGCGCTTTACGCGCAAGAACGTCGACCATGCGCTTGAAGATCACGCGATCCTCGGCATCGGCGAAGCGGAAAACTATCCGATCGGGAATCCCGGAGAAGGTCTCGATCTGAGACTCGACAGGGAAACAGGCTATGTGAAATCCGCGAAGCCGCAGCGTTTGTATCGCGGGCTGGAAATCGTCATCAACAAGCGCACGCCCTCGTACTTCCTTAATGCCAATTACACATTGAGCAGCCTGTACGGCAATTATTCCGGCCTCGCGAGTTCAGACGAAAGCGGGCGCACGTCGCCATCGGTCGATCGCTTTTTCGATTACGCGATTAACGGCTTTACGGCAACCGGCCAGCCGGACAACGGAAATCTCGCCACAGACCGGCGCCATGCGTTCAAGGCCTTCGGTGGTTATACGTTCGACAAGTTACTTGAAAGATGGACGGGCAAGTCCCATTCGACCGAACTCTCGTTCTTTTACCAGGCCTTGCAGGGGACGCCTCAGACGACCTTTGTTACAGTCGTCGCGACTTCCATTCCTTTGTCAAAACGCGGCGATTTAGGACGAGGTCCTGCACTCACACAAACCGATCTTTCGTTAACGCATCGTTACCGATTCGGTGGGGATAAGCACTACACCCTGGCATTCGACTTTAACGTCATCAACGCCTTCAACCAAAACACGGTAACGCGGTTCACCACAACTCGCTATCGGACAACCAATTCGCTCACGGCAAGTGATATCGATCCGAAATACGATCCCAATACTCAAACGTTGACCGCGGTCTTGAACAAAATCCTCAACGGCGAAATCGGAACGCAGCTCAGCCAACTCGAAAACGGCGGGCTTCCGAGCCTGAATGGAAGATCCAATCCGCATAGCAGCCTGTACGGACAACCTTCAACGTATCAAGGAATCCGCAGCGTCCGAGTAGGCATGCGATTCATGTTTTAACGAAAGGGAACGTAGCGGCTCCGGTCGTTTGTTCCAATTCCTCTCGAGCTTCCCGCGATCATGCCCGGGGCGCTATATGCCCCGGGGGAGACCGTGATATACAATCGCCGCAAAATCACGAACACCAAAGGGATCCTTGATGCGGACAATTCCGACTGTTCTGGCTGTTTTGTTCTGCGGAGTGGCTGTCTTCGGTCAAACCAACAAGGGTGGAGTGACTGGAACTGTTTTTGATCAAACCGGGGCTGTGGTCGCGGGCGCAAGTGTGGTCATTACGAACGTCGGAACCAACGAGGAATTGCGTCTCACCACGTCGGGAAGCGGCACCTTCTCTGCGCCGTTGTTGGATCCAGTGGAGTATCGGATCACGGTTGAAGCTCAGGGCTTCAAAAAAGCCCTGGTCGCGGGAGTGAAGATCGACACCGCCATCACGACGACCGTCAACGTCACGCTTCAGGCCGGTGAAATTTCCAGCCAACTCACGGTAACGGCCGAGGCCGCCATCGTCAATGTTGAATCCGGGACGCCCGGCCAAACCATCACCGAACGTGAAATCGTGGACATGCCGCTCAACAATCGAAGTGTCCTCGATCTCGCCTTGACCGTCGCTGGCGTCGCGGGTGTGGCCGGGACGGAAGATCCGGAACTGGACCCCGGCACGATTCCCGTGCCCGGCTTCAATGTCAGCGTGAACGGCGGGCGCGCGGGCAGCACCGCCATTCTGGCCGATGGCGCGCGGAATACCGGCGTGGGGCTGGGGCGGTCCGTTGTCACGTTTTCTCCAGACACGGTGCAGGAATTCACAGTGCAGACTTCGAACTTCTCCGCAGAGTACGGACAGAGCGGCGGCGGCGTGATCAACATGTCGACGAAATCAGGCACCAATCAGTACAACGGACTCCTTTATTGGTACCACCGCAATCCATCATTCAACGCCGCGCCCTTTACGATCAGCTCGGCGAACCGGCCGCAATCCAATCGCCGGCAACATCAGTTCGGTTTCACTCTTGGTGGTCCGGTGCAATGGCCCCGGTTGCTCGGGCTTCCTGGTTACGACGGCCACAACAAAACGTTTTTCTTCCTTGCGATCGAACCGCGCTATTACTACGACGGCAGTTCGTTCACATCACTGTTACCGACCGCAGCAATGCGGCGCGGTGACTTCAGCAACGTCGTAGGAGTCAGCAACGTGGGGAGCACGGCTCTGGGATACGCCCCGCTCGACGTCGTGAATCGGTTTGGATTGCAGTCGCAGATCCGCGACGCCACGCTCTATAACCAATGGACGGTTGCCGGCAACCAGTTCCAGCGTGCCGCGCTTGCCGCAGGAGAGAATTTTCCGGTTTTACCCAACAATACCATCCCGCCGGATTTGCTCGATCCCGTGAGCGTGAGCCTTCTGAAGTACCTTCCCACGGCGAGCGACTACTTCCTGGCCGATGGAAATCTGCGCAACTACAGCGGCTTGAACTTCATCAAAAACTTCGAACAACGCATAACGATCAAGCTCGATCAGCAGATTGGACGCACGAATCATCTAAGCGGCCGCTATACGCAGGTCCCGGTGCGCGGCGATCGTGGGCGCGGTGATTTTCAAGTGGGCCGGGATGAAGTCAATTCCGGTGGAACCGACTATAGCTGGTCGCGGCAAGTTCTGATCACCGACACGCATACTTTCTCGCCTCAAGTGATCAACGAACTGCGGCTCAACTACACCTACGGCCGATTCACGCGCAACCTTCCGCCGGCATTTGATGCGCTCACAGGGCGCAATTTCTCAACAGAGCTCGGGCTGCCGAGCATCACGCGGGGCGGCCTTCCCGAGATTGTGACTGGAGTAGGCTCGATTGGCTTCAGTCAGTCGCAACAGAACGAGAATGCCGAACACAGCTACGAAATCGCCGACACGATTTCGTGGGTCCACGGCAATCAAACCTGGAAGTTCGGCGCCGATCTCCTCGACCAGCGCCTCAAGACGATTCCCCTTTTTGGGGCGTCCGGCGGCCGTTATGAGTTCAACAGGAATCGCACGCTGACTAACAGCAACGGAACCACGACAGGAACCGGCGGCATTGAATTCGCGCAGTTTCTTCTCGGCGTATATAACCAGGCCACACTCCGCGAGACGCTGATTCCCTATTACTACCAGTGGAAGACGGCGTCGGGTTTTGCGCAAAACAGTTGGAAGGTCCGGCCCAACCTGACTCTCGAATTCGGGCTGCGTTACGCGCTGCAATTGCCGCGCACCGAGAAGTATAACCATCAGGGAACCTTTCTGCCTGATCTGGCAAAAGAGTTTCCGATTCCTCAACCGTGCTCGCAGTGCACGCTGCCGGATGGCCGCGAAATCACGACCGCGCTCGTCATCCCTTTCGGTTACTCGGGAAGAGGCGGACGGTCCCGATACATTTTTCCGGTAGAGAGAAATGGCCTCGAACCACGTTTCGGTTTTGCATGGTCGCCCCGGTTGTTCGGTTTGAATCGCAGGGGACGCGTCGCCGTTCGTGGCGGCTACGGCCTTTATCACGCGCCCCTCACCGGCACAAACCGGAATCCCTCGCCGGACTTTGCTTCCGGAACAACCGCGTATGGCACGTTTGACTTGAGAGTGGAAAATCCGGGCGCCAATATCGCTGCTCGAATCTGCTGCAACCGGCCAGTGCTGCGCCCACAGACTCCCGATCAGTTTCTGAACGTTCCATCGGATGGGCTCGTTTATCTTTCAGGCATCAATATCGCAGGCACTGCGGTGTCGCCCAATGCGCACATCCCCTACGTGCAAAGCTGGAGCCTGTCGGTCTCTTATGAAGCAATGCGGAATACTGTTGTGGAATTCTCCTATCGCGGCGCGAAAGGAACTCATCTGTTCCTGCCTCCAACCAACTTGAATCCGATCCCTTCGGATGTGTCGGAAGCATATCTGTCGCGGGGACTGAATCCATTTACGCCGGTTGTGAACGATCCGTTGGGCCGCAGAAATCCGAGCGGCGCGTTGATCACTTTTGGCCCCGCCTATCTTGGCGCCCGGTATCTGGGATTCCAAACTTTGAACATGGAGTACGACGCTTCGGCAACAAGCATTTATCAGGCCGGCACCGCCAGCGTGCAGCGCCGATTCAACAGAGGGTTGTCGTTTACTGCAAATTACACCTTTGCCAAGAGTCTCGATGACGCTTCGGATTCCGGTGATGTTCGGTTCGTGAACCTGAACGTCCGCTCTCCGGGCTACGTCAATTTGGGCGCCCCGCGTTATCTCGACCGCTCGGTCTCGCTCTTCGACATCAAACACGCGTTTGCAACGACGGCGTTTTATGATCTTCCGCTTGGCCGTGGCAGAAGGTTTCTCTCGCGGGCCCCGGGAGTGCTTGATCATGTGATCGGCGGCTGGAGTTTCAGCGGAGTCGGCCGTATTCAAGGCGGTCTGCCGATGGCCGTGGTTCTTCGTGACGACAATGGTCTGGGAATACTGAACCCCGCAGTGGGAAACCTGCGCACGATTCGTCCCGACCTCGTACCGGGCGTGCCGCTCATTAATCCGCGCTGGAGCCGGAATTGTCCGATCGGCCAAACCTGCGAACCGTATTTCAATCCCGCGGCATTCGAGCGGCCGGTCAAGGGAACGCTTGGAAATGCGCCCCGAACCTTTGACAACGCTCGCGGTCCGGTACAGCAGTTCCTCGATCTCTCGCTTCAGAAAAACTTTCAGCTTGGCCGCGAAAGCAAACGCCGATTGCAACTCCGCATCGATGCGATCAATGCGTTTAACCATCCGATATTTCGCATTGGAAGACTCGAAGATGCGGGAGAGATCTTCGCTGCTCCCAACGAAGCCACCTTGACGAACGCGGAATACGACGCATGGGCGGCGTTCTCAACCGCGCGGCCGGCAAGAACAACTGCGGCAGGAACGGTGATGATGAGCGCCATCAACGATGTCATCATCAATAACCGCATCCGTGGCACTCAAACATTGCGTCCGGACTTCTTCCATACTCCCGTGCCTGAGGGCTTTTTCTCCATGAACGCAAATTCGTTCGACATCACGACTGTACAGGGACTTCAGCTCTACCGGCTGCGTCAGGCCTATACGCCGGACCGCTGGGGCTATCTGGATGTCACGCCAGGGAGGTCGGGTTACACACCGCGCTTTATTCAAATCGCGTTGAAACTCTACTTCTGACAGAATGACGCCATTGTGATCAGAACAGCAGTATTAGCGACTCTGCTTAGCGCAACGTTCGCGATGGCCGAAGCGCCGCCGAAAGAATGGGTCGATCCGGCAACAGGCCACCGGATTATCCGGCTGTCCGTTGAAAGCGGAACCGCGAGTTTGTATTTTCACCAGAACGCATACACCGCAAGCGGCGACAAGATGGTGGTCACCACGACCGTGGGTCTTTCGACGATTAATCTCAAGACACTCAAAGTCGAACCTCTGGTCCAGGGACGAATCAGTAACGTTGTTGTCGGTAAGAAATCGCGCCAGGTGTTCTATCTCAAGGACGGCACGGTTTATGCGACGCATCTCGACACCGGTGTAACGAGAGCGATCGTTGAAAGACGGGTGTTGAGCTCCGGGTCCGGCTTTACCGTGAACGCCGATGAAACGATGCTTGGCGGCAGCCTCGTTGAAGAAGGAACCGGTCCCCGTCCATCACTGCCCCGCGGCGCGAGTCTTGAAGCCCGCTGGGAAGCGCGCCAGCCGATGTCGCTCTATACAATCAACATCAAGACCGGCGAAGTGAAAACATTTCATCACAGCACGGACTGGCTCAATCACGTTCAGTTTTCTCCGTCCGATCCGGAACTTCTGATGTTCTGTCATGAAGGACCGTGGCACAAAGTGGATCGCATATGGACGATTCGCGCTGATGGTAGCGGCCTTCGCAAGATTCATACGAGGACGATGGAGATGGAAATTGCAGGCCATGAGTTTTTCAGCGCAGACGGCAAAACGATCTGGTATGACCTGCAGACGCCGAAAGGAAAGGAATTCTGGCTCGCCGGTTACGTCCTCGCAACGGGCGAGCAGTTCCGATACAAAGTAGCGCGAGCGGAGTGGTCGGTACACTTTAATGCTTCGCCCGATGGAAAGCTTTTCGCCGGAGACGGCGGAGGTCCGCGAAGCGTCGCGGCCCCGGGCAACGGGCAGTGGATTTATCTGTTCAAGCCGGAGAACGGCGCGCTCTCAGCCGAAAAACTGGTGAACCTCAGTCAACACGATTACAACCTCGAACCGAACGTCACCTTTACTCCGGATCAGAAATGGATCATCTTCCGGTCCAATATTTACGGCCAGACTCACGTCTACGCAGTTGAATTACGGAAGTAAGGCACGTCTGACCGTGCGGAGTTTTATTCAGGATTTTTCAGGACCAGCTCAGGCCTTCTTCTTGTAGAGCGGATCGCCGGGTTTGGGATCGCCGCTGATTTGAAGATCCCATCCATCGGGATCCTTCACATGAAAGCTGGCGTAGCCGTCTCCGCCGCCGGTATCCAGACGTGGCGCCAGCCCTCGGCGCTCGAGTTCCGCTTTCACCCGATCGGTATTCCAGTTGTCGATTTTGAACGCGACGTGATCGATCACCGATTTCACAGCAGCATCCGCGGGCGCAGGCTGGCGGCGATTGCGCGCAATAACGGACGCATCGCCAAAATGCAACGTGCACTGGCTGGTTCCGTTGTCGCCCGAAACGCTCATCCCCATCAGGTCCGCGTAGAAATCACGTGTCTTTTTATAATCGCTGACCTGATATGAGATGTGATCGAGAGCGATCGTCTTGAACCCTTGTCCTTCTGCCGAAAGTGGCCGTGAAGAAACCAGGGCGGACGCCGCGGTAGAAGCCACGGCGAGACTCTTGATGAGTTGCCGCCGGTCCATTCTTCCTTTTTCGAAATCCTCAATCAGTCTCGCAATAATCGTTTCCATTGGAATCCTCCTAGTCGTGTGAACCTGGTTGCTTCAACTCGTTGAGCATCGCATCCGACTGCTGAAACTGCAGGCAACCTGCGGTGGGTGGCGTGAGCGGACACCCTGTGGATCTCCAGCCATAGTCGGCTTCGAGAACTCTGAGAATCTCTTCTTTGTTGTTGCCCGCCGCGGCAAGGAGAACCAGCCGATTGCGCATCGTTTCGAGGTCGGAACGGAATCGGGCGACGTCCGCCTTCGTTGAAACGGGGCCGTGGCCCGGAATGACGGTGTCGAAGTCGAGTTGCATGACGCCATCGAGAGTTCGAGTCCAATCAAAGAAACTCCCGCCCTGCGCGTAATCCACATAGATGTTCACGCCGGGAGGTTTCGTTTCGGCGCCGCGCGCCGGTTGGCGTCCGAGAAAGAGATCTCCGGTGTGAATGACTTTCAGGTCTGAGAAGTAGATGACGGCATCACCGTTTGTGTGACCGCGTCCGAAATATTTTGCGCGCACTTCTTTGCCGGCCAGGTGAATCGAAAATTCGTCCGAAAACGTAATGCGCGGCAATCCGATCGGGGTGCCGGGCGTGTCCTCGTAGTACGGCTGCCGGATATGTGTGAGGTTCGCCCGGGCGTTTTCGTGGGCAATCACCTCGGCGATCGGCAGCATCTTGAGATCCCCACCCGCATGATCGTCGTGCTGATGCGTATTGATGACGTATTTGATGGGTTGATCGGTAACCGACTTCACCTGAGCCAGAATGTCCGCGTGGTTTCGATCGAACATGTCGTCCACCAACACGACTCCTTCGGGCGTGACATATACGGCCACGTTCCCGCCTTCTCCCGAAATCATGTACAGCTCGCCCTTGACCTTCTGAATGCGCAACGGTCCCGGGGGCTTCGCATTCTGCGTGTAAACCACCCATGCACCCTGGGTGAAAAGCATCGCAGAAAAAATCAATGGAAGAAGGAAACGCTTCATGCGGTGACTATACGCCCGGATGTAGCATTGCGGGAGGAGTGAACGCGTGAATCTTCCAGTGAATCCGCCGATTCTGCCGATGCTCGCCAAACGTGTGGGCGAACTGCCGGCGGCCGGAACCTGGATCTTCGAACCCAAATGGGACGGATTTCGTGCATTGATTTTTCGCGACGGCGGCGAAATCCTGATCCAGAGCCGCGACGAGAAACCCTTGAATCGTTACTTTCCCGAATTACTCGAAGCGCTCCGATCGCAGCTTCCCGCCCGTTGCGTGCTTGATGGTGAAATCGTCATCGCCAGGGATGGCGCGCTCGACTTCGAGGCGCTGCAGCTTCGCATTCATCCTGCGGCGTCGCGGGTAAAGCTGCTCGCTGAAGAGACTCCGGCCTCGATCGTGTTCTTCGATCTTCTCTCGGAAGGCAGTCAGGATTTGAGGAACGCGGCATTTCGGGAACGGCGCTCAAAAATGGAATCGATGTTTTCATCTGTGGCGCCGCCGATTCACCTGACGCCCGCCACGAGCGATCCCGATCTGGCAGCGGACTGGTTTCGGCGTTTCGAGGGAGCCGGTCTCGATGGAGTCATCGCCAAGCCGGTCCTGGGAACGTATGAATCGAACAAGCGCGTCATGCTGAAAGTCAAACACGAGCGTGATTGCGATTGTGTGGTCGCGGGCTTTCGATGGCACAAGAACAGCGGACAAACAGCGGTGGGCTCACTCCTGCTCGGACTCTTTGATGAAACGGGCGTCCTGCAGCATGTCGGCGTGTGCGGAAGCTTCACTAACCAGACACGCCGCGATCTCGTGGACTACCTCGCTCCGTATCGCCGTGACGCGCTGGCCGGTCATCCATGGAAGCGATGGGCCGAACTCGACGCCGCAAACGGCGAAGCAGGTCATCGCATGCCCGGCGGACAAAGCCGCTGGAGTCAGGGCAAAGATCTGTCGTGGGAACCGCTTCGTCCCGAGCTTGTGGTGGAAGTCGCATATGAACACATGCAGGGCCGCCGCTTCCGGCATCTGGCGCAGTTTCGCCGATGGCGCACGGATAAGAAGCCGGCCGAGTGCACATATGCTCAACTCGAAATCGTGCCGCCGCATGAACTGGCCTCAATCTTTAATTCGGTGTCAGAGGCCTAAATCACCCAAATTCAGCTCACTGTTGTCTGAAGAAGGAATTTGGGTGATTTAGGCCTCTGACACCGAATTACGCCACTCGCGTGTGGGATCGTCATCGGGACTGGGAGTCTCTTGCGGCGGGCGCAGCTCTTCGGGCACGTGACGCAGATTCACCCGGATACGAGTCCATGTGGATGAGCGCCCGCGCATGGAATCGATCAGGATGTCGTCAACCGCGAGAAGTCTGGCTGCTTCGGGATACTTCTTCTTCCATTTTTCGAGGCCTGCAAGGGCGGCTTGTTTATCCGGTGAGTTTGCGATGACCAGAAGCGGCATCTTCATCCGCGGCTTTTTTGCTGCGCGCGAAGGCGCCACGCGGGACGCCTCGCCTTTCATTTTTCGAAAGTGCGGAGGCCATGGCGCATCGCCGAGACCGGCGGCTTCATCTTCGGCTGCAAGATCGAGAAGTTTTTCGAGTGAACCGGCCGCCGCATCCATGCCCGCGTGCGGATCGCCGATTTCCGCGAACCGCCCCGGAACACTGAGCACAGTGAAGTCTGCGGGATTGCAGTCCGTAACCTCGTTCCAGTGAAGGGGTGCGGACACACGCGCGTCCGGAAGCGGTCTCACCGAATAAGCGGAACACGTCGTTCGATCTTTCGCATTCTGGTTGTAGTCGAGGAAAACGCCATGACGCTCCTCTTTCCACCATTTCGATGTCGCCAATGCGGGAGCCCGCCGTTCGATGGCTCGTGCCAGCGCGAGCGCTGCACGGCGCACTTCCATAAAACTCCAACGCGGATGAATGCGCGCGTTGACGTGCATTCCGCGGGAGCCGCTTGTCTTGGGCCAGCCCCGCAAACCCAGTTCTTCCAGAAGCGATTTCACTTCGAGAGCAACCCGGCGCACGTCATCCCATGCCACTCCCGGGCCGGGATCGAGATCGATGCGCAGTTCGTCCGGATGATCGAGATTCCGGGTGCGCACCGCATGCGGATGCAGCTCGATACACCCGAGATTCACAATCCACGCTAATCCCGCGGTATCGTCAACGACGATCTCATCGGCTTTGCGGCCCGATGGAAAAGAGAGCGTAACCGCGCGCAACCATTCCGGCCGCCGCTCCGGCGCCCGCTTCTGATAGAACGCCTCGCCTTCGGCGCCATCCACAAAGCGCTTGAGGACAATGGGGCGATCGCGAATTCCAGGCAGCGCGCCCGGCGCCACAGCGAGGTAGTACTTCACCAGATCCAATTTGGTGAGCTTGACCTGAGTGGAAAAGTAAAGTTTGCCGGGATGCGTTATGCGTACTTCCCGTCCATCAATTGACAATATCTCGGCTGCGTCGGACTTGCGCACGGAAACAGGCTAACATCAGCGGCGCCGATCGCGTCACTACAACGCCACACTGTAGCGCGTCCCGCGCACTCCTCAAGGCGGTGTTTGCGAGCTGAACAGTTTGGCCGTAGTATTACCAGTAGGAGTAATACATGCGGGTGACATCCAAAGGTCAGGTGACCATTCCGATCGAAGTCCGCGAGAAGCTCGGAATTTTGCCGAACACTGAGGTCGATTTCGAGGTTCGAGGGAATGCGGCGCGATTGATCAAAGTTCGGTCCAGGAAGCGCGGCAGGGGAAGTGAGATTGTCGCCAGACTCCGAGGGAGCGCGGATGTGAACATGAGCACCGACCAGATTCTCGCTTTGACGAGAAAGACAAAGTGAAGCCGATTCTGGTCGACAGTAACGTTCTCCTGGACATCGCAACAGCCGACCCGGTATGGCAATCCTGGTCTTCGAGGGCACTCGAAAACGCAGCGAACGAAACCACGCTGGTTATTAACGCACTGATTTACGCAGAGGTTTCGATCGGATATCACAGAATAGAAGATGTCGAGAAGGCGATTCCAGCGGACATCTATCGCCGGGACCCGCTTCCTTACGAGGCCACCTTCCTTGCCGGCAAAGCATTTCTTCGGTATCGGCAGAGAGGCGGCAGGCATGCCTCGCCGCTGCCCGACTTCTATATTGGCGCACATGCGGCCGTCGCGGGTTTTCGCCTCTTGACTCGAGATGCGCCGCGGTACCGAACGTACTTTCCTACGGTCGAATTGATTGCTCCTCATCGACCCCTGAGATGAAACAACAATCTTAATTCTGCCCGCGGCCGCCTCTTGGAGCCTGCCCGCCACGCGGGGCTTGCCCGCCGCGTCCACCGCCGCCACCGAAGCCCGGATAGGGTTTGGGATTCACAATCAGCCGGTCGAGGAACAGATCGATCGAATGCGCCATCACTTCAACGGCGTCGAGCGCGTTGTTGTCGAACGCGTGAGCGGCGCCTTGAATCGTTGTAATCGAGGTAGGCACTCCGGCGGCAGTGAGCTTATTGAAAAAATCGAGACTCGACGACAACGGCACCGTTGTGTCGGCCGTACCGTGAATGAAGATCGTAGGAGCGAAGGTTTTGGCGATGTATTTGGCGGGACCCGCGGCTTCGATCATCTTCGTCCGCTCTTCCGCGCTCACGTTTGTCGGAAACAACGCCCCTGCGATCGCCGTACTCGCGAGAGGATAGACGCCGATACTGGCCTGCACGTTTGAACTGACACCGGCGTTGCCGCCATTGCCTTCGAACTCGGCAATGCCGTTCGTGCCGGCCGCCAGCAGCGAAAGCATACCCCCTGCGGAGTATCCACAGATGGCGATCTTGTCGGCATCGATGCCGATCTTGCCGGCGTTCGCGCGGACCCAGCGGATCGCGGCCTTCGTGTCGTGGATCTGCGCAGGCCACAAGCCCTGGCTCGTCAGACGATAGTTCGCGGAGATGTTCGTGTATCCGAGTTTCCCGAGCGCCCGCACATCGTTAACGATGTAACCCGCGTTCTTGCTGCCCGTGAAGAAACCACCGCCGAACAGATGAATGATCGCCATCCGCTTTGGTGTCACACCCTGAGGCGGATGATAAACGTCCAGCAGCAGATCCATATCGCCGCCCTTGCCAAAAACAATGTCCTTATCCACGCGCAGGTCGCTGGTGTTAGGAGCCTGTGCCTGTGCCGCAAAGGCCGGAAGCCCCACGAGCGCCGGCGCCGACAGAAGCGCTCCGGCAGTCTTTACAAAACCACGTCTGTTGATCTGTTTCATCTTGTCCCCCTTTTGGTTTCTCCGGCGAGATGATAACACCCGCATCGCCTATACAGAATTTAGGCGCTAAATAGACGGCGTTATATCTCGAAGCGAAGTCTCTTCATGAGCGCCACAAAGCGCGGATCGGATCGCAATGGGTTCCAGACGCGATCTCCCTTGAGCCAGCCGAGCCATTGTG
This sequence comes from uncultured Solibacteraceae bacterium, assembly GCA_964633285.1. Taxonomy (GTDB): domain Bacteria; phylum Acidobacteriota; class Terriglobia; order 20CM-2-55-15; family 20CM-2-55-15; genus 20CM-2-55-15. The sequence goes on along the minus strand of CAZWGA010000025.1, from coordinate 1,768 downwards.
AGTCGGCGGCGTACGATTGATCCAGGTAGCTTAACGCCCGCTCGCGATCCCCGAGCCCCATATAAATCAGGGCGAGGTTGAACGGGGATACATATCCTCGCAGTGCCTTGCTCTTCAATTCAGCGAGCTCCGCCTGCGCGCGGATGCGATCGCCGGAAGCGCCGTAAGCGTAGCCGAGCCACGCTCCGGCAAACGCGGGTGAGTTCATCGATTTTGCTTTGAGCAATTCCGGGATTGCTTCCGTGACCTTCCCGGCCTGGATGTCGATCCATCCATTCTCCCACGCAGGAAGGAAGAATGAGGGATCGAGTTCGCTGCTCCGTTTCACAAGATCTTTCGCATCTTCAAATCGCCGTTCCCAGGCCGGCGCGATGGTGGCGTCGAGAAGTATCTGCGGCGACAGCGGATCGAGGTCCGCCGCGCGCCGGCTTTCAGAAATCGATTCCGCCAGGCGCAACTGGAGGGCGAGTCCGAGCGCGAACTGATCGTGGGCGAACGCGTAGTTCGGGTTGAGCGCGAATGCCTGCCTGAACTCCGCTTCCGAGCCTTTCCAATCGTATTCGTAGAAAAGCTTGAAGACCGCAAGCGATGTATGTCCTTCGGCGGAATTGCCGTCGAGTTGAACTGCTTTTTCCGCGGCAGCTTTCGCTTTCGGCCTGGCTTCAGCCGCGGTCAGAAACCCTTCGTTCCAACCCGCCCACAGATATGCGTCGGACAACCCGGAATATGCCGGCGCGAAATCAGGATCCAGGGTGATCGCCTCTTCAAACTGCGAGATTGCCTTCGCGAGGTTTTCATCGCTTGGCCGGTTAAAGAAGTAACGGCCTCTCAGGTAAGCGTCGTACGCAGCCGGATTCACCTTGCGCGCTGCCGCGAGCCGCGTCTTTTCGGCCGGCGTCAATTGCACATGAATCTCATTGGCGATGGTCGACGCCAGTTCGTCCTGTAGGGCGAGCACGTCGCCCGACGTGCGCTCGAAACTCTTGGACCAAAGATGCCGGTCCCCGCGCGCATCGATCAATTGGATCGTGATGCGGACCTTGTCGCCCGAGCGAAGTACGGCTCCTTCGACAATGGCATCGACGTTCAACGTGCGGCCGATAACCGGCGTCGCAGGCCGTTGCGCCCCTTTAAACTGCATTGCCGATCCGCGAGAAATCACACGCAGTTGACTGATGTTTGCCAGCGTGGCCGTCAATTCATCGGTCATTCCTTCGGCGAAATACTCTTGCTTGTCGTCCCCCGAATAGTTGTCGAGCGGAAGCACAGCAATCGAGCGGATCGACGAACCGGTGGAGGTCGAGGAACCCGGCCGGTTGGACAGATAGATGAACAGATACATCGATAACGCGAGAATGACCGCGAATCCCGCGGCCGCCACCCATTTCGAAGGTGTCCGGCGGCGGCCGTCTGCATTCGCAGGCAGACCCGGAGCAATCGGAGTGGAGGAACCCTTCTCGATTGCGTCGAGCTCCTGCCGAACCTCGTCTGCGGTTGGACGTCGCGCCGCGTCCTTATCGAGCATTCGTGTGATGAGCGCATCGAGAGTTTTGGGGATACCCGCGAGCCTTGGCGGTGTCTGCAAGGTGATGGCATGCAAGTAGCCGACTGCGGTGTCGGAAGAGAAAGGATAACGTCCGGCGATCAATTCGTAGAAAACCATGCCAAGCGAGTAGATGTCGGTTGGAGGACCGGCCGCTTGTCCGCGCGCCTGTTCGGGCGACATGTACTTAACTGTTCCCAGCACCAGGCCGAACTCCGTCAGCCG